>NZ_CP017146.1:0-670521 GCF_009930795.1 Marisediminicola antarctica
TCAGGGGCGCCGAGGGCTCGGTACAGCCACCCGCCGCGCGCCACTGGACGGGATCGAGGCAGTTGCGCCCGTCTACGATGGCGCGGGTCGCAACCGCTGAACCCACCAGCGTCGGGTCGAGCGCGCGGTAGGTTTTCCACTCGGTCAGCAGCGCCACAGCGTCCGCTCCCCGCACCGCGTCGTCGACGGATGCGACGTAGTTGAGGTCGGGGAAGCGGCGGCGTGAGGTCTCGAGGGCTTCGGGATCGGTCGCCACGACGTCGGCTCCCAGCGCGGCGAGCCGCACCGCGACGTCGATGGCGGGAGAATCCCGCACGTCGTCTGAGTCCGGCTTGAATGCGAGCCCGAGCACGGCGATCCGCTTGCCGGCGACGTCGCCACCTACGACCTCCGTGACCAGATCGACCATCCGCCCGCGCCGGCGCAGGTTGATGCTGTCGACCTCGCGCAGGAAGCTGAGCGCTTGATCGACGCCAAGCTCCTCCGCGCGCGCCATGAATCCGCGGATGTCTTTCGGCAGGCACCCGCCGCCGAACCCGAGTCCGGCGTTGAGAAACTTGCGGCCGATGCGCGCGTCGTAGCCGATCGCATCCGCGAGCTGGGTCACGTCGGCGCCGGTCGCCTCCGCCACCTCCGCCATCGCGTTGATGAATGAGATCTTGGGTGCGAGGAACGCGTTGGCCGCAACCTTGACGAGTTCCGCCGTGGCGAAGTCTGCGACGACCTTGGGGGTGCCGAGAGCGAGCGCGGAGGCGTAGACGGAGTCAAGGAGCCTCTCTCCAACGCTGTCGCCGGGGGCAAGACCGTAGACGAGTCGATCGGGCGCGAGGGTGTCCTTCACGGCGAATCCCTCCCGCAGGAACTCGGGGTTCCAGGCGAGTGTGGCCCCGCTTCCGGCCGAGCGCACGAGCTCGGCGAGGCGTGCGGCGGTGCCCACCGGCACCGTGGACTTGCCCACGACGAGGTCGCCGTCGCGCAGGTGGGGCAGCAGGCCCTCAACCGCCGCGTCGACATAGCGGAGGTCGAGAGCAGCGGTCTGGGCGAGCTGCGGGGTACCGACGGCGATGAAGTGCACCGTGGCCTCGCGCACGGCCGAGATGTCCGTTGTGAAGGACAGCCGGCCTGAGGCGATGGCCGACCTCAGCAGCTCCGGGAGCCCTGGCTCGAAGAAGGGCGGCGTGCCCGCGGAAAGCAGGGCGACCTTTGCTGCATCGACGTCGACGCCAACGACCTCATGCCCGAGGTCGGCCATGCAGGCGGCGTGGACGGCACCGAGGTAGCCGCAACCGATAACGGAAATTTTCATGGACATTCTCAATCGCTTCGGCGGAAGACCCAGCATAATCGGGCAATACTCACCGCACGCCCCACACCGTCGTCTCGTCCGACGCACCGGACTGCTCGGCCTGACGCCGCGCGGCAATCGGGTTGAGGCTCTTCTCCATGAGGTCGTGCAGGGCACTCTGCACAAGGTCGGCACTGGGCGCATCCCTCATGACCACCGGGTTCTCGAGTCCCGTGTTGATAATCACATTGCCGCTGCGGAACAGACTCTGCATGGCGTTTTTGCGCACGGAGACGTCGTAGCCGCGGCTGTGCAAGAGCTCCTGTCTGGTGCGCACGAACAGCCCATAGCGCAGCACGATGCGCCTGGTCGTGATGATGTACCGCTTCGCAAGCCAGAACAGCAGCGGAAGCATCCACAGCAGCACGATCACCGCGGCGCCGCCGGCGAGCACGGCGAGGTTCTGCCACTCCCCGTCGAAGCGCCCGTAGAAGTAGGCGATCGACCCGACCCCGCCGATCAGCACGAGCGAGGGCCAAAACATCGCGCGCCCGTGCGGCCTCAGGCTCGCGACTACACGCTCTGGTTCAGGGCCTGGCTGGCCGGGCTCCGATGACATGCTTCATTCATACCGCAGATGTGTCACGTCGCCGGCGGCGACAGCCTGAACTCGGCCATCCGTCTCCCTTTTGACGCAGAGCCGCCCGGAGCGGTCGATGTCGATCGCCGCGCCGGAGAGCACGTCGCCGCCCGGCAGGTGCCCCCGCACGCGCTGCCCGAGCGTGCTGCACGCCTCGGAGACCTGCTCGCGGATGCCGCTGCCGTCCGCATCACCGCCCAGGTGGAGGAACTCCTGGTACAGCGGCCGGAACCGCGCCAGCCAGCCAGCGAGGACCGCGTCGGCGAGTTCATCACCGGACAGCGTCGCCCCCTCGAGTCCCAGCGATGTGGAGGTGGGCGTCGGGAGGCCCTCCGCGGGGATCGCAAGGTTGATGCCGGCGCCGAGAACGAGGCCGTCGCCGCTGGGCAGCAGCTCCGCGAGGATCCCGGAGACCTTGCGCCCGTGCACGAGCACGTCGTTGGGCCACTTGAGGCCGGTGCCGTCCGTCGGCAGCAGCGCGGCGATAGATCTTGTCAGCGCGAGGCCCGCGATGAGCGGGATCCAGCCCCAGTGGCTGAGTTCGAGTGATTCCCCCGCGGGAAGCCGCGGGCGCAGCAGCACGGAGGCGGCGAGCGTCTGGCCGGGCGGCGCAATCCACTCGCGCCCGAGCCGGCCGCGACCGGCGGTCTGGTTCGCCGTCGCAACGACCGTGAATTCGCGAGCGGAATCGGGGAGCGCGAGCAGCGCATCGTTGGTCGACGGCGTCTCGTCGAGCACGGCGAGGCGTGCGAGGGCCGAGCTGCGGGGAAGATGCATCCCCCAAGGGTACGGTTTCGGTGCACGGCGATGCCCGGATGCTGTCGGGATTCGACAACCTCCCGGCGCTTCGTTCGTCGGTAAGGTGAACGCGTGACTTCTGACGACACTGCCGAGCCTGACCTGTACACAACAGCGGGGAAACTCGCCGACCTCAAGGTCCGCTACCACGAAGCGGTGACCGCGAGCGGAGACGCCGCGATCCGAAAGCAGCATGCGAAGGGCAAGAAGACCGCCCGCGAGCGCATCGAGCAGCTGCTCGACCACGGATCCTTCGTCGAGCTCGACGAGTTCGTGCGGCACCGCACCCACGCCTTCGGCATGGAGAAGTCCAGGCCGTACGGTGACGCGGTCGTGACCGGCACCGGCACGATCCACGGTCGCCAGGTCGCGGTGTATGCGCAGGACTTCACCATCTTCGGCGGCTCGCTGGGCGAGGTCGCCGGCGAGAAGATCATCAAGGTCATGGATCTGGCCCTCAAGACGGGCGTGCCGATCATCGGCATGCTCGACTCCGGCGGTGCGCGCATCCAAGAGGGCGTCGTCGCCCTCGGCAAGTATGGCGAGATCTTCCGGCGCAACACGGCGGCATCCGGGGTCATCCCACAGATCTCCATCGTCATGGGCCCCGCCGCGGGAGGCGCCGTCTACTCACCGGCCCTCACCGACTTCGTGATCATGGTCGACAAGACCAGCCAGATGGTCATCACGGGGCCCGATGTCATCAAGACCGTGACGGGCGAAGATGTGGGTATGGAAGAGCTCGGGGGCGCTCTCACCCACAACCAGAAGTCCGGCGTCGCGCACTACCTCGCGAGCGACGAGGACGACGCGCTCGACTACGCCCGCGCCCTGCTCAGCTATCTTCCAGACAACAACCTCGCCGAGCATCCGCTGTACGCGAGCGACGTCGAGCTCGAGATAACCGATGCCGACCGCAAGCTCAACACGATCATCCCCGACAGCCCCAACCAGCCCTACGACGTGAAGTTCATCATCGAGCACATCGTCGACGGTGGGGAGTTCCTTGAGACGCAACCGCTCTTCGCACCCAACATCGTCGTCGGCTTCGGGCGCGTCGAGGGTCGCGCCATCGGAATCGTCGCCAACCAGCCGAGCGCCATGGCTGGCACACTCAACATCGAGGCCGGCGAGAAGGCTGCGAGATTCGTGCGCTTTTGCGACGCCTTCTCGATCCCGATCCTCACGCTCGTGGACGTTCCCGGCTACCTGCCCGGTACGGAACAGGAATGGACCGGCGTCATCCGTCGCGGGGCCAAGCTGCTGTACGCCTACGCGGAGGCCACGGTTCCCCTCGTGACGGTCATCACCCGCAAGGCGTATGGCGGCGCGTATATCGTCATGGGTTCGAAGCAGCTCGGCGCTGACCTCAACTACGCCTGGCCGACTGCCGAGATCGCTGTGATGGGTGGGCAGGGGGCAGTCAACATCCTCAACCGCGCGGAGATCAAACAGGCGGAGGCGGACGGTGAGGACGTGGCTGCGGTGCGCGCGCGGCTCGCGAACGAGTACACCTACAACGTGGCGTCGCCGTTCCTCGCGGCGGAGCGCGGCGAGCTCGACGGAATCATCGAGCCGGCCGCGACGCGCGTCGTGATCGTCAAGGCGCTGCGGGCGCTGCGCACCAAGCGTGCGTCGCTGCCGCCGAAGAAGCACGGGAACATTCCACTGTGAGTACCGTGCGCGAGGGCGAAGCCGGCGCTGGCTCCGGCGCCGAGATCACCATCCTCGCCGGTGAGCCCTCCACCGCCGAGCTCGCCGCGATCACCGCCGTTGTCACGGCCCTCGCCGAGGAGCTCTCCGACGATGCCCTGCTCGAGGTCGGCAGCGGCCAGAGCGCGTGGCAGCGGAGCCAGCGAGCCCTGCGCCAGCCGCTCGTGCCTGGACCGGGTGCCTGGCGCTCGTTTTCGGGCTAACACCCCCCGGAATGGGGGCATTCGCTGCCGATTCCGTAGTTGGGAACGAGCACAGGTGCGGATTCCGCATCACATGTCACCGATTTCGTCGTTGACGGGCGATGCGGCAGCGCTAATGCCCCGTCAGGGGCGACCTGTACCCCGTGATCCGTCGTGGCCTTCCCGCCGTTATTGGGCCGAGTGGAACCCGAACGGACGACAGGGTACACAATTGTCCCCCGGAAGTCCCCTAAAGAGACGACTTTCCGGGCCCGCCGGTTCGTTGCATGATTGTTCTTGCTAGGTGTTGCTCAATGAGCACACCGCCAATCATTAGCCGACTAGGGTAAGCGGGCTAATGCATTGGGGGCGAGTCAGGGCGGTATTCGGGTTATCGCCCTGACTCGGGGATTTGGATAGGACCGGCCTCTGGCCGGTCCTATTTCCCGTTAAGCCCGCCGCCTACCGGGTGAGGGCCGTGCGCTCGACGACCCGCGGGATCTCGAGCCACAGGTCGATCTCGTCGTCATCGTCGTCGTCGGACTCCTGACCGAGCGCCGAGCTGGTGCCGTCATTGCCCGAGCTCAGTCCGACGACTGTCACGGCCGTCTCAGAACCGTGCGGCACCGTCCTCGCGATGATCCGGTCAGCCTTCGAGCCGCCGATCACCTCCGCGAGGTGGTTGAGCACACGATCCAGCTCGTCCTCAGACAGATCGTCGATTCCGCCCTCGTCGAGCAGCGTGACGGTCGTGCCACGCCGACGGCAGGCCATGACCTCGTGTCGCACCCGATCGTTGAGCAGCTTGCGCCCGCGGATCTCATCGCGGATCGCCCCCTCGAGGAGCAGGCACTCCTCGCGCTGGGCATCCGAGAGGTCCCCGCCGCTCGCGACGATCTCCCGCAGCATGGGAACGGCCATCCGGCTGGTCTGGCCGAGCCGGAACTGGCGCTCGAACACGTGCGCCTCCTGCGCCGCGCGCCACTCGGCGGCCTCCCGCTCAGCGAGGGCGTAGTGACGAGCATCGCGGCCGGCCGAGGCGAGGGAGTAGGCGAGCGCGTGGGAGATCGCGACCCAGACGATGCTCCCGAGGGCCCCGACCCCGAGCAGGGCGCCGAAGCCCTGCCAGACCACGGTCTGCACGGCGAGGGCACCGACACCGATCCACGCGAGCGACTGCCGCCGCCTGGTCGAGGTGATGACCATCAGTGTGCCGATCGCGGCCGTGTGCCATGCGGCGTAGCTGTTGCCCGGCCCATCCGGCAGTTGGCTCGTAACGAGCAGCGCGACGGCAAGCGAGACCGCGACGTTGAACGACGCCATCCAGATCGGCATCCGGGTCGACGCCGTCGGCCACAGGCTCGCGGTCGTCGCGATCGCGTACAGCACCATCGCCGCAATGTACGGGCCCATCCGCTCCGGGACATTGATCGACACCGCCGCGAGCAGCAGATGATAGGCCGAGAACACCGCGGCGAGGATCACGATGAGGTAGCGGGGAATCGAGATACTCACGATGCCACACCCTCGCCCGTGGCAACCGGCACAGCGCTCTCGCCGACATCCAGGCCGCCATCGGGCCAGACGCTCTCAGCGGCCGGCCACCGGATGGTGATGACGGTGCCCTCGCCGGCCTGGGAATCCACGTCGACGTGCCCGCCGGCATTGTTGACCCGCTCGAGAATGGAGATCCTGAGCCCGATCCTCGCGGTCGGCACCGCCTGAGGGTCGAACCCCGTACCGGTATCGCCGACGACCACAACAACGCCGCCGCCGGGCGCGCAGCGCACCCCGACCCACCTCGCGATGCCAGGGTCGGAACCGGCATGCTGGGTGCTGTTGACCATCGACTGCACCGCCGCCGAGTACACGGCCTCCGCGGCCTGCGACGGAAGCTCCCAGTCGCTGATGTCGCCGGGCCGGTGCTCGAACGGAACCGAGAGGGCGTCGGCGGCCGTCCGGATCCGCAGGGCGAGATCGCGCACCCTCACCCTCGTCGCGTCATCCGGCGACGACGCTGCGGCGTCCCTCAGGTAGCCCATGGCGTTGCTCGCCATGCGCGCGGCGAGCGCCTCGGCCTCCGGGGCATGGGACCGGGCCGCCGAAATAAGGGTGGTGAGCACGCTGTCGTGCACGATCGCGTCGACCTGCACCCGCTCGACCTCGGTGGCGTGCTGGCGCACGGCATAGGAGTAGCGGTCGATCGCAGCCGACTGGGCGAGGTCGACCGATGCCGCCGCCTGCCGCAGCATCGTAATGATGATGAGAACGGTGCCGCCGAGGATGACGGCGTAAATCACGTCATACGCGGCGAGGTCGAACGGCGCCGCCCCTCCGGCAGGCGTCACCCGCACAATGCCGTAGGTGAGCGGGGCGACCACGAGTGCCACGACGGCGGCCCACACTGGCCAGGCGACGGCGGCGGCGGCGGTCGCCACGGTGCAGATGAACCACGGCCACGGACGCAGCTCAGCCACGACGGTCACATCGGCGACCCCCATGGGCCAAGTGGCCATCACGACAAACCAGGCCACAGCGACGAAACCGTTGACGACCAGCACCCACCGCTTCAGGATCGAGGCCGCCACCGACAGCAGCAGCCCACCGAAAAGGAGCACCTGAGCGAAAACCGACCACTCCGGAATCATGAACGAGGACTGCGCGAGCAGCACCGGCAACATCTGGGCGCCGAACACCAGCCCGAAGACCGCGGTGGACCGTGAGATCACCGTTTCGATCTGTCGACGGCTGATCGGGTTGCGGGACGATCGCGGCTGTCCCATCCCCCCGCGGGGTAGTTCGCTAGCGACCATCACCGGCTTCCGGGTCGAGCCCCGGAAGGATGCCGTCTTCGACCGCCCGCCGGAGCAGGTCGACCTTGGTGGGAGCCGGCCGCCCAACCTCCACATACTTCACCCGGATGCGGTCGAGGTACTCCCTGGCCGTCGAGTACCCGATGCCAAGCTGCTGCGCGGCGAGCTTGAGCGGGAATCCCGAGGCATACAGGTGCAGGATCTCGCGCTCGCGGCGGCCCAGCTGGGCTTTGGCGAAGTCGCTGTCGGCGTCGATGGCCGTCGCCCACTCGAGATTGTTGAGCACGTCGCCCCTGGCGACGGTCTCGACTGCGGAAATCACGGTCTTCGTCGCGGACGACTTGGGGATCACGCCTGCCGCGCCCGCTGCGAGGGCCTCGCGCACCGAGGCGACCCGGTCGGCGATGCTGTGGATGAGCACGGCGGAGCCGACGGCCTGCACGCGCTTGACGTTTTCCGTGACGGTCGAGCCGTCGCCCAGGGACAGGTCGAGCACGACAACGTCGCACTCCCGGCCCCCCAGTTGTGCGATCAGTTCGTCGACGGATGCCGCGGCGACGATGAACTCGAAGCCCGCGTCGGTGCAGGCGGCCTTGAGCCCGAGCCGGACCGACTCGTGGTCGTCCACGACGGAGACGCGCACGGTCGTCGCCTGCGCTCCCGCAACGGGAACCTGCGTTGTTGGCTGAGCCATGGTGATCCTTGTCTGTTGAGGACCGCCGTCCACGACGGCCTCACGGCCCAGCTTAACGCGGGTCGGGCCACGAGCGTGGGTTGCGGCGGCGTGCCGGTTGTAATCCGGACCCGTCAGCGCCTCACGAGCGTCGCGACGGCCTCGACGTGATGGGTGTTCGGGAACAGGTCGAACGCAACCAGCCGGGACATCTCGTAGCCCTGAGCCGCGAACAGGGCGACATCGCGCGCCAATGCGACCGGGTCGCAGGCGACATAGACGATGTGGGCTGGCTCCAGCCGCACGAGTTCACTGACGACCGCCTTGCCCGCTCCGGCCCGCGGCGGGTCGAGGACCACGGTCGCGGCGCGCAGCCGGGACCGGTCGGCACCGCGGGCCTCGGTGCCGACCTGGCGAAGGTAGCGCTCGACTCTCGCGGTGACGGCGGTGGCGCCGGCCCAATCGACGAGATTCTCGGCGGCATGGTCGGTCGCCCCGGCGTCGCTCTCGACGCTCGTGATGCGCACGGCCTGTCCGAACCTGTCGCCGACCGCCGCCGCGAGCAGGCCGACCCCGCCGTAGAGGTCGAGGTTCGCGGCCCGCGCGTCGAAGAGCGACTCGTCGATCGCCTGTTGCACCGCCGTGGTCAGCGTCTGGGCCGCGTGCCGGTGTACCTGCCAGAACCCGCGCACGTCGAGACGGAAGTCACGGTCGCCGACCCGTTCGACGATGTCGTTCGACTGCTTCGCAGGACCGGATGCCGGATCGTCGACCAGCACGAACGGGTTGCCGGTGGACGGCACGACGATGTCGATGAACTCGGCCCCCACGAACTTCTGGCCGAGCGGAGCCACCTGCCGCGCCTCGGGAACGGCAAGCGGAAGGTCGGTGACCGGGATAACCCGGTGCGACCTGGCCACGTACGGGCCGGGCGTGCCGTCCTCGCCGACATGCAGCCGCAGCCGGGTGCGCCATCCGGTGCCATCCTCATCGGCGAGAGCCTCGCCGGCCAGCGCGCCGGGCGTCTCGCCGGACGGGAGCCCCGCGACGTCGACGGTGACGTCGAGCTTCGCCATCCGCTTCATCGAATCGACGATCACCTGTCGCTTGAGCTCGCGTTGATGCTCGAGACGGATGTGGCCGAACTCGGCGCCTCCCGCGCGCTGGCCGGGCTCCCGTTCCAGTGCGGCCGAGTCCCAGACGTGGGGGCGCCGGTGCGGCGAGGCGTCGAGCACCGCGACAGTGTCGGCCCGCCAGAACGACGACTTCGCGTCATCCGTGATCTGCGCGACAACACGCTCGCCGGGGATCGCGTCGCTCACGAAGATCACCCGCCCCTCGTGCCTCGCAACGAAGATTCCGCCGTGTGCAACGCCTGTAATCTCGACCTCGACGCGTTCGCCCTGCATGTCACCCATCCATCGAGCATAGGAGCACCGTGCGCCTCTATCTGGCCTCCACCTCTCCCGCCCGGCTCGCGACGCTGCGCGGCGCGGGCATCGAGCCCATCGTCGTCGGCTCGCTCGTCGACGAGGATGCGGCCGTCGCGGCCTGGGTGGCCGAGCACGGGCCCATCGGGGCCCCCGAGATGGTCGAGCTGCTCGCCCGAACCAAGGCCGAGGCCGTCGTGGGGCGCGCGATCGACGGGCAGGACATCGATGGGTTCATCCTCGGCGGGGATTCCGCGTTCGAGCTCGACGGCATCATCTACGGCAAGCCGCACCTGCCGCACGTCGCCCGTGAGCGCTGGCTGCTGCAGCGCGGGCGAACGGGACACCTGCACTCGGGGCACTGGCTGATCGACCACCGCGCCGGAGTCGCCGCCCGCGGCGCCGGTTCGGTCACGACGTCGGCGGTCACGTTCGCCTCGGACATCACCGATGACGAGATCGATGCCTACATCGCGACCGGGGAGCCGCTCGCCGTCGCCGGCGCCTTCACCATCGACAGCCTCGGTGCTCCCTTCATCACCTCGATCGAGGGCGATCCGCACGCGGTCGTCGGGCTCTCGCTCGCCGCGCTGCGTAGCCTGTTCCGCGGTTTCGAGATCAGCTGGCCAGCGCTCTGGAACCGCTGAACCTCACCGTTTTGTAGAAGCTCTCGCTGCGACACGCCACTTTTTTGTGGGTCGTGGCCAATTCGACGGTGCTGCCCGGCAATAGAGTTGGGCACTATGCCCCGGATAACTAAGGTTCTGATTGCCAATCGTGGAGAGATAGCTGTCAGGGTCATCCGGGCGGCGCGCGACAGCTCCATCGCCTCGGTGGCCGTCTACGCCGACCAGGATCGCGATGCCCGTCACGTCAAGCTCGCCGACGAGGCGTACGCGCTGAACGGCGCCACCTCGGCGGAGACCTACCTCGTGATCGAGAAGCTCCTGTCGATCGCCCGCCGCTCCGGCGCCGACGCTGTGCACCCCGGCTATGGCTTCCTCGCCGAGAACGCGTCGTTCGCCCGCGCCGTCATCGACGCCGGCCTCATCTGGATCGGACCGTCGCCGGAGGCCATCGAGAAGCTCGGTGACAAGGTCTCGGCCCGCCACATCGCCGAGCGCGTCGGCGCCCCGCTCGCACCCGGCACGCTCAACCCGGTCTCCGGCGCATCCGAGGTGCTCGACTTCGTCGACCTTCACGGCCTCCCCGTCGCGATCAAGGCCGCGTTCGGCGGTGGTGGGCGCGGGCTCAAGGTGGCCCGCACCCGCGAGGAGGTGCCTGAGCTGTTCGATTCCGCGACCCGTGAGGCCGTCGCCGCGTTCGGGCGCGGTGAGTGCTTCGTTGAGAAGTACCTCGACCAGCCACGCCACGTCGAGACCCAGTGTCTCGCCGACGCCTTCGGCACGGTCGTCGTGGTGTCGACCCGCGACTGCTCGCTACAGCGCCGGCACCAGAAACTCGTCGAGGAGGCACCCGCGCCGTTCCTCACCGACGCACAGAACGAACTGCTCTACACCGCGTCGAAGGCCATCCTGCGCGAGGTCGGCTACGTCGGCGCCGGGACCTGCGAGTTTCTCGTCGCGAAGGACGGCACCGTCTCGTTCCTCGAGGTCAATACGCGGCTGCAGGTCGAGCATCCGGTGTCGGAGCAGGTCACGGGCATCGACCTGGTGCGCGAGCAGTTCCGGCTTGCCGAGGGCCACGCCATCGGCTACGGCGACCCCGTTGCGCAGGGCCACTCGATCGAGTTCCGCATCAACGGCGAGGACCCCGGTCTCAACTTCATGCCCTCCCCCGGGCCCGTGCACGTTCTGCGCTTCCCCGGCGGGCCCGGCGTGCGCGTCGACAGCGGCGTCACGACCGGCGACGTCATCAGCGGCGCGTTCGACTCGCTGCTCGCCAAGCTCATCGTCACGGGCTCCTCCCGCGCCGATGCGATCGAGCGTTCGCGCCGGGCGCTCGACGAGTTTGAGATCGCCGGTCTGCCGACCGTGCTGCCGTTCCACCGCGCGATCGTGCGTGACCCCGCATTCACCTCCGAGCCGTTCAGCATCTACACGCGCTGGATCGAGACGGAATTCGTCAACACCATCGAACCGTGGAGTGGATCGCTCGCCGAGCAGGAGCCGACCTCCCTCCGCACGAGCGTCGTCGTCGAGGTCGACGGCAAGCGCGTGGAGGTCGGGCTGCCGGCCCGCCTCGGTGCCGCGGGTGCCGGGCCAGCCGCGCCGTCCGCCCCGACACGCCGCCGCTCGGGTGCCGTCGTCACCGCGACGGGCGACTCGGTCAAGGCCCCGATGCAGGCGACCATCGTGAAGCTCTCGGTCGAGAACGGGGCGCACGTCGTCAAGGGCGACCTCATCCTCGTGCTCGAGGCGATGAAGATGGAGCAGCCGCTCACCGCCCACAAGGACGGCATGATCGCCAACCTCAACGCGACGGTCGGCCTCACGGTCTCGTCCGGGCACCTTCTGCTGGATATCCAGACCTGACCAGCTCTGGGCTGTCATTATTCAGGAGTTTGGGCTGGTGCCAGGCTCTCCCGGCTGTCGTTATTCAGGAGATTGGGCTGGTGCCAGGCTCTCCCGGCTGTCGTTATTCAGGAGATTGGGCTGAGTTGTGGCGGGAATCGCTGCAATCGGGGACGGATGCTGGGGAAAACGGCATCCGCCGCTCGAATGCTCCTGAATTCTGAATCTCGCCGCCTTCGGTGAGTCCTGAATCTTGACGACGGCCGACCGGCTGAACTCCTGAATGATGAAAGCTGGCGGTCGGGCAACGCCCGAGGCGGAGCAGCGCCCGAGGCGGAACGCCGCTACGCGGCGTCCGAGAACTGGGCCATCGCCCCACGAACCATGCGCACGCACCACGGCCAGTCAGTCCTGATCCGCGTCGTGCTCAGCTGCACTCGCGCGTAGCCCAAGGCTGCGAGCTCAGCCCCGCGTCGGCGATCCTCCTCGACCGCCTGCGGGGTGTCGTGATGCTCGCGGCCGTCGATCTCCACGACCACTCTCGTGCCGGCGATCCGGCCATCCACTCTCCCGACGCCCGGAAGATGGACTTGCTGGATCAGGACGATACCGATCGCCGCCAACCGCTGTCGCACAATCGATTCATATCCTGAATCGCTCCCGGGGCGACACTCGTCGACGACCTGCCGGTGCGCGATTGTCGCCTCCGAGAAGGCCTCGACGAGCGCCTCTCTCGGGACGAGTGCCAGCGCCGAGTCCAAGCAGGCGACCGCCGTCTCCCTGTCGCTCCAGGCGACAACCTGTCTGAGGCAGGCGAACAGCGAGACCCGCCAGCATTCTGGCCCGAGCTCGGGTACGGCACCGCCTTTGAGCCAGTGCAGCACAATCCGCCGCCGGGAAGTATCCGGAGTGAGTTCGACCGGACGTCGCCTGAAGCTCGGAGGCAGGTTGGTGCGAAGTCGCGCCGAATTGGCCCCGACCGAAATATGCAGCCGCGTGTCAAATCCTGCCCAGAGGCCGTAGCTCCTCGCGGCGGAGGTGCCAGCGAGGAGTCCGCCGACTCGGGCCGCCGCGAGAGCGTCGAAGCTCGCATCAGCCGTGGCGTGACGGGCCTGGCGGACGCGTCGCACCTCCCCTCGCTTGACCGCGATCGTCAGGTCGAATCCGCTGAGACCGGCCTCGATAAGTTGCTGCCGGGTCGCAATGCCGCCGAACGCGGCCACCGTTGTCTGGACCGATTGCATGGGGGGAAGCGTGGGCCGCCAGACGTGCATGCGGCTCGTGATCCGGGACATTTGTCGAACCGGATGCTGCGCTGCCGCTGGGGAGGACAGCATCCGCTCACGCGTTCGCCGGCTGCTCTCATCATTCAGGAGTGACGGCCCGAGGCGGCTTTCATCATTCAGGGGTTAGGGCTGGTGCCGGTCACTGGCGGCTTTCATCACTCAGGAGGCCTCGTACCCGCCCATCCGAAATCAGGCACTCCTTCGCAAATCCGCGCCGCAATCCGTCATCAATCTCACGAAAAGTGGGCCGTGGACATCCAGTGATCCTGAATTCTGAAACGGCCACCCAGCCCAGTCTCCTGAATTCTGAAAGGGCCACCCAGCCCAAACTCCTGACACGTGAATACCGGTTTTTAGGCTGCGGTGGGGGTGAGGGTCACCTGGTATCCGAGGGTGCGGAGCTGGTTGATGGCGTTGGATTTTGTTCGGTCGGGGTGGCGGTTGGAGTAGTAGTTCGGTCCGAGTTCGGTGAAGGCTTCCCCGGTGGTGCCCATCTTCCAGACGGCGACAAGGATGCTGTGCTCGAGGGCGACGATCGCCTTGATGCTGCCGCGCCGAGCGGCGATCCGTCGGTATTTCACGGCGAGGTGCGTGTTCTTCTGTCGGGTGATGACCAGGGCGGAGATCCCGAGGGCGGCCTTCAGGTGCGCATTACCGGGGCGCGTTTTGGTCGATTTCACTCGTCCCGCGGACTCGTTCGATCCCGGACAGACCCCGGCCCAGGACGCAAGATGTCCGGGGCTGGGGAAAATATGCATGTTCCCGCCGGTCTCGGCGATGATCACGTCCGCAACACGAACAGAGACCCCCGGAATGGTGGTGAGGGTCTCTCGAAAGACCCGAAAGGGTTCCATCACCACCTCGATTCGGGCGGTGATCTCATCGATCAGGGTCGCACTGTGATCGAGTTGGGTGAGGTGCAGGTTCACCATGAACGCGTGGTGGTCCCTAAACCGTCCGGTGAGGGCTTCGACCAGTTCCGGGATCTTCGCCCGCAGCCGGCCCTTGGCCAGAGCGGCAAGTTTCACGGGGTCGCGTTCCCCGGCGACCAGGGCATCGAGGATGCTGCGCGCCGAGACCCCGTTCAGCTGGGACACCACCGAGGACAGCTTGATCCCGGCGTCCTCGAGGATCTTCTCGATCCGCTGGATATGCCGGCTGCGCTCCTGCACGATCGTGGCCCGGGTCCGGGTCAGATCCCGCAACTCCCGGATCGGTTCCGGTGGCACGAACGAGGCCCGCACCAGTCCGTGAGCGGCCAGTTGGGCCAGCCAGCCCGCGTCCGAGACATCCGTTTTCCGGCCCGGGAAATTACGCACATCCCGCGCGTTGACAAGCGTCACCGGCAGCACCGATTCCAACAGATAGTAGAACGGCTTCCAATAATCACCGGTCGCCTCCATCACAACCGTTGTCACCCGGTTCGCGAGGAGATGCTCCCGCAACTCCAGCACCTGCGACGTTGTTGCACCCCAGGTAGTAACTTTCTGCTCGAACGTCCCGGGCCGTTTCCCAGGCACTCGAACACAGACCTTCACGTCCCGCTTGGAGATATCCATCCCCGCAGCACGCTCATGGACCACGTCCATCATTTTCCTCCTCATCCCATATATTGACGGGCCCACCACGGAAGAGGTTAGGAAAAATCAGAAATCTGACACACGTGCTCGGAGCAACAATCCACAGTTCTCGTAAGAAAACCCCTCCTGCCACGCTGAATAACAAGCTCTCAGCATCAAGGAAAAACCGGCATCCCCGTGGCGAGCACCTCCATCATCCGTCCGAGCACGACGCCGCGCCAGACCCGCAACGCGACCCAACCCGAAATTCAGCAACCACCACGGAGGGGCAACGCCCCTGAGACGCTGAATAATGACAGCGCCGAAGCCGCTTACGCGACGATGTGCATCGCCCGCGCGGCATCCGTGATGCTGCCCGACAGCGACGGGTACACCGCGAAGGCCTGCGCGATCTGGTCGACGGTCAGGCGGTGCTCGATCGCGATCGCGATCGGCAGGATGAGCTCCGACGCGTGCGGCGCGACGATGACGCCGCCAATCACGGTGCCCGACCCGGTGCGGGCGAAGAGCTTCACGAAGCCCTCCTTGATGCCCTGCATCTTCGCACGCGGGTTCGAGGCGAGCGGCAGCTTGTAGATGTCGCCCTGGGCGAGGCCGTCCTCGATCTGCTTCTGCGTCCAGCCGACGGTCGCGATCTCGGGCTGCGTGAAGATGTTCGAGGTCACGTTGCGCAGCTCGGTCGGGTTCACGGCGTCCCCCATCGCGTGGTAAACCGCCGTGCGGCCCTGCATCGAGGCCACAGAGGCGAGCGGCAGGAAGTTGGAGCAGTCGCCGGCCGCGTAGATGCTCGGCACCGAGGTGCGCGCCACCCGGTTGACCCGAATATGGCCGGACTCGGTGAGCTGGATGCCGGCCTCTTCGAGTCCGATACCGGCGGTGTTCGGGATCGAGCCGACCGCGAGCAGGCAGTGAGTACCCTCGACCGTGCGGCCGTCGGAGAGCGTCGCGACGACACCCTCCTTGGTGCGCTTGACCGACTCGGCGCGCGACTTCGCGAGCACCGTCATGCCGTTGCGCTTGAACACGTCCTCGATGACGCGCGCGGCATCGGCATCCTCGCCCGGGAGCACCTGGTCGCGGCTCGAGATGAGCGTGACCTTCGAGCCGAGCGCGGTGTAGGCCGAGGCGAACTCGGCCCCTGTCACACCCGAGCCGACAACGATGAGGTGCTCGGGGATCGCCTTCAGTGTGTAGAGCTGGGTCCAGGTGAAGATGCGCTCACCGTCGGGCTGCGCCGTGGGAAGGATGCGCGGGCTCGCGCCGACCGAGACGATCACGGTGTCGGCGTTGACCTCGTCGAAGTCCGTCGCGCCTTTGCCACGTCCGGTGGCGACGATCAGCCGCTGCGGCCCGTCGAGCCGGCCGTCGCCCTGCACGACGCGCACGCCTGCCTTGATCAAGCCGGACTTCATGTCCTCCGACTGCTGGCGGGCCAGTCGAAGCAGTCGAGTGTTGACCGCGGAGAGGTTGACCGCGACCTCGGGGCGCACGGGCCGCCCGGAGTCGCCGCGGGTGAAGAACTGCACGCCCAGATCGGTGGCCTCGCCGATGGAGTTGGATGCCTCGGCGGTGGCAATGAGTGTCTTCGACGGCACCACATCGGTGAGCACGGCTGAGCCGCCAACCCCGATTCGTTCGACGAGAGTGACGTCGGCCCCAAGTTGGGCGCCGGCGAGAGCGGCCTCGTATCCGCCCGGGCCTCCCCCGAGGATGGCAATGCGGTGCTTTCGCTCGAACTCATAGGACATGGCCCCATTCTCGCCTACCGCCGCGAACCTCCCAAACGAACTGTGCCTTACGCTGCTCGCAGGGGAACAACGAATTGTCGGGGGACAACACGTGAGAATCATCGCTCTGAGACCATTTGCCGCGCTCATCGCCGGACTGCTCGTGGCCTCGGCGGCCGTAGGAGGGGGCACCGCGGCGGCGTCGACCCACCTCGCGGATGCCGCCAGCCCAGTGTCGTCAGGTGCCATCACGGTCGAGCGGATGGGCGGCCCTGACCGCTACGCCGTCGCGATCGCGGTGTCCCGCCGCGCCTTCCCGGTGCGGGCGCCGATCGTCTTCGTTGCGACGGGCGCCAACTATCCGGATGCGCTCAGCGCCGCGCCCGCCGCCGCGAAGCTCGGTGGCCCGCTGCTGCTCACCCACCCCACCGCTCTGTCGGCGGCCGTGCGCGACGAGATCACGCGGCTCGCCCCCGCGAAAATCGTCGTGGCCGGTGGCCCGGCCGCGGTGCCGGATGCTGTGCTCGCGTCGCTGCGGACGCTTGCCCCGGTGGTCGTGCGCCTGGGCGGCGCCGACCGGTACGTCGTATCGCGCGCGATCGCCGACTACGCGCGCGGCACCGGATCACCCTCCGCCTATATCGCGACGGGCACCAACTTTCCCGACGCGCTCTCGGCGGGTTCTGCCGCCGGCGGCGCCGGCGCCCCTGTCGTGCTCGTCAGGGGCACTCAGCCGACCCTCGACACACCGACGCGCGAGCTGCTCGCGCGCCTCGGCGCGAAGGCAGTGAGGCTCGTCGGGGGGCCCGCCGTACTGTCGCCTGCGCTCTCCGAGTCGTTCACGCGCGCTGGCTTCGACGTCACACGACTGTCTGGCGCTGACCGATTCGCGGCGTCCGTCTCCGTGAACGCGGATGCCTACTCCCGCTCCTCGACCGTCTACCTGGCCACCGGTCACCAGTTTCCCGACGCGCTCGCCGGGGCGGTGCTCGCCGCCAAGGACAGGGCTCCACTGTTCATTATCCCCAGCACCTGCGTGCCCTCGGCTGTGCTCCACCAGATCAGCGCGCTCGGCGCCACCCGCGTCGTGCTGCTGGGCGGGCCGGGTGCGCTCAGCGAGCGCGTCTTCTCGCTGACCTCGTGCGGCCAGACCGTCCGGACACCCCCACCCACCCCCCCCCCCGCTCCCGCCCCGACACCCGTACCCGTACCCGTACCCGGACCTACTCGCGCTCCCGAGCAGCTCGTCTTTCCCGACGAGCAGGTCGCGCCGCTCATCGCCGCCATCCCGACTCGCTCGCCGAAGTCCCTGGGGCCCGACCGGCTCGCCGACGGGGTGACCCCTCCGACCAACCGTTGGTTCTCCGGACTTGTCTTCGGCGCGTCCCCGGAGCCGGTCTTCCCGCTGCCCCTGTCGTTCGCTCTGACCGCGCGTGGCTTCAACTTCGGCGTTCCGAAGGTGAGCGCCGGAGCCGACACTATCTTCGGCGGCCACTCACCCCAGCTCTCCGTCGACACCGGGGCAACATCGGCTGTCGTCTCCTCGTACGACGACGCCTCCATCACGATCGAGCAGCACACCGCCGACGGCGTGCTCGGCACGGTCGTTATCGCCCAGGGCTCTCCCCTCGTCACCTTCACCGCCTCCCGCGCCGCGACGATCACGCTGGGCCAGCCGGTGACGCCCAGCGGCCCCGGTGTCTGGTCGAGCACCGCCGCCGGCAACCAGTTCGGGCTCGTCACCAAGGGATCCGTCACGGCCTTGTCGGTCTCGCTCACGGCGGGCCAGACCGCCGTCTGGGTCGCGGTGCCCCGCGGCGGCAACCTCGCCTCGCTCGTCAAGTACGCCGGCGGCGTCACCGGTGTCGACGTGTCGTACTCGGTTGACGAGGCGGCGGCCACCACGACTCTCGACTACCTCGGTGCCGGCGACACCCTCATCGCCGCGATGCCGCACCAGCAGTCCACCCTCGGCTCGGTCACCGGCTGCGGACTCGGCAGCTATCCGTCGGTCTACGGCGAACTGACGCTGTGCGCCGGGCCGGGGATCAGCTGGTCGGCGCCCCGCCTCGCGCCGGCTGCATCCCTCGGCGCAGGCTCGCTCCACGCCAACGACCGGGCGACCCTGCTCGAGCAGCTCGCGAGGGACGTCGCTGCAACGCCGCCCCTCCCCGGCGACACCTACTTCGGCGGCAAGGCCCTCTACCGGCTGGCCAACCTGCTCTCACTCGCCACCGAGCTCGGGGACGACACCTCGGCGGCGATCCTCGGCGACCGGCTCGGACGCGCGCTCACCGAGTGGACGCAGCCGCACGGCTGCGCCATCCGCGGGGAGAGGTGCTTCGTCTACGACGAGAAGGCGAGGGGAATCGTGGGCCTCGCGGCGTCGTTCGGCTCCGAGGAATTCAATGACCACCACTTCCACTACGGGTACTTCCTGCACGCGGCGAGCATCGCCGTGGCGCACGACCCCTCGCTCATGCCGAAGATTGCCCCGGTCATAAACCTGCTCGCCGCCGACATCGCATCGGCCGGATCTCCTGGCTACTTCCCCGAGCGCAGGGTCTTTGACGCATACGCGGGCCACTCCTGGGCATCCGGCACCTCGCCGTTCGCCGATGGCAACAACCAGGAGTCCAGCTCGGAGGCCGTCACCGCGTGGAATGGCCTCGCGCTGTGGGGCGCCGCCACCGGCAACAAGGCGCTCGTGCAGCAGGCGGAGTGGATGCTCGCGAGCGAAGCCGACTCGGCGCGCGCCTACTGGACCGACTTCGACCTCGATGCTCCGGTCTACGACGGATTCAGCCACACCATCACCTCGCTCAACTGGGGAGGGAAGCGGGACTATGCGACCTGGTTCAGCGGCGAACCGTCGGCGAAGCTCGGGATTCTGGTGCTGCCGATGAGTCCCGTCGCCGGGTACCTCGCCGGCGATGCCGGACGCATCGCCCTGAATCTCGCACCCGCGACGCCCGCCGGCTTCGACGTGATGTTTGGGGACTACCTGCTCATGTACGCGGCACTCGGTGGACCCGCTGCGGCCGATGACGCCCTTGCCAGGGCCCGCGTGCTGCCGGGTCGTCGCATCGACGACGGGAATTCTCGCAGCTACCTGCTCGCCTTCATCATGACCCGCTGAGCGGACGGGGTGGCGGATCGCTCGACTTTGAGCCGTCTTGAATAAGGTGGGTTCCATGTCGACTACGCATTCCCATGTCCTGGATGATCCGATGACGGATCCCTTCGAGGTCGCCGCCGCCGCGGCCGCCGACATCGCGAACCTCACGGGTGTCGGCCACCACGACATTGCACTGACCCTCGGATCGGGCTGGGCGAAGGCGGCCGACCTCATCGGCGAGACTGTAGCGACGATCCCTGCCACCGAGGTCACCGGATTCAGCCGTCCGGCGCTCGAGGGCCACGTGGGCTCGCTCCGCTCGATCCTGTTGCCCGGCGGCAAGCGCGCCCTCGTGATCGGCGCCCGCACCCACTACTACGAGGGCCACGGAGTGCGCCGTGTCGTACACAGTGTTCGTACGGCAGCAGCGACCGGTGCGAAGGTCATGATCCTCACCAACGGCGCGGGCGGCATCAAGCCGCACTGGACGCCGGGAACGCCCGTCCTCATCAGCGACCACATCAACCTCACCTTCGACTCCCCGCTCGAGGGCGCCACGTTCGTCGACCTCACCGACCTGTACTCGTCGAGGCTTCGGGCTATCGCGAAGGGCATCGATCCGACCCTCGACGAGGGCGTTTACACCCAGTTCCGCGGGCCGCACTATGAGACCCCGGCCGAGGTGCAGATGGCGAAGGCGATCGGCGGGCACATTGTCGGCATGTCGACGGCGCTCGAGGCCATCGCCGCGCGCCAGGCGGGCATGGAGGTGCTCGGCATGTCGCTCATCACGAACCTCGCCGCGGGCATCCAGACGTCCCCGCTGAGCCACGCAGAGGTGCTCGAGGCCGGCCGTGACGCCGAGCCGGTCATCAGCGCTCTCCTCGCCCAGATCGTCGACGCGCTGTGACCGCCGAGCGCAACCTCGTCCGTCTCGCCCGGGACTGGATCGCCCAGGACCCCGACACCTGGACCCGGGCCGAACTCGAGGCGGCCGTCGCGGATGCCGAGAGAGGCACACCCTCGGCGCTCGCCGACCTGCACGACCGCTTTGACACGCGTCTCGAGTTCGGTACCGCCGGTCTGCGCGGCGCGATCGGAGCGGGCCCGAACCGCATGAACCGCGTGCTCGTCAGCCAAACCGCGGCGGGATTCGCTGCCTGGCTGCTCTCTCGCGAGAGCTCCCCGAGCGTTGTGATCGGCTACGACGGTCGCACGAACTCACGGGTTTTCGCGATCGATACGGCGGAGATCATGGCCGGCGCGGGCGTGCGCGCCATCCTGCTCCCCCGCCTCCTGCCTACGCCCGTGCTCGCGTTCGCGGTGCGCCAGCTCGAGGTGAGTGCCGGGGTCATGGTGACCGCGAGCCATAACCCGGCAGCCGACAACGGCTACAAGGTCTACGTGGGCGGCGCGGACGGCGGCGCGCAGATCGTCGCCCCCGCAGATGCCGAGATCGCCGAGCGAATCTACGCCATCGCGGCCGGCTCGCGCGCCACCGATCTGCCCAGGAGCAGCGACTTCGAGACCGCGAGCGAGGAGGTCGTCGACGAGTACGTGCGCGTTACCGCCTCGCTCGCGGGGGCCGTCCCAGCGCCGATCTCCTTCGTCTACACGGCCATGCACGGCGTCGGCTGGCATACCGCCCGCCGGGTGTTCGTCGATGCCGGGTTCGGCGAACCAATCTCGGTGCGCGAGCAGCAGGAGCCGGATGCCGCGTTCCCGACCGTCGCATTCCCCAACCCGGAGGAGCACGGCGCGCTCGACCTCGCGATGGCGACCGCGACGACGGCAGGCGCCGAACTCATCATCGCCAACGACCCCGACGCCGACCGGCTCGCGGTCGCGATCCCGGCCGACGGCGGCTGGCGGCGGCTGAGCGGCAACGAGGTCGGCTCCCTGCTGGGCTGGCGCGCTGCGGAGCGGCTCGCCACGGCCGGTGCCGACGGCACTCTCGCGTGTTCCCTCGTGAGCTCCCCCGCCCTGCGGGAGATCGCCCGCGAATACCGCCTCGACTTCGCCGAGACCCTCACCGGGTTCAAGTGGATCTCCCGCGCGGGCGGGCTCGCGTTCGGCTACGAGGAGGCCCTCGGCTACCTCGTCGATCCAGACAAGGTGCGTGACAAGGATGGCATCTCGGCCGCCGTCGATTTCCTCACCCTCGTCTCCGAGCTGAAGGCTGCCGGCAAGACGGTCGAAGATCACCTGCTCGAGTTCGCCGAGAAGTTCGGTGCGTTCGCGTCGGCGCAGATCTCGGTGCGGGTGACCGACCTCGCTGAGGTTCCGCGCATCATGACGAAGCTGCGGGATGCTCCGCTGCGCGAAATCGGGTCGATTCGCGTAGACCGTGTCGAGGACTTCGCGAGCGGATTCGGGTCGTTCCCGGCCAGCGACATCCTCCGCTTCTGGACCACGGACGGCGCACGCGTCATCGTCCGCCCGAGCGGCACCGAGCCCAAGGTCAAGGTGTACATCGACTCGTCCAGCACCGAGGGCACCGGTCCCCGGCGGCAGGCCGCGGCGCAGGCCGTCGTCGATGAGCTCGACGCAGGCATCCGCGCGATCCTCGCCTGAGGCGCTCAGCCATCGTGAGCAGGCCACCCGCGCCCGTGTCGAAGTCCGAGCTGCGAGTCTCTGCCGGTTGAGCAGCGCGCTCTGGCGCGCCTGTCGCCCCCACTTGGGAACCTGCGTCTTCTCCTCCACAGGCCGTACTCCAGGAGGGTTGTCCACAGGCAATATCCCCGATCAGGGTGTGGTTTGGTGTCGGTTGGAATGTCGGTGGTGTCTGTCACTATGTGGGTATGTCCAAAGCAACCGATCCCCTCATTGACAGCGCTGACGCGTTCGCGTCGGTGTGGGCTGGTGCGCTCACCGGGTTCGGCGCCCGGGTCGGCGAACACCCCGATGCCCGGCCGCCCGATGCGCGTGGAGCAGGATCCGGCGCAGCGGCTGCAGCCGTCTCGGTCGGTGCAACCGCCGGAGCATCGTTCGGCGCGATTGCGGTCGCTCCGTCCCAGCTCGATGTGGAGACCATGTCCGATGCGGGGCTGGTGCGGGCGATCCAGTCCGGCTATGACCTCAAACGACACGTCGATGCCCTGCTGGTGCGTGCGGCGGGGGAGCTGAGTGTGCGCTCGCGCCCCTCGCTCGGGCAGGGCGGCCTGGCGAAGTCTTCCGGGCATACCTCTCCTGCCTCCCTGATCACGGAACTGGGTCGGGTGACTCTGGCCGAGGCCGGCAGAACAGTCCGGCTGGGTGAGGCGACCACCGCACCGGTGTCCCTGCTCGGGGAGCGCCTCCCGGCCCCGTTCCCCCTGGTCGCGGATGCGGTGAACAGCGGTGTGGTGCAGGTGGATGCGGCCCAGTCGATCATCACCTCCCTCACCCAGGCCGCCCCCCGCGCCCTGCCGGTACACCTGGTCGCGGCGGAGGAGGAACTGGTCACCTTCGCCGCGTCTCATCCGGCGGACACGGTGCGGAAGCTGTCGATCTCTTGGCGCGACGCGCTCGATACCGATGGGATCGCACCGCGGGAGGAGGCACTGATCGCGGCCCGGTCGCTGCGCTGGAGCAAACAGGGCAACGGTTTGGAGCGCTGCACGATCGACCTCGACCCCCTCGGCGCCGGATATGTGCGCACCATGATCGACGCGATGGTCGGCGACGCCCTCCGCGCCGTCCGCTTCGACACCGACCCGACAGGACCTGCGGGGACCGCCGGCGGCCACGGCCACGGCATGGGCGATGAGGGTCTCGACCGGGACGCGTGCGGTGACCACCATGCCGAGCTTCCCGACCCGCGGACGATCCCCAGGATCGCCGCCGACGCTCTGATCGATGTGGCCCGGCACATGATGGGCTGCACCACCGCACCCGGACCCCTCCCACACACCACCCTGATCATCCGGATGACCCTGGAACAACTCCAATCCGGCCTCGGCGCAGCACACCTCGACGGAGTCGAGGACCCCATCACGGCTGGTGCCGCCCGCAGGCTTGCCGCGGACGCGGAACTGATCCCCGCAGTCCTCGGCGGGAACAGCCAAATCCTCGACCTCGGCACCGGGAGACGACTATTCACCCGCGCCCAACGAATCGCATTCGCCGAACGCGACGGCGGCTGCGCCATCACCGGCTGCGGCAGACCACCCTCCTACACCGAAGCCCACCACATCCACTGGTGGTCCCACGGCGGCACAACAAACCTCAACAACGGAATCCTTCTATGCACCGGACACCACCACATCATCCACAAAGGATGGACCGTACAAATCACCGACAACACCCCCTGGTTCACCCCACCCACACACATCGACCCCACACGAACACCCAAACGCGGCGGAAAACTCCCCACACCAGCACTGCCATGACCACAGGCCGAGCACGGCCAAGTTTCGCCACAGTCGCTGCGCGACCTGCCCAACCAACAGAAACAGGTACGCGACCGACCCAACCAGCCGAAACAACTACGCGACCCCAACCCATCGCAACCCATCACCAGCGGAGGCCGCGACCCGACGCACGCGGCCGAACCACAGCATCCATCCCTGCCGCCTTTTCCTCCCGCTACAACAGGCGCAACCGCCGCGCCCACCCAACCACCCGCCGACCGCACGCGGTTCTCGACGCTGTCGGAGCAGAACCCACTCAACCGCAAGGCAGGCTCAGCCCAGCGACTTCTCCAGCTTCTCCGTGAGCTCCCGCAGGTCGAAGTAGTTCTCGATCACGATCACGTCGGCGAAGGTCTTGCCGATCGCCTCGACGAACTCGGACGATGTCAGGATCACCTGGGCGTCGGCCGCCACGGTGCGTACCGAGGAGATATCGGCCGCCGTCACGTTGGCCTCCAGGCCGAGATTGGCCAGAACGCGCTCCGCGTTGACCTTGAGAATGCTGGAGCTGCCGATTCCGGCGCCGCAGATCGCGACGATCTTCATTGTTCCCTCTTCATGATGGCGATGATTGTCGCGGCATCCTTCGCCGCCGCGATCGCAGGGATCGCAGTTGGGTCGTTGAACACGTTCGCGAGCTCGGCGACCGAGGCGAGGTGTCCCTCGATCGACAGGATGGCCAACCCCAGCACGACGCTGACGGGGTCGTTGTGCGGATGCCCGAAGGCTACCGGGGTGCTCAGCGTCACGACGGCGAGGCCGTCCTTGATGACGTCCGGCCCGGGACGGGCGTGCGCGAGCGCGAGGCCGGGAGCGATGACCACATAGGGGCCGTGCTCCTCGATCATGCGGATCATCTCCTCGGAGTAGGCCGAGCGTGCGGCCCCGGATGCCTCGAGCCCCGCGCCGGCGAGGCGCACGGCCTCACGCCAGGTCCGGGCATCCGCACCGATGGTGATGGCCTCCTCGGGGAGGGGCGGGAGCGACATTCTCAGGCCTGCTCGAAGCCGGCGATGATCTGGTCTACGAGCTCCTCACGGTCCTCGAGCGGCAGGAAGGTCGCCGCGGCCGCATTGAGCTGGAAGACCTCGAAGTCGCTCAGGTCGTAGCCGAACGCCTCGCCGAGCAGCACGAGCTCCTTGCTCAGCGAGGTGTTGCTCATGAGCCGGTTGTCGGTGTTGACGGTCACCTGGAAGCCGAGCTGGTACAGCAGGTCGAACGGGTGGTCGACGAGGTCGTCGCCCCACGCGGCGATCGCCCCGGTCTGCAGGTTCGAGGAGGGGCTCAGCTCAAGCGGGATCTCCCGGTCCTTGACCCACTGGGCGACCGAACCCAGGGTGACATAGCTGCTCTCGTCGGTCTCTCGATCAACGACGATGTCCTCGGCGATGCGCACGCCGTGGCCGAGCCGGAGCGCACGGCCGTCGAACAATGCCCCGCGGATGCTGTCGATCCCGTCGGCCTCGCCAGCGTGCACGGTGACCGGGAACAGGTGCAGGGCGAGGTAGTCGAACGCGTCGCGCATCCGGCTCGCGGGGAACCCGGCTTCGGCACCCGCGATGTCGAAGCCGACGACGCCGCGGTCGCGGTGGCGCACGGCGAGCTCGGCGATCTCAAGGCCCCGGTCGGCATGGCGCATGGCCGTCACGAGCTGGCCGATCCGGATGCGGGAGCCGGCGTTTTGCGCGTCGTCGATGCCCTCGTCGATGCCCTCCTGCACCGCCTCAACGGCGTCATCGAGGCTGAGTCCGGCGGTGAGGTGCTGCTCGGGGGCCCAGCGGATCTCGCCGTAAATCACGCCGTCCTTCGAGAGGTCCTGCACGAACTCGCGCGCAACCCGGCTGAGCCCCTCGCGCGTCTGCATGACCGCCGTCGTCACGTCAAAGGTCTTCAGGTATTCGACGAGGGAGCCGGAATCGGACTTCTCGGAGAACCATCGGGCGAGGTCGCCGGACTCCGTCTCGGGAAGGGCGAAGCCGACGGCGTCGGCCAGCTCGATGATCGTCTGCGGGCGTAGGCCACCGTCAAGGTGGTCGTGGAGGGAGATCTTGGGGAGGGTGCTGACGTTCGCGCCGCCTCGGAGGCGGTAGTCCTCTGGGGATGTGGTCATGGGGTCAAATCTACCGGGTGCCGTCCGGTCCAGCTCCCTGCAGGCGGGCGGAGATCGCACGGCCAGCCTCGATCAGCTCGCCGAACACGTCGTCGACGCCGATCTCGCTGAAGCTCGTGGCGACGTACGGGATCGTGAGTGCGGCGACGGGCCGGTCGTCGCGGCCGAGCACGGGCACGACGAGGTCGGTGATTCCGGGCTGCATCGGGTCGTCGCGCCGCAGGAAACCGGCGGGGGCGCCGCCCGTGAGCGCGATGCCCGCCGCGGTCGACTCGATCGGGAAGTCCGCGCCGACGCGCGCCCGGAAGCCGAAGTCAGCCGGGCTCTCGACCTGGGCGATCACGCGCACCCGATCGGCGTCGAGCACGCTGAGGTTGCACGACTGGCGTACGGCCTCGGCGAGACGGCGCATGGGGCCGAGTGCAAGCTCGACGAGACCCCGCAGCGGCGGGTGCCGGTGGGCGAGGTCAAGCATTCTGGTGGAGAGCAGGTACAGGCCGGAGCGCCGGTCGCGGTAGATCCAGCCTCGTCGCTCGAGCCGCTGCAGCACCCGGAAGATCTGGTTCACTGATCGCCCGACGGCGGTCGCGATCGCGGCCTGGGTGAGCCCGCCGCTCTGGTCGGCGAGCAGCTCGAGCACGTCGAGGGCCTTATCGAGGGCCGGGACGGCGTATTCCGGGGACTCTGCGGTCGACGCAGCATCCGGCGCATGGGGCACAGCCGCGGCAGCCGCGTCAGCCGCGTCAGACGCGTCGACAGGGTCGGGGCGGCCGGGCATCAGCGGTCCGCGGCCATTGCCGCGAGCATGCGCCGGGCGATCAGCCTGTCCAGATCGTCGGGCACCGGCTGAGCTCCTTCGACGAGAGTGTCGGCCGCCGTTGCGATGCGTTCGAGGGAGAGCACCTGGAGTAGGAATCCGAGGTCCATCGACTCGAGCGAGTTGCCCTTGGGCTCGCGGCCGGCCAGGTTCATCATCCGTCCGTCGGCGAGGAGGATCACATGCCGACCGTCGGCGAAATCGATCCGGTCGATCGCCTCGTCGAGGGGATGGATGCCGGTTGCCGCCGCCGTGAGCGCTGGCACGTCGATCTCCCAGGGGAAGTGCCCGCAGTTGGCCAGTACCGCCCCGTCAGCGAGCAGCGGAAAGATCTCTTCGGTGATGATGCCCGCCTGGCCCGTCGCCGTGATGAATACCTCGCCCCAGCCCGCGAGGTTCTCCAACGAGCCGACCCGATATCCGTCGAGCGCGGCCTCGAATGCTGTGAGCTCGTCGACCTCGACGACCGCGACCTTGCCGCCGAGCGCCCGGAGGTAGTGGGCGACCCCGCTGCCGCACCAGCCGTAGCCGGCCACGACGAAGCGACGGCCGGGGATCATCATGTTCGTGATTCGCATGAAGCTTTCGACGACCGACTGCCCGACCGCGTGCCGGTTCTCGCCGATGGCCTTGAGTCGGCTGTCGTTGATGACGATCATGGGGAATGGCACGCGCCCGGCGAGTTCGCCGCGTAGCCTGTCGCCGCCGGAGGTGGTCTCCTCCGTGCCGCCGAGGATGCTGGACTCGATGCCCCGCGCGACGACACCCGCGGCGAGGTCTCCCCCGTTGTCGAGCAGGATGCCCGGGGCTGCATCGAGCACGGCCGCGACGTTCTCGTGGTGCCGCTCCACGCTGTCTTGCCTGCGCCCGAAAACGGTCATTCCGTCCGCGCGCAGCACGGCCACGATGTCGTCTTGGGTGGAGCCGTGGTTTCCGGTCGCGACGAGCTCTGCGCCGCCAGCGGCGAGGGTCTCCAGCAGCACCGCGGTCTTCGGCTCGAGGTGCAGTGACATGCCGATCCGCAGTCCGTCGAACGGTCTCGAGACCGCGAAGTCGGCGCGCGCCGCCGCGAGCAGCGGCATCCGCGAACGGATCCATTCGATGCGCTTGCGGCCGCGCTCGACAAGTTCTGCTGCCTGATCGTCCATCCCGATACCTTACGCCTATGAATGTGACTTTCATATATGCTTTGATGATGGCGACGAAGATCATCCTGGACTGCGACCCCGGCCACGACGACGCGATCGCGCTGCTGCTCGCGCACGGCAGCGAGGAGATCGAGCTCGTCGCCGTCACGACCGTGCATGGCAACCAGACGATCGAGAAGGTCACCCGCAACGCACTCGCGGTCGCCCGCATTGCCGGGATCACCGGGGTGCCGTTCGCCGCCGGCTCGCACCGGCCGCTCGTGCGGGCGGCAGAGGTCGCGGAGTCGATCCACGGCGAGTCGGGTCTCGACGGTCCCGTGCTGCCAGAGCCGACGCTGAGAGTGGACGAGCGTCACGCCGTCGACCTCATCATCGACACCGTCATGGCAGCTGAACCGGGCACGATCACCCTCGTACCGACCGGTGCCCTCACCAACATTGCGCTCGCGGTGCGCACGGAGCCGCGCATCGCGGGCCGCGTCAAGGAGGTCGTGCTCATGGGCGGCGGCTACCACGTCGGCAACTGGAGCGCGGCATCCGAATTCAACATCGCGATCGACCCCGAGGCCGCGCACATCGTCTTCAACGAGTCGTGGAAGCTCACAATGGTCGGCCTCGACCTTACCCACCAGGCCCTCGCGACCCCGGATGTCGTGGCCAGGATCGCCGCGATCGGAACGGGCCCTGCCCGATTCGTGGTCGAGCTGCTCGAGTTCTTCGGCCAGACCTACCGCGAGACCCAGGGCTTCGAGTTCCCGCCGGTGCACGACCCCTGCGCGGTTGCGCTCGTCATCGACCCCTCGGTGATGACCGTCGTGAAGGTGCCGCTCGACGTCGAGCTCACCGGCACCCTGACCCTCGGAATGACGGTCGCGGACTTCCGCGCCCCGGCACCGGCCGACTGCACGACCCACACGGCGACCGACCTCGACCACGACAGGTTCTGGGCGCTCATCGTGGACGCCCTCGAGCGGATCGGCGACGTCGAGCTATAGCCCGGCCGAATCGCGAGGCTCAGCCGCCCCAGCCCCAGCCCCAGCCCCAGCCCCAGCCCCAGGCCCAGCCCCAGCCCCAGCCCCAGCCCCAGCCCCAGCCCCAGCCCCAGCCCCATGTTTGAACCCTAGCCCGGTGAGGGTACGCATTTCGGCTGCTCTCTTGTCCCCGGAAGCGCCCGTTCTTGTACTCTCACGGTCGCAGCCTCCTCGGCTGTGGAGAGCGCGCCCAAAGTGCCCAGTCGCCGGTGCAGTCTCGTTCGATGACTCCACGGCATCCGCTCCCGCCCTCCCTCCTGACAGGACCCTTCCTCGCGCGCGACGCCATGCTCGCGCGCGGGCGTCTGCGGGGACGGGACCTCACCGCCCCATTCGCCGGAACGCGCGACCTCGCGGAGGCCGAGGCGAGCCTGCTCCGGCTGTGCCGAGCCTTCGCCCTGCGGATGCCGCCCCGATCCTTCTTCTGCGGGCCCACCGCGGCTGGCTTGATGCAGATCCCACTCCCTGTCGGCCAGCCCTGGCTCCCCCTCCACATCGGCGTCCGCGCGGGCGAGAGACGGATCGAAGCGGCCGGCATCCACGCGCACCACCTCACTCTCCGCGACGGCGATCTGACCCTGTCGGCTGGCCTGGCGCTGACCTCGCCCGAGCGGACCTGGTGCGACCTCGCGGGGTCGCTCACCCTGCCGCAGCTCGTTAGCGCAGGAGACTTCCTCCTATGGCGACGGAAGCCGACCACCTCCCTCGTGCGGCTCGAGACCGCCGTGGCGCAGTTTCCCGGCCGACGGGGCCCCCGGATGCTTCGCCTCGCGCTTCCCCTGATCTCGGACCGGTCCGACTCCCCACCCGAAAGCGAGATCCGCATTGCCATCCTCCAAGCTGGCCTACCGGCTCCCGACGTCAACGAGCCGGTCAGGAATGCCCTCGGCCAATTTGTCGCAAGGCCTGACCTGTCGTGGCGGCGGTTTCGTGTCGCGTTGGAATACGAGGGTGACCATCACCGCAGGGACCGGATCCAGTGGGCCGAAGACATCCGCCGCATCAACGCTCTGCAGCTCATCAACTGGATCGCGATCCGCGCCCACTCGCCCGACTACCGCGACCCCGCCGAGCTAATCCACAAGCTGCGCACAGCGCTGATGGCGGGCGGATGGGACGGCAACCCGATCCGCCACTGGTGAGACCAACACGAGAGTACGTGTTTTGGCGCTAGTTGCTGTCCTGCAACAGCCATAGTGCGTACTCTCAGCGCGGGCGCTGGCTGCTGGAGTCGGCTGCTGGAGCCGGAGCTGCAGCCGGCCGCCGGATGCCCGGTCGCCAGCGAAAGTACGTGTTTCGGCGCATCCTGCGTCCCTGCAACAGCCATAGTGCGTACTCTCACCGCGGGAGCTGGCCGCGGGAGCTGGCTGCTGGAGCTGGCTGCTGGAGGTGGAGGTGGAGTGGAGGTGGAGCTCGAGGTGGAGGTGGAGCTGGGGCGGGGGCTGGATGCTGGTCGCCGGGCGCCCGGACGCCCGGACGCCCGGACGCCCGGATGCCCGGATGCCCGGATGCCAGTGAAAGTACGGGTTTCGGCTCTCGTTGCGTCCCTGCAACAGCCATAGTGCGTACTCTCAGCGCGGAAGCTTGCTCCTGGGCGCCGGAGCCGGGCACTGGCCCCGGATACGGAATGCCGGCCGCCGGATGCCCGGTCGCCAACGAGAGTACATGTTTCGGCGGTTCCTGCGGCCTTGCAACAGCCATAGTGCGTACTCTCAGCGCGGACGCCGGATGCCGGACGCCGGACGCCGGATGCCGGATGCCGGCTGCCGGGTGCCCGGGTGCCGGGTGCGACGAGCCGCGACTCGAGTCGGATTGCAGGGCGGCTCAGGACCGGATGGCAGCGACGGCCGTAGCCGCGAGACCCACCACGGCTGCGGCACCCAGCATCCGGCGGAACGGGTTCACGCCGAAGAACAGTTCGTCGTACGCCCACCACGCGAGCGAGGCGTAGGCGATCACGCCGAACACCACTGCGGCCCGCGGTGGCAGAACGAACGCGAGGATGAGAGCGCCGGTGAAGATCAGAATCGCGAGGTTCGGCCCCTGACCCATGACGACACGACCGTCGATCCGGCTGCGGAACATCCAGTCGAACGCCCGGCGCGCGGGCGAGCGGGACACGCGGGACGAGCTCACGACCCGATGCGATCCGCGATGAGCGGTCCGCCGGTGAGCACCTCGTCGCCCTCGTCGCCGATCCGCCAGGATCCCTCGAGCGACTCGAGGGCGCGAGCGAACCGCTCCGGCTCGTCGGCGCTCAGGGTGAACAACGGCTGGCCTGCGGTGACGGTGTCGCCGGGCTTGGCATGAAGGTCGATCCCGGATGCGTGCTGCACCGGGTCCCGCTTGCGGGCGCGACCGGCCCCGAGCCGCCAGGCTGCGATTCCGAAGGGCAGCGCCTGCTGCTCCACGAGCACGCCGGAACGCGGGGCGGTCACGACGTGCGTCTCCCGGGCGGTCGGGAGCGCTGCATCCGGGTCGCCGCCCTGCGCTGTGATCATGGCGCGCCAGGTGTCCATCGCGCGGCCGTCGCGAAGCGCGCTCTCGACGTCAGCGTCGGGCTGGCCAGCGAGGGCGAGCATCTCGCGGGCGAGGGCGATGGTGAGTTCGATCACGTCGGCCGGTCCTCCCCCGGCGAGCACCTCCACCGACTCGCGCACCTCGTTCGCGTTGCCGATCGCGAGGCCGAGCGGCACATTCATGTTGGTGAGCAGCGCCACCGTCGAGACCCCGGCATCCGTCCCCAGTCGCACCATGGTCTCGGCAAGCTCGCGGCTGCGGGCCGGGTCCTGCAGAAACGCGCCGGAGCCGAACTTCACGTCGAGCACGAGGGCGGCGGTGCCCTCGGCGATCTTCTTGCTCATGATCGACGAGGCGATCAGCGGGATCGCCTCGACGGTGCCGGTGATGTCGCGCAGGGCGTAGAGCTTCTTGTCGGCGGGGGCGAGGCTGGCTCCCGCAGCGCAGATGACCGAGCCGACGCTCTCGAGCTGGCTGAAGAACTCCTCGTTCGTGAGGTCGGCGCGCCAGCCCGGGATCGACTCGAGCTTGTCGAGGGTGCCGCCGGTATGGCCGAGCCCGCGGCCGGAGAGCTGCGGCACCGCAACGCCGAACGAGGCGACGAGGGGTGCGAGCGGGAGAGTGATCTTGTCGCCGACGCCGCCGGTGGAGTGCTTGTCGGTGGTCGGCTTCGACAGGGAGTCGAAGTTCATCGTCTCGCCGCTCGCGATCATCGCGAGGGTCAGGTCGCGGATCTCGCTCCGCCCCATGCCGTTGAGGAAGATCGCCATAGTCATCGCGGCCATCTGCTCGTCGGCGATGTAGCCGCGCGTGTAGGCGTCGATCATCCAGTTGATCTGTTCGGTACCGAGCTCGCCCCGGTCGCGCTTCGTGCGGATCAGGTCGACGACATCGAACGGCTCAACGGCGCTCATAGAACGGTGCTCACTGGCGGTACTCCTCTAGCGTGCGCGGCCCGAACGCGTCGGGAATGACCTCGTCGATCGTGCGGATGCCGGAGACGGTCTCAAGAACCATGCCCGGCGCGGAATGTTCGAACAGGAGCTGTCGGCAGCGTCCGCACGGCATGATCGTGTCGCCGTTGCCATTGACGCAGGTGAAGGCGACCAGACGGCCGCCGCCGGTCATGTGCAGGCTCGACACGAGGGCGCACTCGGCGCACAGGCTGAGGCCATATGAGGCGTTCTCGACGTTGCAGCCCGAGATGACGCGGCCATCGTCGACGATCGCTGCGGCGCCGACCGGGAACTTCGAGTACGGCACGTAGGCGTGGCGCGTCGCCTCGAGGGCGATTGCGCGCAGTGTGTCCCAGTCGACAGGGTCCCGCTCCGCGGCACTCATGATTTGATGTAGGGCTTGCCGTCGGCGGCCGGAGGCCTCGACTTGCCCACGAGCCCCGCCACGGCGAAGATCGTGACGATGTACGGGAGCATGAGCATGAACTCGCTCGGCACCGGCGAACCGATGATGCTGAGCACGTTCTGCAGGTTGGTCGCGAACCCGAACAGGAGCGCGGCGAGGGTCGCTTTGATCGGATCCCAGCGGCCGAAGATCACGGCTGCGAGGGCGATGAACCCGGCGCCGGCTGTCATCTCCTTGTTGAACGACCCGACGGCGTCGAGGGTGAGGTACGCCCCGCCGAACCCGGCGATGGCGCCCGCGAGCGAGACATTCCAAAAGCGGGTGCTCGCGACGTTGATGCCGACGGTGTCGGCGGCCTGCGGGTGCTCGCCCACCGACCGCACGCGGAGCCCCCAGCGGGTGCGGTAGAGGCCGAACCAGACCGCGGCAACCGCGAAGTACATGACGTAGACGATGATCGTCTGCCGGAACAGCACCGGTCCGAGAATGGGGATCTCGGACAGGATCGGGATGTTGATCGGGTCGAACCCCGGAGGGGAGTTCAGCAGCGCCGTGTTCTCGCTGAGCACCTGGGAGAACAGAAAGCTCGTGAGTCCCGCAACGAGCACGTTGAGCACGACACCCACGATGACCTGTTCGACGAGGTACTTGATCGAGAATGCGGCCAGCACGAACGAGACGAGCACCCCGGCGAACATGGCCGCGGCCAGCCCGAGGAGCGGCTGACGCGTGATCGACGCGACGACGGCGGCGACGAACGCGCCGGCGAGAAGCTGACCCTCGATCGCGACGTTGACCACGCCCGCTCGTTCCGAGATGACACCGCCGAGCGCACCGAAGATGAGCGGGACGCTGATGCCGAGGGTGCCGATGAGCAGCCCGCTGACGGGGATGCTGGCTCCCGCGGCCGCCCAGGTGAGGAACCCGACGACGAACAGGAAGCCGAAAAGGCCGAGCGCCCAGACCGGGGTTGTGCGCGCACGGAAGGCGAGGTAGGCGCTCCAGCCGGTGATCGCGGCGAGCAGCAACACAATCACGATGCAGGCGGCTCGCGTGGGGAGCACGATGTCGGCCAGCTGGATGACGTCGACGCGACGCGACAGCACGAAAGTGGATTCGCCGTCGCGGCCGAAAGCGATGAAGACCACCGCTCCGATGAGCACGAAGACGGCGAGCGCGATCGGGGCCTTCCAGCTGCGGATCTCGGCCTTCTCCAGCACAATGCGCGACTGGGAATCCTGCGCCCGTGTCACGGTCGTCATGTCGTTACCGCCTTCTTCTTCGATCGCGCAGCTGCGGGCTGGCCTGGCGTTGGGAGACGGAAGATCGTCCGCACGAGCGGCGGCGCCGCGATGAACAGCACGATGAGCGACTGCACGACGAGCACGATGTCGACGGGGATGCCCTCGGCGGCCTGCATCGAGAATCCCCCCGCCTTGAAGGCCCCGAAGAGAATGCCCGCGAAGAACACACCCCAGGGCTTGGACCGGCCGAGTAGCGCGACAGTGATCGCATCGAAGCCGATGCCAGCGTCGATGCCGGAGCCGAATCCCGTTGTGATCGTGCCCAGCACCTGCGACACACCGGCGAGCCCGACGAGGCCGCCGGAGATCAGCATCGCGGTCACGTAGACGTTCTTGACGTTGATGCCCGCGACCCGTGCCGCGTTGGGGTTCTCGCCGACGGCGCGGAATTGGAACCCCATGCTCGAGCGGCCGAGGAGGTACCAGACGTAGATGGTGGCGGCGATGACGAACAGAAGGCCGGCGTGCACGTTGTACCCGGACCCGAACAGCGGTGGGAACACGGCCGTGTCCGCCATCGGCGGCGTCTTCGGGTTGTTGCTGCCGGGGGCCTGGAGCACCGGGGTGCGCAGGAGGAACGACACGAGATACAGGGCGACGAAGTTGAGCATGATCGTCACAATGACCTCGTGAGCGCCTGTCCTCGCCTTGAGCAGACCCACGATGCCACCCCAGACGGCCCCGCCGAGAACGCCGGCGAGCACCGCCACGAACAGGTGCACGCCATAGGGCAGTTCGAGCGAGAAGCCGACCCAGCCGGCGCACGCGGCGGCGATGAGCATCTGCCCGCGCCCGCCGATGTTGAACAGCCCTACACGGAAGGCGAGCGCGACACCGAGACCTGCCGCGATGAGCGGGGTGGCGAAGGTGAGCGTCTCGGTCAGGGGCCGGATGCCGGCGGCGAAGGTGTCGCGCCGGAAGTCGTAGACCGATCCCTGGAACAACGCGCGGTACGCGCCGAATACCGCATCCCAGATCGCCTGGAACATGTCCGAGGGGCGGGAGAAGAAGTAGCCGGCTGCGCTCTGCACGCCTTCGTTCGTGACTGCGATGAGCACCCCTCCGACGAAGAGCGCGAGCACGACGGCGAGCACAGAGATCGCGGCACTCCCGCCAATCAGGTCACGGAGGAATGCGGACGAGCGCGAGTCGTCGGGGGGAGCGTCCCCCGTCGCTGGCGCGGTGGCGTCGTCGACGGCGACGGGATCGGTCTGTCCGCGGGGCGGGATCTGTTCGCTCATGCGGTGCGCACCGCCGCGTCGCCCGTCGCTTCTGCGAGGCTGGCTCCGGCCATCATGAGCCCGAGCACCTCTCTCGGAGTGTCGCCTGGCACGATTCCCACAATCCCTCCGCGGTACATGACCGCAATTCTGTCGGCGAGCGCGACGACCTCGTCGAGCTCGGTCGAGACCACGATGACCGGCGTGCCGGCGTCGCGGGTCGCAACGATGCGGGTGTGCACGAACTCGATCGACCCCACATCGAGTCCGCGCGTCGGCTGCGCCGCGACGAACAGGCGGAGGTCGCGGCTGAGTTCCCGGGCCAGGACGACCTTCTGCTGGTTGCCCCCGGAGAGTCGGCCGACGTTGGTCGTGATCCCCTGGGCGCGGATGTCGAACTCGACAATCTTCTTCTCGGCGAATTCGGCAAGGCTGGCCAGCTGCAGCGATCCCGCCCTGACGAACGGCGCCCGGGTGCTCCGGTCGAGCATGAGGTTCTCGGCGATGGTGAACTCGGCGACGAGCCCGTCTTCCTGCCGGTCCTCTGGCACGAATCCGACGCCGGCGTCGAGGACCTTGCGCACGCTGAGTCCGGTGAGCGGCGTGCCGTCGAGCGTGATCGTGCCGGTGACCCGCTCCTGGAGGCCGAGCAGCGCCTCGGTCAGCTCGGTCTGGCCGTTTCCCTGAACGCCCGCGATCGCGAGGATCTCTCCGGAGTGAACCTCGAAGCTCACCTTGTTGACGACGATCTGCCCATGGATGTCGACAACCGAGAGGTTGTCGACGATAAGGGCAGCCTCGCCGACCCTGGCCGGGTCCTTCTCCACGGTGAGCTCGACGGCGCGCCCGACCATGAGCGAGGCGAGTTCTTTGTTGCTCGCGGTCGGCAGCGCCTCACCAACGACCTTGCCGAGCCGGATGATTGTGATGCGGTCGGCAACCTCGCGCACCTCGCGCAGCTTGTGGGTGATGAACACGATCGATGTGCCTGCCTCGCGAAGCTGCTTCATGATGACGATGAGCTCATCGGTCTCCTGCGGGGTGAGCACGGCGGTCGGCTCGTCGAACACGAGCACCTTGGCGTCGCGGGAAAGCGCCTTGATGATCTCGACCCGCTGCTGCACGCCCACGGGGAGGTCCTCGACGAGCGCATCCGGATCGACGTGGAACCCGAATCTCGACGAGATGTCCAGCACCGTCTTGCGCGCCGATGCCAGGTCGAGCCGACCACCGAAGGTGGTCTTCTCATGGCCGAGCATGACGTTCTCCGCGACGGTGAAGACGGGGATGAGCATGAAGTGCTGGTGCACCATGCCGATCCCGGCATTCATCGCGTCTCCGGGGCCGGCGAAGCGTTGTTCCTTGCCGTCCAGCAGGATATCGCCCTCCTCCGCCCGGTAGAGGCCGTAGAGCACGTTCATCAGGGTCGACTTCCCGGCACCGTTCTCGCCGAGGAGCGCGTGGATCTCGCCAGGCTCGACGGTGAGGCTGATGTGGTCGTTCGCCACGAAGGATCCGAATCGCTTCGTGATCCCGCGAAGTTCGAGTTTCATAGGGTCCAATCTACTGGGCAGAAAAGGCCGATCCTGGCGTGGCGGTGAACCAGAACGGGGAAGCCAGATGCACTGGCTTCCCCGTTCTGGTGCTGTTATCCGGGACTAACCGGCGAGGTAGGACGCGACGGTGATCTCACCGGCGATGATGCCGGCCTTGATCTCGTCGAGCTCGGCCTGCAGGGTGTCCGACACCTCGCCCTCGAAGTCGTGGAACGGGGCAATCCCGACCGCGTCGTTCTCGAGGGTGCCGAGGAACGGCGTGTTGTCGAAGTTGTCGTTGCCCGCCGCCTCCACAACGTCCGCAACGGCCACATCGATGCCCTTGAGGATCGAGGTGAGGTATAGCGCGGAGTAGGTCGGGTCGCTCTCGTACAGGTCGGCGTCGACGCCGATCATCGCGATCTTGCGATCGGAGTTGGCCGTCATGGCCGCGTTGATCGCTTCTCCCGCGCTCTGGTAGATCGGTCCGCCGACCGGGAGCAGCACGTCGGCGCCCTGGTCGATGAGGTTGTTCGCCGCCGCGAGGGCGTCGGTTCCGGGCTCGAAGCCGCCGATGAACGTTCCGTCCTGGGCTGCGGTGTCCCAGCCGAGGACCTTGACGTCGGTGCCCTTTTCCTCGTTGTGGTAGGCGACGCCCTGGGCGAAGCCGTCCATGAAGACGCTCACCGTCGGGAAGTTCATGCCACCGAAGGTTCCGACGATGCCGGAGGTGCTCCAGCTCGCGGCCGCGTAGCCGGCGAGGAACGCTGCCTGTGCCGTGTCGAAGACGATCGGCTTGATGTTCTCGGCGTCGGTCGTTCCGTCGAAGTCGGTGTCGGCGACGTCGTCGATGATGCTGTAGTTGATGTCGGGGTTCGCGTTGGCGGCTTCGACAGTTGCGGCGGCGAGGTTGAAGCCGACCGTGACGATGAGGTTGCAGCCCTCGGCGGCGAGGTTGTCGAGGTTGGGCGCGTAGTCCGCGTCGGTGTTCGACTCGACCTCGAGGTAGTCGGATCCGAGTGCCTCGGCGCCGCCCTGGAGTCCCTCGAAGCCCAGCTGGTTGAACGACTTGTCGTCGAAGCCACCGGTGTCGGAAATCATGCAGGGCAGGAAGTCGGAGGTGGCCTCTTCAGCGCCGGTGTCCGTGTCGTCCTCGGGCGCTGCGGCACAGCCGGCGAGCAGGATACCGACGGCGGCGATTGCCAGACCGCTGTAGGCGGTCCTGCGGGTGGGTTTTCTCAAGGTGTCCTCCAGGGTGGTGCCCGGAATTCGGATGCCGGGGCGCATTGGGCCTACGTTACGACAAGTTACGTCACGACGAGGCAACAATTGAGGTCCCGTCGCCCAATGGTTACAAATCCGGGATCAGGCCGAAACCCCCATGTAACCGGGAGGTTCTCTCGCGCCTACTCCGGTGCGCTCGGCGAGCTGACCACGATCGCGCCGCCGATGATGTCCGCGCGCAGGCCGTCGAGCTCCGCCGAGAGCTCCGCGGGCACGCGCGACGCGAGAGAGTGGTAGGGCGCGAGCCCGACTCCGCCGTTCTCGAGCGTGCCGATGTAGGGCGCGTTCGTGAAGGCATCCGTGCTGCTCTGGCGAGCGATGTCGGCCACCGCGTCGCCGGTGTTCTTGAGCACGGAGGTGAGCACGAGGTCGCGGTAGTCGACGGGGAGCGTCTCGAAGCCGTCGTTGTCGACCCAGATGATCGCGACGCCGTCCGAGTCGCGCGCCGCGGCGGCCGCCCCCTCGCCGACCTGCCCGGCGACCGGCAGGATCACGTCGGCGCCCTGGTCGATGAACGCCCGCGTGGTGGCGAGTCCCTTGCCGGTGTCTTCGAAGTCGCCCGTGAACACGCCATCCTGGCTCGCCTTGTCCCAGCCGAGGGCGACGACCGCGGTGTCGTGCACCTCGTTGTACTTCGCGACGCCGTCGACGAAGCCGTCCATGAACAGAGTGACCGGTGGCTGGTTTCCCCCGCCGAACGTCGCGACGATTCCGGTGGAGCTGACCCCCGCGGCGAGGTAGCCCGCCAGAAACGCCGCCTGGGCGGTGTCGAACACGATGGGCTTCACATTCGGCCCCTCGATCTGCTCGTCGACGATCGCGAAGTCGACATCGGGATTGAGCTCGGCCTGCTCCGCCGTCGCCGGGGCGAGTTCGTAGCCGACCGTGAGGATGAAGCCGCACCCGGTGTCGACTGCCGCCTGCACGTTGGGGGCCAGGTCGGACTCCGAGGTGGAGACGAGAACCTGGGCGCCGATTCCGAGCTCGTCCTCTGCCTGCTGCAGTCCGACCCAGCTCGACTGGTTGAAGGAGCGATCCTCGAGACCTCCCGAGTTGGTCACCATGACCGCACAGAAATCGGACTCGGTCTCCGTCCCCTGCTCAGGCGGGGTCGCGCATCCGGCAAGGAGGACGAGTGGAACGAGCGAGAGCGCGACAATGGCGGGGCGAAGGCGACGGGTGTTCGACATTAGAGCACGTCGTTGCTGCCGGAGAGCTTGAGCGCGTCGACGACGGCCTTCACCCGCTGCGCGTTCGCGCTCGTCGTGACGAGGAGCGCATCCGGCGTGTCCACGACCACGATGTCGGAGACACCGATGAGCGAGATGAGCCGCCCTGTCTGGCTGACGACGATGCCGCTGGAGGAGTCGGCGAGCACCCGTGCGTTCTCGCCGAGGATCGCGAGGTTGGATGGCCCACCAGCGGAGTGGAGCTTGGCGATGGCCGCGAAGTCGCCGACATCATCCCAGTCGAAGTCGCCGGGGATGACGGCGAGGCGTCCCGCCTTGGCCGCCGGCTCAGCAACCGAATAGTCGATCGCGATCTTCTTGAGCGTCGGCCAGACTCTGTCGACGACGGCGCCGCGACGGGGGGTGTCCCATGCGTCGGCGAGTTCGCTGAGCCCGGCGAGGAGTGCGGGCTCGGATTCGCCCAGTTGGGCGAGGAGAACGTCGGCGCGCGAAATGAACATGCCGCCGTTCCACAGGTAGTTGCCGTCGTCGAGGTAGTGCCTCGCGGTCTCCAGGTCGGGCTTCTCGACGAAGCTGTCGGCCCTGACCGCCGTCGGCGCCCCGTCGATATCGAGCTGCTCGCCACATCGGATGTAGCCGAACCCGATGGCCGGCTCGGTCGGCGTGATCCCGATGGTGGCAATGTATCCAGCATCCGCCGCCGCGACCGCCGCGACGACGGCGCGACGGAAGGCATTCTGATCGTTGATCACATGGTCGGCCGCGAACGAGCCCACGATGACGCCGGGCTCCCGGCGCTCCAGGATCGCCGCTGCGAGGCCGATCGCCGCGGAGGACTCCTTCGGCTCGCTCTCGAGCACCACGTTCGGATCGGCGAGGCTGGGAAGCTGCCCCTCCACCGCCGCACGATGCGCCCGACCGGTCACGACCATGATGCGCTGCTCTCCCGAGAGCGGCGCGAGTCGATCCCACGTCGCACGGAGCAGCGTGCTCCCCGACCCGGTGAGGTCGTGCAGAAACTTCGGGGCGTCCGCGCGGGACAGCGGCCACAGGCGCGAACCGATCCCGCCGGCGGGAATGACGCTGTAAAACCGGTCCAGTCCATCCCGCTGCGAAGTCATGGATTCACCCTAGCGCGAGGCCTAACGCGCGCCCTTAAGCGACGGTTCACCGGTACGCCATCGGCGGCCCCTACCATCGCCCTCGTCGGGAGCCTGATTGGGGAGCCACGTGCGAGTTGCAGTCGTCAGCGAGAGTTTTCTGCCCACCCTCAACGGTGTCACCACAAGCGTCTGCAAGGTGCTCGAGCACCTTGCGCGCGCCGGCCACGAGGCGATCGTCATCGCCCCTGCCGCAGGCGCCCCCGCGACCTACGCCGGGTTCCCGGTGCATGCGGTCCCCTATGTTGCGTACCGCCAGTTCCCGGTAGGGCTCCCGAGCCCGCTCGTGCAGAAGCTTCTGGGCGACTTCCGGCCCGACGTCGTTCACGCGGCATCCCCCTTCCTGCTCGGCGCCCAGGCGATCGCCGCCGCTCGCCGCGCCGGCATCCCGTCCGTGGCAATCTTTCAGACCGATGTCGCCGGGTACGCGCGCCGCAACCACTTCGGCCGCGCCACCGGGCTCGCCTGGCGGCTCGTGCGCTGGGTACACGAGGGCGCCGACCTCACCCTCGTGCCGTCCTCGGCCTCCATGTCCGACCTCTCCGCGGCGGGTGTCGGCAACCTCGCCCGCTGGGGGCGTGGGGTCGATCTGACGGGCTACCACCCGCGAAACCGCGCCACCCCGGATGCGGCCGGTCTTCGGCAGCGGCTCGCGCCGAGCGGCGAGACGATCATCGGGTACGTCGGCCGCATCGCCCCGGAGAAGCAGCTCGAGCAGCTCGCCGCACTCCGCGGCGTGCCCGGCATTCGCCTGGCGATCGTCGGCGGCGGTCCGGCCCTGCCGCAGGTCGCGCGCGCCCTGCGGGGCATGCCGGTCAGCTACCTCGGGGTGCTCACGGGGGTGGAGCTCGCCACCGCGTATGCGAGCTTCGACGCGTTCGTGCACACCGGCACCGAGGAAACCTTCGGGCAGACCCTGCAGGAGGCGCACGCCAGCGGCCTTCCGGTAGTCGCGCCCAGAGCCGGCGGACCGATCGACCTCGTCGAGCACGGCGTCGACGGGTTCCTGTTCGCGCCGGGCGACACTGCGGCACTGCGGTCCTTCGTGCAGACTCTTGCCGCTGATCCGGCGCTGCGGCTGCGGATGGGCGAGGCGGGCCGCCGCGCGGTGCTGGGCAGGTCATGGGAGACGGTGTGCGCCGACCTGATGGGGCATTACTCGCGCACGATCGCGCGCAGGGGCGCCGGCCTCGCCCGCGAGCGCCGCTCCGCAGCATCCGCCCGCAACGAGGCCGGAAGTATCTCGACGTCGAGCTAGTTGGGCGTGCGGGGTGCACCTGGCCACGCCATCCCGGGAATAGACTGGGGTCGTTCGGCCAACGAACGAATGCTTGCCCCGGCGTCGGGGCCACAATCATCCGCAGGGAGGGTTACTCGTGTCCGAGAAATCCGCGGGAGGCTTGGCCACTGCTGGCCGGGTCAACAAATACCCGCTGCCCCGGATCCGAGCCCCCAAAGCTCCGGCCGGAACGCTCTATCGAGGCAACACCGGAATGTGGTCGTGGGTGCTCCACCGCATCACGGGCGTCGCCATCTTCTTCTTCCTGCTCGTGCACATCCTCGACACGGCACTCGTGCGGGTGAGCCCCGAGGCCTACAACGTCGTAATCGACTCGTACAAGACGCCGATCATGGGGCTCGGCGAACTCGGTCTCGTCGTCGCAATCGGCTTCCACGCCCTCAACGGCTTGCGCATCATCCTGATCGACTTCTGGAGCGTCGGGCCGAAGTACCACAAGCTCATGTTCGTGGTCGTGATCCTGCTCTGGGCCATCCTGCTCATCGGCTTCACCCCCCGCCACCTCATGCACGTGTTCGGAGGCTAGAACATGTCGACCGTCAACATCGAAACCCCGAGGGCACCTCGCGGGGCGGGAACCCGCCGCGGCGTCAACCTCGAGAAGTGGGGCTGGATCTACATGCGCGCGAGCGGTGTGGTCCTCGTCGTGCTCATCTTCGGGCACCTCTTCGTCAACCTCGTCGCCGGCGAGGGGGTCAAGGCGATCGACTTCGCCTTTGTGGCTGGCAAGTGGGCCGACCCGTTCTGGGTCGTCTGGGACACCGCGCTGCTCTGGCTCGCCCTCATCCACGGTGCCAACGGCATGCGTACGATCGTCAACGACTACGCGAGCAACGCTCTCCTCCGCACCATATTCAAGGGCGCGCTCCTCGTGTCCACCGTCGTACTGCTCATTCTGGGAACCCTCGTGATCTACACCTTTGACCCCTGCCCAGTCGGCGCGCCCGCCGACCTCCTCCCATCGTTCTGCGAGGCGGGTCGACCTTGAGCGCCGTGACCGACGACACCACCCGCGGAACGCTGATCGACGGCATCCACTATCACCAGCACGACGTCGTCATCGTCGGAGCGGGCGGGGCGGGGATGCGCGCGGCGATCGAGGCCGGACCGCACGCCAACACCGCCGTCATCTCGAAGCTCTACCCGACCCGGTCACACACCGGAGCGGCGCAGGGCGGCATGGCCGCCGCGCTCGCCAACGTCGAGGAAGACAACTGGGAGTGGCACACCTTCGACACGGTCAAGGGCGGCGACTACCTCGTCGACCAGGATGCGGCGGAGATCCTCGCGAAAGAGGCCATCGACGCGGTCATCGACCTCGAGAACATGGGCCTGCCGTTCAACCGCACCCCGGATGGCAAGATCGACCAGCGCCGCTTCGGCGGCCACACGGCCGAGCATGGCAAGGCCCCCGTGCGGCGCGCGTGCTACGCCGCGGACCGCACCGGCCACATGATCCTCCAGACGCTCTACCAAAACTGCGTCAAGCACGGCATCAACTTCTTCAACGAGTTCTACGTGCTCGACCTGCTCATGACCGACGTGCCCGGCGAGAAGAAGGGCACGACGACCCGCAAACCGTCGGGCGTCGTCGCCTACGAGCTCGCAACCGGCGAAATCCACGTGTTCCAGGCCAAGGCGATCATCTTCGCGACCGGCGGCTACGGAAAGATCTTCAAGACGACCTCCAACGCCCACACCCTCACCGGTGACGGCGTCGGGATCATCTGGCGCAAGGGCCTCCCGCTCGAGGACATGGAGTTCTTCCAGTTCCACCCGACCGGTCTCGCCGGGCTGGGCATCCTGCTCTCCGAGGCAGCCCGCGGCGAGGGAGCGATCCTGCGCAACAGCGAGGGCGAACGCTTCATGGAACGGTACGCACCGACCATCAAGGACCTCGCGCCGCGCGACATCATCGCTCGCTGCATGGCGACCGAGATCCGCGAGGGACGCGGCGGTGGCCCGAACAAGGACTACGTCTTCCTCGACATCACCCACCTCGAGCCCGCCGTCATCGACGCGAAGCTGCCCGACATCACCGAGTTCGCGCGCACCTACCTCGGTGTCGAGCCGTACTACGAACCCGTTCCCGTGCTGCCGACCGCGCACTACGCGATGGGCGGCATCCCGACCAACGTCAAAGCAGAGGTGCTCAGCGACAACACCACCGTCGTCCCCGGCCTCTACGCCGCGGGCGAGTGCGCGTGCGTCAGCGTGCACGGCTCCAACCGCCTCGGCACCAACTCGCTGCTCGACATCAACGTGTTCGGCAAGCGCGCCGGCAAGAACGCCGTCGAGTACGTGAAGACCGCCGAGTTCGTGCCGCTGCCGGTCGACCCGGCCGCCGGCGTCCTCGCCGTCCTGGCCGGGGTGCGCAAGGGCAACGGAACCGAACGGATCTCCGACATCCGTCGCGAGCTGCAGGAGTCGATGGACCGCAACGCTCAGGTCTACCGCACCGAGAAGTCGCTCAGCGAGGTTACCGAGCTCATCGAGCGCCTGCGCGCGCGGTACAAGAACATCGCGGTGCAGGACAAGGGCAAGCGATTCAACACCGACCTGCTCGAGGCCGTCGAGCTGGGCTTCCTCCTCGACCTCGCCGAGGTGCTCGTGTACTCGGCGCGCTCGCGCAAGGAGAGCCGCGGAGGACACTTCCGCGAGGACTTCCCCACGCGCGACGACGCGAACTACCTCGTGCACACCATGGCCTACCTGACGGGCGACCCCGAGTCGGCAGATGCGGGTGAGCACATCCGGCTCGACACCAAGCCGGTCGTCATCACCAACTACCCCCCGATGGAGAGGAAGTACTGATGAGCGCTCCAACGCTCGAGCGTGAAAGCTCCGCACCCGAGGTCATCCCCACCTTCACCGCGACGCTGATCATCAGGCGCTTCGACCCTGAGGTGGACACGGAGCCGCGCTGGGAGGACTTCGATGTCGAGGTCTATCCGACCGACCGCGTGCTCGACGCCCTGCACAAGATCAAGTGGGAGCAGGATGGCTCGCTCACGTTCCGCCGCTCCTGTGCACACGGCGTGTGCGGCTCGGATGCGATGCGCATCAACGGCCGCAACCGCCTTGCCTGCAAGACGCTGATCAAGGACCTCGACCTGTCGAAGCCGATCTACGTCGAGGCGATCAAGGGCCTGCCGCTCGAAAAAGACCTCATCGTCAACATGGATCCGTTCTTCAAGAGCTTCGCCGACGTGCAGCCGTTCCTCATCGCGGCGAGCAAGCCCGACAAGGAGCGCCGCCAGAGTCCCGCCGAGCGCGAGCGCTTCGACGACACCACCAAGTGCATCCTCTGCGCCGCGTGCACCTCGAGCTGCCCCGTGTTCTGGACCGACGGACAGTACTTCGGACCGGCTGCGATCGTGAACGCGCACCGCTTCATCTTCGACTCGCGCGACGAGGGAGCCCAGGTCCGCCTCGACATTCTCAACGACAAGGAGGGCGTGTGGCGCTGCCGCACGACCTTCAACTGCACCGAGGCATGCCCCCGCGGCATCCAGGTGACCCAGGCGATCTCCGAGGTCAAACAAGCCATTATGCGCGGCAAGCCCTAGCGAGCACAACACAGAAGCGGGGCCGACCCACTCGGCCCCGCTTTTTTGTTGCTGCCAGCTGAGCAGGTCGCCCAGCGACCGTGTCGAAACCGGCTAATCCAGAACCGGCCCGGCCGCTGCCGCCCTCGCTCCGGCTGCCGACCGGGCCGCGAGCGCACGCGCGGCTCGCGCCTTCGCCTGGTCGAGCGTGACATCCCTGAGCGCCGCGCGCACGTCCGCGAGCGCGGCGGGCGTCATCGACAGGCTCGTCGCGCCGAGGCCGACGAGCACGATCGCGAGCTCGGGGTCGGCCGCGGCCTCGCCGCAGATGCCGACAGGCTTGCCGACCGCGGCTCCGGCGTCACCGAGCATCTTGACCAGGCGCAGCACAGCGGGGTGCCACGGGTCCTGGAACGAGGCGACGCTGCCCAGCATCCGATCCGCGGCCATCGTGTACTGCGTCAGGTCGTTGGTTCCAATGCTGACGAAGTCGGCCGAATCGAACACCTGGTCGGCGACGAGCGCGAGGGAGGGCACCTCGGCCATCACCCCGACGGTCGTGAGTCCCAGTTCGCGGCCGAGGTTGACGAAGTACTCGCTTTCCTCGGAGTCGGACACCATCGGCGCCATCACCCACAGCTCGGCCTCGGTCTCGGCATCCGCCGCGGCAAGCGCCACCAGCTGGTCGTGCAGAATGTGCTCGCTCGCCCTCAGCGCACGCAGCCCGCGGAGCCCGAGAGCCGGGTTCTCCTCGTGCGCGTCATTGAGGAAGCTCAACGGTTTGTCGGCACCGGCGTCGAGCGCCCGGACGACGACCTTCTTGCCGGCGAAGTGGCGCAAGAGCTCGGTGTACTTCTTCTGCTGATCGGCGACGGTCGGCGCAGACTTCGAGTCGAGAAAGAGGAACTCGGTGCGGAACAGACCGACACCCTCCGCACCGAGGGCGACCGCGTCCGCGGCATCCGCCGGGTTGCCGAGGTTCGCCAGCAGCGGGATTTTCGTACCGTCGGCGAGGGCGCCGTCGGTGATCGGGGCCGACAGCGCGGCCGCGCGCGAGGCGATGCGGGCGCGGGCATCTTCGAGCAGCTCGCGTCCCGGCTCGATCGTGATCACTCCGATGGAGGCATCCGCGAGCACCTGCGTGCCCTCCTTGATGGTCAGCGCGTTGACGACGCCGACGATGGCGGGGATCGACTTGGATCGGGCAAGGATAGCGGTGTGGCTGGTCGGCCCGCCGTCGCGGGTGATCAGGGCGAGCACCTTCGCGAGGTCGAGCAGGGCCGTGTCGGCGGGGGCGAGGTCGCGGGCGACGAGGATGAACGGCTCGTCGCTCTCGGGGATGCCTGGGGCTGCGACGCCGCGCAGCCGGGCGATAATCCGCTGCGAGACGTCGCCGAGGTCGGTAGCACGCTCGGCCATGTAGCCACCCATGCCGGTGAGGAGGTCCTGGAACGTCACGAATGCCTCGAACACGGCCCGCTCGCCGGTGGTGCCGGCGTTGATCCTCTCCTTGACGTCATCGGCGAGGGAGGGGTCCTGCGCCATCATCGCGGCAGCCTCGAGCACCTCTTGAGCCGCTCCGCCGGCCTTGGTCCCGCGCTGCATCAGATCGTCTGCAACCGCCGTGAACGCGGCGGAGACCGCGGCGTATTCTGCGTCGGCGTCACCGCCATGCGTGCCGGGCTCGGGATCCGCGAGAGGCTCCGGCATTCTCATGACGGGCCCAATCGCGAGGCCCCGGCCCACTCCAATGCCGTTAAGTTGCATGATTCGCTCTTCCGATCTCGACACGTTCGCGGGCGCGCAGCTTGTGTGGTCGCCTCGCACGGCCACACCGTTAGGCATCAGCCTAGACCTCGGCTTGTTACGCTGGGCCAATGGCAGAGTCCTCCACCGATCACGCCCCGGCAGAGCAGATTGGTGGCGTCTCCGGCATCGTCTCGAAGGTCACGCAGCTCAAGCTCGTTCGGGTGTTCACGTACTACATCTCGCGGCGCGGTGTCCTCCTCGCCTTCGGTCTCTCCTACCAAGCGCTCTTCGCTACCTTCGCCGCACTCTGGGTGGCGTTCTCGATTGCCGGGCTCGTTCTCCAGAACAATATCGGGCTGCGCGATTCGCTCATCATGGCGGTGTCCCAATCGGTGCCGGGGCTCATCGACAACGGCGACGGATCCGGTGCCGTCGACCCGGATGTGCTCCTCGGCGCGAACGTGTTCGGCTGGACCGGAGCGCTCGCGCTTGTGATCCTGATCGCCACCGCCATCGGCTGGCTGGACTCTGCCCGCGGCGCGGTACGCGAGATCTTTGACATCGGCATCCTCAAGGCCAATTTCGCGCTCCAGAAGCTCAAAGACCTCGGCTTCGGAGTCGCGTTCGGCATCGCCCTGCTCGCGTCGACCACGTTGTCCGCGGCCACCACCTGGCTGATCGGCACTGTGCTGCCTCTCGTCGGGATCGACTCCGACTCCGCGCTCTCGATCACGCTGGGCCGGATCGTCGGGCTGCTCATCGTGCTCGCGATCGACACTCTGCTGCTTGCGGCGATCTACCGTCTTCTGGCGCAGGTACCCATTCCCCGCTCGAAGCTGCTCCAGGGGGCCCTCATCGGCGGCGTCGCGATCGGGCTGCTCAAGCTGCTGGGTGGCGCCGTTATCGGCGGGACCGGCAACAACCCGCTTCTCGCCTCGTTCGCGGTGATCGTCGGTCTGCTCATCTGGTTCAATATCGTCTGCCAGCTGATCCTGCTCTGCGCAGCCTGGATCGCCGTCGGCATGAACGACAGCGGCATCCCAGCCGACCCGGAGGCCGCCGAGAAGGCGCGGCTGCAGCGGGAGCGCATCGCCGAGCTCGAGCGCATTGCCGCGGAGGCGAGGAAGCCCGGTGTGTTCGCCAGAATGGTGCGGCGACTCGACCCGCGGCGGAGCGACGCCGACCGCGCAAAATAGGATTGACCAATGACCACTCCGCTGCGCGTCGCCTCCGTCAATACGAACGGTGTCCGTGCCGCGTTCCGTAAGGGGATGGGCGAGTGGCTCGACGGGCGCGGGATCGACATCCTCGCGATGCAGGAGGTGCGGGCAGCAACCGAGGACCTCGAGAGGCTGCTTGGCCCCGAGTGGAACATCCTGCACGACGCGGCAACAGCGAAAGGGCGCGCGGGCGTCGCGATCGCCTCGCGCGGCACCGCGAGCATCCACCGGGTCTCGCTCGGCGCCGACGACTTCGACAGCGCCGGACGCTGGCTCGAGGCCGACTACGCGGTCGGCGGGCAGATCGTTACGGTCGTAAGCACTTATGTGCACTCGGGGGAGGTTGATACCCCCAAGCAGGAGGAGAAGTACAAGTTCCTGGATGCGATGGAGGTGCGCCTGCCCGAGCTCGCCGCCCACTCGAATCTCGCGCTTGTGGTCGGCGACCTCAATGTGGGCCACCGCGAGCTCGACATCAAGAACTGGAAGGGCAACCGCAAGAATGCGGGCTTCCTCCCGCGCGAGCGGGCCTACTTCGACCGGTTCCTCGGCCCGCTCGGCGAGGACGTCACCGGTATCGACGGCTCGACCGGACCGGGACTCGGGTGGGTCGACATCGGCCGGCGCGACGCCGGCGAGGTGGAGGGTCCCTATACCTGGTGGAGCCAGCGGGGCAAGGCCTTCGATACCGACACCGGATGGCGGCTCGACTACCAGCTCGCCACTGCCGCACTCGCCGAGACCGCGACGGGATACACGATCGATCGTGCCGACGCCTACGACACGCGGTGGTCCGACCACGCCCCGGTCGTCGTCGACTACGCCATCTGACCCCCGCCTGAGACAGGACCTCACACCATGACCAGCACACCGCGCCTCTTCTCCGGCATGCAGCCGTCGGCCGACTCGCTCCACATCGGCAACTACGTCGGCGCCCTCGTGCAGTGGCGCGACATGCAGCGAACCCACGACGCGGTCTTCTGCGTCGTCGACCTGCACGCCATCACCGTGCCTCAGGACCCGGCGGTGCTGCGCGAGCAGATCCGCCGTACCGCGGCGCAGTACATCGCCGCCGGCATCGACCCGTCCGCCTCGACGCTGTTCGTGCAGTCGCACGTTCCCGCCCACGCGCAGCTCGCGTGGGTGCTGAACACCATCACGGGCTTCGGCGAGGCGAGCCGGATGACCCAGTTCAAGGACAAGGCCTCCCGCCAGGGGACGGATGCCGCCTCGCTCGGCCTCTTCGCCTACCCGGTGCTGATGGCTGCGGACATCCTGCTGTACCAAACCGACCACGTGCCCGTGGGCGACGACCAGAAGCAGCACGTGGAGCTCACCCGCGACCTCGCGACCCGTTTCAACAGCCGGTTCGGGCAGACCTTCGTGGTGCCGGAGCCGGTGATCCTCACCGAGGGAGCTCGCATCTACGACCTGCAGAACCCCTCAGCGAAGATGAGCAAGTCTGCCGTCTCCGACAGCGGGATTGTCTGGCTGCTCGACGAGCCGGCGAAGACCGCAAAGAAGGTCAAGTCGGCCGTGACGGACACCGGGCGGGAGGTGCGCTTCGACCGCGGCGACAAGCCCGGCGTCTCGAACCTGTTGACCATCCTCTCGTCGTTCGGTGGCGACAGCGTTCCCGTGCTCGAAGAGCGCTACGCCGGGCGTGGCTACGGCGACCTGAAGAAGGACGTCGCGGAGGCCGTCGTCGCGACGTTCGGCCCGATCCGGGAGCGGGCGCTCGAACTGCTCGCCGACCCGGCCGAGCTCGACCGCATCCTGTCGGTGAACGCAGCACGCGCGAACGAGATCGCGGAAGCGACCCTCGCCGACGTCTACGACCGGATCGGGCTGCTCCCCCGCCGCTGACGCACTGTCGTCCCCCGCTGCGCCGGTTGAGCAGGTGATTCCCAGCGCTGCTCACGCATTGATCATTGTGCTCGAAGCCCAATACGGCTTGACTGGACGGGTCGAGAGGAACCCATGTCAGCAGCGGCGAGTCCACTGGTTGATGGTCCCGGTTTGACGCGCGCGTCGGCTGTCATGATCGCGGTTCTCCGCTGCGGCGTCGCTCTCATGTGGATACAGAATGTTGCGTGGAAGGTGCCCCCGGATTTCGGCCGGGCGAATAACAACGGCCTGTTCTTTTGGGCCAGCCTGGCAGTCGAGCATCCGGTGTTCGCCCCGTATTCGGCGTTCGTCGATGGGGTAGTGCTGCCGAACATCGAGGTTTTCGGCTGGTTTACGCTTCTCATCGAGGCCGGGTTGGGCGCTTTTCTGCTCATCGGTCTCGCCACTCGGTTCTGGGCCATCGTCGGGATAGGCCAGACACTCGCGATCACGCTTTCGGTTCTGTTCGCGCCGAACGAGTGGCACTGGTCGTACTACCTGATGGGGCTTGCACACCTCGCAATCTTCGCGACTGCCGCCGGGCGCAGCTACGGAGTCGACGGGGTAATGCGCGAGACGTGGTCGGCGTCATCCGGTCGACTATCACGGCTCATGATGAGGCTGTCATGACCGGCGGATCCGGCGCATCCGGCGCATCCGGCGCATCCGGCGCATCCGGCGCATCGAATGCGCGCGACCGCGCGGCGATAGTAATCGGGGCCGCCGCAATCGTGCTTGCCGGCTTCGTCTTCGGTGCCGCTCTTCCGACGGAGTTTCGGTTCATGAACATCGGACCGGTCGGCGCGGGCCTCCTCGTGGCCGGCGGCGTTCTCTCGATCGCGAGCGGCATCATCAGGCAACGGATGCTGCGATTGATCGCCGGAGCTCTTCTCACCGGGGCCGCACTCGTGCAGCTCGTGGGCCTCGCTGTCTCGATCCGGCCTCTCGGCGGTGACGCCTCGGCAATCGCCGTCATCGGCGGCCTCGGCATCGGACTCCTCGTACTCTCACTCCTACCATCTCCCTCAACCCAGCCGCATGACCCGACGAAAGGCAATCCGTGATCGACACCGCCGAACTACTGGATCCCGTCTTGGAGATCGCCCGCGACCACGCGCACGATGTCGACACCGCTGGACGGTTTCCGGAGGAAGCGGTCGGCGCGTTGCGGTCATCCGGGTTGCTCGGACTGACTTTGCCTGCCGAGGTCGGCGGGCTGGGCCAAGGACCGCGGGAGCTCGTACGGGTGGCCAGTGCGCTCGCTGGTGCGTGCGGATCGACCGCGATGATCTACCTCATGCACGTGAGTGCCGCGATGCCAGTCGCGGCCGCGCCCCCCGACGGGATGCCTGGACTGCTCGAGGATCTCGCGAGTGGCCGCTCGCTTGCCTCGCTGGCGTTCTCCGAAGCGGGTTCGCGCTCTCACTTCTGGGCACCGGTTTCGCGTGCGACAACGACGCCAGGGGGAATCCGGGTCTCCGCGAAGAAGAGCTGGGTGACGTCGGCTGGCCATGCTGACGTGTACGTCATCTCCACGGGCACGCCAGATGCAGAGGGTGTGGATCTCTTCGCGATCCCGGCCGGATCGACCGGCCTCACGATCGATCGCCCGTGGAGCGGTATGGGCTTTCGCGGAAACTCCTCAAGCCCGATGACCGTCGAGGTCGACACGACCGGGCAGTTCCGTCTGGGGTCCGCGGGTGGCGGTTTCGATCTGATGATGGGCCACGTGCTGCCGTGGTTCAACCTGGGCAACTCCGCGGTGTCGATCGGCCTCAGCAGAGCGGCGGTCGATGCCGCCGTGCGTCACACGATGGGAGCGCGGCTCGAGCACCTCGATGAGAGCCTGTCGGCATTGCCGACCATCCGGGCACAGCTCGCGAAGATGTCGATCGATCTCGCCAACGCGAGCGCGTATCTCGACATTGCAGCGGGAAAGGTCGCCGATCCCGAGGACGACACGCCTCTCTTCGTGCTGGGCAGCAAGGCATCGTCAAACGATGCTGCACTGCGCATCACGGATGTCGCCATGCGCGTGTGCGGAGGGGCGGCCTTCTCCGAGCACCTGCAGATCGATCGCTACTTCCGCGACGCACGAGCAGGACACGTGATGGCCCCGACATCCGACGTGCTCTATGAGTTCTACGGTCGGGCGATCACCGGCAGACCACTCTTCGACGCGCCGAAGCCCGCCGCTGCGGCCCGGCAGGCCGAGACGGCCGGGGCAGCGGCATGACCGCTCCACTGGTCATCGGCTCGGTCGCCTACTCGCCCAACGTCGTGCCGATCTGGGAAGGAATGCGGGACTACTTCGCCCAGACCTCGACACCGATCGACTTCGTGCTGTTCTCCAACTACGGCAGACAGGTTGATGCTCTGATCTCCGGCTCGCTCGATCTCGCCTGGAACACCAATCTCGCCTGGATACGCACCGCCGCCCAAACCGACGGTGCGTGCCGTGCACTCGCGTCGCGCGACACGGATCTCGTGTTCACGACCGTGTTCGTCGCTCGAACAGGGAGCGGGTTCACCTCGCTCGAGAGCCTCCGGGGCCGCCGCCTCGTTCTCGGATCGCGCGATTCGGCACAGGCGGCGATCCTGCCCGTTCACTTCCTGCGCGAGGCAGGGTTGAGTGAGGGGGACGTGAATCTCACCCGGATCGACAGCGACGTGGGAAAGCACGGCGACACCGGCCGGAGTGAGCTCGACGCTCTGCGCGCAGTGCTCGACGATCGAGCGGATGCCGCCGCGATCGGCATCAACACCTGGCAGGCGATCGGGCGCGGCGAGTTGCTGCCGGGCGCCTTCGAATCGTTCTGGACTTCGCCCGAGTACAGCCACTGCACCTTCACCGCGATGCCGTCGCTGGAGATCGAGCGCGCGGATCCCTGGGTCGCGAATCTGCTTGCCATGGACTGGGAGAATCCTCAGCATCGACCGATCATGGAGATGGAGGGCCTCGAAGCCTGGGTGCCGCCGAGGCTCGAGGGCTACGCGTCACTTGTCGCAGCCGTGCGTGAGCAGGGAATTGCCGCTCGATGGTGACCACGAGATCACCTGTGAGCCCGTCGTTGGCCGGAGCCTCGGCGATGGGCGTCGTGCTCGACCTCATCGAAGCCATCGGGCGAGTGCCGACCGGCGGAACGGCAACCGTCGAACTCGACGGAGCACACCGAATTGCCGCGCTCGACCTCGTCACGGCATGGTGCGCCTCGAGCGGCAACGAGATTGTGTCGGTCGAGGGAGTGACCCTGACCGTTCGACATGGGCGCTCCCCCGACCCGCTCGCAAGCCTCGACCCCGCCCAAGTGCCCGGGTCACGCGTCTGGGTCTACACGAACTTCGACTGCAACCTCGCCTGCGATTACTGCTGCGTTCGCTCGTCGCCGAAGGCCGAGCGGCGGGCGATCGGAGCCGAACGGCTCCAGCAGATCGCGAGCGAGGCCGCCACCGCGGGCGTTCGCGAACTCATCCTCACGGGCGGCGAGCCGTTCCTACTGAATGACCTCGATGCTCTCGTGAACTCGTGCACCGACGAACTCCCCACGACGCTGCTCACCAACGGGATGTTGTTCCGCGGCGCGCGACTCGAGCGCCTGCGCCAAATGGATCGCTCCCGGCTCACCCTCCAGGTGAGCGTCGACTCGGCCACTGCGGGCATCCACGACAGTCACCGCGGAGCCGGGTCGTGGGCGAAGGCCGTCGACGGCATCCGCATCGCCCACGATGAGGGGTTCCGCGTCAAGGTCGCGGCTACCCTCCCTGCCGACCAGATGCACGAGCTCGACCCGTTCCACGCCTTCCTCGACACCATCGGTGTCTCGCGTGAAGATCAGGTCATTCGCGCGCTTGCGCACCGCGGCGTCGCCGACTCCGGCATCGAGCTCACGGTCGACTCGCTGATCCCCGAGGTGACGATCACGGCCGACGGGGTGTACTGGCATCCGGTCGCGGCCGATCACGACGATCAGTTCGTGACGCGCGACATCTTCCCCCTCGCCGACGCGATCGCGGAGATCACCCGTCGATTCGTCGCACACCGCCGCGCGGCTGACGCCGCCGCGGAGTGGTTCCCCTGCGCCTAATCCTTGCGATTGCTGCCGTCACCCGGGAGTATCCGGTGCGGTCGGGTCACAACCCGTAGCCCATCCTTCGCCCCAGCCAGCACGTAGGCGCCCGAGCACCTGCGTCGGCTAGCGGATGCCCCAACGGGTGTGGCGGGTCAGTCGTCCGCGCCCGGGCGAGCTTCGGCCACAGCGTCGGGGCTGGTGTCGGGGCTCGTGTCTGCGCCCACATCGTCGATGGCGTCGTTGTCGTCTGCCCCGGCCATCGGCGGCGTTTTCCCCGTGCCCGCATCATCCCGGGTGGTGACGTCGGCGAGTCCGAGTGCGCTGCGGGCATCATCATCGCTCAGTCCGAATAGCGTCTTGACATGCAGGTCGCGCTGCGGGAACGGGATCTCGATGCCGTGCGTCTGAAGGGCGGAGTGCAGCGCCCAGTTATAGGCGGCGATCACCGCCACGGGCTTCTTGGTCGCTTCGGGGTTGAGCCAGATGACGAGTTCGAAGTTCAGCGAGCTCGTGCCGAATTCACTCAGCCAGACCTGTGGGCGCTGGGGGCCGTCGAGGTGGAGCGTGAACGGAACAGCCGCAGCGGCTTCGAGGGCGGCTTTCTTCACCAGGTTCTTATCGGTGCCGTAGGCGACCCCGAATGGCACGCGGAGGCGCCGCAACACGTCTCGGTGGGTCCAGTTCACGACCCGGCCAGCGACAAATTCGGAGTTCGGAACCAGAATGTCGATGTTGTCGTTGGTCACGATCGTCGTCGCCCGGATCTTGATGTCGCGCACGTCGCCGGTCACGCCGGATTCGAGTTCAACAAAATCGCCGACCTTCAGCGACTTGTCGATCAGCAGCACGATCCCCGAGATGAAGTTGCTGAACAGCGTTTGCAGCCCGAATCCGAGGCCGACCCCAATAGCCCCTGCCAGCACCGCGAAGTCACTCAGCGGCACCCCGAGCGCCGCGATCGCCACGAAGAAGCCGACCGCCAGAACGGTGTAGGAAACTAGCCGCGACAGCGTGTACCACGTCGAAACATGAGTGCTCTGCTGTGTGCGGGAGCGGCGCAGGATGAGTATGCGCAGCACAAACGCGATCAGGACGGCCGCGACAAGAATGCCGACAGCGGTCAGCACTTCGACCAGTGTGATCGGCGCTCCGAATGGTTCGACCGCGGCACGCGCTCGGTTGCCGTTCATGCGCTGAGCCAATCACAGCATGTCTTATCGCTCAGGAGGCGCGCCGCTGGCGGCCTGCTCACTCAACCGGGACCTGCCGGCTGAGTGAGCAGGGGTGTGGGTTAGTTGACGTCGTCGTCGACCCAGTCGAAGGTCTTGGTGACGGCCTTCTTCCAGTTGCGCATCTGGCGGTCGCGTTCGGAGTCTTCCATGTTGGGGGTCCAGCGGGAGTCTTCCTGCCAGTTCTGGCGCAGCTCGTCCAGGTTCGACCAGAACCCGACCGCGAGGCCGGCGGCGTAGGCGGCGCCGAGGGCGGTGGTTTCCGCGACGACGGGGCGCACCACCGGGACTCCGAGGATGTCGGCCTGGAACTGCATGAGCGTGTTGTTGGCGATCATGCCGCCGTCGACCTTGAGTTCGACGCAGTCGACGCCGGAGTCGGCGTTGACGGCATCCAGCACCTCGCGGGTTTGGAACGCGGTCGCCTCCAGGGCGGCCCGGGCGATGTGGCCCTTGTTCACGAACCGGGTCAGTCCGACCAGGGCGCCGCGGGCGTCCGGCCGCCAGTACGGGGCGAACAGGCCGGAGAACGCCGGGACGAAGTACGCGCCACCGTTGTCGTCGACGGTGTTCGCGAGCGCTTCGACCTCGTCGGCGGACTTGATCAGCCCGAGGTTGTCACGCAGCCACTGGATCAGCGACCCGGTCACCGCGATGGCACCCTCGAGTGCGTAGTGTGCCGGGGCATCGCCGAGCTTGTAGCCGACCGTGGTCAGCAGACCGTTCTTGGAGTGCACGATCTCCTCACCGGTGTTGAAGATCAGGAAGTTGCCCGTGCCGTAGGTGTTCTTCGACTCGCCCGTGTCGAACGCCGCCTGCCCGAACGTTGCCGCCTGCTGGTCGCCCAGGATGCCCGCAACGGGAACCTCCCGCAACAGGCTCGAGGTGTGCACGGTGCCATACACCTCGGACGAGGAGCGGATCTCCGGCAGCATCGACGCGGGGACGTCGAAGACGGCGAGGATGTCGGCATCCCACTGCAGCGTCTCCAGATCCATGAACATCGTGCGGCTCGCGTTGGTGACGTCGGTCGCGTGGACGCCGCCGTCGGTGCCCCCGGTCAGGTTCCACAGCACCCAGCTGTCGGTCGTGCCGAACAGCAGCTCGCCGGCATCCGCCTTCTCGCGGGCTCCCTCGACGTTCTCGAGGATCCAGACGATCTTCGTTCCGGAGAAGTACGTCGCCAGCGGCAGGCCGACCTGGGCCTTGAACCTCTCCACGCCGCCATCGGCCGCGAGGCGGTCCACGATGCTCTGGGTGCGGGTGTCCTGCCAGACGATCGCGTTGTAGACCGGCTTTCCGGTGTTCTTGTCCCACACCACCGCGGTCTCGCGCTGGTTCGTGATACCGACCGACGCAATGTCGTGACGGGTCAGGTTCGCCTTCGACAGCGCCTGCCCGATGACCTCGCGCGTGTTGTTCCAGATCTCCATCGGGTCGTGCTCGACCCAGCCCGCCTTCGGGAAGATCTGCTCGTGCTCGAGCTGGCCGGTCGAAACGATCGACCCCGCCTTGTCGAAGATGATGGCGCGTGAACTGGTCGTGCCCTGGTCGATCGAAAGTACATAGTCAGCCATTGAGAAAACTCCTTTGTTGTCGTGTTCAGTATGAATCGGTGGTGCGGATGCCGAGCACCGGCGGTGTCAGGAAGTGGCTCAGCCGAGGATCGGGAGGAGCGGAATGGCCGCGAAGCCCGCGAGCACCCCGCCGATGATGGGTCCAACGATCGGCACCCAGGAATAGGCCCAGTCGCTCGACCCCTTGCCCTTGATCGGCAGGATGAAGTGCGCGATGCGGGGCCCCAGGTCACGGGCCGGGTTGATGGCGTAGCCGGTCGGCCCACCGAGGGAGGCGCCGATGCCGACGACGAGCAGGGCCACCGGCAGGGCGCCGAGGGCGGCGAGACCGCCGGTCTCGCCCTGCCGGCCGAAGCCGATCACGACGAACACGAGCACGAAGGTGCCGATGATCTCGGTCGCGAGGTTCCAGCCGTAGGAACGGATCGCGGGGCCGGTCGAGAACACGCCGAGCTTGTTGGCCGCCTCCGGCTCGTCATCGAAGTGCTGCTTGTACGCGATCCAGCAGATGATCGCACCGATGATGGCACCGAGGAGCTGGCCGCCGATGTAGGTCAATACGGAAATCACGTTGACCGGCACTCCCGCGCCGAACTCGGTCGCGCCATTCGCGACGAGGCCGAGCGTGACCGCGGGGTTGATGTGTGCGCCGGAGTTATACGCGACGATCACACCGGCGAAGACCGCGAAGCCCCAGCCGAAGGTGACCATCAGGAATCCGCCGTTGAATCCCTTGTTCTTCGCAAGTGCGACGTTGGCGACAACACCACAACCGAGGAGCACAAGCATCCCCGTCCCGATCACTTCGGAGAGAAAAACTATTCCGAGATTGTCCACGTTGACCCTCAATCGTCGTTGATGCCGCTACCGAGCTACTTCGGTGCGTGCACTGACTATCCCGGCAGAGCGAGCACCTGCGGCGCAACGCAATTGAACATACGTGCATGACTGAATCTCGATGAATGAGTGTCTACGGGGGTGCAAAGCCCGGTAATCCGGGGATCTGGGTGGGCTCGGGGTGCCAGCGCCCTCGCGCAACCGACGTGCCGCCCCACCACGAACGAGACGGAAGCTGCACGAATACTCAGGGGACTCACGGCTGCGTATCGGGCCGCGTGCGGCTAAGAGAATAGGGTCTCGGGCGCGAACCGGGGCGGATGCAGAGGATTGGGTAGACCTCGAATCGCACCGCGTCGTGCTCGATGTCCGGCTGGCCGGGATGACAGCCACGACGCCCCGCGCCCCTGTTACGAAGGAATACGCGGCCGACAAATGCGTTGAGTACACTCAGAACCAGAAGTACGTGCTCCGGGGTCGGTGAAATTCCGAACCGGCGGTGATAGTCCGCGACCCGAGGCCACTCGCAAGAGAGGCAGCGGTTGAGCCGGTGGAATTCCGGGACCGACAGTTATGAGGCCGCAAGGTCTCTCAGTCTGGATGAGAGGTAGCACGCGCGGTCGCCTGACGACGCCCGCACGTCGTCAGCGACGAACAAATCCCGGAGTCCGTCTCACAACGAGATGTCAGGAACCGGATGTTGAACGCGGCAGAGGTCGAGACCGCAATGCGCCGCGCCCTCGCGCTCGCCGCCCGCGGACCTGCTATCGGCCCCAACCCACGTGTCGGCTGCGTGATCCTCTCGGCGGGCGGCGCGGTGATCGGCGAGGGCTGGCACCGCGGCGCTGGAACCGTGCACGCCGAGGTCGCCGCGCTGAACTCCCTCCCGAATCCGGATGCCGCGAGGGGCGCGACCGCTGTCGTCACGCTCGAGCCCTGCAACCACACCGGCCGGACCGGCCCGTGCAGTGACGCGCTCATCGCCGCGGGAATCACCCGCGTCGTCTACGCCGTCGCTGATCCGGGCGACGACTCCCGCGGTGGAGCGAGCCGCCTCGCCGGCGCCGGAGTCGTTGTCGAGGCCGGAGTGCTCGAGAACGAGGCCGAAGCGTTTCTCCACACCTGGCTCACCTCGGTGCGACTCGAGCGCCCGTTCGTCACCCTCAAGTGGGCCTCGACCCTCGACGGCCGCACGGCCGCGGCCGACGGCACAAGCCGCTGGATCACCGGCACCGCCTCCCGGCAACGTGTGCACGAGCAGCGCGCAGCATCCGACGCCATCATCGTCGGCACCGGCACCGTGCTCGCCGACGACCCCGCCCTGACCGCCCGCGGCGACGCGGGCGAACTGCTCGGGCACCAGCCGATCCCCGTGGTCGTCGGCGAGCGCCCCGCGCCGGCCGGCGCCAGGCTGCGCGCCCACCCGCGTGGGCTCATCGAGACGTCCAGCCGCGACCTCGCGGCCGTGCTCTCCGGACTGTTCGAGCTTGGCATCCGCCACGCCTTCGTTGAGGGCGGTCCGACCCTCGCAAGCGCCTTCGTCGCCGCGGGACTCGTCGACGAGTACCTGATCTACCTCGCCCCCAGCCTGCTCGGCGGAGACCGGCTCGCGATCGGCGACATCGGCGTCGGCACCATCGGCGAGGCACGGCGGCTGCGCATCACCTCCGTCGAGCAGCTCGGCGACGACCTGCTCATCACCGCGGCGCCCCCCGGGCCGGTCACGCCGCTGTCACACCCAACCGGCCCGCTCGAGAGGAACGCATAGTGTTCACCGGAATCATCGAAGAACTTGGCGAAGTCGTGAAGTGGGAGCCGACGGTGGATGCCGCGCGGCTCACCATCCGCGGGCCCATCGCCGTGAGCGACGCGCGCCACGGCGACTCGATCTCGGTCAGCGGTGTGTGCCTCACCGTCGTCGACCAGGGGACCGACTGGTTCACCGCCGACGTTATGGCGCAGACGATCGCGATGAGCACCTTCGCCTCACCCGCGCCGGGCGACCGGGTGAACCTCGAGCGTGCCGCGCAGGTGGGCGACCGCCTCGGCGGCCACATCGTGCAGGGCCACATCGACGGCACGAGCACGCTGCTGTCGATCACCGAGGGAGGCGCCTGGCGAGTGCTGCGGTTCAGCCTGGCGAGCGGCGTCGCCCCGCTCGTGGTGAACAAGGGCTCGATCGCCGTCGACGGTGTCTCCCTCACGGTCAGCACGGTCGGCAACGACGACGGCGACTGGTTCGAGGTCTCGCTGATCCCCGAGACCCTCGCCGTCACGACCCTCGGTCTCAAATCGGTGGGCGACACCGTCAACATCGAAACCGACATCCTGGCTCGCCACGTCGAGCGCATGCTGCAGTACACCGGAAGGAGAGACGCATGAGTCTCGCCGACATCCCCACAGCCCTCGACGCCCTGCGCGCAGGACGGCCCATCATCGTCGCGGACGACGAGGGCCGCGAAAACGAGGGCGACGTCATCATCGCCGCGGAGCTTGTGACCCAGGAATGGATGGCCTGGATGGTGCGCAACACCTCCGGGTTCATCTGCGCCCCGATGCCGAACGAACTCGCCGACCGGCTCGAGCTCCCCGTCATGGTGGTCAACAACGAGGACCCCCGCGGCACCAACTACACCGTCACAGTCGACGCTGCCGACCGGATCAGCACCGGCATCAGCGCCGCCGACCGGGCCCACACCCTCCGCGTGCTCGCCGACGTGACATCCACTCCCGCGAGCCTCAACCGTCCCGGCCACATCCTGCCCCTGCGGGCGGTCGACGGCGGGGTGCGCGAGCGCAGCGGCCACACCGAGGCCGCCGTCGACCTGCTCAAGCTCGCCGGGCTCATTCCCGTCGGCGCGATCAGCGAGATCGTCGCCGAGGACGGCGAGATGATGCGCCTGCCCGGGCTGATCGAGCTCGGAGCACGCGAGAACGTGCCGGTCATCACGATCGAGTCGCTCATCGCCTACCTGCAGGAGGTGCACTGCGACGTGCAGGTGCCGGTCACCGCGCCGGTTCCCGAGACCTCCCGGGTGATCTTCGAGGTCGAGACCGTGGTGCCGACGACGCACGGCCCGTTCCGCCTCCGCGCCTACCGGGACCTGATGACCGGCGCCGACCACATCGCGATCATCGCGGGTGCCCCCACCGACGGCGCTCTCGTGCGCGTGCACTCCGAATGCCTCACGGGCGAGGTGCTCGGGTCGCTCAAATGCGAGTGCGGGCCACAGCTCGACGCCGCGCTCGACGCCATCCAGAACGAGGGCGGCGTCGTCATCTACATGCGCGGCCACGAGGGACGCGGCATCGGCCTCATCAACAAACTCAAGGCCTACCAACTGCAGGAGGACGGCCTCGACACCCTCGACGCCAACATCGCGTTGGGCTTCCCCGCCGACGGGCGCGACTACGGCGCCGCCGTGGCGATCCTCGGCGACCTCGGTCTGAGCAGCATCCGCGTGATCACCAACAACCCCGACAAGCTGGAGCAGCTGACCGCCCGCGGGATCACCGTGCGCGAGCAGGTGCCGCTCGTCGTCGGCATCGACGGCTTCAACGCGGCGTACCTCGGCACCAAGCGCGACCGGATGGGCCACATCCTCCCGGGCGACGAATTCCTCGACCGCGCGGTCTCCGCCGCCGCGGCACAATCACTGAAAGAGCAGGAACTATGAGCGGCGCAGGCGCACCAAAAGTCACCCCCATCGACGGCACCGGGCTGAAGGTCACGATCGTCGCCGGACTCTGGCACGAGGTGATCGCCGGGGGGCTGCTCGCCGGCGCCCGCCGCTACCTCGCCGAGACCGGCGCGCAGGTGACCGAGCTGCGCGTCTCGGGCAGCTTCGAACTGCCTGTCGCGAGCCGTGCGGCTCTGGACGCTGGAGCGGACGCCGTCGTGGCCCTCGGCGTCATCATCCGCGGCGGCACCCCCCATTTCGAGTACGTCGCGAGCGCAGCAACCCAGGGCCTCACCCAGGTGAGCGTGCTGACCGGCAAACCCGTCGGCTTCGGCGTGCTGACGATCGACACCGATGAGCAGGGCATCGACCGCGCGGGCCTCGCCGGATCGAAGGAGGACAAGGGCGCCGAGGCGGCCGAGGCGGCCCTGTCGACGGCGGTGCTGATCCGCGCCCTCGCGGTCTAGCCGTGCGCAACCCGCTGCTGTTCCTCGTGAAGTGGGGGGCGGCGATCGCGGCGATCGCGCTCGCGGTGCTGTTCGTGCAGAAGGTGGTTCTCTGAGGCGTAGGGTCGAAGTGGGCCGCCAGTCGCGGCATCCATCCCCCACCCCCTGCGGAGCCGTCGAATGAGCACGTCCACGTCCACACCGGTCAAGACCAACCCGAGATCGCGGGTCATCTTCGCGAGCCTCATCGGAACCTCGATCGAGTTCTACGACTTCTACGTGTACGCGACGGCCGCGGTGCTCGTGTTCCCGGCCCTGTTCTTCCCGGGCGACGACCCTACTTTGTCGCTGCTGAAGTCGTTCGCGGCGTTCGGCGCGGCGTTCATCGCGCGCCCCATCGGCTCGATCGTGTTCGGTCACTTCGGCGACCGGATCGGTCGCAAGGGCACCCTTGTCGCGTCTCTGCTCACGATGGGCGTCGCGACGGTGCTGATCGGATGCCTCCCGACGGCACTCACCCCCGGCTGGGAGATCCTCGCGCCGACGCTGCTTGTGCTCATGCGGTTTGCACAGGGACTCGGGCTCGGCGGCGAGTGGAGCGGGGCGGCGCTCCTCGCGACCGAGAACGCCCCGGCCGGTCGGCGCGCGATCTACGGCACCTTCCCGCAGCTCGGCGCACCGATCGGGTTCATCGTCGCCAACGGCGTCTTCCTGCTGCTCGCCACGACCATGTCGCCGGAGACGTTCCTTGAGTGGGGCTGGCGGGTGCCGTTCCTCGCGAGCGCCGTGCTCGTCATCATCGGCCTCTACGTGCGGTTCAAGCTGATCGAGACACCCTCGTTCCAGAAGGCCGTCGCCACGGGCGAGGTCGTCAAGGTTCCGCTCGCGCGGGTGTTTCGGTCGAACTGGCGCGAACTCATCCTCGGCACGTTCATCATGCTGGCGACCTACACGCTGTTCTACCTGATGACGACCTACACGCTCACCTACGGCACGACCCCGGTCGACGCCCCCATCGCCGGCCTCGGATTCGAGCGCAATACCTTCCTCGTCATGCTCATCGTCGGTGTGGTGTTCTTCGGCATCTTCACCCTCGTGTCCGGGCCGCTCGCCGAGAGGTTCGGCCGCCGCGCGCACCTCATCGTGACGACGATCGCGATCATCGTGTTCGGGATGCTGTTCGTGCCGCTGTTCGCGGCCGGCACGGTCGGCGTCTATGCGCTGCTGATCATCGGGTTCACCCTGATGGGGCTCACCTTTGGTCCGATGGGCGCCCTGCTGCCGGAGCTGTTCCCCACGAACGTGCGCTACACCGGCTCGGCGATCAGCTACAACGTCGCGTCGATCCTCGGTGCGGCCGTCGCCCCGTTCATCGCGGTGGCTCTCTGGGGTGCCGCCGGCGGCAGCCCCGTGCTCGTCGGGGTGTACCTGAGCTCGATGGGCGCGATCACCCTCGTGGCGCTGCTCCTGAGCAAGGAGACGCGCGACGTCGACTACTGACTTTCATTATTCAGCGTCTGGCTGGCCTATCCCTTTCATCATTCAGGAGTCGGGCCCAGCAGCAACTTCATCATTCAGGAGCGGCGCGCCGAGGTATGCCTGAGCGCCCCAGCATCCGCCGGAATATGGGGCCGGATGCTGGCACCCAGATCACTTCGGCACCCCGTCTCCTGAATTAGGAAAGCCACCGTGGCCCCAGTCTCCTGAATTAGGAAAGCCACCGTGGCCCCAGTCTCCTGAATTATGAAAGCCAGAAGCCCGGGCGTCAGTCGAGGAAGAGCTTCTTCAGGCGTGAGGTCGTGAATACCAAGCCGATGGCGATCATCACGACGTAGTAGAGCACGTGGCCGAGCAGCGCCACGCTGAGGGCGCCCGTCGTCAGCCCGCGGATGAGCTCGACGCCGTGCCAGAGCGGCAGCGCCTGAACGACCCACTGGATCGGCTCGGGGTAGACCGACAGCGGGTAGAACGTGGCCGAGAACAGGAACATCGGCAGCATCACGAAGTTGATCCAGTCCATCTGCTGGAACGTCGTGAGGTAGCTCGTCACGGCCATGCCGAGGCTCGCGAAACCGAACGCGATGAGCACGACGGCGGGCAGCGCGAGGATCGCGGTCCAGGACAGGTTCAGCCCGAGCGACTGCATGATGATGAGGAATCCGAGCGCGTAGAGCACCCCGCGCAGCAGGGCCAGCCCGATCTCGCCGAGGGCGACGTCGAGTGGGCCGAGCGAGGTCGTCAGCATCCCCTCGTAGAGCTTCGCGTAGTTCATCTTGAAGAACACGTTCCAAGTGGAGTCGTAGATCGCGCCGTTCATCGCCGAGACGGCGAGCAGCGCCGGCGCGATGAATGCGGCATACGACACCTCCTGCCCGGTGGTTGTCACCACCGTGCCGACGAGCGCGCCCAGGCCGATCCCCATCGAGAGCAGGTAGAAGACCGGCTCGAAGAACCCGCTCACGACGATCGCCGCGTTCGAGCTGCGTGTGGCGAGCATCCCGCGGCTCATCACGGCGCTCGAGTTGCGGGCGTAGACGGCGCCGAGGAAGCGATTTCTGGCGGGCCCGATCGGCCGGGTCGGGGCGAACGTCATTTGTTCAGCCTCGCCGTGAAGACGCGCTGCGACGTTCTCCAGCAGACGACGATGATCGCCGCCGGGTAGAGCACGTGCACCGCGGTGAGCCAGGCCGGCTCCGCGAGGGAGTAGCTGATCACCCGGCCGAGCTCGGTGCCGTGCCAGAGCGGGGAGATCCAGCCGATCCACTGCAGGTAGACCGGCAGCTGGCTGAGCGGGAAGAAGGTGCCGGAGAACAGCAGCATCGGGGTGATGCCGAAGCGCATGATCAGCGCCATCTGCCCCTTGTCCTGCTCGATCCGCGCCGTGTACGCCATGATCGCCAGGCCTACCGACATCGCCGTGAGTACCGCGATGGGGATCATCAGGATGCCCACGGCCGAGGGCACCGCCCCGAACAGCACCATCGCGATGAAGTAGATCACGCAGGTCGGCACCATTCGCGCGAGCACGGAGATCAGGATGCCGTTGGTGATCTGGCCGCCGGTGATGGGCGCCGCGTTCATGCCGAAGAAGATCGGGTTCCACTTGAAGCCGAGCATGATCGGGTAGGTGAACTCCTCTGCCGAGACCATCACCGCCGCGAGTCCGAGCAGGGCGGGCGCAACGAAGACGAGGTAGCTGACGCCCTGCACCGCGTCGTCGCCGAGGTTGGCGTCCACGAGCGTCGCGAGCCCGATGCCGAGCGCGAAGAGGTAGATGAGCGGGTTGCCGATGCTGGTCGCGAGGATCGTCTGGCCGTAGGAGCGCATGCTCCGGATGCGGTGCTCCGCCACGTACCACGACCCGTAGCGTCGCGGCCGCACCCCGCCGGCCAGTACGCGCTCGCGCCACGCGGCATCCGACAGCACCTCGCGCCCGCTCATTCGACACCGCTCATTCGACGAGGGTCCGTCCGGTGAGCCGCAGGAAGACGTCCTCGAGGCTGGACCGGCGCACGAGGCTCGTGATCGGCTCGTGGCCGAGCTCGGTGATGCGCTCGAGCACGGCCTCGCCGTTGGAGCTGTAGATGAGCACGCGGTCGGGGAGCACCTCGACGCGATCGCCGATGCCCGCGAGCTGCTCGCCGAGGGCCTCGTTGCGGGCGGATCCGAAGCGCACCTCGAGCACCTCCCGGCTCGAGTACTCGCGGATCAGCGCGGCGGGCGACCCCTCCGCCATGATCCGGCCCTTGTCCACGACGACGAGCCGGTCGCAGAGCTGCTCCGCCTCGTCCATGTAGTGCGTCGTCAACACCAGCGTCGTGCCCTGCTCCTTCAGCCGGAACAGGCGGTCCCAGAGAATGTGCCGGGCCTGCGGGTCGAGTCCGGTGGTCGGCTCGTCGAGCAGCAGGATGCGCGGGTCGTTGATCAGGGCGCGGGCGATCGTGAGACGGCGCTTCATTCCGCCGCTGAGGTCGTCGACCTTCGACTTTGCACGATCGGCCAGCTGGGCGAACTCGAGCAGCTCGTCGGCGCGCTTCGCGACCTGGCTGCGCGGCAGCCCGAAGTAGCGGCCGTAGACGATGAGGTTGTCGCGCACCCGCAGTTCCATGTCGAGATTGTCGGACTGCGGCACGACACCTAGCTGCGACCGGATCTCCGGTCCGTACTGATCGGGATCGAGCCCGAGGATCGCCAGGTCGCCGCTCGTGCGCGTGGAGACCGCCCCGACCATCCGCATCGTCGTCGACTTGCCGGCGCCATTCGGCCCGAGCAGGCCGAAGGACTCGCCGGGTGCGACCTCGAACGAGATGCCGTCGACAGCCGCGAAACCCTTGTAGGTCTTGGTCAGGGCGGAGGCGGTAATCACGGGAGCTGGCACGATGCCAACACTAACCCGGGCCGGCAGCCCGCCCTCAGCATGCCCTCAGCGAACGTCGCAGGGAGCACTCCGCGCGCGAGGATACGCTTTCCTACGATGAGCACACCACGCAGCACGCCGCCCCGAGGTCGCCGCGGCTTCGGCAAGCCGGCCGACGACACCGGTCCCCGCGCCACCTTCAGCCAGCTGATGCCGTACCTCCTCGAGCACCGCCGGGTGCTCGGGTTCGTCATCGTTCTCAGCGTGCTGGGAGCGGCCGCGTCGCTCGCGCAGCCGCTGCTCGTCAGCAACGTCATCTCGGTCGTCGAGGCGGGCGACTCCCTGCAGGGGCTCGTCTGGCTGCTCGTGGGCCTCGTCGTCGCATCCGGCCTCATCAGCGGGTTCCAGCATTACCTTCTCCAGCGCACCGGCGAGGGGGTCGTGCTCTCGAGCCGCCGACGCCTCGTTTCGCGGATGCTGAACCTGCCGATCAGCGAGTTCGACCTGCGCCGCACCGGCGACCTCGTCTCCCGCGTCGGCTCAGACACCACCCTGCTGCGCGCCGTGCTCACCCAGGGCCTCGTCGAGGCGATCGGCGGTTCACTCACCTTCATCGGCGCGCTCATCGCGATGCTCATCATCGACCCGGTGCTCCTCGGGCTGACCGTGCTCGTTATCGCCATCTCTGTGGTCACCGTCGTGACCCTCAGCCGCCGCATCCGCGTCGCGAGCCGCAAGGCGCAGGAGAAGGTCGGCGACCTCGCCGCCGCGGTCGAGCGGTCGATCAGCGCCGTGCGCACCATCCGCGCATCGAACGCCGCCGACCGCGAGATCGCCGCCGTGCACAAGGATGCCGAGGGCGCCTGGCGCATGGGCATCAGCGTCGCGAAGATCTCCGCGCTCGTCGTCCCGATCGCTGGCATCGCCCTGCAGGTCTCGTTCCTGGTCGTGCTGGGCGTCGGCGGATACCGCGTGGCGAGCGGCGCGCTCACCGTTGCTGACCTCGTCGCGTTCATCCTGTTCCTCTTCCTCATGATCATGCCGCTCGGCCAGGCGTTCGGGGCTATCACCGCGGTCAACCAGGCCCTCGGCGCGCTCGGCCGCATCCAGGAGATCATCGGCCTGCCGACCGAGACCGAGCGCGACGCCGAGATCGCGGCAACCGCCGAGGCACCCATCGAGTCGGACGACGCGATCAGCTTCGACAGCGTGGAGTTCCGCTACAGCGAGCTTCCGCCAGGGGAGTCCGACGAGGCGATCGTCGTCACCGACCAGAGCGCGATGGCCGAGCTCGTCGGGGTGCCCGCCGGTGCGCGCGCGGTCGGGTCCACAGTCTCCGTCGAGGCCGGGCCGCGCGACCGCACGGTGCTGCGCGGGGTGTCGTTCAGCGCACCCAAGGGCAAGCGAACCGCTCTCGTCGGGCCGTCCGGTGCGGGCAAGAGCACGATCCTCGCGCTGATCGAGCGGTTCTACGATCCGAGCGCCGGTGTGATCCGGCTCGGCGGCGTCGACCTGCGCGCCCTCGACCGGGACGCCCTCCGCGCCCAGATCGGCTATGTGGAGCAGGATGCCCCGGTGCTCGCGGGCACGCTGCGCGAGAACCTCGTGCTCGGAGCCCCCAGCGCGAGTGACGAGGACTGCATCCGGGTGCTCCGCGACGTCAACCTCACCGAGGTGCTCGAGCGCAACCCGCTCGGCCTCGGCGCGCCCGTCGGCGAGGACGGCGTGATGCTCTCCGGTGGCGAGCGCCAGCGTCTGGCCATCGCCCGCACGCTGCTCGCGGCCCCGCCGATTCTGCTGCTGGACGAGTCGACGTCGTCGCTCGACGGGCTCAACGAGCAGATGCTGCGCGAGGCGATCGACGCGGTTGCCGAGAACCGCACGCTCATCGTCATCGCGCACCGACTGTCGACCGTGGTCGACTCCGATCAGATCGTCGTGCTCGACCACGGACTTGTGGTGGGCGTCGGCACGCACTCCGAGCTCGTCGCATCGACCCCGCTGTACAAGGAGCTCGCGAAGCACCAGCTGCTCGTCTAGCAGGCTCCGCTCTTTCATTATTCAGGAGCGGCCGGGCGGCTGGCCGAATTATCCGCGGTCCGCCACCTGGCACGCCGTACGCAGCCCGGCACCGCGCCCACCCTTCCGCAGTAGCCGCGGCGACCCGGCGGCCGTGCCCGTCAGACTCCTGAATAATGAAAGGAGGCCAGCCAGCAGGCTCGCTACCCGACGATCTTGTCGATGACGCGGAAGAGCCGCTCGAGCTCGTGGTCGTCGCCGGCGGCATCCGGTTCCACGGGCGGCGACCCGGTCGGGAGCCGGAACAGGGCCTCGTAGTACAGCCCGTCGCCCATGAGCTTGATCGCCTGGGCGGCGTCGTCGTCGCGGAGCGCCTCGGCGAGGATAGCGAGCCACTGCGCCTCGACCGCCCGCAGCGTCGCGACGGCCTCGGCATTGCCGCCCTGATGCAGTCGCGCGACGGCAACGATCGCGCGGTCGAGGGGCGTGCCGCGGTAGCGGGACGAGCGGATGTAGAACCGTGCCGGTCCCTCGGCGGCCGCGCGCATGCGGTCGGCATCGTCCGCAGCGAGCGAGGTGAGGCGCCCGCAGACCCCGTGGGCCAACTGGTCCCTGCTCGGGAAGTGGTAGATCAGCCCGCCCTTCGACACGCCCGCCCGGGCAGCGACCGCATCGAGCGTCGCCCCGCGCTCGCCCTCGGTGATTAGAAGCTCCTCGAAGGCGTCGAGAATGCGGTCGCGAGCGGATGCCATGCGCCGAGCCTATCGCCCTGCGGCTTGAAACTATACCGACTAGTCGGTATAGTTATGCGAGCCGGCGTCCGCCGACCCCAACAAGGCCCCCCATGACAGACCCCACTACCCGCCCGACCGCCACCCACACCGCGGGCTCGGTCGACGACCGGCCCGTCCGAGCTCGCCCCCGCGACTGGGCAGCCCTCGTGGTGCTGATGCTCCCCGTGCTGCTCGTCTCGATCGACAACACGGTGCTGAGTTTCGCGCTGCCCGAAATCTCGCTCGAGTTCGCCACCAGCGGCACCATGCTGCTCTGGATCGTCGACTCCTACCCCCTCGTGCTCGCGGGGCTCCTCGTCGCGATGGGCAGCTTCGGCGACCGCTTCGGGCGGCGGCGGATGCTCATCGTCGGCGCCATCGGCTTCGGGGTACTCTCCGTCGTCGCGGCGTTCGCCGAGTCGGCGGGCGCCCTCGTCGCCTCCCGCGCCGCGCTCGGGTTTTTCGGCGCCATGCTGATGCCGTCGACCCTGTCGCTGTTGCGCAACATCTTCCTCGACCGCGAGCAGCGTCGCCTCGCGCTCGCCATCTGGGCCTCCGGGTTCGCCGCGGGAAGTGCGCTCGGGCCGATTGTCGGCGGGTTCCTCATCGAGGGCTTCGGGTGGCGCTCGGTGTTCCTGCTCGCGGTGCCGATGCTCGCGCTCATGCTCGTGTTCACCCCTCTTCTCGTTCCCGAGTCGAAGGACCCACGTCCGGGGCCGATCGATCCGCTCAGCGTCGTGCTGTCGATCGCAACGCTGTTCCCCCTCGTGCTGGCCATCAAGTCGTTCGCGACCGACGGGGTCGGGCCCGTTGCGGCGATAGGACTCGCGATCGCCGCGCTGGCCGGTATCTGGTTCGTGCGCCGCCAACTCGCTCGCCCCGTGCCGATGCTCGACGTGCGGCTGTTCTCCTATGCCCCGTTCAGCGGGGCGGTGCTCGTCAACTTCCTCGCCGTCTTCTCCCTCACCGGGTTCCTTTACTTCGGGGCGCAGCACCTCCAGCTCGTGCTCGGGCTGGGGCCGGTGCAGTCGGGGCTGCTGCTGCTGCCGGGGCTGCTGGTGATGATCGCGATGGGCCTCGCCGCCGTTCGGATCGTGAAGCGCGTGCATCCACGGGTCGTTGTTTCCGCCGCCCTGGTGCTGTCGGCGGTCGGCTACCTGCTCATCGCGGTCGTCGGCAACGGCACATCGGGGCTGGCGCTCGCGGTCGCCTTCGCCGTGCTGAGCGCCGGGATCGGCGCCTCGGAGACGTTGTCGAACGACCTCATCGTGTCGGCGGTGCCGGCAGAGAAGGCCGGCTCCGCCGCCGGCATCTCCGAGACCGCGTACGAGGTGGGGGCCGTCTTCGGCACCGCCGTACTCGGCAGCATCCTCGTCTCGTCCTACCGTGACGCGATCGACCTGCCCGCCGGGCTCTCGGAGCGCCAACAGGCCATTTCATCCGAGACCCTCGGCGGGGCGATCAATGTGGCCGGCGAGCTGCCGGCCCCGCTCGGCCAGGCCCTGATCGAGACCGCGCGGCACGCGTTCGACAGCGGCATCACCACCACCGCGGGCATCGGCGCCGTGCTGATGGTCGCCGCGAGCTACCTTGCCTGGCGCACGCTGCGCGACGCGAGATAGCGCCAGCCCAGCCCAGCCCAGCTCAGTTCAGGCCAGCGCGTACATCGCCACCGCCGCGGTCGCCGCGACGTTGAGCGAGTCGATGCCGTGCGCCATCGGAATCCGCACCACGCTGTCGGCGGCCGCGATCGCCTCCTCGGTCAGCCCCTCTCCCTCCGCACCGAGCACGAGGGCGACTCTCTGCGGGGCGGTAGCGGCGAACTCGCGTAAGGAGACGGCATCCGGGGTGAGGGCGAGGGCGGCGAGGTGGAATCCGGATGCGGTGAGCAGCGCCCTCGTCGACGCCCAGTCGCCCAGGCGGGTCCACGGCACCTGGAGCACGGTGCCCATGCTCACCCGGATCGAGCGCCGGTAGAAGGGGTCGGAGCAGCGCGGGGTGACGAGCACGGCATCCGCCCCGATCGCGCCGACCGAGCGGAAGATCGCGCCGACATTCGTCGGGTCGGCGACGTTCTCGAGGATCACGACACGGCTCGCGCCCTCGAGCAGTGCCGACACGGTCGGCAGCGCGGGTCGGTGCATCGCGGCGATCAGGCCCCGGTGCAGCACATAGCCGGTGAGCTCCTCGAGCAGCTCCCCCGGCCCGGAGAAGACCGGAACGTCCCGGTCGCCGAGTGCGGCGATGGCTCCGCCGACGGATGCGCCAAGCGCGAGCACCGAGCGCGGCTCGTGCCCGGCGGAGAGAGCCCGCTGCAGCACGAGCAGCGACTCGGCGATGTAGAGCCCGTGCTCGGTGCCGCGCGCCTTCTTCAGGGCGACGTCGGTGAGGTGGGCGTAGTCGGCCAGCCGCGGGTCGTCGAGGGAGGTGATCTCGATGACGCTCGGGGTCACGCGAAGGGGTTCGGAGTGAGCGTGTATTTGGTCTCGAGGTACTCGTGGATGCCGGACGTGCCGCCCTCGCGCCCGAGCCCGGACTGCTTGATGCCGCCGAACGGTGCCGCCGCGTTAGAGATGACGCCGACGTTGAGCCCCATCATGCCGGTGGCGAGGCTGGCGATCATCCGCTGGCCGCGCGCGAGGTCTCGCGTGAACACGTAGCTCACCAGGCCGTACTCGGTGTCGTTGGCCTTCGCCACGGCATCCGCCTCGTCGGTGAACGTAATGATCGAGAGCACCGGTCCGAAGATCTCCTCGCGCAGGATGTCGCTGCCCGCCACGACCCCGGTGAGCACCGTGGGGGCGTAGAAGGTGCCGGCGCCATCGATAGCCGAGCCGCCGGTGAGTACCGTCGCTCCGCGCGAGACGGCGTCGTCGACGAGGTCGCCCGCCTTCCGCACCGCATCCGCGTTGATGAGCGGGCCGATCCGCACACCCTCCTCGGTGCCGCGGCCGACGACGAAGTCGTTGACGGCGGCGGTGACGCGGGCCGCGAACTCGTCGGCGATCGACTCGTGCACGATGAAGCGGTTCGCTGCCGTGCAGGCCTCGCCGATGTTGCGGAACTTCGCGAGCAGTGCGCCCTCGACGGCGCGGTCCAGGTCGGCGTCGTCGAACACCACGAAGGGGGCGTTGCCGCCAAGCTCCATCGACGTACGCAGCACTCCGTCCGCGGCCTGCTTGAGCAGCGCGACGCCGACCGGGGTCGACCCGGTGAAGCTGAGCTTGCGCAGCCGCTTGTCGGCGATGATCGGCTCGCTCACGTCGCGCGAGGTCGAGGTGGTGATCACGTTGACGACCCCGGCCGGGAGGCCCGCGTCCTCGAGCAGCTTCGCGAAGTACAGGGTCGTCAGCGGGGTAAGCTCGGCGGGCTTGATGACCGAGGTGCAGCCGGCGGCGATGGCCGGAGCGATCTTGCGGGTCGCCATCGCAAGCGGGAAGTTCCACGGGGTGATCAGGAACGACGGGCCGACCGGGCGGTGCGTCACGATCATGGTGCCGGTGCCCTCGGGGTTGTTACCGTAGTGCCCCGAGATGCGCACCGCCTCCTCGCCGAACCAGCGCAGGAACTCTCCACCGTAGGTGACCTCGCCGGTCGACTCCGCGAGCGGCTTGCCCATCTCGAGGGTCATCAGCAGCGCGAACTCCTCCTTGCGCTCCTGCAACAGGTCGAACGCGCGCCGAAGGATCTCGCCACGCACCCGGGCCGGCGTCGCCGCCCAGGAGTCCTGCGCCTCGACGGCAGCATCCAGCGCCCTCGCACCGTCGGCAACGGAGGCATCCGCGATCCGGGCGATCACGAGGCCCGTCGCCGGGTCGCTCACCTCGATCGTGCGGCCGGAGGTCGCGTCGACCCACTCCCCGCCGATGAACAGCTTGGTCGGGACCTTGGCGAGCAGTGCGGATTCGGTGATCATGCGGATGTCTCCTGTGACTCGTGCGTGATGGATACCGCGACGCGCGAGGGGCGGACGCGGGTGGATGCTGGGTGGTGCCTTCTCACTCGGACCGCGTGACTTCCGCCCCGGCCACGGAAAGGGTGGCGAGGGCCGCGGCGCTCGACTGCTGGGCGACCCCGGCGACGAGGTCGCTCAGCACCCGCACCCGGCGCCCCGCCTCGAGGGCATCCCGCGCCGAGGCCAGCACGCAGTAGTCCGTCGCGATACCGGCGACGTCGACATCGGTGATGCCGAGCTCGTCGAGCTTCTCGCCGAGGCTCTCGCCGTCATCGGTCGTGCCCTCGAAGATCGAGTACGCGGGCCGGCCCTGGCCCTTGCGCACGTGCCAGTCGACCGGGCGCGTGTCGAGGTCGGGGTGGTACTCGGCGCCGGGTGTTCCCGCGACGCAGTGCCTGGGCCAGGTCACGATGAAGTCGGGCTCGGCTCCTTCGGCGAAGTGCCCGCCGTTGTCGTTGTCGCCGTCGTGCCAGTCGCGCGAGGCGAAGACCTCGTCGTAGCGTTCCGGATGCCGGGCCAGCAGCTCGCTGATGCCCGCGGCGACGGCCGCGCCCCCGGTGACGCCGAGCGCTCCGCCCTCGGTGAAGTCGTTCTGCACGTCGATGATGAACAGCGCGCGACGGCGCTTCTGATCAGGCTGGTCGGTCACACCTTCATGATATCGGCCGGGTACTCGAGGCCGATCTGGTTGCGGATGGCGTCGAGGGTGCCCATGATGGCGACGGTCTCGGCGGGAGGCAGAACGGTGCCGGCGGTGAGCCCGCCCTCGACGAGCCGCTCGAGTTCGGCGGCCTGGAACTGCATGCCGCGCGGGGTCACCTCCTGCTCGTATCGCTCGACGACGGTTCCCGCGCTGTCGAACACGGTGAATCCGGTCGGCGTGTACCAGACGCTGTCGATGGCGATCCAGCCGTCCGAGCCGAGGATCGTCGCGGTGTTCGGGCCGGAGGTGTCGAGGGCAGTGTGTAGCACGGCCTGCGCCCCACTCTCGTAGCCGAGGATGACCGCGGTCTGCCGGTCGACGCCCGTCGCGCTCATCGAGGCGCTGGCCTGAATGGTCGCGGGGGCTCCGAAGAGGTCCCAGGCGAACGAGACGGGGTAGATGCCGAGGTCGAGCAGCGCACCGCCGGCGAGGGCCGGGTCGTTGAGGCGGTGCGTCGGATCCGTCGGCAGCTTCTGGTTGTGGTCGGCGATGAGGGTGCGCACCTCGCCGATCGTGCCGGCAGCAATCACCTCACGGATGCGCACCATGTGCGGCAGGAACCTCGTCCACATCGCCTCGAGCAGCACGAGCCCGGATGTCTCGGCGAGCGCGACGAGCGCCGCGGCCTGCTCGGCGGTCACGGTGAAGGCCTTTTCGACCAGCACGTGCTTGCCGGCCTCGAGGGCGAGCCGCGCCTGCTCGTAGTGCAGCGAGTGAGGCGTTCCGATATAGACGATGTCGACATCCGGGTCCTCGACCAGCGCGCGGTAGCTGCCGTGCGCCGTGGGGATGCCGAAGCGGTCCGCGAATTCACGGGCGGATGCGTCGGAGCGCGACCCGACCGCCGATACGGCGAAGCCATTGCCGAGGAGGTCATCGGTCTGCTTGGTCGAGATGAACCCGGGGCCGAGAATCCCCCATCGAAGTGTGCCTGGCACTGGTTTCCCCTTCCGCGGCATTCGGCCGAACGCCAACCAAAATCTAGCAGCGGCTCGGCCAGGCACGCTCGGCTGAGTGCCAAGAAGCCGCGAGCGGCCGGGCTCCCATCGGGTCTGAACCTTGACGAACCGAGCCGGAGTGCGATTGGCTGGAAGCGAAGGGGAGTAATCTTTCGCTTCGTGCCGTCAAGACGTTCCCGAGCGGGATCCGGCGCGGAGGGCCCAGCGCCGATGAGACCTTCGCGAAACAGAGAGACACCATGAGCGCGACGACATCTCCCCCCTCGGCCCGACAACCGCAGTCCGGCAAGCGCCCCAGATACACGGGTATCGCCGTGACGGTTCTGCCGCTCCTGGCGGTGGTCGGTGCGTTAGCGATTGCCTTCTTCGCCTCGGGATCGGGTACGTGCGACGGCGCCGTCCCCGGCTGCGGTGTGCTCAGCAACACCGGCGAGATTCCGGTGACTATCGAGGCTCTCACCGTTGACGCCGACGGTGAACAGGTACGGTCAGAATACGTCGCCGCGGCTGGAACACGGGCGCTGCTGTTTGGCGAGACCAGCGCTGTGCGCGTCGATGCGGGCCAATGCCTGAGAGTAGACGGCGGGCCGTTGTGGTCGACCGCTAGCGTCACCGACCGCGTGGATCAGGACGCCGGTCTCTGGTATGAGATCGACGGGTGGGGAGCGCGGGTGAAGCTCGCGAACGGCAGCTGCCCGTCGGAGGGCTGAGACCCCTGCCTCAGCAAACAGGACAGCAGCCACCGCTAAAATGTACCCACCGCGATCTGCAGGAGAATCCCATGGCCGAACCAGCAATCCGAAAGAGCCGGAAACCCGGGTTGGCGAAGCCGTCGGGCGGCCGGCCCGCCCAGACGGCGCGTGTGGCACTGACCAAGAACGGCCATCCCCCCAAGACCTGCCCGGTGTGCGCTCGCCCTTTCGAGTGGCGAAAGAAGTGGGAACGGTCGTGGCTCGATGTCGTGTACTGCTCGGACCGGTGTCGTGAGTCACGGAAGCATCCTGAGCTAGGCAGATGACTCCTGACGCCTCTGCGCGAGCCACCTCCGGCCTCACCCCGAAGAAGCTCTACCGCATCGTCGCAATCGCCGAAGCGATCACGTGGACCTTGCTGATCAGCGGCCTCGTCGTACGCGCCACAACCGATTTTGCGCTCGCCGTGACCATCGGCGGCAGCATCCACGGATTCGTCTTTCTCGCCTACGGCGCGACGGCGATACTGACCGCCATCAACCAGCGCTGGAAACCCGGGCTCGGACTGCTTGCGGTCGTGACCGCGATCGTGCCCTACGCGACCATCCCGTTCGATCTCTGGGCGCACCGCTCTGGCAGGCTTGAGGGTGACTGGCGCCGCGAGGCCACAGACGACCCCCGCGATCGGCGATTGCTCGATCGTCTTATGCGATGGATGCTCAACCACCCCTACCTGTTGGCAACCGTCACACTGCTCGCGGTTGTCGGGCTTTTCACAGTGCTGCTGACCATCGGCCCGCCGGTACCCAAGACCTGAGTGGCGCGGAGCGCATGAGCCCACCGGCTAGGGCGTGATCACGACTTTGATGCAGCCGTCGTCCTTGGCGCTGAAGGTCTTGTACATTTCCGGCGCCCGGTCGAGGGACACACGGTGCGTGACAAGGTCTTCGACGCCGAGGGGATCTGCTGGATCCTCCACGAGCGGCAGTAGGTCGTCGACCCACCGTTGCACGTTGCACTGCCCCATGCGCAGCTGAATCTGTTTGTCGAACATGTTCATGAGCGGCATCGGGTCGGCGACACCGGCATAGACGCCGCTGATCGACACGGTGCCACCGCGGCGTACCAGATCAAGCGCCATATGCAGCGCGGAGAGCCGATCGACCCCCACTGTGGTGAATGCCTTTTGGGCCAGTCCGTCGGGGAGGAGTCCGGCGGCATACTGGGCGAACGCTGCGCCCGGATTTCCATGTGCCTCCATGCCCACAGCGTCGACCACGGAGTCAGGGCCGCGCCCGCTCGTCGTGGCGCGCAGCGCCTCAAGCAGGTCGTCGTCGAGATCGAACACTTCAACCCCGTGGCGCTCGGCCATCGCGCGACGTTCTGGAACCGGATCGATTCCCAGCACCCGGAAGCCGAGGTGGCGTCCGATGCGGCTCGCGAACTGTCCGACCGGGCCGAGCCCGATGACCGCGAGCGTTCCACCGTCGGGCACATCCGCATACTGCACGCCCTGCCACGCGGTAGGAAGGATGTCGCTGAGGAACAGGTAGCGTTCGTCGTCGAGTTCCGTGCCCACCTTCACGGCGTTGAAGTCGGCGTAGGGAACTCGCATACGCTCGGCCTGACCTCCGGGCACCGAACCGTAGAGCTCGCTGAAGCCGTAGAGGCTGGCACCGGTTCCGGACTCACGGTTCTGAGTGGTCTCGCACTGGCTGGTGAGCCCCTGATTGCACATGAAACAGTCACCGCACGCGATAACGAAGGGGATCACCACACGGTCGCCAACGGCGAGTTTCGCGATGGACGCGCCCACCTGCTCGACCACGCCCATGGTCTCGTGGCCGAGGACGTCGCCCCTGTCGAGGAACGGCCCCATAATATTGAACAAATGCAGGTCGGATCCGCAGATTGCAGCCGACGTGACGCGGATGACAACGTCGGTGGGCTTCTCGATCACCGGATCGGGAACCTCGACCACTTCGACCTTTTTGGTACCCTGCCAGGTGAGTGCTTTCATACCTTCATGTCTACACGGCGCCTGCGCGCTCACACAATTGAAAGTACCAATGTCTGTAAAAAGGTCTGCAGTAGCCTTTTTCAGCTAGCATCCAAGGGCCATCGATCCCTTTGTTTATATGGAGCCGCCTGTCAGAATCGAACTGACGACCTTCTCATTACGAGTGAGATGCTCTACCAACTGAGCTAAGGCGGCGTGTCAACCGCGAGCGGTGGCACAGCAATGAAGCTTAGCCGATCATTTTCGACCGCGCGGTCACGAGGATCTCGGCGAGCTGGCCGAAGGTGTCGCGCAACCGGTCGGCGAGCGGCATCCGCCCGTCGGCATCCGCCCACGACGCCCAGGCGTGGCGCATCGCGCCAAATGCGACGAGGGTGATGAGGCGGGCGCGGTCGGTGAGCGCGGCCGGATCCGCCGCGAGCTGCGGGTCGTCGCGCTCGAGGCGGCGGGCGACGACGACCGCGAGCTCGTCCTCGAACACGCGCATGGTCGCCATCCGCAGGGCGAAGAGCTGCGGATACTCCTTGAGCGCCCGTCGACGCAGGTGCAGCAGCTCGAGTTCGTCGCCGGCGGATTCGACCGCCTTCGCGAGCAGGTCAGACAGTCCCGCGAGCACGTCCTGGCCTGGACCGGCGTCGACAAATGCGGCAAGGTCGCGCTCCCCCGGCAGACTCGGGCCGTCGCCGATCGCGGCGGCCTCCTTCGAGGGGAAGTAGTTGAAGAAGGTGCGGGGCGAGATGTCGGCCAGATGGCTGATCTCCTCGACCGTGACCTGGTCGTAGCCCTTCTCTTCCATGAGCTCGAGCACCGCCCTCTGGATCGCCCGGCGGGTCGCCAGCCGCTTGCGCTCGCGCAGTCCCACGGCACCGATACTCATTCGACCATTCTTGCCTGCCGTGCAAAATTGCACAAATGCGGCCTCGCGTGCAGCTTTAGGCCGTCAGCAGGTCGGGTCGGCGTCGGGCACAAGGCCCTCGATGAAGTAGTCGTCGACGGTGTCGTTGATGCACGCGTTCGACTTGTTGTAGGCGGTGTGTCCCTCGCCCTCGTAGGTGACGAGGTGCCCGTTCTCCAGCTGCGCCGCGAGGTTCTCCGCCCAGACGTAGGGTGTGGCCGGGTCGTTGGTGGTTCCCACGACGAGGATGGGTCCCGAGCCCGCCGCGTCGATCGAGACCCGCTCCCTGATCGACGGGAACGGCCAGTTCGCGCATCCGATCGCCCCGTACGACATCGATGGGCCGAACACCGGGGCGAGGCGGGCGAGCTCCTCCGCCTCTGTGGCGAGGGCCTCGGAGTTGGCGTCGGAGGAGTAGTCGAGGCAGTTGATCGCGATGAACGCCTCGGTCGAGTTGTCGGCGTAGGTTCCGTCGGGGTCGCGGCCGTAGTAGCTGTCGGCCAGCTGGAAGGCGTAGTCGGCGTCGCCCGCGAGCACCGACGCGAAGAGGTCGTTGAGGTACACCCAGTTGCCGGCGTTATAGAGCGGCAGGATGATCGCATAGAACATGCTGCCGCTGCCGAGCTGTCGCCCGTCAGTGGCTTGCAGCGGGCTCGCGTCGAGGCTGTCGAGAAGGGCCCGGATCTGCAGCATCGCTTCGTCGACAGTGCCGGTGAACGCGCAGTCCTCCCCGGTCTTGCAGTCGGCGAGGAACGCTCGCAGGGCGCTCTCGAAGCCCTGCGCCTGCGTGGCACTCACCTCGAACTCCGTCGTGGCGGGGTCGACGGCGCCGTCGAAGACGAGTCGGCCCGTCGTGTCGGGGTAGAGGTTGGCGTAGGTGGCGCCGAGCAGAGTGCCGTAGGAGTAACCAAGGTAGTTGAGCTTCTCGTCGCCGAGGATGGCGCGCAGCAGGTCGAGGTCGCGTGCGGCGCTGACCGTGTCGACGTAGCCGAGCAGCTCGCCCGTGTGCTCGAGGCACGCGGCGCCGAACTCGCTCGATGCCGCGGCGAGCTCGTCGAGGTAGGCGGAGGTTCCGGGTTCGTTCTGCGGCAGCTCGAACAGGTAGGCGTCGAGCTCGGCCGGGTCGTCGTAGCACGACACCGCCGCCGACTTGTTGACGCCCCGCGGGTCGAACCCGACCACGTCATAGCTACCCTGCAGCCGGTCCGAGACGGCGTAGTCGAGGCTGTCGCGAACAAAGTCGTAGCCGGATCCGCCCGGACCGCCCGGGTTCACCAGCAGTGACCCCAGCGCGTCGCCGCCCGCCGTCGAACGGATGAGCGCGAGCTCGATCGACTCTCGCCCGGGGTCGGTCCAGTCGAGCGGCGCCTCGGCGGTGGCACACTGGAAGTCCCCCTCGCAGGGCGTCCACTCGAGCACCTGCGAGTAGAACTCCTCGAGGTCGGCCGTGACCCGCTCCCCTGTCGGGGTCGATACGGCGTCGCGCTGCTCCGGCAGGAAGGCCGACACGCATCCGCTGAGAGGGATCACGACGGCGAGGGCGGCGGCGGTGAGGGCGATCCGGCGTGCGGTCATGGTCGGTGGGCCTTCCGGATGGCGGAGATGAGCATCGCCTCGAGAGCCAGTGCCGGACCGACGTTGCCCTCGATGCGGCGCCGTGTCGTGGTGATCGCATCCATCGTCGCCAGGGTCTGCTCCGGGGTCGACGCGCGGCTCGCCGCGATGAGGTCGGACAGGATGGCGACGTTGATGAGCTCGTCGTCAACGCCGAGCTGCATGAGCAGAATGTCGCGGTAGAGCGACAAAAGATCGACCATGATGCGGTCGAGGCCGTCGCGGAGGCTCCGCGTCGCGCGACGCTTCTGGTCCTCCTCGAGGCCCTTCAGCTGGCCGCGCAGGCCAGGCGGCACCGTGCCTCCCGGCTCCACGCCGAGGGAGCGCAGTGCGCTCGCCCGCTCCTCGGCGTCGCGCTCCTCGGTGATGGCCTTCGCGTCGTCGCCGGCGAGTTCGAGCAGGGTCGCCGCGGCGATCACGGCATCCGAGACCGAGCGGATGCCCAGGGCCGTCTGCAGGGTCTTCTCCCTCCGTCTCCGCGCGTGGTCGTTCGTCGCGAGCCTGTGCGCCATACCGATATGACTCTGGGCCTCGCGGGCGGCCTGGGTGGCGGTCGGGAGGTCGATGCTGCTGCGCCGGGCGATGAGCTCGGCGACATCGCCGACGCTGGGTACGCGCAGCCGAACGCTGCGCACCCGGGAGCGGATGGTGGGGATGAGGTCGGCCTCGCTCGGGGCACAGAGAATCCAAACAGTGCGCGGCGGCGGCTCCTCGAGGGCCTTCAGCAGCACGTTGGAGGCGGTCTCGCGCATTCGGTCGGCGTCTTCGATGATCATGACGCGGTAGCTGGCGACCGAGGGCGAATAGTTCGAACTCTTCACGAGCGCGCGCACCTCGTCGATCGTGATGATGACCCGCTCGGTGCTGAGCACGCCGAGGTCGGGGTGGGATCGCGCCTCGACCTGCCGGCGGGTGGACTCGTCGCCGTCGGGGTTGCCGGCACTCAGCAGGGCGGTCGCGAACGCGTAGGCGAGGTTGGAGCGGCCGGATCCCGGCGGCCCGGTGATCAGCCAGGAGTGTGTCATCGAACGGCTGGCCTCACCACCCACCGACTGCTCGGCGGCAGCACGGAACGTCGCGATCGCCTCGGACTGGCCCGTCAATTCATCCCATACGGACATGCGGCAAGCCTAACCGGCGCCACCGACGCGGAGCTGCGTGCCGGTGGGGCTGTCAGCTCAGAGCAGCTCCACAACGCGGGAGCGGATGCTACCGGCTATCTGCTCGGCGGGGAGCGAGCCGTCGATCACCAGGAACCGGTGCGGCTCCGCGGCAGCGAGAGCGAGGTACGAGTCGCGCACCCGGGTGTGGAACTCGTCCTTCTCGGCCTCGAGCCGGTCGAAGACCTTCTCGTCGGCGTCGAGACGGGCCCGGCCGGCCGCGACATCGAGGTCGAGCAACACCGTGAGGTCGGGGAGCAGGCTCTCGGCGGCCCAGAGCGACAGGTCGCGAACCTCGACGGGGTCGAGCACCCGTCCGGCGCCCTGGTAGGCGACCGAGGAGTCGAGGTAGCGGTCCTGCACGACGATCTCGCCCCGGGCTATCGCCGGGCGCACGAGCGTCGCGACGTTGTGCGCCCGGTCGGCCGCGTAGAGCAGAGCCTCGGCGCGCGGCGCGATGTAGCCGCGCCGGTGCAGGATGATTTCGCGCAGCTCGCGCCCGAGGTCGGTTCCCCCCGGCTCGCGCGACATCACGACCGTCTGGCCCTGCTCGACGAGCCAGTCGGTGAGCAGCGCCGACTGGGTCGACTTGCCCGAGCCGTCGCCGCCCTCGAGGGTGATGAACAGTCCCGGCACGGCTACTCGGTGGCCAGCTTCTCGGTTGCGGACGGCCCTGCCTTGGGCGTGGCGGGTGTGCGCGCCGCCGGCTTCTTCGCTGCCGTCGCCTTGGTGGCTGCCGTCGTCGTCGCAGTCGACTTGGTCGCAGTCGACTTGGTTGCGACGGGCTTCTTCGCGGCCGGCTTCTTCGCGGCCGGCTTCGTGGCGGCCGGCTTCTTCGCAGCCGTCTTCTTCGCGGCCGGCTTCTTGGCTGTCGTCCGCTTGACGACCGGCCCCTTGGCGCGCTTGTCGGCCAACAGCTGGATCGCGCGCTCGAAGTCGATCTCCTCGACCGTCTCCCCCCGCGGGATCGTCGCGTTAGTGACGCCGTCCGTCACATAGGCGCCGAAGCGTCCGTCCTTGATCCGGATCGGCTTGCCACTCTCCGGGTCTGCGTCGAACTCCTTGAGCGCGCTCGATGCTTTGCGCGCACCATACTTCGGCTGCGCGTAAAGCTCGACCGCTCCGGGCAGGTCGATCTCGAAGATCTGGTCTTCCTCGGTGAGCGAGCGCGTGTCGGCGCCCTTCTTGAGGTACGGCCCGAACTTGCCGTTCTGGGCGAGGATGTCCTCGCCCGACTCGGGGTCCTGGCCGACGACGCGCGGCAGCGAGAGTAGCCTGAGCGCCGTCTCGAGGTCGATCGTCGCGAGGTCCATCGACTTGAAGATGGATGCGGTGCGCGCCTTGACGGCGACAGGCTTCTTCGCTGCGGACTTCTTCGCGGCTGGCTTGCGCGTTGGCCCCCCGTCGGAGACCTCGCCGGTCGACGTGTCGACGACCTCGGCCGTCGGCTCGACCAGCGCCTCCGGCTCCGGCTCGAGCTCGGTGATGTATGGGCCGAACCGGCCGTCCTTCGCGACGACCTTCTTGCCCGTCTCCGGGTTCACGCCGATGACGCGGTCGACAATGACGGGGGCGTCGACGAGCTCGCGCGCCTTGTCTGCGGTGAGTTCGTCGGGGGCGAGGTCGAGCGGAAGGTTGACCCGGCGCGGTGTCGCGGCTGTGCCGTCCGCAGCATCCGGCTCGTCGGACGCAACCTCGAGGTACGGGCCGTACTTGCCGATGCGCAGGGTGATCTCGTCGGTGAGCACCATCGAGTTGATGGTCTTCGCGTCGATGTCGCCGAGGTTGTCGACAACGTTGCGCAGGCCGCGGTGCTTGTCGCTGCCGAAGTAGAAGCTCGTCAGCCAGTCGACCCGGTCGGCCTCGCCGTCGGCGATGCGGTCGAGGTCGTTCTCCATCTCGGCGGTGAAGTCGTATTCGACGAGATCGCCGAAGAACTCCTCAAGCAGCCGCACCACTGAGAAGGCGACCCAGTTCGGCACGAGCGACTGCCCGCGCGGGCTGACGTAGCCGCGGTCGATGATCGTGGAGATGATCGACGCGTAGGTGGACGGCCGGCCGATGCCGAGCTCCTCGAGCTTCTTGACGAGGCTCGCCTCGGTGTAGCGGGGCGGGGCGCTCGTCTCGTGGCCCTTGGCCTCGACTTCGGCGATCGTGAGCTGCTGACCGGCCGTCAGCGGGGGCAGCTTCGCCTCCGCGGCCTCCGGCGTCTCGTTGCGCTCCTCGTCCTTGCCCTCCTCGTACGCGTGCATGAACCCGCGGAAGGTGATGACGGTGCCGCTCGAGGTGAACTCCGCGACGGTCGGCCCGGTCCCGGGGAACGCGTCGAGTGTCTCGGTGACGGTCGCGGCGATGACGACGGATGCCGTGGCGCCCTTCGCGTCGGCCATCTGCGACGCGACGGTGCGCTTCCAGATCAGGTCGTAGAGCTTCCAGTCGTTGCCGCGGAGCGTTCCCTGAAGCTCCGCCGGGGTGCGGAAGGTGTCTCCGGCGGGGCGGATGGCCTCGTGGGCCTCTTGCGCATTCTTGTTCTTGCCCGCGTACATGCGCGGCTTGTCCGGCACGGTCTCGGGGCCGTAGAGCGAGGCGGCCTGCGAGCGGGCTGCGTCGATAGCCTGCTGGGAGAGGTTCGGCGAGTCGGTTCGCATGTAGGTGATGTGGCCGTTTTCGTACAGCCCCTGCGCCACGCTCATCGTCTGCCGTGCGGTGAAGCGCAGCTTGCGCGCGGCCTCCTGCTGCAGGGTCGACGTCGTGAATGGGGCCGCCGGGCGACGGGTGTACGGCTTGGAGTCGACCGACGCGACCGACACGGCCACGTCGGGACGGCGCAGGGCCGCGGCCAGTGACTCGGCGGCGACGGAGTCGAGCACTCGCACGTCGGACTTGAGCTTGCCGAGGTCGTCGAAGTCCTTGCCCTGGGCGATGCGCGCGCCATTGACCCGGGCGAGACGCGATTCGAAGCCGGACTGGCCCTTCTCGGTGGCTATGCGCGCGGCGAGGTCCCAGTAGCTCGCGGCGGTGAACGCAAGGCGTTCGCGCTCGCGGTCCACGACCAGGCGGGTCGCGGCGGACTGCACGCGGCCAGCGGACAGCCCGGGGCCGACCTTGCGCCAGAGCACGGGCGAGATCTCGAAGCCGTAGAGGCGGTCGAGGATGCGCCGGGTCTCCTGCGCATCGACGAGTGCGATGTCGATGTCGCGGGTGTTCTCGCGAGCGCGCTCGATCGCCTCCTTGGTGATCTCGTGGAACACCATGCGCTTGACCGGAACCTTGGGCTTGAGCTCCTGCAGGAGGTGCCACGCGATGGCCTCGCCCTCGCGGTCCTCATCAGTTGCGAGGTAGAGCTCGTCGGCATTCTTCAGCGCTCGTCGCAGGTCGGCGACAGTCTTCTTCTTCTGGTCGGAGACCACGTAATACGGCTCGAAGCCGTTCTCGACATCGACCGAGAACTTGCCGAGCGAGCCCTTCTTGAGCTCCGGCGGGAGGTTTTTCGGCTCGATCAGGTCGCGGATGTGACCAACCGAGGCCTGGACCTCGTAACCATCTCCGAGATACTGGGCGATCGTCTTGGCCTTCGCGGGCGACTCGACGATGACCAGCTTCTTCGTGACTGGCACGGAACTCCTCTATTAATGCGGATGGTGATGGGCGCAAGGGAAGGGTCCCTCGCACGACGATGTGTATGTGGCGGCGTTCGCATCCGCTGGATGCCGGATGAAGCCCCGACACGCACACCATACACACACAAACGGGCAGCCCACCCATTTCGTTGCCTACCGTGGCGCGGGACCGGCCGTCGCGGAAGCTCCGACGCCGAAGCCCGCTGCCGTCACGGCGACCCGAACGGTGACGATCACTCCATCGATTTGGCAGGCGCGCAGCGTGGTCCCGTTGGCGGTCGCCACCTGCCCTGCGCGGTCGCACGGTGGTCCGGGGACGATGCCCACCGCGGCGTCGGCGGCGGCAAGCGCGGCGGCGTCGGCGGCACCGGCGGCGGCCACCTTCGCCTGGAGCACCAGCGACAGCGGAGCGAGCGCCGCGAGGGTCACGATGGCCCCCGCGACGACGGCCACCGCCAGGATCGACCCGGCGCCTCGCTCGCTCCGTGGCACTTGTGCCAGCTCAGAACCCGCCATCGAGTGCACAGCTCCTCGCCTCGAGCTGCACCGCCGCGAACAGACCGCTGGGCGCACCGGGGGCGCTCAGCACAACGCACGACAGGTCGCCGATTCTCTGCCCGCGCAATACCGCCCCCGGCACGAGGGCGGCGAGGTGCCCCTCGGCGGCCGGCCCCCCTTCTCCCCTGGCGATGATCCGCGCGGCGTCGGCCGCGGCGTCCTGCAGCTGCAGCTGACGGCTCGACACCTGCGCCGCCGACAGGCCGAGGCCGAGCAGCAGCAGCGCCGCCGGCATCAGCACGGCAAACTCGGCGCTCACGCTGCCGCGCTCTCCCCGCAACGCGCCCAGGCTCATCCCGCGAAGGTGAGCGCACGCTGGACAAGGTCGGTGAGGATGCCGCGCACCTCGGCGCTGCGCAGGATCACCACCAGCAATCCCGCGAATCCCACGGCGGCCATGGTCGCGATCGCGTACTCTGCCGTCGCGGCTCCGCCATCCTCACGCCGGGCGCGCTCCATCAGGGCCGTGAATCGGTTGTCGAATCTGTTCTCCATCGGGTTCTACCTCTCCTATTGGGGCTTCGGCCCAGCCTCGCCCGCCCCGAGCCCCGGATGACCGGCATGGTGCGACCCGTGCACGGGGGCTGGCCGGCTGCGCCTGTGAGCGGGCAGACGAGATCACAGCACGCCGATCGTCGAGGACACGACGGAGATGAGCAGCGGCGCCACCCCGAGCAGAAGAAACGCGGGCAGCACGCACACGCCGAGCGGAACCATGAGGGTGACGGTGAGGGCAGCCGCTCGGCGATCACCGGCGCTGCGCGCCATCCGCCTGGCCTCGTCGGCCTCACTCCGCAGAAGCCCGGCGGCCGGCACACCCGCACGGCGGGAGAGCTCGAGAACCTCGGCGAGAACGGCGCGCGACCCGTCGTCGGCGAGCCCGCATCGCGTTCGCGCCTCCTCGACGATCGCGAGCGCGCGCGGAATGGAGATCCCGCCGGAGACCGCGATCGCCACGAGATCGAGGCCGAGGCCCGGCGTGACGAGCCGCGGCGCGGCGGAGGCGACGAGCCGGGCACTCCAGAATCGGGCGGCTGCCATGAGAGCGAGGCCGGCACTCAGGCAGCCGAGACCGGGCGCCGTCGTGACGAGCACTGTGATGGTGTCGAATCCGAGAGCCACCCCGAACAGCAGCCCGACAAGCGGCAACCCCAACACCAAGCGCGCTGTTGCGCGCGGCCCGGCGAGCGCGCTCTGCAACTCGCGCTGCACCTGCGCGAGCGAGCGCAGCGAAACCGCGAAGGCGTGCAGCGTCGGCGCGAGCGGCGCACCGGCATCCGTCGCCACCTGCCATGCTGCGGCGAGCCCCCTCCACTCTGGCGCCTCGCCGAGCCTGCCGTCGCCGATCGCGTCGACGATCGCGTCGCACACGGGCCGCCCCTCACCCGCCGCGTCGGCGACAGACACGAGCATGCGACCGGTGAGCTGAGGCGGCTGCTCGGCGAGATAGCGCCAACTGCGCGCCGGGGCGACACCGCCCTCCAGCAGCACTGCCAGGCGCTGGACGACGGAGGCCACCGGATCGAGCTCGACAGGCTCACGCATCGCCGTGCACCGGGACGGCACGGAGCCGTTCGCGACCATCGAGCTCAAACCGGCCCATCTGCGCGATCCGTCGGGAGCCGTCTGCGCGGCGCTCGAGGTGGAGGACGGCATGGATTGCGCTCACCGTCTGCCTGGCGATCGCCTCCGGTGCGAGCCCGGCGAGCGCGCCGAGTGCCTCCATCCGCGCCGGAACGGCCGCGAGGGAGTTGGCATGAAGTGTTCCCGCGCCGCCGTCGTGCCCGGTGTTAAGGGCCGCGAGGAGTTCGCGCACCTCGGCTCCACGGCACTCGCCGAGCACGAGCCGGTCGGGTCGCATCCGCAGTGCCTCGCGGACGAGGCGCTCGAGGCCGATCTCTCCGGCGCCCTCCAGGTTGGGCTGTCTGGCCTCGAGCGACACGAAGTGGGGGTGGTCGACCGCCAGTTCGGCGACATCCTCTATCGCGATGATTCTGTCTCGGGGGGCGGCGAGCGCGAGCAGCGCCGACAGGGTCGTCGTCTTGCCGCTCCCGCCGGCTCCGGTGAGGAGGATGTTGCGCCGCCGGGACAGCAGCGACCGCACCTCGCCGATGGGCACGATCGCAAAGAAGCCTTCCCGCTCGAGCTGGTCGACGGTGACGCGCGTGACGCGGGGCAACCGGATCGACAGCAGGGTGCCGGCCGGCGACACCGGGGGCAGAACGGCGTGGACCCGGATGCCGTCGTGCAGGCGCACATCCACACAGGGCGTGGCCTCGTCGATATGCCGACCGCCGGCCGCGATGAGCCGTACGGCGAGCGCGCGAATCTGGTGCTCGTCGAGGTCGGGGTCGGGCTGCAGCAGCGCCCCGCGGCCCCGGTCGACGAACAGGCGGCCCGCACCGTTGACAAACACGTCGGTCACTTGGGGATCGGCGACGAGCCGAGCGAGACGGCCGAACTCGACGAGTTCCGCCGCGGCGAGCCGGTCGTGCGCGACGACCGCGTGGTCGACCGTGGTGGGCGCCGGGGGCGGATCGTCGCCGGTACGGGGCCACTCGGTACGGGGCCACTCGGCCGCATGCTGGGCGACGAAGGGCTCGTCCGACTGGGGCGTGTTGTCGCTGCGGGGCATCAGTCAAGCCTGCCGGGCCAAGGCTCCGCGCTCTGGCGCCGCTGCCATCTGTCGATTAAATGAGAGGGGCGGCACCTGTTGGGGGGGACCGGTGCCGCCACAGTGACGCGGGATTGGGGGGAATCACTTGCGTCACCAGTCGAATAAATTCGACGCCCTTAGTGTAGCCCACGAAACCCCGCGCGCAAGTGATAATTTTGCCGCTTGATCTAGCGGCTTCTGAGGCGCATTATCGGCGCTGCATGCGGGGGCGCGACGTCATCGCAACCCCCCGCGAACTAGGATCGCACCACGTGGTCCGGAACCCCGTGCCCAGCGCCGTGTGATCGAAGAGGATCAGTCCATGCCCAGTAATTCCATCGACAGCCTGCTGCACGAGGAACGTCGCTTTCCGCCGAGCGAGAACTTCACGAGCCAGGCCATCGCCTCCCAGGCAATTTACGACGAGGCCGCCACAGACCGCCTCGGCTTCTGGGCCAACCAAGCGAGAACACTGCTGCACTGGCACAAGGATTTCTCCGAGACGCTCGACTGGTCGAATCCCCCATTCGCCAAGTGGTTCGCCGACGGAAAGATCAACGTCGCCTACAACTGTCTCGACCGCCACGTCCAGGCCGGCAACGGCGACCGCGTCGCGATCCACTGGGAGGGCGAGCCCGGCGACAGCCGCTCGATCACCTACGCGGAGCTGACTGTCGAGGTTAAGCGTGCCGCCAACGTACTGTTGTCTCTCGGCATCGGCCAGGGCGATCGAGTCGCGATTTACCTCCCCATGATCCCCGAGGCGGTCGTCGCGATGCTCGCCGTCGCGCGCATCGGCGCCGTGCACACCGTGATCTTCGGTGGGTTCAGCTCGGAGAGCCTGCGCTCACGCATCGACGACGCGAGCGCCAAGCTCGTAATCACCGCCGACGGCGGGTGGCGCAAGGGCAAGGTCTTCCCCCTCAAGGGTGCGGTCGATGGGGCCCTCGCGGGCAAGAAGAGCACGGTGGGGAACGTGCTCGTTGTGCGCCGCGGCGAGAACGTCGTCGACTGGGTCGACGGCCGTGACCGCTGGTGGCACGAGGAACTCGCCTCGGCCGACGCCGAGCACGAGGCCGAGGCGTTCGAGGCGGAGAACCCGCTCTTCATCCTCTACACCTCAGGAACCACCGGCAAGCCCAAGGGGATCCTGCACACCAGCGGCGGCTACCTGACCCAGGTCGCGTCGACCCACAAGAACGTATTCGACCTGCATCCGGAGTCCGACGTCTACTGGTGTACCGCCGACGTCGGCTGGATCACCGGTCACAGCTACGTCGTCTACGGTCCGCTCGCGAACGGCGCCACCCAGGTTCTCTACGAAGGCACGCCCGATACCCCGCATCCGGGCCGCTGGTGGGAGATCATCCAGAAGTATGGCGTCAGCATCTTCTACACAGCGCCCACTGCGATCCGGTCATTCATGAAAATCGGGCGCGAGGTGCCGAACGGGTTCGACCTCACCTCGCTGCGCGTTCTCGGCTCGGTCGGCGAACCGATCAACCCCGAGGCGTGGGTCTGGTACCGCGACATCATCGGCGGGGGCACGGCGCCGGTGGTCGACACCTGGTGGCAGACCGAGACCGGCGCGATCATGATCTCGGGCCTGCCCGGCGTCACGACGCTGAAGCCCGGATCGGCCCAGGTGCCGATCCCCGGCATCAAGATCGACATCCTCGGTGAGGACGGCACGCGGGTCGACCCGCCCAATGGTGGCCTGCTCGTCGTGTCGGAGCCATGGCCGTCGATGCTGCGGGGCATCTGGGGCGACCCGGAGCGATTCCAGGAGACCTACTGGGACCGTTTCAAGGCCCTCAGCGGGACGAAGTACTTCGCGGGCGACGGGGCACATGTCGATGCCGATGGCGACATCTGGCTGCTCGGGCGCGTGGACGACGTCATGAACATCTCCGGGCACCGCCTCTCGACGGCGGAGATCGAGTCGGCCCTCGTGTCGCACAGGATAGTGGCGGAGGCCGCTGTCGTCGGCGCCGCCGACGAGGCGACCGGGCAGGCCGTGGTCGCGTTCGTGATCCTGAAATCCAAGCAGGCTAAGAAGCAGACCACCGACGAGGCCGTGGCGATGCTGCGCAGCCATGTCGCAGAGCAGATTGGTGCAATCGCGCGTCCGAAGCAGATCTTCATCGTGAACGAGCTGCCGAAGACCCGATCCGGCAAGATCATGCGCCGCCTGCTTCAGGATGTCGCCGAGGGTCGCGAGATCGGCGATACCACCACCCTCGCAGACACGTCGGTGATGCAGATCATCACCGACAAAATGAAGTAGCGGGCGAGAGGAGGGCCCCGACCGCATCGGTCGGGGCCCTCTGTGCCAGGCGAATCAGGCGAATCGCGCGAATCAGGCGAATTCGATAATGAACTCGACCTCGACGGGCGAGTCGAGCGGGAGCACCGCGACGCCGACCGCGCTGCGCGCGTGGCGTCCCGCATCGCCGAAGATGTCGCCGAGCAGCTCCGAGGCCCCGTTGATGACGCCCGGCTGGCCGGTGAACGCCGGATCGGATGCCACGAAGCCGACTACCTTCACGATGCGGGTGACGCGGTCGAGCGACCCGATCACCGAGCGCACCGCGGCGAGCCCGTTGAGAACGCAGATCGCAGCGAGCTCCCTGGCTCGCTCCGGTGCCACGGCTGCGCCGACCTTTCCCGTCTCCGGAAGCGTGCCAGCGACGAAGGGCAGCTGGCCCGAGGTGTAGACGAGGTGCCCGCTCACGACGGCTGGCACGTAGGCGGCCACCGGGGCGGCGACCTCCGGAATCGTAAGTCCGAGCTCTGCGAGGCGGTCATCCAGCACCGACATCAGGCGTTCTCCTTCGTCTCACGCTTGAGGTAGGCGACCAGGCCGCCCTCCGGGCCGTTGACGACCTGCACGAGTTCCCAGCCGTCCGAGCCCCAATTGTTGAGGATCGCGGCGGTGTTGTGGATCATGAGGGGGGTTGTCAGATACTCCCAAGTTGGCATCGAAGTGTCCATTCAGATTGAAATACGGGCGTATGACTTACCCTTGATCATATGTCTGCGCAAAATTCGAAGCCCGTCGGTGTGTTTGGCGCGATCCTCGGCTTTCTCGGTTTCAGCGCTCTCGCGGGGGTGCTCGTCACCGCCATGGTCACACCCGCAATCGCCGTGACCAGCCTGACCGCGAACAACACCGTCGGAATCTTCGAAGACCTGCCGGACTACATGGTCATCAACCAGCAGTCGCAGCGCAACACCTTGTGGGCGCTGCAGGCCGGCGAGCAGGTGCCGTTCGCCCAGATCTACGACCAGAACCGCGAGGAAGTCGCGTGGGACGAGGTGTCCCAGTTCGCCAAGGACGCCGCGATCGCGGGCGAGGACGAACGCTTCTACGAGCACGGTGGTGTGGACCTTGCCGGGATCGTTCGAGCAGCGGTCAACAACATCACCTCCTCCACGACCCAGGGCGCGTCGACACTGTCGCAGCAGCTCGTCAAGAACCTCCTCATTCAGGAGGCACTGACCTACGACACCGAGGAGAAACGGCAGGCCGGCCTCTACGCCGCGCAGGCGTCGACGATCGACCGCAAGCTCAAGGAGGCGAAGCTGGCGATCGGGCTCGAGAAGCGGTCCACCAAGGACGAGATCCTGCTCGCCTACCTCAACATCGCCGGCTTCGGCGGCAACACCTACGGCATCGAGTCGGCCGCGCAGCAGTACTACTCGACAACGGCAAAGGACTTGACCGCGGCCCAGGCGGCGAGCCTCATCGGCATCGTGCAGGCGCCACCGTCCCGGCGACCCGACATCGCGGAGAATCGCGAGCGTAATCAAGTCCGTCGCGACGCGATCCTGGGCAACATGGCCGAACAGGGCATGCTGACCAAGGAGCAGTACGACGAGGCGATCGCGACCCCGGTCGACGACACGACCGTCATCGTCAGCGCACCCAGAAACGGCTGCCTCTCCGCATCGGGCGCGAAGCACTTCTGTGACTACGTCATACGCAACGTCAAGAACCTCGAAGCCCTCGGCACGACCGAAGAGGAGCGCGCCGAGAACTGGAAGCGGGGCGGATACGACATCTACACGACCGTCGACCTCGATCAGCAGGCGCACGCGGAACAGGTGCTCGCGATTCAGACGCCGGCCGACGAGGCGAGGTTCGAGCTTGGTGCCGCCATCTCGACCGTCGAGGTCGGAACCGGGCGAATCGTCATCATGGCCCAGAACAAATTGTTCGACAACTCGGGCGAGGGTGGTGGCCCCTCGACCACCGCGGTCAACTTCAACACCGACAGGGAGTACGGGCAGTCCTCCGGATTCCAGACCGGCTCGACCTACAAGTTGTTCACCCTCGTCAACTGGCTGCAGAACGGCCACGGCCTGCGCGAGGTCGTCGACGGCAACGTGAAGGGCTACTCGTCCTTCCCCGCCAACTGCCAGGGCGGAACGATGGAGCTTGCCGACCCGTACAAGCCCAACAACTTCACCAGGACCAGCGCCGGCCGCGTCTCGGTCCAGACCGCGACGAACCAGTCGATCAACGCCGCGTTCATCAACATGGCGTCGAAGCTCGACCTCTGCGACATCCGCGAGACGGCGAAGTCGATGGGCGTTCACCGCGCCGACGGGGACGAATTGCTCATTTACCCGAGTGCGATTCTCGGCACCAACGAGATTGCGCCTCTCACGATAGCGAACGCCTACGCGACCGTCGCGAGCGGCGGCATCCTCTGCGAGCCAATCGCGGTCGACAAGGTCGTCGACGCGAACGGCACCGAATTCGAGGGGCAGCCCCAGAAGTGCAACAAGGCCATCTCACCCGAGGTCGCCGCGGCGGCCGCCACCGCACTGAAGGGCGTCATGGACCGCGGCGGGACCGGCTCGGCCTCGAACCCGGGGGACGGCACCGCGCTCCTCGGCAAGACTGGAACGACTGACGACTCGCTGCAGACGTGGGTCGCCACGGCGAGCACCAAGGTCGCCAGCGCCGTCTGGGTCGGGAACATTGTCGGCTCGCAGGTCATGTCGCGGGTGGAACTCGCCAGTGGCAACGCGAACACGGCGCGCCACCGCATAATGAAGCCCGTGCAGACCGCCCTCGACGGATCTCCGCTGTACGCGACGACGGCCGACTTCCCCGAACCGCCCCCGGAGCTCATCCGCGGGTCGACCCAGTCCGTGCCCAACGTGACCGGCCAGAGCGTCGATCAGGCGCGCAGCGTGATCCAGAGCCTCGGTCTGGCCTTCTCCGACGGTGGAACAATCGCGTCGGAGCTTCCCGCCGGACGCGTGGCGTCGACTCAACCCGGTGCGGGTGCACGTGTGTCCAAGGGGACTCTGGTGCGCGTATTCACAAGTGATGGCAGCCTGTCGGCGACCGTACCGAACGTCGTCGGCACGCAAGTGAAGGACGCGCTCAAGACCCTGAATGACGAGGGGTTCACCTCGGTCTCGGTGAAGTGGACGCCGAGCGTGCCACCGGACAAGTGCGAGGTGATCGCGAGCGACCCGGCCGGCGGCACCGCCACGTCGAAGTCCACCGCGGTGACGCTCACCGTGAACGGCGGCGTGATCGTGCCCGACGAAGATCCCGACTGCTAATGGCGAACTCGAGTCGCGCCGGAGCCGCGCTGGCGACGGTGGCTGCTCTCGGCATGGGTGCCCTGGCATGGGGCACGCTCGTCGAGCGCAACGCCTTCACCATCAGACGGGAGACCCTTCCGCTGCTTGCCCCCGGCGCTCGACCGCTCACGCTGTTGCACCTCTCGGACATCCACATGGCGCCGTGGCAGCGCGCCAAGCAGGACTGGATACGCTCCCTCGCGATCTTCGAACCGGATCTGATCATCAACACGGGCGACAACCTCGGCCATCAGGACGGGCTCGTTGGGCTCGAGTACGCGCTCGAGCCGTTCCGCAACGTCCCCGGTGTCTACGTGCACGGATCGAACGACTACGTCGGCCCCGAGGCCAAGAACCCCTTCAGCTACCTCACCGGGCCGTCGAAGAGTACCCGGCGCACGAAGCCGAGCCTCGACACAGCCGCCCTCGAGGCCTTCTTCGACGGCCTCGGCTGGCTGGGCCTGAACAACACCGCGCGCGCGATGTCGATCAAGGGCGCGCGTCTCGAGTTCATGGGCGTCAACGATCCTCACGCCGGGTTCGACCGGCTCGACAAGCTGCCCGGTGCGCTGGACGAGCTGCGCGAGAACGTCGGATGGCTCGAGGAGCGGAATGGTCCGGAGGTGGTGTCGATCGCACTCGCCCACGCTCCGTACCGCCGCGTGCTCAATTCCCTCGTGACCAACGGGGCCGACGTCATCTTCTCCGGGCACACCCACGGCGGCCAGGTTTGCGTGCCGGGCTACGGCGCCCTCGTCACCAATTGCGATGTTCCCCGAGACCAGGTTCGCGGTCTCAGCCTGTGGCATCACGCCCTGAGGGCCGCGTACCTCAACGTCTCCGCTGGGCTCGGTACCTCGATTTACGCGCCCGTTCGGTTCGCCTGCAAGCCCGAAGCCGTGCTGGTGACTTTGACGGGCGACGATTTCAGCTATTCTGGTTAAGTACGCGAACAGGCCTTTGGTTTGTTCGGGTTGATCGGGGTGTGGCGCAGCTTGGTAGCGCGCTTCGTTCGGGACGAAGAGGTCGTGGGTTCAAATCCCGCTACCCCGACACAAGACTCAGGGCCGCACAGTGTGCGGCCCTGAGTTCGTTAACGCGGTCGGAGTCGGTGACCGCGATCAGGCGAAGTCGGCATCGGGGGCCGAGCCGTAGCTGAAGTCGGCCCGGGGTCGGCGCCCGCTGTTGAGCACTCCCCCGCTCTCCTCGAGGTAGCAGGCGCCGCAGAGCGACTCATACGCGACGTCCACACCGTCGATCGCGACCTGGTCCCCGTCGAACACGAATACTCCGTCGATGCTGCGCGCGTTGAAGACGGCCTTGCGGCCGCAGCGGCAGATGGTCTTCAGCTCCTCGAGGGAGTGGGCGATCTCGAGCAGCCTCCGGCTGCCAGGGAAGGCGACCGTCTGGAAGTCGGTGCGGATTCCGTACGCAATCACGGGGACTCCCTCGCGGATCGCGATGCGCAGGAGGTCGTCGACCTGCGACTCGGTGAGGAACTGCGCCTCGTCGACAAGGAGGCAGCTCACGTCGAGCCCCGTGCTGGCCCGAATCTGCTCCCGCTGGGCGGTGAAAGCCCGGTAGGCGTCCTCTCCGGGCGAGAGCACGAAGTCGACCGGGCGACTGACCCCGAGCCGGGAGACGATCGCTGAGTCGCCCTTGGTGTCGATCTGCGGTTTGGCCAGTAGAACCTGCTGCCCGCGCTCCTCGTAGTTGAACGCCGCCTGGAGCATCGCCGTGCTCTTGCCGCTGTTCATCGCGCCGTACCGAAAATAGAGCTTCGCCATCAGAGCAGGTATCCGTCCTCGGCGGCGCGGCGGATGAGGTCCGCCTTTTTCCCCGCCGGTCGATTCACCTTGGCGTATTTCTCACGCACCCGGCGAATGTAGGTCTTCGCGGTCTCGTACTGCACGTTCATCTCACGCGCGACCTCGGTCGTGCTTGAGCCCGACGCGTACAGCCTAAGCGCTTCGGTTTCCCCCGCACTGAGCTTGGGGCGCGGATAGGAGGTCGCCCCGCTCGGCAGCGGCCGCCAGTCCCTCGGCGGCTGGGAGCCGCGAGGGGCGCCCATCACGGCGCGCACCTCGTCCATTATCTCGACCATCGGGAGTGACTTCGACAGGAACGCGGATGCCCCGGCATCGAGCGCTCGCTGCCGGGCCTCTCGGGTGTCGAGGCTCGAGATCACGACGACCTTCGCCCCGGCCGCACGGCAGGTGCGCACTCGCGCTTCGATCGACACGTGCTCGCGCAGCTGGAAGTCGATCAGCACCAGTTCGGTCGGAAAATTGTCGCTGTGCACGAGGTCGACCCAGGACGCCGCACTGAGCGCCAGATCGAAGTCGGTCGCGTTGGCTTTGATCCAGCTGCTCATGGTGTCGAGCAGCATCTCGTGGTCGTCGAGGATCGCGAGCCGGATCCGCCGGCTCGTCGTCTCACGAATGCTCATAGTTGAATCTCACAATCAGGTCAGGAGGGTGGGTCTGGATGCTGACGGAGTCGAACGCGACTCGCATCACGGCGTGAATCGGGGCATACCGGGATCGCAGGGCGTGGTCCGCGGAGAGGATGGGCGCCGTGAGGGTGCCGACGCACAGTCGGCCCTGCCGGGAGAGCGCGATCGCGAATCCCTCTGCGACTTTCCGGTCGGCGGCGAGCGCGACGACATAGGCGCGCAACGCGGTGCGCTGTGCCGTGGTCATCGTGGTGGCGAGGAAGTCGGGATCGTCGACGGCGATCGGCGCGCGCCCGGGGCGGCCAGCCTGCTGCACCACGACCTCAAGCCAGGTGCGGTCGGCGTCGGCGACCATCACGCTGCGGACGGCAGTCGCGATCGCCCGTGCCCGGGCGCGGTCGGCGTCGGTGATCGTCTCACGACCGAGCAGGTCGCCGAAGAAGGGCACGACGTCGCGGTTGAGGATCGTCACGCGGTCCTGCTGCACCGACCGGGCTAGCCCCACCCGCACCTCGTCGGCGAGCGCTTCCGCGACGACGTCTGCCCGCCGGCGCCAACGCTGGAGTGCCTCGACCGTGCGCTGCGAGTACATCGCCGCCCCGTAGCAGAGCGCGACGACCCCGATCACCGCGACCGCCGCCAGGGCAAGCGGCGGTGCGGTTGTCCCGACGACGTCCGCGTGCGCGAATGTCACGACACCCATGACCAGGGCCGATGCGGTACCGGCGGCGATCAGTTCGCGTGCGGGGCGATACGGGGCCACCGCGACCATCATGATTCCTAGGCTGAGCGGTGCCCACTGGTCCCTGCTGAAGTCGTCGGTCGACCAGGTCGACCAACTCGCCAGAATAAAGCTCACGATCACGAGAAGGTGCATCGTGAGGTGGATGCGAGCGGTGAACACCCCATACTCCTTGCCCGATGCGCAAAGGACGAGCGCACACGCGATCGCGAGCGCGACGAGGGCGCCGAGCGCGGGAACCGTATCGCCGCCCCGCGACAGGGCGAACGCGGAGAAGACGATCGCCCAGAGATAGGCGACGACGACCAGCACGATGGTGAGCAAGTGTGCGCCAAGAGTTCCCGCGGGGTCCAGCCGTTGGGCGGTGGCCTCCGAGTCGGTCACCGCGCGCTCCGCGAGGCGATCGGACTGGTCGACCTGGCGGGTCCGACCGGCAGGCGGATCACGATCGAGGTTCCGCGCCCGGCCGTCGACCAGACCTGCACTGTTCCACCGACTGCTTCGATGCGCTGGTGCACCGACGTCTTGAGCCCGAGCCGATCTGACCCGATCGCGTCGGTGTCGAACCCGCATCCGGTGTCGACGACCATGACGAGCACTTCGTCGGCGGCGCCGTAGATGACTACTTCGGCGTCCGAGCTTCCCGAGTGGGTGAGCACGTTGACGAGGCACTGCTTGACCGCACGGGCGAGTTCGCTCGACTTTTCGCCCTCAAGGCGCAGGAGCGCGGTCGTGTCACCGGTGGTGTCGACCTCGAGGCCCATCGCTCGCGCCTCGCGGACCGTCCGGTAGAGGTCGCTGTCATGCCAATCGTTGCCGTTGCTCGCATCGGCGCGAGGCGCCTCGGTGAGCCACTCCTCGCCGACGAGCAGCGCCAGGTCCCTCCCGATCTGCTCCCGCAGCATCGGGCCGAGCTCCCCCGGGGATGACTCCGCGATGACGAACATGTGGTTGAGCACGGTGTCATGCAGGAGAGCCGCCGCCCGCAGCTCCATGCGGTGGCGAAGCGCGGCAACGAGCTCCTCCTTCGCCGCGCGGTACAGCAGCGGCTGCATCCGCCTCGCGCCGCTCTGCCCCATCCACGAGCCGACGAGCACCATCGCTGTGATGAGGTACGCGGCGATCGAGATGACGTCGAGCGTGTACCGCTGCGACGTCTGCACGATCGCGGCAAACGACGCAAACTCGGCCACGAGAAAGCCGCTGGTTGCCCAGCGCAGCGCAGCGGGCGCGCCGATCCCCGCCCCGCCGACGAGCATGAGCGCGATCTTGGGCAGTGCGACGGTGATCGAATCGGCGAAGCTGCCGAGGTCCATCTGGCTCGCGAAGGTCAGGCTGTACCAGTACACTGACGCGCCGCCGATGATGAGGTAGGAGACCGAGAAGAACGGGGTCGGGGCTCGATCGAGAAGGTACAGCACCACGAGCATGGGCACGAGCGCGAGTACTGCCGGCCAGAAGATCAGGTTCGGCCACTCAAGCTGGAACGCGAGCGAGACGAGCATCGCGCCGACGAGGCAGACGACCGCGGTCACGTGAATGGCGCTGATGAAGGAGCGGCTCACCGCTCGCGGGGCCAGGTGCGGCGGGAGGCCGAGCGACATCCGCCCCGATCCCTGTGAACTCACCGCCATCCACCCAAACTAGCCGACTGGCGTTTCTGGCTCTGTACCCCGTTGGGGGAGGTGTGGAAGCGTCGCTGGTGGCATAGCGAGGGATCCTGTGCCCCATTTCGACACGTCTGGCTCAGGTGATTGCGAGTGCCTTCTTCGTCGACGCGATGGTCTTCCTGGCAAGCACCGCGTTCTCGGCGAGTGCCTTGCCGTAGCTCGGGATCATCTTCTTAATCGTCGGCGTCCAGCCCGCGATGTGCTCGGGGAAGCAGCGCTCGAGCACCGTGAGCATGATCGGCACCGCGGTCGATGCCCCCGGGGACGCCCCGAGAAGTCCGGCGATCGTGCCGTCGGCCGAGGTGACCACCTCGGTGCCGAACTGAAGAACGCCGCCCTTCTTATCGTCTTTCTTGATGACCTGCACGCGCTGGCCCGCGGTGATCTCGTACCAGTCCTCCGGCTTCGCGTTCGGCATGAACTCGGTGAGCGCCGCAAACTTCGCGTGGCGGCTCGCGAGCACCTGCTTGACGAGGTACCAGGTGAGGTCGAGATTGTCGCGGCCGACCGCGAGCATCGGCAAGAGGTTGTGCGGTCGAACAGAGGCGACAAGGTCGAGCCAGGAGCCCGTCTTGAGGAACTTCGGGCTGAACCCGGCGTACGGGCCGAACATGAGGCTCGCCTTGCCGTCGACGATGCGCGTGTCGAGGTGCGGTACCGACATCGGTGGCGAGCCGACGGCGGCCTTGCCGTAGGCCTTCGCCTGGTGGCGGGCGACGAGCTCGGGATTGTCGGTTCGCAGGAACTGCCCACTGACAGGGAATCCACCGAAGCCGCGCGCCTCGGGAATCCCGGACTTCTGCAGCAGCCTGAGCGCTCCGCCGCCAGCCCCAACGAAGACGAACCGCGCCGAGACATCCACGCGGGTCATTCCGACCTCCTGCTTGAGCCGGATGCGCCACGAGCCATCCGGCTGCTGCCGGAGCCCTGTCACTGTGTGCTCGGTCCGGAGGTCGGCGCCGTTGTCGGTGATGTAGTCGAACAGTCCGTTGGTGAGCGCGCCGAAATCGATGTCGGTGCCGGAGTCGATCTTCGTTGCGGCGATCTTCTCGGACTTCAGCCGGCCGTCGATCATCGCGGGCGCCCACTTGCGGATGACTGCGGCGTCTTCGCTGTACTCCATGCCCGCGAACAGCGGATGGTCCTTGAGCGCCTCGAAACGCTTGCGCAGGTAGACGACGTTCGCCTCACCCCAGACGAAACTCATGTGCGGGACGGGGTTGATGAACGCCTGCGGGTCGGGCATCAGCCCTTGGGCAACGAGGTGCGCCCAGAACTGCCGGGAGATCTGGAACTGCTCGTTGACCTTCACCGCACTCGAGATCTCGATCGTGCCGTCGGGCTTCTCGGGGGTGTAGTTGAGCTCGCACAGCGCGGAGTGCCCGGTTCCGGCGTTGTTCCACGGGTTCGACGACTCCCTCGCGACGTCGCTCAGGCGCTCGAAGATTGTGATCGTCCAGTCGGGCTGGAGCTGCTTGATGAGAGCGCCGAGGGTGGCGCTCATGACACCGCCGCCAATGAGGGCGACGTCGATCGGGGGTTGGGTGCTCACGAGACTAGTTTATGGGTGGCCGGTCACAGCCCGAGCGCCTCGAGTTCGAGGTCCATCCGCCGGGCCATCTCGAGGTAGCCGTCGTCGTTGGGATGCAGGCCGTCCGACGCCATCCATTCGGGGTGCCCCTCTATCCACCGCGATGCCCCTTCGATGTAGTCGGCGCCGATGGCGGTCGCCGCGGACTTCACCCAGCTGATGATCACCTCGACCGAGCGCGGGCGCTCATCGGTGTACCAGAACGGCTCGACGACGATGAACCGGGCGTCGGGGAGTGCGGCGGCCATGCGGGACAGGTCGTCGCTGATCTGCGCCTTGATGTCCGGCGCAGCGAGATCGTACGAGAAGTTGTCATTGAGCCCCATTGTCACGAAGACGATGTCGGGCCTCGCCGTGATAATCAGGTCGGGCAGGTCGCCAGCACCGAAGTGGTCGCGGTTGTCGATGAACCCGAGGCCGTTGACGCTCGGGTTGAACTCGTGCCAGCCCCGGTCGCGGCAGACCAGCGTCGACCACCGCCGCTCGTCGTCGCTCGCTCCGGTTCCGAGTGTGTAGGAGTCGCCGTAGAAGGCCACGATGGGCCCGGACCCCGCGCTCGGCACGGGTTCGATCGCCGAGTGCCGGCCTGATCCGCCGAGAACCACGATGACCCCAATCACAGCGACAATCACTGCCCCCACAATCGAGGCTAGGGGCAATCGGCGCTTGTGCATGACGCTACTTCGTCACGGGAGTCCGCAGCGATCGGAAATCACTTTGCCACTCTCCCACGGGCATCCGGACTCGGTCAGGACCCGACGAGCTCGGATGCCACCAGCTCAGCGATCTGCACGGCGTTGAGCGCCGCGCCTTTGCGGAGGTTGTCGTTGCTGATGAACAGCGCGAGACCGCGCCCGTCCGGCACTCCGGGATCCTGGCGGATGCGCCCCACGAAGCTCGGGTCCCTGCCCGCAGCGTGCAGCGGGGTCGGGACGTCGCTCAGCTCGACGCCGGGGGCGTCCGCGAGCAGCTCTTTCGCCCGGGCGACCGAGAGGGGCGAGGCAAATTCCGCGTTGATCGAGAGCGAGTGCCCGGTGAACACGGGCACGCGAACGCAGGTTCCGCTGACGAGCAGCTCCGGCAGTTCGAGGATCTTCCGGCTCTCGTTGCGGAGCTTCTTCTCTTCGTCGGTTTCGTGCTCGCCATCATCGACGATCGAGCCGGCGAGGGGGATCACGTCGAACGCGATCGTGCGCGGGAACTTCACCGGTGCCGGAAACTCCACGGAGGATCCGTCGTGGACGAGCGCCATCGCATCCTGGGCCACTGCGGCACGGGCCTGCTCGAGCAGCTCCTCTCCCCCGGCGAGCCCGGCGCCGGAGACCGCCTGGTAGGTGCTCACGATGAGGCGCTGGAGCCCCGCCTCCTCGTGCAGAACCTTGAGCACCGGCATCGCAGCCATGGTCGTGCAGTTCGGGTTGGCGACGATTCCCTTGGTTGCCTGGGTGATCGCGTGAGGGTTCACCTCACTCACGACAAGCGGCACGTCGGGGTCCATGCGGAACCCGGAGGAGTTGTCGATGACGAGAACACCGGCAGCCGCGAACCGTGGCGCCTGCGCCTTGGAGGTTGTGGCCCCCGCGGAGAAGATCGCGATGTCGAGGCCCGTGGGGTCGGCGGTCTCGGCGTCTTCGACGACGATCTCCACGCCACGCCAGGGCAGCGTGGTTCCGGCGGACCGCGACGAGGCGAAGTAGCGGATCTCCGCCACCGGGAAGTCGCGCTCCTCAAGCAGCTGCCTCACGACGGCGCCGACCTGCCCGGTCGCGCCGACCACGCCAATGCGCACGCCCCCGCTCATCGGCCAGTCCCGCCGTGAACGAGCGCGACATCTTCGGTGTCGAGGTCGAAGGCACTGTGCACGACCCGCACCGCTTCGTTGATGGTGTCGGCGCGGGTGACGACAGAGATGCGGATCTCGCTCGTGGAGATCATCTCGATGTTGATTCCCGCGTCGAAGAGGGCGGTGAAGAGCTTGGCCGAGACCCCGGCATTGGTGCGCATGCCTGCGCCGACGAGGGCGAGCTTGCCGATCTGGTCGTCGTACTGCAGTGAGTCGAACCCGACGTCGTCCTTGCGGCTCTCCAGCACGTGGAGCACCTTCGCGCCCTCGAGCTTGGGCAGGGTGAACGAGATGTCGGCGAGGCCGGTCGCTGCGCTCGACACGTTCTGCACGATCATGTCGATGTTGGCATCGGTCGAGGCCACGATCGTGAAAATCTGGGCGGCCTTGCCGGGAATATCGGGCACCCCGACGACCGTGATCTTGGCCTCGCTGAGGTCCGCCGCGATACCGGCGATGATCGGCTGTTCCATCGTTTCTCCATCCTGGGGATTGATTACGAGCGTGCCCTCGTTGTTGTTGAACGAGGATCGCACGTGAAGCGTGACGCCGTGGCGGCGGGCATATTCCACCGCACGAATATAGAGCACCTTCGCACCGGCCGCCGCGAGTTCGAGCATCTCTTCGCTCGTGATGCGATCGATCTTCCGGGCAGACGGCACGACGCGGGGATCGGCCGTGAAGATCCCGTCGACGTCGGTGTAGATCTCGCAGACGTCGGCGCCGAGCGCCGCCGCGAGGGCCACCGCGGTCGTGTCCGACCCGCCCCGTCCGAGGGTAGTGATGTCGCCGGTACCGCGGTTGAAGCCCTGGAAGCCGGCGACGATCGCAACGGCGCCGATATCGAGGGCCTCGCGGACTCGGCCGGGGGTGACATCGACAATGCGCGCGCTGCCGTGCTTCGCATCTGTGATCATGCCAGCCTGGCTCCCCGTGTAGCTACGCGCGTCGACCCCGAGCCCCTTGATCGCCATGGCGAGCAGCGCCATCGAGATGCGCTCGCCCGCCGTGAGGAGCATGTCGAGTTCGCGCCCGGCTGGCAGCGGCGAAACGCTCTCGGCCAGGTCGAGCAACTCGTCGGTGGTGTCGCCCATCGCGGAGACGACCACGACGACATCGTTTCCGGCCTTGCGTGTCTGCACGATTCGCTTCGCGACGCGCTTGATGCCCTCGGCATTCGCGACGGAGGATCCGCCGTACTTCTGCACGATCAAGCTCACGTCTACTCCTGGGGGGTGTGGTGCGGTGTCCGGATGAATCAAGCTTCGATTCTAGTGTTCGACGACGCGGCGTCCTTCGAACGCTCGGCCGAGCGTTACCTCGTCGGCATACTCGAGGTCTCCGCCTACGGGAAGGCCGGAGGCGAGCCGGGTTACTCGAAGCCCCAGGTGCATGAGCAACCGAGACAGGTAGGTCGCTGTGGCCTCACCCTCGAGGTTCGGATCGGTGGCGATGATCACCTCGGTAACGGTTCCGTCGGCGAGGCGAGTCATGAGCTGCTTGATGCGCAGATCATCGGGGCCGATGCCGTCGATCGGCGAGATCGCACCGCCGAGCACGTGATAGAGGCCACGGAACTCGCGGGTACGCTCGATCGCCACCACGTCTTTGGCCTCCTCGACCACGCAGATCGTGGCTGGCGACCGCCGGGGATCACGGCAGATGCCGCAGGTCTCCTGCTCGGTGACGTTGCCGCAGATGGTGCAGAATCGCACCTTCTCCTTGACCTCCATGAGGATCTCGGCGAGGCGGGTGACGTCGAAGCTCTCAGTCTGCAGAATGTGGAACGCGATGCGCTGCGCCGACTTCGGTCCGACTCCCGGCAGCCTGCCGAGCTCGTCGATCAGTTCTTGAACGATGCCTTCATACATGAACTAGTCGATTCTCGGGGTGACGCGGGGAGCGACGGCCTGCTCCTCGATGAAGCTCGCGCCGAGGATCTCGCGCACGACCGACTCGCCGTAGCGCGCCTTGTCGATTGTCACCTTGCGCGCGACGGGCCTGGCCGGTGCCGCCGGAGCGGATGCCTGGGGCTCGTGGGGCTGCTGGGGCTGCTGGGGCTCGTGGGGCTGCTGGGGTCTTTGCGTGCCCTGCGGCGCGCTGGAACCGACGATCGGCGACGAGTAGTCGGGCTCGTATTCTGGCTCGGGCTCGCGGTCCGCCTCCTCGACGGGCTCGACGTCGGGCGGGGACCCGTCCAGTGAGACCGGCCGCGATGGGGCCAGTGGCGGGGCCGGCTGGACAGCCTGCGCGGAGGGCTGACCAGCGGAAGACTGACCAGCGGGCGGCGAAGCGGGCGGCGTCGGCTGCTCGGCGACAGGTGCGGGGCCGCTTGCCGGGGTGTCAATCGGTGCGGAGTCCGGAACGGCGACCGTCGCCCACGTCGTCGTCGGTCGTGCCCTGACGGCTGGCGCTCTCGCTGCTGGCGCCTGTGCGGCAGGCGCCTTTGCCGGGACCGTTGTCGCCGCAGCGGCCCGCGCGGCGGGTACGGCGGGCCCGGCGGCCGGCGCGGCGGGGGCGGCGGGCTCGGTGGCAGGCGCGGCGATCGTCGCCGGAGCGGACTTCGCGTGCGCGGCGGCATCCACCCTCGCCACGAACTTCACACGGATACCGAGCACCTCGACGATCGCGCGGCGCAGGAACTCGCTCACGCCCTGGCCGACGCCCTGCTGCTGCTTGAAGCTGGCGACGTCGTTCTCGCTCACGAACGAGAGGACCAGAACGTCGTCTCTGAGGTCGACGACGTGGCTATTGAAGACGACCATCCAGGCCGTGCGCTTGGCCTTCTGCACGGCATCGAGGATCTCGGGCCAGGCGTCCTTGACCTGTCCGAGAGTGACGGGTGCGTTTGCGGCTGGTGCGGCCGGCTCCGGCACCTCTGCGGGCGGTTGCACTGCTACGGATGCGGCCGCCGGCTGCGCGGCGGTTGGGGCCACCGTCGGCGAAGCGGTCGAGGCTGCGGAGGCAGGCGCGGGCGTCGTCGGCGCCGCCACCGGCTGCGTCGCGGCACGAGCTGCGGGGGCATCGGGCGTTTCGACTCCGGCATCCGTCTCGACTCCGACACGGCGCTCGAGGCGCTCGACCCGGGCGAGGGCGCCGCGGTTCGTCGCGTCGCTTGCGGGGATCAGCACGCGAGCGATCATGAGCTCCAGATGCAACCGGGGCGAAGTCGCGCCGGTCATCTCGGTGAGGGCGGCGTTGACGACGTCGGCGGCGCGACTGAGCTCAGTCGTGCCGAACATCTGCGCCTGCTGGGCCATGTGGTCGAGTTCGTCCTGCGGGATGCCACGGAGCACGGCCGCCGCAGCCTCGGTCGATCCGGAGTAGGCGCTCACGACGATCAGGTCGCGCAGACGCTCGAGCAGGTCCTCGACGAAGCGGCGCGGGTCCTGGCCTGTCTGGATCACGCGGTCGACGGCGCCAAAGGCCGAAGAGGCGTTGCGTTCCCCGAGCGCGTCGACGACGTCGCTCAGAAGTGCACCGTGCGTGTAGCCGAGGAGGGCGACAGCTCGTTCGTATTGCACGCTCGACCCCTCGGAGCCGGCGATGAGCTGGTCGAGCAGCGACAGCGTGTCCCGCACGCTTCCCCCGCCGGCGCGCACGACGAGCGGCAGCACGCCGGGCTCGACCGCGACGTTCTCACTCTCGCTGAGCTGGTGCACGTATTCGAGCATCTGCGCGGGCGGCACGAGCCGGAACGGGTAGTGATGGGTGCGGGATCGGATCGTTCCGATGACCTTGTCCGGCTCGGTCGTCGCGAAGATGAACTTCACGTGCTCCGGCGGCTCCTCGACGATCTTGAGCAGCGCATTGAACCCGCCCGAGGTCACCATGTGCGCCTCGTCGAGGATGAAGATCTTGTAGCGGTCGCGGGACGGGGCGAAGATCGCTCGTTCGCGCAGATCGCGGGCGTCGTCGACGCCACCGTGGCTCGCGGCGTCGATCTCGACGACGTCCATCGATCCGGAGCCGTCGCGGCTCAACTCGACGCAGCTCGGACAGACTCCACACGGGGTGTCGGTCGGGCCATCGACGCAGTTGAGGCAGCGGGCGAGGATGCGCGCGGAGGTGGTTTTTCCGCATCCGCGGGGGCCACTGAACAGGTAGGCGTGATTGACCCGGTCATTGCGCAACGCGGTGCGTAGCGGATCGGTCACCTGAGACTGGCCGATGAGTTCGGCAAAGGTCTCCGGACGATACCGGCGGTAAAGAGCTGTGGCCACCCGTCCAGAGTAGTCGCGACCACTGGCACTGAACTGCGGCGGTTGTCTTAACGCGTGAAAGCCGGTGGTGCGAGCTGCGAGGACCGAAAGTCGCCGCTCATACGCCGGCGCGCACGCGTCTGGCGCGCGACCCCGCCGCCCAACGATCCCAGTCCACTCAATCGCATCCGCCGTCCCCGCGAGCCGCGGCTCACGCAGGAGAATCTGCGACACGTCTCGTCGTGATACCGCGAGTTTCGGCGAGTCCGCCGAAACTCCTTGACTGGGTCACGGCACTACCTGCACGCCGCCGTCCGCAGAAACATGCCCGCTGAAACATGCCCGCCGAATTGATCGCTTTTCCCACCCCACTCCAACAGCTCCTCCTCCTCATCGAGCTCTGCCTTTCCAGATCCCCGTATGCGCGCGCCGGCACCTCCAACTCCACCCCCGCGGTCAGGCTCAGGGCATGACCGACGTTCTCTGCACGCTTGGACACGTCGCGAGCCGTCAGTCTCTGACCTCCCGAGGAATCGCACCGGGACAGCTGCGACGGGCCGTGGCGACAGGGCGAATTCAGCGGCTTCGCCGCGGCGTCTACGGATGCGCACACGTCGACGAGCAGATCGCTCGGGCCGCTACGATCGGCGGTGCGCTCACCTGCGTATCGGTGCTGCGCTCCCACGGCGTGTGGGCCGGTGATTCTCTTCGTCTCCACCTTCAGCTGCCGCCCACCTCGTCCGCGACGCAGGATCCGAGTGCGCAATTTCACTGGGCGCGGCCACGCTTCGGCCTTCAAAGCCCCTGGGAGGTAACACCGCTGCAGTCGCTGTGGCAGGCGCTGCACTGTCTCGACGAGGAGAACGCGATTGCGGCGATGGAGTCCGCGATGTGGACTGGGTTTCTTCGACCGGAGCAGATCAGGCAGCTCGCGCTTCACGCTCCTCGGAGGCTGCAGGACGGCATCCGGCGCATGGTCAACAACAGCGGGTCGGGCAACGAGACGATCGTTCGCCTGCGACTTGAACGCGCGGGGTTCACCGTGGTCGCGCAGGGCCACGTGCCCGGTATGGGCCACCAGGACCTCGTCGTCGACGACTGCGTCGGACTCGATGTCGACGGGAGAGCATGGCACGAGGGGAACGACCGATTCGCTACGGACCGGGACCGCGACGTGCAGGCCGAGGGGCTGGGGCGCCATTCGCTGCGGATTCGCACCGCACACATCTTCAGGACCTGGCCGCACACTCTCGCGGTAATCGAGCGGGCCGTGGCGGATGCTCGGCGGGACCGCGAACGGCGTCGCGGGCGCGTGATCGTCAGATTCGACGATCCGTTCTAGACCCGCTTCGGCGACGCCCGGTAACTCCACACGACTCGACTCGACACGACACGACACGACACGACAACACGGCCGCAAGTCAGGAGAAACTGCGACTCGCCGCGCACACTCTGCAACCACGTCGGCGTGGCGCCGAATCTCCTCCGTTAGCGGGGGCCCGGCGGTCGGTGCGACATTCGGTCGGTGCGACATTCGATGGCGCGCCACACCGTGAATTCTCGCGGCACGGCAAAAGAAAAGACCCCTCGCGCACCCGCCAGAGCCCGGTTACCCTTGCTACGTTTCCGTCCTGGGGGAGTTGGCCTGGATGGCGCCACGCGAGGAGCCGTCACTCAGTTTAGCCGTCTACCGTGGGGCGATGCACATCGTTATCGCCGGAGGCCACGGAAAAATCGCCCTACTACTGTCCCGCCTACTCGCGGATGCCGGCCACAGGCCGACTGGACTCATCCGCGATCCTGAGCAGTCAGCCGACCTGAGGTCCGCAGGGGCCGAACCGGTGGTGCTCGACCTCGAGAAGAGCACGAAGGAGCAGGTCGCCTCGGCGCTCACCGGCGCGGACGCCGTCGTCTTCGCGGCAGGATCCGGACCCGACAGCGGCCCGGAGCGCAAGCTCACCGTCGACCGTGACGGTGCCGTTCTGCTCGCCGAGGCCGCCGTCGCCGCAGGCGTCAGGCGATTTGTGGTCGTCTCCTCGATCGGCGCCGACGAGTACGACCCGTCGTCGAACGACGGGATGCAGATCTACTTGAAGGCCAAGAGCGAGGCGGATGCCGCGGTGCGCGCCCTCGACCTCGACTGGACGATCGTCAGGCCCGGTGGCCTCACGAACGACGAGCCGACCGGGCTCGTGACCGTCGCGGAGCGCAGCGACCGCTCCTCGATCTCCCGGGCGGACGTCGCCGCGGTCTTCGCCGCCGTGCTCGAGACGGACCAGACGATCGGAAAGCAGTTCGAGGTCGTCGGGGGATCCACACCGATCGCCGAGGCGCTCACGGGCCTCGGCGGCCCGACCAAAGCCGAGTAAGCGCGGCCCCGTGGTGGTGGCGCGGACACCCCCGCCGCCCCACTGTCGGAAATTCAGGAAACGCGCACGTACCCGGGCCAACAGGGTCACGTGCGCGCGCTTTCACTGCGCAACTCCTGAATTTCCGGCACCGCTGCAGGAAATTCAGGAAGCCGTTTTGACCAGCGGGCGTGGGGGCCCGGATTCCGCGCATCCGGATGCGAGTTCCTGAGTTTCCGACGCCCAAGGCCCGACGCCCAACGCCCAACGACACTTGGCGCTCCGCCGACTCCTAGAGCGCGGCGGCGGCCGTCTGCCTGGCGATCTCCAGCTCCTCGTTGGTCGGGATGACGAGCACGGCGACGGGCGAGCCGTCGGGTGAGATGAACCGCGCCTCGCGGGAGGCCAGCTCGTTGCGATCGGGGTCGACGTGGATGCCGAGAAACTCGAGCCCCGCGAGCACCCGGCGGCGCAGCAGCGAGTTGTTCTCGCCGACACCGGCTGTGAACACGATCGCGTCGAGTCCGCCGAGGTGCGCGATGTACGCCCCGATGTAGCGGCGGATGCGGTGGCGGTAGACGGCGAGCGCAGCCTCGGCGACCTCGTCCCCGTTGGATGCGGCGGCTTGCACGTCGCGCATGTCGCCGTTGCCCGACAGGCCGAGCAGTCCGCTGCGCCGGTTCAGCAACTGGTCGAGCTCGTCGAAGTCGAGCCCGGCCTGCCGGTGCAGGTGGATCAGCACGGCGGCGTCGATGTCGCCCGAGCGCGTGCCCATCACGAGGCCCTCGAGCGGAGTCATGCCCATGCTCGTCTCGATCGAGACTCCCCCGTCGACCGCGGCCACCGAGGCCCCATTGCCGAGGTGCAGCACGATCGTCTTGAGCGAGGCCAGCGGCCTGTCGAGGAACACCGCAGCCTGCTCGGAGACGAACTTGTGAGAGGTGCCGTGGAACCCGTAGCGGCGCACCCCGTGCTGCGCGGCGAGGTCCCGATCGATGGCGTACGTGTAGGCCGCCGGTGCGAGGGTGTGGTGGAACGCCGTATCGAAGATCGCGACGTGGGGCAGCTCCGGCAGCGCATGACGTGCCGCCCGGATGCCCTGCAGGTTCGCGGGGTTGTGCAGCGGGGCGAGGGCCGCGAGGCCTTCGATCCCACGTTCGACCTCATCGGTGATGACCGTCGGTTCGGTGTACAGCGCCCCACCGTGCACGACGCGGTGGCCGACCGCGGCGATCTCGTGCCCGTTGCCGAGGTCGCGCAGGATGCGCCGCAGCCCTGCCGCGTGGTCGGGCACATCCGAGCCAGGCTCGCCCACCCGCTCGACGAGCCCGCCAAGCACCGGCTGCTCGGTCGCCAGGTCGACGAGCTGGTACTTGATCGAGCTGGAGCCGGAGTTGACGACGAAGATCTGGGTCATGATGTTCTCTCGGTTTCGGTCGCCGCGGTTTCGGTCGCCGCGTCCGAGGCGGACTGGATGGCGGTGATGGCGACGGTGTTGACGATGTCCTGCACGAGCGCCCCGCGTGACAGGTCGTTGATGGGCTTGTTGAGGCCCTGCAGCACCGGCCCGATCGCCACGGCGCCCGCGGAGCGCTGCACCGCCTTGTAGGTGTTGTTGCCGGTGTTCAGGTCGGGGAAGATGAACACCGTCGCCCGGCCGGCGATCTCCGATCCGGGCATCTTCGCGGCGGCGACGGTCGGGTCGGCGGCGGCGTCGTACTGGATTGGGCCCTCGACGAGCAGGTCGGGGCGGCGTGCACGCACGAGCGCTGTTGCCGTGCGTACCTTCTCGACGTCGGCGCCGGCGCCGGAGTCTCCGGTCGAGTAGCTCAGCATCGCGATGCGCGGCTCGATGCCGAACTGCTTCGCGGTCTCCGCCGAGGAAATAGCGATGTCGGCGAGCTGCTCCGCGGTGGGGTCGGGGATGACCGCGCAGTCGCCGTAGACCAGCACCCGGTCGGCGAGCGCCATGAGGAACACGCTCGACACGACCGAGACCCCCGGCTTCGTCTTGATTATCTCGAAGGCGGGACGGATCGTGTGCGCGGTCGTGTGCTGCGCGCCCGACACCATGCCGTCGGCGAGCCCGAGGTGCACCATCATCGTGCCGAAGTAGGAGACATCCGTCACGGTGTCGCTCGCCTGGACGAGCGAGATGCCCTTGTGGACGCGCACCGCCGCGTACTCCTCGGCGAATCGGGCGCGTAGCTCCGGATCGAACGGGTCGACGATGTGGGCGCCGTCGAGGTCGAGGCCGAGGGCGGTCGCCCTCGCGCGGATCGCGCTCTCGTCGCCGAGAATGGTGAGCTCGGCGACCTCGCGCAGCAGCAGGGTCGCTGCGGCCCTCAGTATCCGGTCGTCGCCGCCCTCCGGCAGCACGATGTGCTTGCGCTGGCTCCTGGCCCGTTCGAGCAGCCCAAACTCGAACATCAGCGGGGTGACGACATCGGACGGCGCCACCCGCAGGAGGCGGAGCAGTTCGTCTTTGTCGACGTTCTTCTCGAACAGGGCGAGCGCCGTGTCGTACTTGCGCTGCGACCCGAGTTTGAGCCGCCCGCGGGTCTGCGTGATCCGCAGGGCCGTGTCGTAGGTGCCGAGCTCGTTGCGCGCGATCGGAAGGGTCGAGTGGAGGCCCTCGATGAGCCGCGTGATCTGGGGCGGCAGCTCGAAACCGCCGTTGAGGATGATCCCGGCGACGGAGGGAAACGTGCCGGACTGGTGCGCGAGCATCGTCGCGAGCAGCACGTCGGAGCGGTCGCCCGGCACGACGACGATCGCGCCCTCGAGCAGGCGCGGCAGCACGTTCTCCATCGACATGGCCGCCAGCACCACGGTGAGTGCCTCGCGATCGAGGAGGGCGGGGTCGCCGGCGACAAGGGACGCGCCGGTCGACTCGAGCAGCTCCCCCACGGTCGGCGCGAACAGGTACGGGTCCTCCGGGATGGCCCAGACCGGCACCGTGCTTCCGGCATCGCCGAACGCGGATGCCACGGCAGCCTCGATCTCGTCGAGCCTGTCGGGGTCCGCCCTGTTGACCACGATCGCGACCAGTCCCGCGTGGGCGTGCCGCAGTTCCGCCGTCGCGACCTCGGCGATCTGCCGGAGGTCGTCCGCGGTGCGCGGCCCTTTTCCCTCCGCGGCGCGCCCACCGAGGGCGAGCAGCACGGGGGCGCCGAGGTTGGTGGCGATGCGGGCGTTGTAGGAGAGCTCGGTGGGGGTGCCGACGTCGGTGTAGTCGGAGCCGAGGATGATGATCGCGTCGCACTGGCGCTCGACCGCCGCGAACCGGGCGACAATGAGTGCGAGCGCGGCGTCCGGATCGCTGTGAACGAGGTCATATCCGACGCCGACGCAGTCGTCGTAGGCGAGGTCGACGCTGTCGTGGGCGAGCAGAAGCTCAAGCACGTAGTCGCGTTCGGTCACGGTGCGGGCGATCGGCCGGAACACCCCGACTCTCTCGACCTGATGGCTGAGCGTGTGCAGCACACCCAGCGCTATCGCCGATTTTCCGGAATGGCCCTCGGCCGAAGTGATGTAAATACGAGTCGACACAAACCCAGCCTAGGCACCCAGCCTGACCGCGAGCGCGACGAGTGGCGAAACGCGCCGATCGCTTGCGGCTAGGATATTCATTGGTTCCGTTCTCTCTCAGATCGGCACCCGCCAGGAGGATTCGCCTAGTGGCCTATGGCGCACGCTTGGAAAGCGTGTTGGGTGAAAGCCCTCGGGGGTTCGAATCCCCCATCCTCCGCCAATACGTGCCACAGTGAAACCGGGGGGATTTCAATGGCCGCGACAGATCACGATCCGGTCGTGCTCACGCGTGTCGTGCCGCGTCGCATCCTCGTCCGGAACGCCCTGTGGTCGTACCTGCTGATCTCGCTGGCACTGTTCGGCTCGCTCTACTACCTGTCGATCCCCCGCGGCACCTGGCCGGGCCTGGTTGCCGGGCAGCTGGTCACCATCCTCGTCTGCCTGACCGCCTACCTGCGCTATCGGTTGACGTATATCGAGGTCACCACGGAGTCGATCATCGAGCGCGGCTTCTTCGGGTTCACCCGCCGCATCCCGCTGTCCCGGGTGGCGACCACGGTTCTCGCCGAGACCTACCGCAGCCACGCACCGGATTCGACGCCGCAGCTGGTGGTTCGGGATGCTGCCGGCCGACGCCTGCTGCGGATGCGCGGCACGTTCTGGAGCCTCGCCGCCATCCGCAGGGTCGCCGACGCGACCGGGGTGCCGACCGAGCACTATCCCGACCCCATCACCTCGCGGGAGTTCTTCGCCAACTTCCCCGGCAGCGCCTACTGGTTCGAGCACCGGCCGGCGCTGTTCGTTGTGACGGTACTCGCGGTCTTCGCCGTGAGCCTCGCGGTCGTGCTCGGCCTGATGTGGCTCGCGGGAATCCCGATGACCCTCGGAGACTAGCCGGCGGTATTTGCGCCTGATGGTTCCGAAGATGCCCTGCACGACGGTGGTGACGACCCTGCACAGGTCATGAGCCGCCCCGCGCGCACGAGTTGCCCACCGCGATGTCGGGTCAGCAGGCCTGTGATGTCTCAGGACGTTGCTGAGCGTTCATGTCTCACGAGGGTCTGACACTTCGTGGCGGGCGAGGAAGCCGCGGGGCTTGTTGTTGCGGATGTAGCTGCCGGCCGGTGGGCCGGGGTGCGTCAGCGGGCTCGCAGCACCAGCGGGTCGCGCAGCGCCCAGTCGCGGACAAGCGCCTCACGCACGGTGACACCGGTTCCCGGCCCGGTCGGCACCGGCAGCGTGCCCTCCTCGAGCACAAAAGGTTCGGTGAGGTCCTCGGCGAAGTAGCGGTCCGATGCCGAGGTGTCGCCCGGCAGGGTGAAACCCGGCAGGGCGGCGAGCGCCACGTTCGCGGCGCGACCGATGCCCGTCTCGAGCATCCCGCCGCACCACACCGGGATTCCTCGGGTGAGGCAGGCTCCGTGCATCCGCACCGCCTCGAGGTATCCACCGACGCGGCCGGCCTTGATGTTGACGATGCTCGTGGCGCCCTGCTCGATGGCGTCGACCGCCACGGAGGTGGTCACGATCGACTCGTCGAGGCACACCGGGGTCTCGATCGCCCTGGCGAGAACGGCGTGCGCTCCAATGTCCTCCTCGACGAACGGCTGCTCGATCAGCAGAAGCTCGAACGCGTCAAGCTCACGCAGGTGGGCGACGTCGTCGAGCGTGTACGCGGTGTTCGCGTCGACTTGGAGCAGCCCCCCGGCACCGAGCAGGTCGCGCACTGCGGCGACCGGCTCGAGATCCCACCCCGGCTTGATCTTGAGCTTGATGCGCTTGTAGCCCTGGTCGATGTAGGTTTGCACCTCGTCGAGCAAGGTCGGGATGTTGGGCGAGATGCCCACCGAGACGCCGCAGTCGACCCGGTCCCGCGTCGCCCCGAAGTGGCTTCCGAAGCTCACCCCGTCGGCGCGGAGCTGCGCGTCGAGGATCGCGGCCTCGAGGGCGGCCTTCGCCATGCGGTGCCCGACGACGAAGCGCAGCAGCGGCGCCACAGCGGCAGCCCCTCCGATCGGCCCGGCGAGCAGGGCCTGGGCGAGGTAGCTGCGGATAACATCCTCGACGGCTGAGACGTATTCGGAGGAGTAGAACGGGTCGACTCCGGCCACGCACTCGCCCCAGCCGTCGCCGACATCGGTGCGCACGTGCACGAGCAGCACCTCGCGCGAGGTCTGCACCCCGAAGCTTGTCTCGAATGGCCGCACGAGCGGCATGCCGATACGGTGCAACTCGATCGCGTGAATTCTCATGCCGCCAGCCTAGGCGGCGGATGTTTCGAGACCGGGGTCAGCGGAAGGCGGCGAGCCCCGTGAGCGCGCGGCCGATCACGAGCGTGTGCACCTCGTCCGTTCCCTCATAGGTGCGCACCGCCTCGAGGTTCGCCGCGTGCCGCATCACCGGGTAGGCGGAGGTGATGCCGTCACCGGCAAGCACGCTCCGCATCGACGAGACGATCGCGATCGCCTCGCGCACATTGTTGAGCTTGCCTACGCTCACCTGCTCCGGCGTCAGCGTGCCCGCGTCGGCCAGCCTGCCGAGGTGCAGGGCGAGCAGCATCCCCTTCTCGTACTCGACGAACGCGTCGGCGAGCTTGTGCTGGATGAGCTGCTTGGACGCGATCGGCGCTCCGAAGACCATCCGGGTCCGCGAGAACCCGACGGCGGCGTCGAGGGAGGCCCGGGCGGCGCCCATCGCGCCCCAGACGATCCCGTAGCGGGCCTCGCCGAGGCAGCTGAACGGCGCCGCGAGTCCCGCGGCGCCGGGCAGCATCGCGGATTCGGGCAGCCGCACGTCGCCCAGCTCAACGTCACACTGGATCGACGCCCGCATGGAGAGCTTGCCCGCGATGTTGGTCGCGGCGAACCCGGGGCTATCGGTGGGGACGACGAAGCCGCGGATGCCCTCCGCGGTGCGCGCCCAGACGACGGCGACATCGGCGACGGACGCGAGCCCGATCCAGCGCTTGCGGCCGGTCAGCACCCACTCGCCGTCCGTGAGCACCGCCGTCGTGACCATGGCGGCAGGATCGCTGCCGCCGTCCGGTTCGGTCAGCGCGAAGCATCCGATCGCCTCGCCGGCCGCCATCCGAGGAAGCCAGCTGGCCTGCTGCTCCTCGGAGCCGTACTTCGAGATCGCCGTCATCGCGAGCGAGCCCTGCACCGACACGAAGGTGCGCCAGGCCGAGTCGGCCGCCTCGAGCTCGTGGCAGACGAGCCCGTACGACACCGCGCCGGCTCCCGCGCAGCCGTGCCCGGTGAGGTGCATGCCGAGCATGCCGAGGGCGCCGAGCTCGGGCACGAGCTCCCGGCGGAACACTTCACGTTCGTAGTCGTCGTCGATCGTCGGGGCGATGCGGGTCGCGGCGAATTCCCTCGCCCGGTGCTGCCAGTCGAGTTCGATCGGGGTGAGGAGCGCGGACAGCCCGAGCAGCTGCTCGGTCGGCGAGGTCGGCGAGGTCGGCGTGTTCATCTCCGCGGATGCCTAGGCGAGCCGGTCTTCGAATCCCCACGGCTGCCCGTAGCCGCCCTGGTCGACCGGCAGCGCCATGAGGTCGAGGTAGGGCTTCGCGTCGAATGCCTCCGGCCCGAGCACGCCGAGGCCGGACCAGGTGCCAGCGGCGAGCAGTTCGAGCGCGATCACAGGGTTGAGGGCGGTCTGCCAGACGACGCACTGCGCCTCGTACTCGGCCATCGTCCACTCGTTGTCGCTCACGTGGTAGAGATACACCTCCCGCGGCATCCCGTCGGTACCGGTGCCGGTGACCCAGACGCCGGCACAGGTCTTGCCGGTCATCCGCGGGCCGAGGCTCGCGGGGTCGGGCAGCCCGGCGGCGACGACATCGCGCGGGGCGACCATGACGGGTCCGTCGGCGGAGCGCACGCGGACGGGCTCGGTCTTGTCGAGCCCGAGCTGGTTGAGGGTCTTCAGAATTCCGATGAACTCGTCGCCGAGTCCGTACTTGAAGGTCACGCGCTTCGCGTTTATCCAGCGCGGCATCAGGATGACCTCCTCGTGCTCGACGTTGACGCACTCGACCGGTCCGATGCCCTCCGGAAATACGAACACCTCCGGCTCGGAGAACGGCGCGGTCGTGAACCAGCCCTTGTCCTTCTCCCAGACGACGGGCGGGTTCAGGCACTCCTCGATCGTGGTCCAGATGCTGAACGACGGCGCGAAGATCTCGTTGCCGAGCTCGTCCCTGACGACGAGGTTGGCGCCGTCACGGGTGCCGAGCTCGTCGATCTCGCTGAACAGGTGGTCGGCGGCGTAGCGGGCGAACACGTCGCTGAGTCCGGGCTCGACGCCCATGCCGACAAGCGCAAGCTTGCCCGCCTTCTCCCAGTCGGCCGAGAGAGCGAACTGGTCGTCGCCGAGCATGATGCCCGTCTCCTCGTGCGGATTGGTCGGATGCGGCTCACTCAGGCTCATCGCCATGTCGAGGTAGTTCGCATCGGCGGCGAGCGCGCCCGCAAAAATGGTCGGCACGAATTTCGGCTCGACGGCGTTCATCACGTGGGTCACGCCGTGGCGCTGGGCGACCTCGGCGACGCTGTCGGGGTCGGAGGCGTCGATCCGCTCCGCGAGGAAGCGCCCGTCCTGTGCGCCGTGCCGCGCCTCGATCCAGGCCACGGTGCGCTCGGCACGGGAGAGGTCGTAGTCGCTCACGACGATCAGCTCGTAGAAGGAACGCCGTGCGGCGATCTTGGCAAAGGCATCACCGACGCCGCCGGCACCCACCAGAAGGATTCTCATGCCCCCACGCTAGCCGTCGGTGACCGCGAAATGGCCGCCAACAGTCAGGCCTGGGCGACAATCGGCTTGTACCGCTCCACGTACAGCCGATGCGCGAGGGGTGCCCACAGGATGACCGCGACACCGGCGCCGAGAACGAGGCCGCCGACGGTGTCGCTCACCCAGTGCACGCCGAGATAGGTGCGGCTCACCATCATGAGGATCGCGTAGACCAATCCCGCGATCCAGACCCAGGTTCGATGCAGGATGAACCCGAGCACGACCGCCATTGTCGCAGCGTTCGCGACATGGCCAGAGGGAAAAGATCCGATGTCAGCGGTAACGAGCATGTCTTCCGGGCGCGGGCGGGCGAAGGCGTTTTTAAGCAGCTGCACGAGACCGGCGCTCAGGATGCTGGCGGCGGCGAAGTAGAGCGCCGCCCACTTGCCCCTCATGATCAACAGCACCACGACGATCGCGACCGGGAGGATGATGACGCCGAACAGCCCCCCTCCCAGAGTGTTCATGAGCTGGGCAGGCACCTCCCAGACGGTATTGCGGTCCTCGAGGATCTCGTTCATCCACTCGGTGTCGAACCCGAACGGCATATTGTTCGCCCGGTAGGCGATCACGGCACCGAGCACCGCCGCCAGCACGACCGCGGCGATCCCGCTGAACAGCGGCCAGCGCTGGGTGACCCGCACCTCGCTCTTCATCGCCTGCTCGGCGGCGTAACGGGTCCTCGGCCTGTTCTCGGTCATAGGTTCCACGCTAACCCCACTCCCCTGCGAAGCGTCAGCGGGACAGTTCAGGCACCGTTTTCGGCTGCACGATGAACCAAAGCGAGAGCACCGCGACGAACGCCGTCGACGCCATCACCAGGCCCATCACGAACGCGCTGACGCCGAAGAGTCCGACGATCGGCGAGATAAGGCCCGCAAGGCCGAAGTTGAGGGCGCCGAGAACGGATGCCGCGGTGCCGGCCTCGCTGCCGTGGCCCGCAAGGGCGAGCACCTGCACCATCGGGAACCCGAAGCCGACGGCGGTGATGAAGAACCAGAGCGGCACGAGAACGCCCAGCAGTCCGGCATCCGCAAGGTCAAGGACGACGATCGCCGAGGAGGAGACGAACACGACGGCCGTCGAGAAGGCGAGGATCCACTGCGGCCCCACGATGCGGGCGAGGCGGGCGGATGTCTGGGTGCCGATCACGATGCCGACGGAGTTCACGGCAAAGAGCAGCCCGTACTGCTGGGGGTTGAGGCCATACAGGTCCTGGAACAGGAACGGCGACGCGCTGAGGTACGCGAACAGGCCCGAGAAGGACATGCCGCCGATGACCGCGACCCCGATGAAGATTCGGTCGCGGAAGATCGCCCCGTATCGCTGGGCCATCGTGCGGTCCGACGTTTCGCGCGACTCCTTAGGCCTCGTCTCGACGATGAAGAAGATCGCGGAGAGCAGCACGAGCACGCCGTAGGCGGCGAGGAAGAAGAACACGCCACGCCAGTCGAGCACGAGCAGCAGCTGCGAGCCGATGACCGGCGCGAGGATGGGGGCGAGGCCGGTGACGAGAGCGAGCCTCGACAGCATCCGCACGAGGGGTTGCCCGCCGAACAGGTCGCGCACGGTGGCCATCGCGACGACGGCGCCAGCCGCGGCGCCCATACCCTGCAGCACACGGAAGACCGCGATCCAGCCGATGTCGGGGGCAAGCGCAACCCCGATGCTCGCAAGCACGTGCAGCGATGTCGCGACGATGAGCGGGAGGCGGCGACCGACGCGATCGCTCCACGGGCCGACGAGCAGCTGGCCGACGCCGAAGCCTATAGTGGTCGCCGTGAGGGTCAGCTGCACCGCCGCCTGCGAGATTCCGAGGTCGCCCTCGATGACCGGGAAGGCGGGCAGGTAGAGGTCGATCGTGAAGGGCCCGAGGGCGACAAGAGCGCCGAGGATCAGGATGTAGACGATTCGCTGGCGACGGGTCAGCAGGGCGCCGGGGTGTACGACGGCTGTCGGCCTGGTCGCGATGCTCACAGAGAAATTCCTCGGTTCTTCTTCATAGACGTGGCACGCCGCGCGCCGGCCGGGCCGTGGCTGCCGGCGCGACTATGCGTGGGGGATGCCGCCCAGTTCACAGTGAGCGCGCGTTTAACCCAAGCTCTCGCGGGCGCGAGTTATTCCCCCTCCGGCACAACGGGGGCGCTGAACTTCACGCTGGAACCGTTTCGACGCCCGCCGGGTTGTCGAGGAGCGGGGCGAAAGCCAGCTCGGCCGCCCCGACGAGCACGAGGTCGGATCCGAGTTCGGCACGGGAGAAGCGCACCTCGTCGAACGGGACGGCCAGGGCCTGATCGGCGACGAGCGCCTCGAGCCTGCCGGGTGCCGCTGCGTGCAGCGAGCCGAGGAATCCGCCGAGCACGACGAGCTGGGGGTTCAGGATGTCGATAACGTTGCGCAGCGCAACGCCGAGGAAGGCCAGCTGGCGCTCGACCTCAACGCGAACGGCCGGGGCATCCGAGCCGAGCAGCCGGGCGTCGAGTTCGTCGGCGTCGGCCGTCGTGATTCCGAGCACGTCGAGGAGCAGGGAGCGGCGCACCTCGAGCTCGAGGCTTCCGGGCGCGCCGCTCGCGTCACGGCCGTCGCGGCTCGTGGCGAGCGTGTGCCCGAACTCCCCCGCGTAGCCGCCCGCTCCGCGGATCGGCCGTCCGCCGGCGATGATGCCACCACCGATCCCGCTCGCGCCGCCGTTGAGGTAGATCATGTCGCTGTGGCCGCGGCCAGCGCCGAAGATGTGCTCCGCGTTCGCTCCGAGCCCGGCGTCGTTCGCGGCGGCCGCGGGGAGCCCGGTCGCGTCGACGAGCAGCCGCGCGAGCGGCGCATCCGTCCACCCGAGGTGTGGCGCGAAGCGCACAACGCCGTCGCTCGCGCGCACGAGCCCGGGCACGGCCACGCCGATCCCGACCAGGCGGGCGGACCGCTCGGCATCGGCGCGGAGCTCGACGACGGCGTCGGCCACGATGCTGACGGTGTCGACGACGGTCGGCATTGTCGCCTCGCGGCGAATTCGGCGGAGCACCCGGCCGCCCAGACCCACGAGGGCGATCGTGACGGAGTCGACTTCTGGGTTCACCGCGATCGCGAGCACTCCGGGGTGCGGCGCGACGATCGGGCTCGGGCGGCCGACTTGCCTGCTCCCGTCCGGGTCGGACTCGACAACGAGGCCCAGCTCGGCGAGCTCACCGACCAGCGCCGCAATCGTCGACCGGTTCAGGCCTGTCTGCTTCGTGAGCTGGGAGCGGGACACCGACGGATCGTGGTGCGCGAGCCGGAGCACCGCAGAGAGGTTGTGGCGCCGCACCAGGTCGTTGCTGTTTCCGCGCCGCGGCACGACGGAGGCGGTGTCGGGCGCCCCATCGCCCGGAGCCGCCACTGCTCAGGCCGGAATCCGGTGCGTGCGCACCAGCTCGGCGTACCAGTGGCCGCTGTCCTTCACGGTTCGCTCGAGGGATTCGTAGTCGACGTAGACGATGCCGAACCGCTTCGTGTAGCCATAGGCCCACTCGAAGTTGTCCATGAGCGACCACACCTGGTAGCCGCGCAGGTCGACGCCGTGACCCATCGCGCGGTGCGCGGCCGTGAAGTGGCGTCGCAGGTAGTCGATGCGGTCGGCGTCGTGCACCTGGCCCTCGTCGAGGACGTCGGGGAACGCGGCACCATTCTCCGTAACCATGAGCGGCTGCGCCGGGAACTGCTCGTGCAGCGAGACGAGGAGATCCTCGAGCCCGTCGGGGGCGATGTTCCAGCCCATCTCGGTGTACGGCCCCGGCTGCGCGATGAACTCGACGTCCTCGCTGCCTGGCCAGGGCGAGCCGACCGACGTGCCGTGCCCGTCGGCGCTCTGCTTCGGGGAGACCCCGTCCCACGGCTTGACGGTCGCGGTGGAGTAGTAGTTGACGCCGAGAACATCGATGCTCTGGTTGATCGCCTCGAGGTCTCCGGGGAGCACGAACGCCCAGTCGGTGATTCCCGCGGTGTCGGCGAGGAGATCGGCCGGGTACTCCCCGCGCAGCATCGGCCCGGTGAAGGCGCGGTTCGCGAGCGCGTCGATGCGGCGAACCGCGTCGCCCGCGTCATCCGCTCCGGGCCGAACGACGTGCAGGTTGAGGGTCACCGAGAAGTCGGGGTCGTTCGTCACGACCTTGCGAAGTTCGGTGAGCGCGAGCCCGTGGGCGAGGTTGAGGTGGTGGACGGCCGCGAGCGCGTCCGCGCCGTTGGTGCGGCCGGGAGCGTGGACGCCGGAGCCGTATCCCAGGTAGGCGCTGCACCACGGCTCGTTGAGCGTGGTCCACGTCTCGACTCGGTCGCCGAGCGCCTGGCCGATGACCGCCGCGTATTCGGCAAACCGGTAGGCGGTGTCACGGTTGGGCCAGCCGCCGGCATCCTCGAGCGGCTGCGGCAGGTCCCAATGGTAGAGCGTGGCGATGGGCTTGATTCCGCGTGCGATGAGCCCGTCGACAAGGCGGGAGTAGAAGTCGATGCCGGCCTGGTTGATCGCGCCGGAGCCTGTGGGCACGATGCGCGGCCAGGCGATCGAGAACCGGTAGGCCTCGAGGCCGAGGCCCTTCATCATGTCGAGATCCTCGTCGAGCCGGTGGTAGTGGTCGTCGGCGACGTCGCCGGTATCGCCATTGACGACGAGTCCGGGCGTGTGGCTGAAGGTGTCCCAGATCGACGGGCCGCGGCCGTCCTCTGCGACGGCTCCTTCGATCTGGTACGACGCAGTAGCCGAACCGAGCAGGAAGTCGGCGGGGAACTCGAGCCCGGAGTCGCGGTAGTCGGGGCTGCCGTGGGTTGTCATCGCAGGAGTGCCTTTCCACCTGTGGCCGTCAGATGTCGCTGTAATCGTAGTCGCGTCGCCCCGCGGGCTCATATTCCGCGCCCGGATGCCGAGCGGAGCGCGACCCGCTGCTGGTGGCTGCGTGGTCGCTGCTGGTGGCTGCTGGTTGCTGCTGCGGGTTGAGCAGCGCGCTCTGGCGCGCGTATCGCCCCCCACTTGCGAGCCGGCGTCTTCTCCTCCACAGGCCCTGCTCGTGGAGGGCTGTCCACAGGTAATATCCCAGATCAGGGTGTGGTTTGGTGTCGGTTGGAATGTCGGTGGTGCCTGTCACTATGTGGGTATGTCCAAAGCAACCGATCCCCTCATTGACAGCGCTATTGCGTTCGCGTCGGTGTGGGCTGGTGCGCTCACCGGGTTCGGCGCCCGGGTCGGCGAACACCCCGATGCCCGGCCGCCCGATGCTCGTGGAGCAGGATCCGGCGCAGCGGCTGCAGCCGTCTCGGTCGGTGCAACCGCCGGAGCATCGTTCGGCGCGATCTCGGTCGCTCCGTCCCAGCTTGATGTGGAAACAATGTCCGATGCGGGGCTGGTGCGGGCGATCCAGTCCGGCTACGACCTCAAACGACACGTCGATGCCCTGCTGGTGCGTGCGGCGGGGGAGCTGAGTGTGCGCTCGCGCCCCTCGCTCGGGCAGGGCGGCCTGGCGAAGTCTTCCGGGCATACCTCTCCTGCCTCCCTGATCACGGAACTGGGTCGGGTGACTCTGGCCGAGGCCGGCAGAACAGTCCGGTTGGGTGAGGCGACCACCGCACCGGTGTCCCTGCTCGGGGAGCGCCTCCCCGCCCCGTTCCCGCTGGTCGCGGATGCGGTGAACAGCGCGGTGGTGCAGGTGGATGCGGCCCAGTCGATCATCACCTCCCTGACCCAGGCCGCCCCCCGCGCCCTGCCGGTACACCTGGTCGCGGCGGAGGAGGAACTGGTCACCTTCGCCGCGTCTCATCCGGCGGACACGGTGCGGAAGCTGTCGATCTCCTGGCGGGACGCGCTCGATACCGATGGGATCGCACCGCGGGAGGAGGCACTGATCGCGGCCCGGTCGCTGCGCTGGAGCAAACAGGGCAACGGTTTGGAGCGCTGCACGATCGACCTCGACCCCCTCGGCGCCGGATATGTGCGCACCATGATCGACGCGATGGTCGGCGACGCCCTCCGCGCCGTCCGCTTCGACACCGACCCGACAGGACCTGCGGGGACCGCCGGCGGCCACGACCACGGCCACGGCATGGGCGATGAGGGTCTCGACCGGGACGCGTGCGGTGACCACCATGTCGAGCTCCCCGACCCGCGGACGATCCCTCGGATCGCCGCCGACGCCCTGATCGATGTGGCCCGGCACATGATGGGCTGCACCACCGCACCAGGACCCCTCCCACACACCACCCTGATCATCCGGATGACCCTGGAACAACTCCAATCCGGCCTCGGCGCAGCACACCTCGACGGAGTCGAAGACCCCATCACGGCTGGTGCCGCCCGCAGGCTTGCCGCGGACGCGGAACTGATCCCCGCAGTCCTCGGCGGGAACAGCCAAATCCTCGACCTCGGCACCGGGAGACGACTATTCACCCGCGCCCAACGAATCGCATTCGCCGAACGCGACGGCGGCTGCGCCATCACCGGCTGCGGCAGACCACCCTCCTACACCGAAGCCCACCACATCCACTGGTGGTCCCACGGAGGCACAACAAACCTCAACAACGGCATCCTGTTATGCACCGGACACCACCACATCATCCACAAAGGATGGACCGTACAGATCACCGACAACACCCCCTGGTTCACCCCACCCCCACACATCGACCCCACCCGAACACCCAAACGCGGCGGAAAACTCCCCACACCAGCACTGCAATGACCACAGGACGGGCACGGCCAGGTTTCGCCACAGTCGCTACGCGACCCGCCCAACCAACAGAAACAGGTACCCGACCGACTCAACCAGCCGAAACAACTACGCGACCCCAACCCATCGCAACACATCACCAGCGAAGGCCGCGACCCGACGCACGCGGCCGAACCACAGCATCCATCCGTGCCGCCCTGTGCCGCGGCGACAATCGGTGCAAGGTTCGGCATTCCCCCGCTAATATGTTTCCGTCCCCCACAAATCAACGACGAAGCCCAAGGACGGTACCGCCATGACTCTCACCCCGACCCGCGACGACAAGTTCTCCTTCGGGCTCTGGACCATCGGCTACAACGGCGCCGACCCGTTCGGCGGACCGACGAGGCCGCACCTCGACGTCGTCGAGGCAGTGCACAAGCTCGCCGAGATCGGCGCCTACGGACTCACCTTCCACGACGACGACCTGTTCGCATTCGGGTCGAGCGACGCCGCGCGGCAGAAGGAGATCAACCGCGCAAAGCAGGCGTTCGCCGACACGGGCATCATCGTGCCAATGATCACGACCAACCTGTTCAGCGCTCCCGTGTTCAAGGACGGCGGTTTCACCTCGAATGACCGGGCCGTGCGGCGCTTCGCGATCCGAAAGGTACTGCGCAACATCGACCTCGCCGCCGAGCTCGGCGCGACGACGTTCGTCATGTGGGGCGGGCGCGAGGGCGCGGAGTACGACGCCGCCAAGGACATCCGCGGCGCCCTCGAGCGCTACCGCGAGGCGGTCAACCTGCTCGGCGACTATGTGACCGACAAGGGCTACGACATCCGGTTCGCGATCGAGCCCAAGCCGAACGAGCCCCGCGGCGACATCCTGCTCCCCACCCTCGGCCACGCGCTCGCGTTCATCGAGACGCTCGAGCGTCCCGAGCTCGTCGGAGTCAATCCGGAGACGGGCCACGAGCAGATGGCCGGGCTCAACTTCACCGCCGGGATCGCCCAGGCGCTCTACCAGGGCAAGCTCTTCCACATCGACCTCAACGGGCAGAAGGGCATCAAGTACGACCAGGACCTCGTCTTCGGCCACGGCGACCTCGCGAACGCGTTCTCGCTTGTCGATCTGCTCGAGAACGGCGGTCCGGACGGCGGTCCGTCGTACGACGGGCCGCGCCACTTCGACTACAAGCCCAGCCGCACCGAGGACGCGGTCGGGGTCTGGGACTCGGCGGCCGCGAACATGCGCATGTACCTGCTGCTCAAGGAGCGCGCCGCGGCCTTCCGCGCCGACCCCGAGGTGCAGGAGGCCCTCGCGAGCGCGCGCGTGCACGAGATCAACGAGCCGACCCTCTCCGCCGGCGAGAGCTACGCCGACCTACTCGCGGATACGGCTTCCTACGAGACATTCGACACCGACGCGTACTTCGGGGGCAAAGGCTTCGGCTTCGTTCGCCTCAACCAGCTCGCTACCGAGCACATCCTCGGAGCCCGGTAGTCCAGAGCGCGTCAGAGCGCACCCGCGAGCAGCTCCCCGGCCGCCCGCAGCCATCGGAGCGGGTCGGCGAGCGCCGCATCCGTGCCTCCCGCGAGGTCGGACAGGGAGACGGACGCCGCGAAGCCGTGAGTATCGGCATCGATGCGGCCGGCGACGAGCATCGCTGCGGCCCCGCCCGTGTCGGCGAGTGCGAGCACGCGCGAGGGCACCTTGCCGCCGCTCGACTGGTCGTCGAACCTGCCCTCGCCCGTGATGACGACGTCGGCCGAGCGGATGCTGTCGGCAAGGCCGATCGCGTCGGCGACGGCCGCGGCACCCGGCGTCATCGCGGCGCCCCAGGCGAGCAGCGCGAATCCGGTGCCACCCGCGGCGCCCGCGCCGGGTGTCTCCGGGTCGACGGAAAGCACGCCAGAGAGCCGTCGTAGTCCCGCATCGAGTTCGGCCATCTGGGCGGGCGTCGCCCCCTTCTGCGGCCCGAACACGGCGGCGGCACCCTTCTCTCCAAGCAGCGGGTTCGTGACGTCGCCCAGCACGACCGCCCCGCCTGCGGGAAGGGGGAGGAGCGCGGACAGGTCGGCCCGCTCGATATCGCGGAGGCCTGCGCCGCCGGGCCGAACCTCCACGCCCGCGTCGTCGAGGAACCGGGCACCGAGCGCGGCGAGCGCACCCGTACCGCCGTCGGTCGAGGCACTGCCGCCGATCGCGAGCAGCAGCCGGTCCACGCCGGCCTCCAGCGCCCGTTCGATGAGCTGCCCGAACCCGCGAGTATGTGCGGCCATCGGTGCCAGCGGGTCGAGATGCGTGATGCCGCTCGCGGCGGCAAGCTCGACGACGCCGGTGGGTCCCTCGCCGGGCCAGGTCCCTGGCAGCAGCAGCCACTCCGCATCCACCAGCCCGTCATGGCCGCGCCCGACCGGGCCCTGGACCCGCTCCGGCATCCGTCGCGCTCCGGGGACGGCGGCCGCGATCGTGTCGATCGTGCCCTCGCCCCCGTCCGCCATCGGAGCGAGCATAACCTCGTCGCTCGGCCTGACCGCGTGCCAGCCCACCGCGAGTGCCGCGGCCGCATCGACGGCGGTCGCGGTGCCCTTGAACGAATCGGGCGCCATAACGACCGTCAGCCTCGCGGTCATCGGCTATCCGGTGCGTGATCGGTGCTTCGGTCCGCTGCGATCATGGCGATCCCTCCTACGCTGCGAGGGTACTGCACGACGAGCCCCGCTCCGAAAGGAACAGGGCTCGTCGCGGGGAGATGGTGCTAGCGACCTCCGGAGCGGCGCTTGTTGAACACATCGAAGGCGACCGCGAGCAGGAGCACGAGGCCCTTGACGGCCTGCTGCCACTCGATTCCGATGCCCATGATCGACATACCGTTGTTGAGCACACCGATGATCAGGCCTCCGATAATGGCACCGGCGATCGTGCCGATCCCGCCCTGCACCGCCGCCCCACCAATGAATGCGGCGGAGATCGCCTCCAGCTCGAAGCCCTCACCCGCCTTCGGCCCGGCGAGGTTGAGCCGCGCGGTGAAGACGAGGCCCGCGAGCGCCGCGAGGAAGCCCATATTGACGAAGATCCAGAAGTCGACCTGGCGGGTCTTGACACCCGAGAGCTCGGCCGCGTGGCGGTTGCCGCCGATCGCGTAGATGTGGCGCCCGAACACGCTCTTGGTTGTCAGCACCCCATAGATCATCACGAGCACCGCGAGCACGATGAGGGTGATCGGGATGCCCTTGAAGGTGGCGAGGGCGTAGGCGAAGAATCCGATGCCGGCGATAATGAGGGCGAGCTTCGCGATAAACCAGACGAGGGGCTCGACCTCCTGCGCGTACTGCAGGCGACCGCGGCGGGTTCGGATCTGCTGGAACACGAGGGCGATGATCGCGATGACCGCGATGCCCATCGTCACCGGGTCGACCTGATAGGCGCCGAGAAGGTCGGTCAGGAACCCGTTGCCGAGCGCGCGGTACTCCGACGGGAACGAGCCGATGTTGGCATTGCCCAGCACCACAAGCGCGAGGCCGCGGAAGATGAGCATGCCGGCGAGAGTCACGATGAACGCGGGTATACCCACATAGGCGATCCAGAAGCCCTGCCACGCTCCGACTACAGCGCCGACGAGCAGCGACAGGATGATTGAGAGCCACCACGGCAGCCCCATTTGCACCGCGAAGACGCCCGATACCGCCCCGACGAACGCGGCCACCGACCCCACCGACAGGTCGATGTGCCCGGCGACGATCACGAGGACCATGCCGATCGCGAGGATCAGGATGTAGCCGTTCTGCACGATCAGGTTCGAGATGTTCTGCGGTCGCAGGAGGATCCCGTCGGTCGTGATCGAGAAGAGGATGATGACCGCGATCAGGGCGAGGAAGATGCCGTTCTTGCCGAGGTCGGCGAGGATGTGGGTCAGCGGAGCGGTGAATCGGTTTTCGGGTGGCCCGATTGTCTCTGTGGAGGCCGGCTTGGTGTCAGTCATGGGCGTGAATGCTCCTTTGTGAATCGCCCGCCCGTCAGCGAGGCGTCTCCATGGTCATGAGTTTGATGAGTGCTTCGGGGTTCGCTTGTTCGATCGGCAGCTCGCCGGTGATCCTGCCCTCGGAGATCGCGTAGATGCGGTCGCAGATGCCGAGAAGCTCGGGCAGCTCGGACGAGATGACGATGATGGCCTTCCCCTCCGCAGCCAGCCGATTGATGATCGTGTAGATCTCGTACTTCGCTCCCACGTCGATTCCGCGCGTCGGCTCGTCCAGAATCAGCACGTCGGGGTCGGAGAAGATCCACTTGCTCAGCACGACCTTCTGCTGGTTTCCGCCCGAGAGCTTGCCCGTCTTTGCGAGCACGGTCGGCGCCTTGATATTCATCGACTTGCGATATTCGTTCGCGACCTTGAATTCCTCGTTGTCGTGGACGAGGCCGTACTTCGAGAGCTTGCCGAGTGCCGCCATCGAGACGTTCCGTTTGATGTCGTCGATGAGGTTGAGCCCGTAGGTCTTGCGGTCCTCGGTCGCGTAGGCGATGCCGTTGCTGATCGCCTCCGAGACATCCCGAACCTTGATCTCCTTGCCGTTCTTGAAGACCTTGCCGGTGATCCTGCTGCCGTAGGAGCGGCCGAAGAGGCTCATCGCGAACTCGGTGCGTCCGGCTCCCATGAGACCGGCGATCCCGACGATCTCGCCGGCCCGCACGTTGAGGTTGACGTTGTCGACCATCACCCGTGTCGGGTCCTGGGGGTGATGCGCCGTCCAGTTCTCCACGCGCAGCACCTCCTCGCCGACGTGAGGGGTGTGGTCGGGGTACCGGTGCTCAAGGTCGCGGCCCACCATGTCCTTGATGATCCGGTCCTCGGTCACCTCGGCCTTGGTGATCGTCTCGATAGTCTTGCCGTCGCGGATGACGGTCACCGAGTCGGAGACCTTTTTGATCTCATTGAGCTTGTGGCTGATGATGATTGAGGTGATCCCCTGCCCCTTGAGGTGCAGGATGAGGTCGAGCAGGTGGTCGCTGTCCTCGTCGTTGAGGGCCGCGGTCGGCTCGTCGAGGATGAGGAGCTTCACTCGCTTCGACAGTGCCTTAGCGATCTCGACGAGCTGCTGCTTGCCGACGCCGATGTTCTTGATCTTCGTCGTCGGGTTTTCGCGAAGACCGACCCGAGCGAGAAGTTTCGCTGCTTCCGCGTTGGTCTTGTTCCAGTCGATCAGGCCGAAGGCGCCGCGCTGTTCGTTGTTGAGGAAGATGTTTTCCGCGATCGACAGCTGCGGGCTCAGGGCGAGTTCCTGGTGGATGATCACGATCCCGTGAGCTTCGCTTTCTCGGATGTCGTGGAATGACATCGTCTTGTCTTCGAAGACGATGTCGCCGTCGTACGTGCCGAGGGGGTAGACGCCGCTGAGGACTTTCATCAGGGTCGACTTGCCCGCGCCGTTTTCGCCACAGATGGCGTGGACCTCGCCGCGGGCGACGTTGAGGGTGACGTCCGACAGCGCTTTCACACCGGGGAATGTCTTCGTGATCGAACGCATCTCGAGAATGTTTGCATTCACCGGCGATCCAACTCCTTTGGTGGTGGGGTAGTACATTGTGTTCGCCGGTGGGGGTACCTGGGTACTCCCCACCGGCGTGTTGGTGCTGTGTGCTGCTATCGCGGTGCGATGTGACTAGCCGTTGATCTCTGCGTCGGTCCAGTAGCCGCTGTCGATCAACACCTCGGGGATGTTGTCCGCGACGACGATGATCGGCTCGAGCAGGTACGACGGCACGGTCTTGACGCCGTTGTCGTAGTCCTCGGTGTTGTTGACCTCGGGGTCTTCGCCGTCCAGAACCGCAACCGTCATCTCGACGGCCTTCGACGCGAGGTCGCGGGTGTCTTTGAAGATGGTGGCGTACTGCTCACCGGAGACGATCGCCTTGACGGAGTCGAGTTCGGCGTCCTGACCCGAGATGATGGGCCATTCGGCGCCGACCGTGTAACCGGATCCCTGGAGTGCCGAGATGATTCCACGGCTGATGCCGTCGTAGGGCGACAGAACAGCGTTGACCCTGTCTCCGCCGGAGTACTGCGCGGTGAGGATGTCCTCCATGCGGCTCTGTGCGGTCTCGCCGTCCCAACGGAGGGTGGCAACCTGCTCGATCTCGGTCTGGCCGCTCTTGACGACGAGCGTTCCGTCATCGATCAGCGGCTGGAGCACGTCCATGGCGCCGTTGAAGAAGAAGAACGCGTTGTTGTCATCGAGCGATCCGGCGAACAACTCGATGTTGAACGGTCCGGCAGGAGCGCCGTCGATCGGGGTTCCGTCGAGCTCGGTGAGGCCGAGCCCGTTGGTGATCGACCAGGCCTGCTGCTGTCCGACGAGGAAGTTGTCGAACGTGGCGTAGTAGCTGACGGCCTCGGTGTCGCGCAGCAGTCGGTCGTACGCGATGACCGCGATGTCCTGGCTTGCGGCGTCCTCGAGCACGTTGGTGAGCGTGGTTCCGTCGATCGAGGCGACGATCAGGGCGACTGCGCCCTTGGTGATCATGTTCTCGATCTGGAGGACCTGGGTCGGGATGTCGTCTTCTGCGTACTGAAGGTCGACCTCGAAGCCGGCCTCTTCGAGCTGGGCCTTGACGGCTTCGCCGTCCTGGATCCAGCGCTCGGACGACTTCGTCGGCATCGCGACGCCGACGAGGCCGCCTTCGCCGCCGCCGTCGGTTGCGCCGCCGCCGCCGCCGTCGTCGGCGGGTGCGCAGGCCGCGAGGCCGAGCGCGAGTGCTCCGGCGGCAATTGTCGCCAGAATCTTCCTGTTGTTCACTGTGTTTCCTTTCGTGGGTGCTTGGACTTCGGGAACTGCGTGGTGCTCATCGGGCCGACCTCGTCCATGCGGTCAGCCGTCGTCCGCCTACCCGGCGAGGGGCCGGGTGCCTGGCGAGTCAGGGAGGTGCGTGTCGGCGACCGCGTGGCGGAGGAGGCGGGCATCACGGGCGCGGCCCACCGGGTTCCGCGGCGCGACGACGTGGTCTGCGCGCGTGGGGGAGGGTGGGATCGTGCTCACTGCTTGACCTCTTCGTCATGCGATCGGTGGACACCGGTGCAGGTTGTGTGCTCAATGTGAACGGTCACATTGTGGACTACATGCTAATCCGTTTCCCTGGGGCCGTGTCAAGCATTCACTTCACGGTTCGGTAACGGGATTACGGGTGCCGTCGACGCGCGCACGATGAGTTCGGGGGTCGCATGCACCGGTTCGAACGGCGGACGACCGTCGAGAACCTGCAGCAGCGTCTCCATCATTCGGGCGCCGAGGTCGGCGAAGTCCTGGCGCACTGTCGTGAGCGGGGGCGAGTAGTGCACGCTCTCGGGGATATCGTCGAAGCCGACAACGCTCACGTCTCTCGGAACTCGCAAGCCGGCGTCCGCGAGCGCATGCAACAGGCCGATCGCCATCTGGTCGTTGGCCGAGAAGATAGCTGTCGCCGCGCGCGCCCCGACCGCCCCGGTTCGGGTGAGCTCGGTGCCGATCGCATAGCCACTGTTGGCCAGCCAGCTGCCCACGAGCGGCGGTGTAACAGGCAGCCCTGAGGCCTCGAGCTCGGCGCGCCAGCCCCGCTCGCGCTCGGCCGCATCCACCGACCAGTCCGGACCCCTGGCATGCAGGATTCTCCTGTGACCGAGCTCGACCAAGTGGCGCACCGCGAGTCGCGCGCCGGCGAACTGGTCGATCGACACACTCAGGAATCCCTCCCGGCCGCTGCTCTCGGCCGTAACAAGGGGCACCCCGATCTCGAGCCCCTCGATCGCGTCGAAGGCCGCGACATCCGCGACGATGAGCACGAGTGCCTCGACGCGCTGCCTGAGAAGCACCTCGACGGCGCTCACCATGGCCGTCCTGTCAACGCTCGTCATGCTCGCGATGGTGACCTGGTACCCGGCCGAACGAGCTGCCTCGTTGAAGGCCAGCATGGTGCTCGACGGGCCGTACAACGGCGCTCCGGTCGCGATGAGACCAATTGCGTTGGACTTGCGCGTCACGAGCGCGCGTGCGGCCGAACTCGGCCGGTAGTTGAGCTCCCGGATTGCGGCATCCACGCGCGCCCGGGTCGCCGGGCGCACGGCGGCGTCGTTGAGCACGCGCGAGACCGTCTGGTGCGAGACTCCCGCGAGCTTCGCGACGTCGGTGATGTTGGCCACGGCGGCGCGGCTACAGCCCGCGGGCGAGCCGGTAGTAGGCCTGGTTCCAGCGCAGCTCCCTGCTGAAATCGCGCAGGTTCGTGTTCTTGTCGATCACGACGAGCTCGTTGCGCGCGATCTCTGCGAAGTCCTCGAAGACGTCGATGCCGACGGCGGTCGACATCACCGTGTGGTGGGCGGCTCCCGCCACAAGCCACGCGGCGGCGCTTGTCGCGAAGTCGGGCTCGGGCTTCCACACCGCGCGGGCCACCGGCAGCTTGGGAAGCGGATGCGGCAGCGGCACGACCTCGACGACGTTCGCGACGAGCCGGAAGCGGTCGCGCATATCGGAGAGGGCGACGACGACGGCGGGTCCGGCATCCGTATCGAACACAAGCCGCACCGGGTCCTCGCGGCCGCCGATGCCGAGCGGATGCACCTCGAGGCGCGGCCTCGAGGTCGTCAGCGACGGGCACACCTCGAGCATGTGCGCACCGAGGATGAGCTCGTTGCCCGGGGTCATGTCGTAGGTGTAGTCCTCCATGAGCGAGGCCCCGCCGGGGAGCCCGGCGCCCATGACCTTGGCCGCGCGAACAAGAACGGCGGTCTTCCAGTCGCCCTCGGCGCCGAAACCGTAGCCGTCGGCCATGAGTCGCTGCACGGCGAGGCCGGGCAGTTGGCGGAGTCCGCCGAGGTCTTCGAAGCTCGTCGTGAAGGCACTGAACCCGCCGGCCTCGAGGAAGGAGCGCAGCCCGAGTTCGATGCGCGCGCCGTAGCGCAGCGAGTCGTGGCGCTCCCCGCCGGATCGCAGCTCTGGCACAACCTCGTAGAGTTCCTCGTACTCGGCGACGAGCGCGTCGACGTCGGCCTCGGTCGCGGCGTCGACCGCCTCGACGAGATCGTTCACTCCCCAGGTGTTGACCTGCACACCGAACTGCAGCTCGGCCTCGGTCTTGTCTCCCTCGGTCACGGCCACGAAGCGCATGTTGTCGCCGAACCGGGCGAGCTTCAGCTCGTGGGTCGCCGCCCAGCCCGCCGCGGCGCGCGTCCACGTGCCGATTCTCGCGGCGACCACAGGGTTGGAGACGTGGCCGACGACCGTCTTGCGGGCGACTCCGAGACGGGTCTGGATGTAGCCGAACTCGCGGTCGCCGTGCGCGGCCTGATTGAGGTTCATGAAGTCCATGTCGATCTCAGACCACGGCAGCTCCACGTTCGCCTGCGTGTGCAGGTGCAGCAGCGGCTTGCGCAGCAGGTCGAGGCCGGTGATCCACATCTTCGCGGGGCTGAAGGTGTGCATCCACGCGATGACGCCGATGACGCGGTCGTTCGCGTTGGCGTCGAGGGCGAGACGGCGGATGGAATCGGAGTCCTTGAGCACCGGCATCCACTTCACGGTCACGGGGACGTCGCGGGCGGCACCGAGCGCGCTGGCGATCTGCTGGGACTGCTCCGCGACCTGGCGCAGCGTCTCGTCGCCGTACAGGTTCTGGCTGCCGGTGACGAACCAGACCTCGTACGTGGCGAGGTCGGGAATGATCGAGCCGTTCATACGTCTTCTCCAGTGTTGTTCAGTGCGGGGTCGTTCACTGCGGCGTCGTTCACTGCGGGGTCGTCGAGCGTGGTGTCGTCGAGCGTGCCGACGGGCGCCTGCCCGTAGACGTTCTGGTAGCGGTCGAACAGGGCGTCGATCTTGTCCTGCGGGATGGGGATCGGCTCACCGAGCTGCCGGGAGATGTGCACCGTCCGCGCGACGTCCTCGGCCATCACGGCGGCCTTGACGGCGTCGCGCGGGTCCTTGCCGATCGTGAAGACGCCGTGGTTCTGCATGAGCACGGCGCGCGAGCGGTGGCCAGAGAGCGTCGCGACGATCCCCTCGCCGATCGACTCGTCGCCGATGATCGCGAACGGCCCGATCGGGATCTCGCCGCCGAACTCGTCCGCCTGGCCCGTGATCACGCACGGCACCGGTTCGCCCCTGGCCGCCCATGCGGTGGCGTAGGTGGAGTGGGTGTGCACGACGCCGCCGACCTGCGGCATGTTGCGGTAGACGTACGCGTGCGCCGCAGTGTCGCTCGACGGGCTGCGATCGCTGCCCTCCGACCCGGGGACCACCGTGCCGTCGAGGTCGCAGAGGATCATGTTCGAGGCGTCGAGGTCGTCGTACTCGACGCCGCTCGGCTTGATCACGAACAGGCCGGCGCCGGGCACCCGGCCGGAGATGTTGCCCCCTGTCCAGATCACGAGCCCGTAGCGGGTGAGCTGGTCGTGCAGGGCTGCGACGTCGGCGCGAACGCGGCGGATGTCGTCGTCGATACTCACGGCCCGACCTCGCTCTCGGCTGGGTCGCTGTGCTCCGGTTCGTCCGCGGCGTGGGCGCGGGAGACCTCGCCCGCTCCCCCGAGCGCGCCCCGCCGCATGGCCTTCAGCCGGTGCATGACGCCGTTGCCGCCGCGACCGAAGTAGTCGTGCAGCAGGGTGTACTCGGCGTACAGCAGGTCGTAGGCGTCAGCCGCATCCGGATTCGGGGTGAAGGCGGACCTGTTGAGGCGACCCATCGCGTCGCCGGCGGCGCGCACGTCGCGATAGGCGCCCGCCGCGACCGCGGCATGGATCGCGGAGCCGAGCGCGGGGCCCTGGTCGCTCACGATCGTCGACACCGGCATCCGCAGCACATCGCTGTAGACCTGCATGAGGAAGGGGTTCTTGATCAGGCCGCCCGCGGCGACGAACTCGGTCACGGGGGTGCCGCTCGCGGCGAAGGTCTCGACGATCGTGCGGGTGCCGAACGCGGTGGCCTCGAACAGGGCCCGGTAGATCTCCTCGGCCCGGGTCGCGAGCGTCGCGCCGATGAGGGTTCCGCTGAGCTCGTGATCGACGAGCACCGAGCGGTTGCCGCTGTGCCAGTCGAGGGCAATGAGGCCGTGCCCGCCGACGGGCTGATCCTCGATGAGCGAGGTCAGGTACTCGTGCACGCTGAGCCCCCGCGCCGCGGCCTCCTCGTGATAGCGGCCCGGAACCTGGTTGTTCACGTACCAGGCGAAGATGTCGCCGACGCCGGACTGCCCCGCCTCGTAGCCGTAGAGCCCCGCGACGATCCCGCCGTCGACGACGCCGCACATCCCGGGCACCTCGGTGATCCCCGTCGCGTTCATGACGTGGCAGGTGGAGGTTCCCATGATCGCGAGCATCTGGCCGGGCTCGACGGCCTGGGCCGCCGGCGCCGTGACATGCGCGTCGACGTTGCCGACCGCGACCGCGATGCCGGCAGGGAGCCCGGTCCACGCTGCGGCCCGGTCCGACAGCACGCCCGCCTTCTCACCGAGCTGGCCGATCTCGTGGGCGATCTTGTCGTCGGCGAATCCCGCGAACTCGGGGTTGAGCGCGGCGAGGAATCCGCGGCTGGGGTATGCGCCGTCCTGCAGGATGCCCTTGTAGCCGGCCGTGCAGGCGTTGCGCAGGTAGTTGCCGGTGAGCTGCCAGACGATCCAGTCGGCGGCCTCGACGAAGTGGTCCATTCGGGCATAGAGCTCTGGGTCCTCCTCGAGCAGCTGCAGGCCCTTGGCGAACTCCCACTCGCTCGAGATGAGCCCGCCGTAGCGGGGCAGCCAGCTCTCGCCGCGGGTGCGGGCGAGTTCGTTGATGCGGTCGGCCTGCGCCTGCGCCGCGTGGTGCTTCCACAGCTTGACGTAGGCGTGCGGGCGTGACTCGAGGCCGGGAACCTCGCTGAGCGGGGTTCCGTCGGCGAGCACGGGGAGCGGGGTGCTCGCGGTGAAGTCGGTGCCGATGCCGATGACCTGCTGTGGGTTGATTCCGGATGCGGCGATCGCCCGCGGCACGGCGGTCCTGAGCACATCCACATAGTCGGCCGGCACCTGTAGCGCCCACTCGGGCGGCAGCTGCTCGCCGGTCGAGGCGAGCACGGTATCCATCACGGCGTGCGGGTATTCGTGGGTCGCGGTGCCGAACTCGGCGCCGTCGGAGACGCGCACGACGAGGGCGCGACCGGACAGGGTGCCGTAGTCGACACCGACGACGAATCGGTCCTCCGGCGTGATCGGTGCGGCGGAAGCGGGCACGAGAGACTCCTTCGTCAGGGCGGCGGATCGCAGCGGATCACGAAATGTGATCGCTCACATTGCATGGTAGCCGCCCGGTTGACGTGCCTGTCAAGCCCGCGGGCTCGCAGCAGGCGCTCGCTCCCGGCTCGGTGAGTCCGCCGTCAGCCGCGAGCGCGGGCCGTGGACTCGCGCACGATCAGCTCCGGCAGGATCTGCGCGTGGTCGAGGTCGGTCTCGCCCTCGATCTCGCCGACGAGCAGTGCGATCGATCGCCTGCCGAGCTCGGCGAAGTCCTGCCGAACCGTCGTGAGCGGCGGGAAGAAGTGCCGGGCCTCCGGGATGTCGTCGAAGCCGACCACGCTTATATCGCCGGGAACATCGAGTCCGGCGTTGCGGAAGGCGTGCAACAGGCCGAGCGCCATCTGGTCGTTCCCCGCGAACACCGCCGTGAAGTCGCGAAAGTCCAGCAGTTCGGTGCCGACGTGGTACCCGAAGTCTGCTGTCCAGTCACCGAGGATGGGCCGGTGGGTTCTCAGGTCGGCCGCGCTGATGGCATCGAGGAATCCGCGCATCCGGGCTTCCGCCTCAATCCAGTCGCGCGGGCCGGCGACATGGACTATCTCCTCGTGGCCGAGCCCGATGAGGTGGGTCGTGGCCATCCTCGCGCCCGCGATCTGGTCAACCGAGAGACTGCGGGGCGCATCCTGGCCGGTGGAATCGAGCGTCACCAGCGGGATGGTGAGGGCGAGCTGCCGGAAGGCGTCGAATACGCGCACCTGCGGGGCGATGACCACAAGGCCCTCGATCGCCTGCGCCATGAGGTGCTCGAGCCCCTCGGTGACTGCCCCCTGATCGCTTGTCGACAGGCTCGTCGTGGTGATGAGGTAGCCAGCCTCGCGTGCCGCATCCTCGATGGCGTGCAGGCTGGTCGTCGGGCCGTAGTGGGCCGTCTGCGAGGTCAGCACACCGATGGTCCGCGACTTGCTCGTCACGAGGGCGCGCGCCGCCTGGTTCGGCCGGTAGCCGATCTGCTCGATGACCTCGAGCACGCGCTGCCTGGTGCTGGGCTTGATCGACTCGGCGTTGTTGAGCACCCTGGACACCGTCTGGTACGAAACGCCCGCGAGCCGTGCGACATCTCGGATGTTGGGAGCGCGAACCTTTGGTGGTTCCATGGTGACTGTCGTACCCGGCTTCATCGGCGATGTGTACGTTCACATTTCGCGAACGAGACCATTATGGCGCACCCGCGACGCCACGCCACCCGCAAGTACCGATCAACGTGTGCGCGCGGGTCGGCTACCGGTCGAGCGCCTGCAGCAAGTCGCCCAGCAGGTCGTCGACACCCTCGATCCCGACCGACAGTCGCACGATGTTGTCCGGCACCTCGAGCTCAGTGCCGCGCACCGAGGCGTGGGTCATCTCCGACGGGTAGCCGATGAGCGACTCGACACCGCCGAGCGACTCGGCGAGCAGGAACACCTCGGTCGACTCGACGAGCTTTCGGGCAGCGGGTGCCCCGCCCCGGAGCGCGAGCGAGAGCATGCCCCCGAAGCCGCGCATCTGCCGGGCCGCGATGTCGTGCCCGGGGTGCTCTGCCAGGCCGGGGTAGTAGACCCGCTCGATCGACGGATGCCCGACGAGCCGTTCCGCGATCGCCCGCGCGTTGCTCGAATGGCGCTCGACACGCACGGCGAGGGTCTTGATCCCGCGCACCGTGAGCCAGGCATCCATCGGTCCGGGGACCGCACCAACAGCGAACTGATGGAAGCCGACCTTCTCGGCGATCTCCTCGTTGCTCGTCACGACCGCCCCGCCGAGCACGTCGGAGTGCCCGCCGAGGTACTTGGTGGTGGAGTGCGTGACGACGTCGGCGCCGAGGGCGAGCGGGTTCTGCAGGTAGGGGGAAGCAAAAGTGTTGTCCACGACGACGATCGCGCCGGCCGCGTGGCCGATCTCGGCGAGCGCCGCGATGTCGCTGATCTTCATGAGCGGGTTGCTGGGTGTCTCGACCCAGAGCACCGCAGTTCCGGGCGTGACGGCGGCGCGCACGGCGTCGAGGTCGGTGAGCTCGACGGTTTCGAGCTCGATACCCCACGGAACGAACACGCGGTTGACCAGGCGGTGCGTGCCGCCATAGACGTCGTTGCCCATCACGACGCGAGCGCCCGGCGCGAGGATCGCGCGCAGAAGGGTGTCTTCGCCGGCGAGCCCAGACGCGAAGCTGAACCCGTGGGCTGCCCCCTCGAGGTCAGCGACGAGGGCCTCCAGGGAGGTGCGGGTCGGGTTACCACCGCGGGCGTACTCGTAGCCGCCGCGGAAACCCCCGATCCCGTCCTGTACGAACGTCGAGGTCTGGTAGATCGGCGGGATGACCGCGCCGGTTGCCTTGTCGGGGGTCTGCCCGACGTGGATGGCTCGGGTGGAGAAGTCGTGACTCATGGGGTCCTTCGTCAGTTGGAGAGGGTCAGTTGGCGAGCGTCAGTTGGCGAGGGTCAGCTGGAGAGGTAGCTGAGCAGGTCGGTCCGGGTGAGCAGCGCGAGCGGTTTGCCGCCATCGGTCACGAGGAGTGTGTCGGCGGCGCCGAACGCCTCGAGTGCCGATTCAATCGACTGGCCGGCCCCGACGAGGTCGAGCGGCGGGCCGACGAGCCCGCCGATCACATCCGTCATTGCCGCGTCGCCCGCGAGTACGAGCTCGAGCAGCCGGTCTTCGTGCACCGCGCCGAGCACCTCACCGAGCACGACCGGAAGATCCGCAGAGAGCACGGGCAGCTGCGACGCCCCCGTTTCGCGCAGGAGCCGGATGGCGTCGCGCACGGTGTGCTCGGGCCGCAGGTGGGCGAGTTCGCTGCCGGCGACGACGTCCGCGACCGTCGCGCCCTCATCGGGTGTCGCGAAGCCGTGTGATCGCATCCACCGGTCGTTGAAGATCTTGCCGAGGTAGCCGCGCCCGCCGTCGGGCAGCAACACGACGACGACGTCGTCGGGGCCGAGGTCCCGCGCCGCCTCGAGCGCGGCCGCGATCGCGAGCCCGCTCGATCCGCCGACGAGCAGTCCCTCTTCCAGCGCAAGCCGGCGGGTCAGGGCGAAGGAGACGGCATCGGATGCCGCGATGACACGATCGACGACGCTCGGGTCGTAGGCCTCGGGCCAGAAGTCCTCGCCGACGCCCTCGACGAGATACGGGCGGCCGGTGCCGCCGGAGTAGACCGACCCCTCGGGGTCGGCGCCGATGATCTGCACCGCTCCGCCCGAGACCTCCTTGAGGTACTTGCCCACGCCGCTGATCGTGCCGCCGGTGCCGACACCGGCGACGAAGTGCGTCACCTTGCCCTCGGTGTCCCGCCAGATCTCCGGACCGGTCGTCTCATAGTGGCTGAGCGGCCCGTTCGGGTTGGCGTACTGGTTGGGCTTGAACGCGCCGGGAATCTCGCGGGCGAGACGGTCGGACACCCCGTAGTACGACTCGGGGCTGTCGGGTGCGACGGAGGTCGGCGTCACGACGACCTCGGCCCCGTAGGCGGTGAGCACATTGCGCTTGTCGATTCCGACCTTGTCGGGCACCACGAAGACGCACCGGTAGCCGCGCTGCTGGGCGACGAGCGCGAGCCCGACGCCGGTGTTTCCGGATGTCGGCTCGACGATCGTTCCGCCCGGCTTCAACAGCCCGTCGCGCTCGGCCGCGTCGATGATGCGCGTTGCAATGCGGTCCTTCGACGATCCCCCGGGGTTCACGTACTCGAGCTTGACCAGGATCGTGGCCGAGATGCCCTCGGTGACGTGGTTCAGCTTCACGAGCGGCGTGTTGCCGACGAGGTCGATCACAGAATTTGCGTACTTCACTGGGCCAGCCCCTGGTTCGCCGGATAAGGAGGATATTGCGGACTCGCAGCCCGCCCGGCGAGCCTACCAAGGCGCCCCGGAATGTTACGGGGGCACCGACATCCGGCTCCCTCACACCCAGCGCTTACCGGACTAAGGCATCCTTGTAGTGCAACAACCGCACCGACGACAGGACCACAGCCTTGCCCCCTCGCGATTCGACCTCCCAGCCCATCCCGCCGGCCGCCCGCAAGGAGCTGACCGTCAAGCAACAGCGCGACGCGCGCCGGGCCGAGAAAGTTGCGGCGTTGAAGAAGAAGCAGGCCACCGAGAAGCGCAACCGCGCGATCGCGATCAGCCTCGGCAGCATCGCCGCGGTCGCCGTCGTCGGACTCGTCATTGGCGCGGTCGTCACCAACAGCACTCCCAGGGTCGAACCCGATGACATTACTATCCAGGGCCTGCAGTCGTACCCGGAGATCGCCGGCCAGACCTTCAATCACGTGGCCGAGCCCGTCGAGTACGAGCAGAGCCCCGCGGTCGGCGGCGAGCACGCAGGGGCGTGGCTCAACTGCGGAATCTACACCGAGCCGGTGCCGACAGAGAACGTTGTGCACTCCCTCGAGCACGGCGCCGTGTGGGTGGCGTACAACCCCGATGACATTGCGGGCGATGACCTGGAGGCGCTGCGGGATGCCGTGCCGGACACCTACTCCGTGCTTGCGCCCTTCCCTGGGCTTCAGGCGCCGATTGTGGTGTCCGCGTGGAGCGAGCAGGTCGAACTCGACGATGTCGAGGATGAGCGGCTGCAGCAGTTCGTCGACAAGTTCTGGCAGGGCGGCAGCGCCCCCGAGCTTGGTTCCGCCTGCACCGGCGCGATCGATGGGGCCGGCAAGATTTCGTGACCCTGCCAGAGTCGGACGACTCCGCCCGCGCTCGGCCGCGCACGCGGCTCGTGGTCGCCGCCGGGCTCGCGGCGCTCCTGCTTGTGGTCGGCGGACTCGCGATCGGGCGGCTGACTGCGCCGAATGCGCCCCTGCCCCCATCGACGACGAGCGCCGAAGCGGGTTTCGCGCGGGACATGCAGACCCACCACCACCAGGCCGTCGAGATGGCCATGATCATCCGATCCACAACAACGGATCCCGACCTGCTCACGCTCTCCTACGACATCGCGACCTCGCAGGCGCAGCAGGCCGGCCAGATGTTCGGCTGGCTGTCGGTCTGGGGCGTCCCACCGGCATCACCGGAGCCCGCGATGACGTGGATGACCCGTCCGGCACTCGACGGAGCCACGCACGGGCACGACAACGGCGAGGGCGCAGCCCACATTCCCGGGGAGCCGATGCCGGGGCTGACGACGTCCGAGCAGCTCGCCGAACTCCGCGCGGCGGACGGCGAAGCGGCCGACGAGCTCTTCCTCACCCTGATGATCGCCCACCACGAGGGCGGTGTCGGAATGGCCGAGGCGCTGCTCGACCGCTCCGACAACGCCGTCGCGACAAGCCTCGCGCGCGGCATCGTCACCTCGCAGCAGGGCGAGATCAACTACATGTGGCAGCTCCTCGACGCCCCCTAGCCGCCACGCGCGCTTTCATCATTCAGGAGTGGAGGCTGCCGGGGAACGGTGTCAGGCGCCATCTGACGGAATGCTGCTTTCACCATTCAGGACTTCCGGACCACGACGGCCGACAGTATTCAGGAGCCTCCGGCGTCGGTCACACGCGATCACCCTGAATCCGGGCTCCTCGACCGCTACGCTCGTGAATTCCAACCCCAACTCCTGAATTCTGAAACCAGGTTGTAGCCCCAATTCCTGAATGATGAAAGCCGGATGGCAGCCCAGACTCCTGAATGATGGAAGCGGGTGCTGGGGCGGCGGTCAGGAGCCGGCCCGCACCTGCTCCCGGTACAGGCCCGAATAGACGCCGCCGAGTGCCATGAGATCGTCATGGGTGCCTCGCTCGACGATGCGCCCCGCATCCACCACGAAGATCACGTCGGCGCCCACAATCGTCGACAGTCGGTGAGCGATCGCGATCGTCGTCCGTCCCCGCGCGGCGGCGTCGAGCGCCGACTGCACGACCCGCTCCGAGATCGAGTCCAGCGCGCTCGTCGCCTCATCGAGGATGAGCACAGCCGGGTCCTTGAGCAGCACTCGGGCGATAGCGATGCGCTGCTTCTCGCCGCCGGACAGGCGGTACCCGCGCTCGCCCACGACGGTGTCGTAGCCCGCGGGGAACGAGGCGATGGTCTCGTGGATGTTCGCGGCCCGGGCGGCCGCCTCGATCTCGCCCCCGCTCGCGTCCGGCTTCGCATACCGCAGGTTCTCGCCGATGGTCGCGTGGAAAAGGTAGGTCTCCTGGCTCACGATGCCGATGTGCGCGACGAGCGATTCCTGCTCGAGTTCGCGCACGTCGTCGCCAGCGAACAGGATGCGGCCGGAACTCACGGCGTGGAAGCGCGGAATCAGGTACGACACCGTCGTCTTGCCCGCCCCCGACGGCCCGACGAACGCGGCGTACTGGCCCGGCTCGATCGCGAACGACATCCCCTTCAGTGTCGCCGGGGTATCAGCCGGCGAGTCCGGGTAGGCGAACACGACGTCGTCGAATACGACCCGTCCGAGCCCGGAGTCGTTGACCGGCCGCGCGCCCTCCCGATCGGTGATGGCGGGCTTCAGGTCGAGGTAATCGAAGATGCGCGCGAAGAGCGCCTGCGAGGTCTGCAGGTCGAGGGCCACACGCATGAGCCCCAGAAGGGGCCACATGAGCCGAGCCTGCACCGTCGTAAAGGCGACGATCGTTCCCGCGGTGATGGGCACATCGCCGAGGATCAGGAAGGCCGAGACGAGGTAGACGATTGCCGGGATGATGGCAAGGAAGATCTGCACGGTCGCGAAGAACCACTGGCCGCTCATCTGCAGCCGCACCTGGAGGCCTACCTGGGTGTCGTTCTCGGCGCTGTACCGTCCGGTCTCCGCCCTCTGCTGGTTGAAGCTCTTGGCGAGCAGGATGCCGGAGACCGACAGCGTCTCCTGGGTGATCGCGGTCATGTCGCTGAGCGACTCCTGCGTCTTGGTCGCGATGCGGGCGCGCACCTGGCCGACACGGCGCTGAGCGATCACGAGGATCGGCATCAGAATCACGGCCACGATCGTGAGCTGCCACGACAGCAGGAGCATGGAGATGAAGGCCGCGATGACAGTGACGGTGTTGCCCAGGACGCTCGACACGGTGTTGGTGAGAACCCCGGCGACGCCACCGACATCGTTCTGCAGTCTCGACTGGATCGCCCCGGTCTTGGTTTTGGTGAAGAACGCGAGCTCCATCCGCTGGAGGTGCTCGAACAGGCGGATGCGCAGTGCTCCCATGACCTTGTTGCCCACCGTCGCGGTGAGCCAGGTCTGCCAGACCCCGAGTCCGGCGCTGACGATGAAGATTGCGACCATGAGGCCCACGACCTCGGCCAGCAGCGGCACATCCGGCCCCTGCCCCGGCGGGAAGAGCCCCTGATCGAAGGCGACCTTCGTCAGCAGCGGCGGAAGCACGGTGAGGCCGGCGCCGACCACCACAAGGACGACCGTGAGGATGAGGGTGCTTTTGTGCGGTGCGAACAGGTCTCCGACGCGGCGGAGCAGGTCGGGAACGCTCGGGGCTCCCTCGTTCTCCTTGCGCTGGGCCGACGCGTCGCCGCCACCCATCATGCGGCCGCCTCGGCCGCGCTGCATTGTGCTCACTGCATTACTTTACGTCTCGTCAGATGGGGGTTAACCGCGACCGCGGCCGCGGCACCCGGTGAGGTGACGCGGCCGCGGCCGGCGTGTGTTCGAGCGCTCCGACTACCCCTTCGTCGAGCCGGCCAGCAGCCCGCGCACGAAGTAGCGCTGCAGGCTGAAGAACACGATGAGCGGGATGATCAGCGAGATGAACGCCGCTGCGGGCAGGCGCTCCGCGTTGCGACCGAAGTTGCCGACGAGCTCCGCGAGTCTCTGAGTGAGAGGTGCGACGTCGACGGTGCCTCCGGAGAACACGAGGGCGATCAGCAGGTCGTTCCAGACCCAGAGGAACTGGAAGATTCCGATGCTCGCGAGGGCGGGCATCGACAGCGGCAGGATGATCCGGAAGAAGATCTGTGTGTGGTTCGCGCCGTCGACGCGCGCTGCCTCGATCACCTCGCCCGGGATCTCCGCGATGAAGTTGTGGAGCAGGAAGATCGTCAGCGGGAGGCCGAAGATCGTGTGCGCGATCCAGACCGCAGGGAACGTTCCGCTGATCCCGAGCACCTGGGAGAAGATCTGGAGCAGCGGGATGAGCGCCATCTGCAGCGGCACGATCTGCAGCGCGAAGATCAGCACGAAGATGGCTCCGCTGCCCTTGAACTTGATCCAGGCGAACCCGTATGCGGCCATCGTCGCGAGGGCGATCGGGAACAGCGTCGCGGGGATCGAGATGACGAGCGAGTTGATGAAGTAGGAGCTCAGGTTCGCGCTCGATGCCCCACTCTCGAACAGAACGTCGGCGTAGTTCTCGAGGCTGAAGCTCGGGTTCGTGAACACGGTCCACCAGCCGGTTGTCCGGATCTGCTCGGCGGGACGGAACGACGACACAAACAGCCCGAAGGTCGGGATGGTCCAGAGGGTCGCGATGATGATCGCGGCGATCGTGGCACCGCGCGAGGTCAGCCGCTGCTTGACCCTGTCGGCCTTCGGGACCTTCCGCGGCCGCAGCGTGTTCTTCTGGCCGAGGGGACGATCCAGCTTGTCCTCGGCTTCTTTGACGCTCATCGGATCTCCCTCTGCTTGCGCATCGACCGGACGTTGTAGATGACGATGGGCATCACCATGATGAAGAGCACCACCGCGAGCGCGGAGCCCTGTCCGAACTCGCCGCGGTTGAACGCCTGGGTGTACATCTCGTTGGCGATGACGCTCGTGTCGAACTGACCGCCGGTCATGGTGCGCACAATATCGAAGACCTTCAGGGTGGCGATCGTGATGGTCGTGACGACCACGATGAGAGTGCCACGGATCGCCGGGATGGTGACGTTGCGGAACTGCTGCCAGGCGTTGGCGCCGTCGAGCTTCGCGGCCTCGATGATCTCCAGGGGTACACCCTTGATGGCCGCGGACAGCAGCACCATGGCGAAACCGGTCTGGATCCAGACCATGACGACGATGAGGAACAGCGTGTTGAACGGGCTGTTGATGAGGAACTGCTGCGGCTCACCGCCGAACCAGACGAGGAGCTGGTTGAGGATACCGATCTGCTCGAATCCCTCGGCCCGATACTCGTAGACGAAGCGCCAGATGATGCCGGCTCCGACGAACGAGATGGCCATCGGCATGAACACCAGGGACTTGAGCACCTTCTCGCCCGCCGACTTGTCAATGAACACCGCGTAGGCGAGGCCCACGGCGGTTGACAGGAGCGGGACGAGCGCGACCCAGATGAGTGTGTTGATCAGTGTCGTGATGATCGTCGGCTGGGTGAACATCCAGACGAAGTTGTCGATGCCGACGAAGTCGCCCCCGCGGTTGGTGAAGGCGAGCAGTGTGGTGCGGATGGCGGGGTAGATGAGGCCGACGGCGAGCAGGGCCAACGCCGGTAAGACGAAGGCGAACACCTGCACGACGTCGCGGCCGCGCTTCGGTGCGCGGTCGGCGAGGAAGAGGATGAGACCGACGACGGCTGCGAAGGCGGCGAGCCCGACGATCATGAGACCGAATTTCTCGGTGATGTCGCCGAGGATTCCACCCCGGCTGAGGGGCAAGAGGCCCACGTTCGCGAGCACCTCGCTATGCACTATCGACGTTGACATGCAGGTACCTCCGTTGGTTTGTATTCACGTTATCCGAAACCTGGCCCACCGAGGAAGATCTCGATGGGCCAGGTTCGGGCTACTTCATTGGCGCACTTACGGGTAGGTGCTGTCGATGAAGGTCAGGACTTCGTCGGTGCTTCTGGTTCCGGAGACCCAGTCGACCATGCCGGTCCAGAACGAGCTCGTGCCGACTGCCGCCGGCATGAGGTCGGATGCATCGAACGCGAAGGTGGTGTCCTCGCCCTGCAGGATTTCGATCGACGCCTTGCCGAGTTCCGATCCGGCAAGCTCCGGGTCGAGTCCCTTGTTGGCGCTGATCACTCCGCCGAGCTCGACGCGGTTGTTCGCCCAGGTGTCGGACGACATGTACGTCTGAACAGCCTGAACGGCCTCGGAGTCGCTGAAGGCAGCGACGAACTCGCCACCACCGGTGACCGAGTCACCGGCACTTTCGTCGATCTTCGGGGTGATGAACGCCCAGATGTCGCCATCGGGAGAAACGGTCGTGCCCTCGGGCCACTGTGCTTCATAGAACGAGGCCTGGTGGTGCAGCGAGCAGTTACCGTCGAGAATCGGCAGCGCGGCGTCGTTGAAGGTGGTCGACACGATGGAGTTGACCCCGCCGAATCCGCCGTTCACGTAGTCCTCGTTGAGCAGGATGTCGCCAACGCGGTCAAAGGCGCTCTTGATCTCGGGGTCGGAGAACTTGACCTCTCCCGCTACCCACTGGTTGTAGACCTCGGGGCCGGACTCGCGAAGAACCACGTCTTCGATCCAGTCGGTTCCCGGCCATCCGGTGGCGTCGCCCGAGCCGAAGCCGACGCACCAGGGGCGGTAGGTCGCTGTGCTCTCCTCGGCCATGGTCGCCGTGAGCTCCATCATCTCGTCCCACGTCTCGGGAACTTCATAGCCCTTGGCTTCGAAGTCCGAGGGCGAGTACCAGACCCAGCCCTTGACGCTCGCCATCAGCGGAGCCGCATAGAACGTGTCATCGACGGTTCCGTAGCCCTTCCAGTCCTCGGACCAGAACTCGTCGACGTTGGCCTCGACCGACTCCGGTGCGGGAAGCACGTAGCCGTCGTTGATGAGGCGCTGGAGCAGACCGGGCTGCGGGATGATCATCAGGTCGGGAGCGTCACCGGCAGCGGCGCGCACGTTGATCTGAGTTTCCGCCTCCTGGGTGCCCACGAAGTCGATGGTGATGCCGGTGCAGGACTCGAAGTCCGCCCAGCTCTGGACCAGCTGATCGGCCTCGACGTCGACGATGGTCGAGTAGACCTCGACCGATTCGCCCTCGAAGGTTCCGTAGTCCTCGTACGGCCCACAGTCGGCATCGGAGGCGGCCGGGCCGCCGTCGTCGGTTCCGGTACAGCCGGCGAGCACGAGGCCCATTACTCCGGCGGCGGCGATTGGCAGGAGCAAGCGGCGATGCAAGGTTGAGCTCATGTTTTTCCTCCTCGTTGAGGTCGGCCGCGTCTCGGAAGCACAGGACGCGGGATTGGTGTCTGGATGTGGAACGGATGTGACTTCTCGGCGTTGCGGCAAAGGGTAGGGAAACGGTTCCATAATCGACGCTATGGCACCCCACGCCGCGGCGCAACAACTGTTCCACAGCGAAATCTAACGATTGGGGCACGGCTGGAAAATGGCTGGGAGAGTTTCGATAGCCTGTTTCACCAGGATTGAGCACGAGAATCTGGAACCGATTCCACACCGGTCGAATCCCGGTTAGTATTCCAGCCAGACCTAACCCAATGGAGGGAGTGGAGGTGAGCGCGCTTGCAGATGTCGCCCGCATGGCGGGAGTGTCGAAGTCCACCGCCTCCAGGGCGCTGAGCGGCGCCGGCTATGTCGCCCTCCCCACGAGGGAGCGGGTGGAGCGCGCGGCCTCGGCGATCGGCTATGTCGCCTCCTCGAACGCGGCGAGCCTCGTGACCGGCCAGACCCGCAATGTGGGCGTTGTCATTCCCTTCATCAACCGGTGGTTCTTCGCGGAAGTGCTCGAAGGAATCGAGTCCACGCTCATCGGCGCCGGCTACGACCTCACCCTGTACCGCCTCAGCAGCGATCCGGACCAACGTCGTCGTGTGTTCGACTACTTCCTGGTTCGCAAGCGCGTGGACGCGGTGATCGCAATTGGGATCGAGCTCGACCCGTCGGAGATCGGGCTGCTGCGCTCGCTCGGCAAGCCCATCGTCGGCCTCGGCGGCCCCATCGACGGGATGTCCACGCTCAGCATCGACGACGTGGAGGCGGCCCGGTTGGCGACCGAGCACCTCATCAGCCTCGGCCACCGCCGCATCATGCACCTCGGTGGCGATCAATTCGAGCAGATGGACTTCCGGGTGCACGCCCAGCGTCTGACAGGATTCCGTCTCGCGATGGATGAGGCCGGGATCGAACGGGGGGACGACTTCCGCGCCGTTCCGTTCTCGGTTCCCGGCGGCTATAGGGCCGCCCGGCAGCTGCTCTCCGACCCGCGCCTGCGACCGACGGCGATCATGGCCGGATGCGACGAGATCGCGATCGGGGTCATCATCGCCGCGCGAGAGCTCGGTCTCGACGTGCCGAGGCAGCTCTCGGTGATCGGCATCGATGACCATGACCTCGCTGCCATGTTCGGTCTCACGACGTTGCGTCAGGAGCCGTGCCGGCAGGGAGCCCGCGCGGTCGAGCTGGTGATGCGCGAGCTCTCGATCTCGGGTGATCCAGCCGCCATCGAGCGAGTGACCGTGCCTCTCGCTTTCGTGGCCCGGCACAGCACCACTGCACCGCCTCACCCGGGCTAGGACGAGCATGGCAGGGATGGGCGGGTGCCTCCGGGATTTCGAAGCACCCGCCGCGTCCTGATGTGGTGCGAGAGAACCAGGTGGCTAGCCAGAGGGTAAGACTGTCTAGACACGAACGGGTAGGGCCGGACTTCTCCGACCCTCACCTACCGGCTGAATCTCTGTGGGGTGTCCTCATTATGGTGGACAAACGTCACGCCGTCCACCGACCCGCCACCACGCAAATAAGCCCCCGGCCAGAGGCCGAGGGCTTATTCGAGGTGCGCCGCCTGCGCGGCAGATGTTACTTGAGGGTGACGGTGGCGCCAGCTGCTTCGAGCTGAGCCTTCGCCTTCTCGGCGGTCTCCTTGTTTGCACCTTCGAGGACGACGCCGGGGGCACCATCGACGACGGCCTTCGCCTCGCCGAGGCCGAGGCTCGTGAGCGCGCGAACCTCCTTGATGACCTGAATCTTCTTGTCACCGACGGACTCGAGGACGACGTCGAAGGAGTCCTTCTCTTCGACCTCTTCGACGGGAGCGGCGCCACCGACGGCAGCAGCGGCGACGGGAGCCGCAGCGGTGACCTCGAAGACCTCTTCGAACTTCTTGACGAAGTCGCTCAGCTCGATGAGCGTGAGCTCCTTGAATGCTTCGATGAGTTCGTCATTTGAAAGCTTTGCCATGATTATTCTCCTTAGTGGTTCTGTGATCGTTGCGGCCGCTTGGCCAAACCCGCGAGGGGTTCTTAGCTCGAGGACTCCTGCTTTTCACGCAGCGCGTCGACCGTGCGAACGGCCTTCGACAGCGGTGCGTTGAACAGGTATGCCGCACCGAACAGCGACTGCTTGAAGGCGCCGGCCAGCTTGCCCAGCAACACCTCCCGGCTTTCGAGGTCGGCGAGCTTCATGACCTCTGCCTGGGTAAGAGCGTTACCGTCGAAGTAACCGTTCTTGACCACAAGCAGCGGGTTTGCCTTGGCAAAGTCACGCAGAGCCTTCGCGACGGCGACGGTATCGCCGTGCACGAATGCGATCGCGGACGGCCCGGCGAGCTCATCGTCGAATGACGAGATGCCCACATTGTTGGCCGCGATCTTGGTCAGCGTGTTCTTCACCACGGCGTATGTTGCGTGCTCACTGATCGACTTCCGCAGCGTTTTCAGCTGGGCGACGGTGAGTCCGCGATACTCGGTGAGCAGGACAGCATTCGAGCTACGGAACTTCTCCGCAAGCTCGGCGACTGAAGCTTCCTTGTTCGCCATGGCACTCCTTTGATTGATTGTTTGCGCCGCGACCGGGGCAGTGAATCAACAGGCTCGGCTCATGAAAAAAGCTCCGGCGCAAGCGCACGGAGCTGAAACCCTGGGGGAGACTTCTACACACACCTGCGCTGGCATTCGCTGAGCGAATCTTCGATCGGGTACCCGGTGATGGGCACGCCGACAACCTGCGGTCTTTGGCTTCTCTGAGGGTAGGGGATGCGGGCCCGATTGGCAAACCGGGCCCGCATCGGCGCTAGACGTGGTTGCGCCAGGAGTGCTCAGGCTCATAGCCCAGCACGCGGCGGGCCTTGTCGATCGAGAGCATCGTCTCGTTCTCGCCGAGCTGCTTCGTGACCGGCACGCCGGGAAACACTTCTGCCGCGAGTTCGGTGCTCGACCGGGTCATGACCGTGTCGGCGTTGGCGATGATGTACGCGGCGAACCCCGGGATGTTCTTCTCGAGTGCCTTCAACACGGCCTGCGCCCCGTCGCGAGCATCGATGTAGCCCCACAGGTTCCACTTGCGGGCAAGCGCGTCCGCGTCGTAGGACGCGAAGTCTGCGTAGTCCTCGACGTGCATGACGTTGGAGAAGCGCAGCGCGGTGATGCTCAGCTCGGGATCCCAGCGGACGAGCTTCTGGGCGAGCTCCTCCTCAAGGTGCTTGGTGACCGCGTAGGTGCTCTCGGGCCGGGACTCGTACTCCTCGTCGACCGGGATGTAGGGCGGCGGAGCGTCGAAGGGGATGCCGAGAAGCGTCTCGCTCGAGGCATAGACGATCGTCCTGATGCCGGCGCGACGAGCCGCCTGGAACACGTTGTAGGTGGCGATCATGTTGTTGTGGAAGGTCGCGGAATCGGGCAGGATGCCGCCGGCCGGTGCCGCCGCAAGATGCACGACCGCGTCGAGCCCGGTGTGCCGGCCGTCGATGCTGCAGAACGCGTCGACGGTCTGTCCATAATCGGTGAAGTCGACGCGCGTGAACGTCTCGCTGCGTGGGCCGGCGAGGTCCAGTTCGTGCACTGTGTGTCCCGCGGCACGGAGCTCTGCGACGACAACGCTCCCTAGTTTTCCGGCTGATCCGGTGACGGCGATCCTCATTCGGGCTCCTTTGGTGAACGATTGCAAGGTTCCATCCTCCCACCCCTCCGGATCCGGGGCGCCTAGGGCTGCAGGCGCTCGCGTGCCCAGCCGAGTGCGCCAGCACCCTGCTCGCTTGTCGCCGTGAACCGGATGCGGTCGTGCAGGCGGGAAGTGCGGCCCTGCCAGAACTCGATCTCCCGTGGCACCACGCGCACCCCGCCCCAGTGCTCCGGCCGGGGGACCTCTGCCCCCTCCGGGTAGCGCTCCTCGAGCTCCCTGACCCGGCGCTCGAGCTCGTCCCGCGAGGCGACCGGGCGGGACTGCTCGCTCGCGAGGGCGGCGATCCGAGCGCCGCGCGGGCGCCGGGCGAAGTAGGCGTCGCTCACCTCGGCTGAGGTCGGTGCGGCGGTGCCGAGCACGCAGACCTGACGGTTGAGTGAATACCACGGAAACAGCAGCGACACCGCGGGGTTCGCAGCAAGCGCGCGCCCCTTGCGCGACTCGTAATTGGTGACGAACTCGAACCCCTCGCCATCCAGCCCCTTGAGCAGTACTGTGCGGCTGCTCGGCCGCCCGTCGGCGTCGACGGTGCCGACCACCATCGCGTTGGGCTCGTAGACCCCGGCCTCCTCGGCCCGGGCAAGCCACGCAGCGAACTCGACGAGCGGATCGGGGTCGACGTCCGCTTCGGTCAGGCTCGTCGATCCGTAGTCGGTGTGCCGGGTGAGTGAATCCATCGCCGTGCCCGCTTCCTGGCGACCCGTGCCGCCGGTGTCATTCTGCCCTGTCCGCCCGAGTGCCAGCCGGGGCCGGCGCGAGGGGCAGCTCGACCGTGAAGACGGTGCGGCCGGGCACGGAGTCGACAGACACCGTTCCGCTGTGGCCCTCGACGACGGCTCGCACGATCGCGAGGCCGAGGCCCGTGCTTCCGGCTGCCCGCGACCGGGACTCGTCGCCCCTCGTGAAGCGCTCGAACAGTGATGCCTGGCGCTCCGCGGGAACCCCAGGCCCGTTGTCGGCAATGGTCAGGATGGCACTGTCGCGCACCCCGAGGCCGACGGTGATCGCGGTGCCCGCCGGGGTGTGCACGCGCGCATTGGCGAGCAGGTTCACCACGACCTGGCGCAGGCGCGAATCGTCGCCACTGACGATCACCGGCACGTCGGGCAGGTCAAGCGCGAAGCTGTGGTCGGGGGCCGCGGCGTGCGCGTCACTCACCACGTCGAGCAGGATACCCGACAGGTCTACCGGCCCGGTCTCGAGGTCGCGGCCCTCATCGAGGCGCGCGAGCAGCAGGAGGTCCTCGACGAGGGAGGTCATACGGATCGCCTCGGATTCGATGCGCTCCATCGACCTGACGACGTCGGGCGGCAGTTCGTGGCCGCCGCGCCGGGTGAGCTCGGCGTAGCCGCGGATCGAGGTGAGCGGGGTGCGTAGCTCGTGGCTCGCGTCGGCGACGAAGCGGCGCACCTTGCCCTCGCTCTCCTGCCGGGCGAGCAGGGCGGATGCCACGTGGTCGAGCATCCGGTTGATCGCGGCGCCAAGTCGCCCGACCTCCGTTCTCGTGTCGGTATCGGCATCCGGCACCCGCGGGGCGAGGGCGACCTCGCCTTTCGCGAGCGGCAGTCTCGATACCCTGGCGGCAGTGTCCGCGACGCGGCCGAGGGGTCGCAGCGCCAGCCTGACCACCGCGGAGCCGATCACGGCCGTTGCGGCGAGCGCGGCCGCCGTGACGAGCGCGATGATGAACAGCAGCTGCGCGGTCGTCGCCCGCGATTCCGCGAGCGGCAGCCCGACCACGAGGCGTTCGTCTGCGCGCGTGGTCTCGGCTAGCACCCGGTACTCTCCGAGCTCGCCAAGGTCGACACTCGCCGCCGCGCGCCCGCCATCGACCTCGAGCAGCACGTCCCGCTGGGCGGTGGTCAACGGCGCGGCCGTGCCGTCTTCGGCCACATACCCGGCGACCACCACGCTCCCCCGCGATTCGACGAGCACGACGGCGCCGGGCCGGAGGGCATCCCGCGGGGACGGCGTGTACTCCCCCCGACCCGGACCCGACGGTCCGAGGAGGATGTCGGCGGCGGACCGCAGCTGCTCGTCGACCCTCGCTGTGAGGGCCTGGCCGAGCGCGGCGGTGCTGACGGCGCCGACGACGATGCTGACGAGTGCGAGAAGCAGCATGATGCCGACTACGAGCCGCCGTTGGAGCGACCAGAGCGACCGCGAGCGACCCGTCATCGGGCCGGTTTGATGAGGTAGCCGACGCCGCGCACCGTGTGGATCATCGGCTTCCGTTCGCCGTCGACCTTTTTGCGCAAATAAGAGATGTAGAGCTCGACGATGCTCGACCGCCCGCCGAAGTCGTAGCTCCAGACCCGGTCGAGGATCTGCGCTTTGCTCATCACCCGTCGGGGGTTCCGCATGAGGAAGCGCAACAGCTCGAACTCGGTCGCGGTGAGCTCGATCGCCTCGCCAGAGCGCTGCACCTCATAGCTCTCCTCGTCGAGGGTGAGGTCTCCCACGCGCAGGACCGGGTCGCTCAGCTCGGCCGCGAGCGCGGTGGACCGGCGGATGAGCCCACGCAGCCTGGCGACGAGTTCCTCGAGGCTGAATGGCTTGGTGACGTAGTCGTCACCGCCCGCGGTCAGCCCCTGAATGCGGTCGTCGAGGGAGTCTTTCGCGGTCAGGAATAGTATCGGCATGTCGCGCCCGTCGGCCCGGAGCCGGCGCAGCACGCTGAGGCCGTCGACGTCGGGCATCATGACGTCGAGCACGACGACATCCGGCCCGAACTCACGGATGAGGCCGATGGCGGCAGCGCCGCCGGACGCCGAGCGAACGTCCCAGCCCTCGTAGCGCAGCGCCATCGTGAGCAGGTCGGTGAGGGAGGCCTCGTCGTCGACGACCACCGCGCGCACGGGCGAGCCGTCGGCGCGACGCAGGAGGGCTCGGGCGGGGGCAGTGTCGGTCACGCCTCCTACTATCCCCTGTTTTCTCTGAGAAGCCTATGCGTGGGCCCAGTGCCTGCTGTGCGGCACCGAAGCCGAAAGCCCCTGTCGCGGGCGGTGTCGCTCGCGATTTCTTCAACCATCACCGTCACCATCCGCTCGGAGGACGCATGGCCAAGGGCGAGAGGGCTCAGGGCGAGGCGAGCCAGTCGAGCGCCGCACGCAGGTCCGACCCGTCGATGCCGTGGCCACCGGCGCGCACCACGTGCCGGGCCTCGGCGCCGCGTTCGGCGAGAACCGCGACGACACGTTCCGCGCTCGCGAGTGGCGCGAATGGGTCGGAGTCTCCGTTCAGCATGAGCACCCTGCTCCCCGAGAGGTCAGTGTCGACCTCCCTGTCGGGGAGCGGGTTCATGCCTGAGAAGGCGATAGCGCGGTCGATCGACTCCGGATGCAGCAGGGCCGTCGCGAGGGCGATGTTCGCGCCGTTGGAGAAGCCGATGGCGATGAGCCGCCGGTCGCCGAGCCCGTAGGCGGCGCACGCCTCGGCGATGAACGCGGCGAGCTCGCCCGCCCGGCGCACGACGTCATCGACGTCGAACTGGCCTTCGGCGAACCGTCTGAACCAGCGCAGCATCCCGCTCTCCTGCACTGGTCCGCGCGGCGCGAGCACCGCGGCCGAGGGGTCGATCGACTCCGCGAGCGCGACGAAGTCGCGCTCGTTCCCTCCCGTGCCGTGGAGCATCAGCAGCACCGGCGAATCCGGAGCCCCCTCGCGGTACAGGTGCGGCCACGCTGGCGGCGGGGTCGTCATCGCGTGTACTCCTCGAGCTGAGGGTTGTTCCCGGCGGGCAGTTCGATCTTCGCCACGGCGTTCTCGATCGCATTGCGGCTCGGCTCAAGCCACGGCGGGAGCTTGAGGGAGCGGCCGAGCTCGAGCAGCGGCTCGTCGATGTCGAACCCGGGGGTGTCCGTGGCGATCTCGAAGAGCACCCCGCCCGGCTCCCGGAAGTAGATCGAGGTGAAGTACTGGCGGTCGAGAATGGCCGTCACCTGATGGCCGCGATCGACGAGCTCGCGACGCCACAGCTCCTGGGTCGCCTGGTCCGGAACACGGAACGCGATGTGGTGCACCGTGCCTCCGGCCGACAGCCCCTGCGGACCGGTGGGGTCGGCGACGACGTCGACGATGTTGCCTGCTCCCCCGTCGCCGGCCTCGAGCCGGATCCGGTTTCCACGCTCGCTCACGATGCGCAGCCCGAGGTCGTCGGTCAAAAGGCTCACGGTCTTCGTGGGGTCGCCGACGGTGAGCACCGAGGAGTGCTGCCCGCGCACGGCGTACTCTGCGGGCACCGACGCGGAGTCCCACGGGTCGCGCGGGTCGGAGATCGAGGATGCGACGAGGTCGATCTGCAGGCCGTCCGGGTCCCGCAGCGACACACGCTCCTCGTCGCCGGAGGCGGAGGTCACCGTCGATTCGACGCCGAGGCCGGAGAAGTGGTCCCTCCACCAGCCGAGGGTGCCCGCCGGAACCGAGAAGGCCGTCGAGGTCGACTGGCCGCGGCCGACGCGGCCGTCGGGCACCGAGGCCCAGGGGAAGAAGGTGATGAGCGATCCCGGGCGCCCCGCGGTGTCGCCGTAGTAGAGGTGGTAGGTGCCCGGGTCGTCGAAGTTGACGGTCTTCTTGACGAGGCGGAGCCCGAGCCCGGTCACATAGAAGTCGATGTTGCGCTGCGGCTCGCCGGCAATCGCCGTCACGTGATGCAGCCCTGCTGTGTTCACACTCATTGTCCGTGCCTCCGTACTTGATTGTATCCATGCAAACGCATATTTTTGCCCGAGTATTCCCGGAAGTGTCCACGCCCGGTAGAGGCGGTCGTCGGGGAGAATGGCACGGTGACGTTCGTGCAGCCGATGCTCTCCCTGTGGGACGAGCCGCCCCCCGACCATCGGGACCGGCTCGTGGCGCGATCGAGCGATCGCGTCGCGTGGCTGCGGGCCAGGAGCAAGGGGATCACGGCGACGGATGCCGCGCGGCTGTCCGGCATCCGCTCCGTACAGGCCGTCGCCCTCGAGAAGGTGCACGGCTCCGCTTTCGGCGGCAATGCCTACACCGACCACGGCCGGGCCCGTGAGCCCGAGATCGCCCGCTGGGTGAACGGCGAGTACGGCATTTCCCCAAGCGACGGGCTGTTCCACGCGAACGGCGAAAAACAGCATCTGGCGACGCCGGACGGACTCGGCCGCTCGAGCGCCGGCGACCTGGTCCTCGCCGAGATCAAGACGACGAAATCGGCGTGGCAGTCGGTCCCGCGGTCATACCTGCGCCAGATCTGGTGGCAGCAATACGTGCTGGGGGCGGAGCGCACGCTGCTCGTCTGGGAGCAGCACCTCGACTTCGTACCGGTGAACCTCCAGCCGGAGTGCCGCTGGATCGAGCGCGACGAGAACGAGATCCACTCGCTTGTGCAGTTGGCGAACCAGGTGCTCGACGTGCTCGCGCGTCAGCGCTGACCGCGGCAGGCCAGCGCGAATCGCGCAGAGTTAGCATTCAATTGACACCGCCGTAACAGCCTCGACTCACGGGCCGGCTTGACTGGACTTCTTGAGGCGGGGAGGCCATTCGAATGACCACGATGCGAGCCATGGTGATCCGCAGCACCGGCGCGCCGCTGGAGCTGGTCGCATCGCACGTACCGGTCCCGCTGCGGGTCAACTCCGAGGTGCTTGTTCGGGTGCTGGCCGCCGGAATCAATCCGATCGACGCAAAGACCCGCTCCGGTGGCGGGGTCGCCGCGGCGATCGGCGCCTACCCCGCGGTGCTCGGCCGCGACTTCAGTGGCGTCGTCGTCGAGAGTCCGTTCGAGGCCCACTCGCTCCAGCCCGGCACGGAGGTGTTCGGCATGACGGGCTTTCCACGGTCCGCCGGAAGCTACGCCGAGTACGTGGCCGTCTCCTCGCTCAGCCTGACGCGCAAACCTGCGAGCCTGTCCCATGTCGAGGCGGCCGGGGTTCCCCTCGCCGCCCTCACCGCGTGGGGGATGGTCGTCGATGTCGCGAAGGCGCACGAGGGCCAGCGGATGCTCATTCACGCGGGCGCCGGAGGGGTCGGCCACTTCGCAGTGCAGTTTGCGCGGTACTTCGGCGCCCACGTCATCGCGACGGGATCGACGCGCAACCTCGGCTGGCTCGGCGAGCTGGGCGCGAACCAGGTCATCGATTACACGGCCTCGCGGTTCGAGGAGGGCCTCGACAAGGTCGACGCCGTAATCGACCTCATCGGCAACGTGCACGACGACACCGGCACCCGGTCGTTGGCCACCCTGCGCCGCGGCGGCCTGCTCGTGAACGCCCCGACCGGTAGCTGGCCGACGATGCGCGCGGATGCTGCTGCCGCGGGCATCCGCGCGACGGGGTACAAGGTCGCGCCCGACGGGGCGACTCTCGCGATCATCGCGCGCATGCTCGAAGCCGGCGACATCCGGGTCCACCTCGACGACGTCTTCGACCTCGACGAGGCGGCGGCGGCCCACACCAAGCTCGAGACGGGCCATACTCGCGGCAAGATCGTGCTCAGGGTCAGCGAGGCGTAGGCCAGGACTCGAAGCGGAGCTCGCGCACGAAGTCGTCCTCCCAGCGATTGCCGACGAGGAAGCGCTTGGTTCCCACGAGCCCGAACCCGCTCTTCTCATAGAACGCGTTCGCCCGCTCGTTGAGCTGGTTGACGCCGAGCCAGACTCCGCGCGCCCCCCGCCGCAGGGCACGTCGGAGCGAGGCCTCCACCAGTCGCGCGGCGATCCCACTGCCGTGGTGTCCGGTGTGCACGTAGAGCTTGCTGAGTTCGACCGTTGGGCGAACCGTAACCACCGCCGACACGTCGGGGTCCCCTGGCTCACCGAAGATCAGCATCGTGTACCCGGCGGCCCGGCCGTCGACCTCGGCGAGCAGCAGCTCCCGGTGCGGGTCGGCGAGGTAGCCCGTCATCTTCTCGCGGGAGAGATGGGTGGCCACGAAAGCGTCCATGTCCCGCCGCAGGGTTCCGGGAGGGCAGGCGAGGGGGAACGTGGCCGCAGCGAGCTCGTGCAGCGCTGCGGCATCCGCCGGCCTGGCCTGGCGCACCACGACGCGCTCCTTGGCTGAGGCGGTCGTGGGCATACTCGATTCTGTCGCACTGGAGGGCGACGCCCCTAATGTGTGCCGCGGGAATACGAAAAGGGGCCCACTCGCGTGGGCCCCTCGTCGTGTCGCTCGTGCTGAGCGGATGCTGCCTGTTACAGAACGTTCACGTCCAGCGGGATGCCGGGGCCGAACGTGGTCGACACCGTGCCCTTCTGGATGTAGCGGCCCTTCGAGCTCGAGGGCTTGGCCCGCGAGATCTCGTCGAGCGCGGCCTTGATGTTCTCTTCGAGCTGCACCTGGTCGAAACCGGACTTGCCGACGATGAAGTGCACGTTGCTGTGCTTGTCGACGCGGAACTCGATCTTTCCCCCCTTGATCTCTGTCACGGCCTTGGCCGGGTCCGGGGTCACGGTGCCCGTCTTCGGGTTCGGCATGAGGCCGCGGGGCCCCAGGACCTTACCGAGACGACCGACCTTGCCCATCAGCTCCGGCGTCGAGACGGCGGAGTCGAAGGAGGTGTATCCGGCGGCGACCTTCTCGATGAGCTCATCGCCACCGACCTCGTCGGCGCCAGCCGCGAGAGCTGCCTCAGCGGCCGGTCCCGTCGCGAACACGATGACGCGCGCGACCTTTCCGGTTCCGTGCGGAAGGTTGACGGTTCCACGAACCATCTGGTCGGCCTTGCGCGGGTCGACCCCGAGCTTGAGCGCGACCTCGACGGTCGAGTTGAACTTGGCGGAGCCGGTCTCGCGGGCAACCGCGACGGCCTCAGACGGCGTGTAGAAACGTCCTTCTTCGATCTTCTCTGCTGCGGCGCGGTAGGCCTTGGATTTCGTAGCCATTATGCGTCCACCGTGATCCCCATCGAGCGGGCGGTGCCGGCGATGATCTTTGAAGCTGCTTCAATGTCGTTTGAGTTGAGGTCGGCCATCTTGACCTCGGCGATCTCGCGAACCTGGTCCTGGGTGAGCCGCGCAACCTTGACGGTGTGCGGGGTTCCCGATCCCTTGGCCACTCCGGCGGCCTTCTTGATGAGCTCGGCTGCCGGCGGGGTCTTCAGGATGAACGTGTACGAGCGGTCCTCGTAGACCGTGATCTCGACGGGGATGACGTTGCCGCGCTGGGCCTCGGTCGCCGCGTTGTACGCCTTGCAGAACTCCATGATGTTGACGCCGTGCTGTCCCAGCGCCGGCCCGATGGGCGGTGCGGGGGTGGCTGCGCCAGCCTTGATCTGAAGCTTGATCAGACCGGTGACTTTCTTTCTCGATGCCATTGTTTCTCTCTTTCCTTGTCGAGCATCCGGGACCCGGATGCTCTCCCGCTGCCCGGTAGGTCCGGTTGCGGTGGTCTGTGTGTCGCGGTGTCGCGGTGTCGCGTTAGAGCTTGGTGACCTGGTCGAAGCTGAGCTCGACCGGCGTCTCGCGCTCGAAGAGCGACACGAGCACGGTGAGCTTGCCGCTCTCCGGCTTGATCTCGCTGATCGAACCGGGAAGACCCGCGAACGAGCCCTCCTTGATCGTGATGGTCTCGCCGACCTCGAAGTCGACTTCCTGCGGGATTGAGCGCGCGGTGGTCTTGCCACCCTTCGCGCCTGCCTTCACGGGCGCTTCGACGATCTGCACGAGGCTCTTGAGCATCGAGAAGGCTTCTTCGAAGCGAAGCGGGGTGGGGTTGTGCGAGTTGCCGACGAAGCCGGTGACCCCGGGCGTGTGGCGCACGACGGACCAGGAGTCCTCGTTGAGGTCCATACGCACGAGCACGTATCCGGGGATGCGCACTCGATTGACGAGCTTGCGCTGGCCGTTCTTGATCTCGACGACGTCTTCCATCGGCACCTCGACCTGGAAGACGTAATCTTCCATCGACATGCTCACCTTGCGGTTCTCGATGTTCTGCTTGACGCGCTTCTCGAACCCCGCGTAGGAGTGGATGACGTACCACTTGCCCGGCGCGAATTTCAGCTCGGCGCGGAAGGCCTCGTACGGGTCAACCTCTGCCTCCTCCTCCGGCTCGGCTTCAACCTCAGCTTCGACCTCGGCCTCGTCGTCGACCGCGGCGACGGATGCGTCGGCCTCGTCGATCGAATCAACGTCGAGGGCGTCCTCGACTACCTCGTCCGCCTCGGGGTCGACGGCGGTCTCGATCGCGTCGAGTGCCGCATTGAGATCGGACTCGACGTCGTTCTCGACGTGCATCGCGGTGTGCTCAGCGGGCTCCACCGACGACTCGGCCTCGTCGAGGGTGTTGCCCTCTTGAGCCTCTTCCACCTCGGAGGACTGCTCGGCGGCAGTCGCGAGGTCGATATCGTCGCGTTCTGTGTCAGACACTGGATTCCATTTCCGTTGTTGTTGCCGGTCTGCACGCTCACCTTGCGGCTCCGCGCGCCGTCACGATTTCCGGGGCATCCCCGGGATTCGGCCGCTTGCGCGGCCAGGGGAACTACTGCGCGGGCCCGTCACCGAAGACATACGCCACACCAAGAGCGAACAGGAAGTCGAAACCCGCCACGATCGACATCATGATGACGACGAACGCGAGCACGACACCCGTGTAGCTGAACAGTTCCTTGCGGGTCGGGGTGACGACCTTCTTGAGTTCATTGATGACCTGTCGGATGAACAGGGCGATGCGACCGAATGGACCGCGCCTTCCGGCACGCTCTTTCCTGGCGTTGGCGACGACGTCCTCGCTTGACTCGTCGGTCACGTTCTTCGCCACTGTTATTACCTTCCGGATACCGGTCACCCGATCCGATGAGGATCAGGCAACTCGCTGGTTCGTGCATTCCCGCACGAATCGAGCTGCAGGGCGGACAGGACTTGAACCTGCAACCTGCGGTTTTGGAGACCGCTGCTCTACCAATTGAGCCACCGCCCTTCGGAGAAAAAACCCCACACTCACGACCGTTCGGTCGGCATCCGGATTGTTGGCTACAAACGGGCACGCAAAAGCATGGCAGATTTCCACTACCTCTCCCAGTCTAGGTCAGGTCTCAGGGGGTGTAAAGCCAGCCCGCGCTGATGGCACCGCACACCACAGGTCTGGTTGGTTAAGCTGGGATCGTGGCCACCCAACTCCCCCGTATCTCACAGCGCATCTCCTCGATCGCCGAATCCGCGACCCTCAAGGTCGACTCGAAAGCCAAGGCGCTGCAAGCCGCCGGGCGCCCCGTCATCAGCTACGCCGCGGGCGAGCCGGACTTTCCGACGCCGGCAAACATCGTCGAGGCAGCATCCGTCGCCGTCCTCGACCCCAAGAATCATCGTTACACCCCGGCGGCCGGCCTGCCGGAGCTGCGCGAGGCAATCGCGGCGAAGACCGCGCGGGACAGCGGCTGGGCGGTGACCGCCAACCAGGTGGTCGTCACGAACGGCGGCAAGCAGGCCGTCTACCAGGCCTTCGCCACGCTCATCGACCCGGGCGACGAAGTCATCCTGCCCTCCCCGTATTGGACGACCTACCCCGAGGCGATCCGCCTGGCCGGCGGCGTGCCTGTCGAGGTCTTCGCGGGGGTAGAGCAGAACTACCTCGCCACGGTCGAGCAGCTCGAGGCCGCCCGCACCCCGCGCACCAAGGTTCTCCTCTTCGTCTCGCCGTCCAACCCGACGGGGTCGGTCTACTCGGCCGAGCAGACCCGCGCGATCGGCGAGTGGGCGCTCAAGCACGGCATCTGGGTCATCAGCGACGAGATCTACCAGAACCTCGTCTACGACGGCATCCGCGCGGTGTCGATCGTCGAGGCCGTCCCGGCCCTCGCCGACACCACAATCCTTGTGAACGGGGTCGCCAAGACCTACGCAATGACCGGCTGGCGCCTCGGCTGGATGGTCGGACCCGTCGACGCCGTCAAGGCCGCCGCGAACCTGCAGTCGCACCTCTCCTCCAATGTGTCGAACATCTCGCAGCGGGCGGCGATCGCCGCGCTGACCGGTCCGCAGGATGCCGTGGAAGACATGCGGCGGGCGTTCGACCGTCGCCGCGCGACCATCGTCGCCGAGCTCAACAAGATCGACGGGGTCAACTGCCCGATCCCGGAGGGCGCGTTCTACGTCTACCCCGACGTGACGGGCCTGCTCGGGCGCGAGTGGGGCGGGGTGACGCCCACGAGCTCGCTCGAGCTCGCGGACCTGATCCTCGAGCAGGCCGAGGTGGCCGTCGTCCCCGGTGAAGCGTTCGGGCCGAGCGGCTACCTGAGGCTCTCATACGCGCTCGGCGACGAGGCGCTGCTCGAGGGAATACAGCGCCTGCAGCGCCTGTTCGCGTAGGAGCCGCCTCTGCGCTGCGGGTCTCGAACGACTCCGCTTGGGCAGGCAACTCGCGCACCCACACCCCGCGAACCACCCACAAACGTCCCCTCCGCGCCCACCAAGGCCGCACAAGCAGGCAACTCGCGCCCCCACACCCCGCGAACCACCCACAAACGTCCCCTCCGCGCCCACCAAGGCCGCGCAATCAGGCAACTCGCGACCCCACACCCCGCGAACCACCCACAAAGGTCCCCTCCGCGCCCACCAAGGCCGCGCAATCAGGCAACTCGCGCACCCACACCCCGCGAACCACCCACAAAGGTCCCCTCCGCGCCCACCAAGGCCGCGCAATCAGGCAACTCGCGGCGTGAAAGCTTGCGCAGGCAGGATCCGAAGCCAGACATCATGCCGATGGCGCAGGCGCCCCACGGCGCTCCTCCCCTCCCCAGCCGCCAGGTTCGCCGATCACTTCCCCACCGCGGGCGGGCCTGGACCGGAGGTCCAGCTGTCTCCGAGCATTAGTGCATGCACCCCTCACCGCTTCCTTCGCAGCTGACTCATCTAGCCTTCACGGTCGCCGACGGCGAGCGCGCAGGCATCCAGCGCGGACGTATGCGAGCGCTCGATCTCGACAAGTCGATCTGGGGCGTGCGCCACCCCCACGCGGGCGAGAAGCCGCTTGAGACCGTCTGTGCGATGTTCGCCCTGAGGATGCCAGATGACGCCGTATTCAGCCACGCAACATCCGCGCGCCTGTTTCGCGCGCCGCTGCCCTTCGCAACCGAGCGGGATTCCCGCCTGCACATTTCTGTGCCCTCCCCCGCGCGGGCGCCGCACGCGGCTGGCATCCTCGGGCACAGCCTCGATCTGTCGCCCGTTGATGTCGTCGAGACGAACGGGCTGCGTCACACGTCCGCCGCCCGAACGTGGTGCGACTTGGCCGCGTACCTGTCGCTGATGGATCTCGTCGCAGTTGGCGACCATCTGATCCAGTGGAGGTTGAAGTTCGCGACACTGTCGGAGCTCGCGGCGTGCGCCTCCCGCCTCGCGGGGCGGCGAGGTGCGAAGCGGATGCGGGAGTCTCTCCCCCTCCTGAACGACCGTTCCGAGTCCCGACCTGAGTCGTGGCTGCGTGTGATCATCGTCCGAGCGGGACTGCCCACGCCATCGATCAACCACGCGATTGTCGACGCCGAAACCGGCACTGGCTACCGCACGGACATCGCCTTCGCGCAACACAAAATACTTCTCGAGTACCAAGGCGACTACCACCGTGACCAGAAGCAGTGGCGCAAGGACATGACCCGCCGCTCGCGCCTGGAGGCGAACGGCTGGATCGTCATGGAGATCAACGCCGACGACATGAGGAGACCGGAGGAACTCGTCGGACGCATACGGACTGCGCTTCACGGTCGTGGCTGGCGCGGCTGAGTCTTCCACCACACCCACAACGTCATCAAGGAAGCGCGAGTCGCCCACAACCGTCGCCTCCATCGCCGCCAACCCGACAGAAATGGGCAACTCGCGCCAGCAGAGAGGTGGGAGGGCAACCTGCGCCAGCAGAGAGGTGGGAGGGCGGCTCGCGCCAGCAGAGAGGCGGGCGGGCGGCCTGCGCCACCGGCCACGGTTTGTTGCCGCCGACTCCATATACTGCAAGCCGGACAGCCAACGGAGGACCCATGGCACTCATCGCCGGCATCGACTCGTCGACGCAAAGCTGCAAGGTCGTCGTGCGCGACCTCGAGACGGGGCGGCTCGTTCGCGCGGGCCGCGCGAGCCATCCGGCCGGCACCGAGATAGATCCGGTGCTGTGGTGGGATGCGTTGCTCGCCGCGGTGCTGGATGCCGGCGGACTCGAGGGCGTCGTCGCCCTCTCGATCGGCGGCCAGCAACACGGCTGCGTCTGTCTCAACGCCGCCGGCGAGGTCGTGCGGCCTGCGCTGCTCTGGAACGACACCCGTTCAGCGTCCTCCTCCGACGACCTCGCGGCTGAGCTGGGGGCAGAGGCCTGGGCGACCGGCTCGGGTAGCCTGCCCGTCGCCTCGTTCACGGTGACCAAGCTGCGCTGGATGCGCGACCACGAGCCGGCGAACGTGGACGCGACCGTCGCCGTTGCGCTGCCCCACGACTACCTGACCTGGCGCCTGCTGGGCCACGGCCACGGCCACGGCCACGGCCGCGGCCCCGGCCCAGCCGATTTCTCCGCGCTCATCACCGACCGCTCCGACGCGAGCGGCACCGGCTACTGGTCACCGGCGACCGGCGCCTACCGCCTCGACCTGCTTGAGCACGCGTTCGGACGACAGGTGATCGTGCCGCGCGTACTCGGACCAGTGGATTCCGCGGGCGAGACCGCCGCGTTTCCGGGTATTCCTGCCGGCATCCTCGTCGGTCCCGGTGCGGGGGACAACGCGGGGGCCGCCCTGGGGCTCGGGGCTGGCCGCGGCGACGTCGTGATCTCGATCGGCACATCCGGCACGGTGTTCGCGGTGAGCGACACCACGGTGGCGGATGCCTCCGGCACCGTCGCCGGGTTCGCTGACGCGACCGGGCTCTTCCTGCCCCTCGTCGCAACGCTCAACGCGGCCAGGGTGCTCACCGCCGCGGGCACCCTGCTCGGCGCCGACCACGACCGGGTTGCCGAGCTGGCGATGCGGGCAGCGCCCGGCAGCGGCGGGCTCGTGCTGCTGCCCTACCTCGAGGGCGAACGCACACCGAACCTCCCGACCGTGCGAGGGTCGATCCACGGGCTGACCCTCGCGAACGCGACGCCGCCAAACCTCGCGCGGGCGATGGTCGAGGGGATGCTGTGCGGTCTCGCAGACGGACTCGACGCGATCGCGAGCCGCGGAGTCGAGGTCGAGCGGATCCTGCTCATCGGGGGCGGGGCGCGGAACGCCGCTGTGCAGCGGATCGCCCCCGAGGTGTTCGGGCTGCCGGTCACCGTGCCACCCGCCAGCGAGTATGTCGCCGATGGCGCGGCGCGCCAGGCAGCCTGGGTCCATACGGGAGAGCAGCCCGAGTGGCCCCTCGGCCCGACGACGCGCTTCGACGCGAGCGCCCAGCCGGTGATCCGTGAGCAGTACGCCGCGGCCGGGCGCGCCCTCGGCTACTGACCGGTCAGTCCCCGGACGTCATGCCGATGTAGCCGGGTTCCGGCTGAAGAGCCACACCGAATTCGTTGCGCACACGCTCCTGCACGAATCGGGCCAGCTCGAGGATATCGTATGCCGTCGCCGACCCGGTGTTCACGATCGCCAGAGTGTGCTTGCTCGAGATCGCGGCTCCGGATCCGGGAAGCGAGAATCCCCGGCCGATGCCGGCCCGCTCGATCAGCCACGCCGCCGACAGCTTGACCCGATCGGGTTCGATCGGCCACTGGGCGGCATCCGGCGGCAGTGCCCTGGCGAAGGATGCGGCGACGAGCGGGTTGGTGAAGAACGAACCGGCGCTCGTGGTGTCGGGGTCGGCCGCATCGAGCACCATTCCCTTGACCCGCCGCAGGGCCAGCACAGCGTCGCGGATGACGCCGACCGGGATCCGGTCGCCGAAGGCAGCGCCGATCGCGGTCGCGAGCTGCTGGGATGCGACCGGGCGGCTGAGTCCCTCGGCATCCGTCAGCTCGAGCTCGATCGAAAGCACGATGCCCCGGCGGCCCGCCTTGAATACGGAGCTGCGGTAGCCGAGCTCGAGCCGGGCAGCCGGGATGACCTCCAGGCGGCCCGTCTCGTGGTCGAGGAATTCGACCGAGACGAGCGTGTCGGAGAGTTCCTGGCCGTACGCGCCGATGTTCTGAATGGGGCCGGCGCCGCTCGACCCGGGGATGCCCGCCATCGCCTCGATCCCGGCGAGCCCGCGGTCGACGGTGTAGCTGACCAGCTCGTCCCACGGCTCGCCAGCCTGCACGCGCAGCCGTGCCGTGCCGGGCACCGATGGCAGCGCCTCGATGCCGCGGGTAAGAACGCGGATGACGCTGCCGTCGAATCCGTCGTCGCCCACAACGATGTTGGATCCGCCGCCGAGGGCCATCCATTCCTCGCCGCTGGCCCACACATCCAGGCTCGCGCGCACGAGTTCATCGGGCGTTTCCGGGCTCAGCAGCTCGCGGGGTGACCCACCGACGCGCAGGGTCGTCAGTTCGCGCAGATCCATCTGTGGCAGGCCGGTCAGCGCAGGCTGACGCGAACCTGCGCCTTCCCGAGTACGGTGCCGCCGTGCGCGGTGACGGTGAGGTCGATCCGCGCCTCCCCCGCATCCGGGTCGAGTGCCCCGACCTTCGCGACGACCGCGATGCCCGCACCCTCGAGTGGATCCACGACGACCGGGCGGGTGAAGCGAACGCCGTAGTCGAGAATGCGTCCGGGGTCGCCGAGCCAGTCGACGACGGACTGCACCGCAATACCCATGGTGAGCATGCCGTGCGCGAGCACGCCAGGAAGACCGACGGCCTCGGCGACGTCGTCGCGGTAGTGGATGGCGTTGAAGTCCCCGGATGCTCCCGCATAGCGCACGAGGCTGTCGCGGCTGATGCGGTAATCGGCGTCGGCGACGACCTGTCCGATCTCGAGTGCGTCGAGGCGAGGTGCGGTCACAGCGCTCACGCGTCACCCCGCACGACGAGAGTGGAGGACGCGGTGACGACGTGGCTGCCTGCCTGGTCGACGATGGAGGATTCGGCGGTCACCATGGCGTTGCCTCCAAGGGTCTTGATGCTCGTCACCGAGAGGGTCGCGGTGAGTTCGTCGCCGGCCACGATCGGCCTCGAGTAGCTGAACCGCTGTTCCCCGTGCACGACGCGGCTGAAGTCGATGCCGGCATCCGGTTCGGCGAGCAGCTGCGCGAGGGTCGACTCCTGCACGACGACAGCGAAGGTGGGTGGCGCAACGATGTCGCTGTAGCCTGCTGCCGCTGCCGCTGCCGGGTCGTGGTTGATCGGGTTGGTCGCGAAGACGGCGCGGCCGAATTCGCGCACCTTCTCGCGGCCGACGAGGTAGGGATCGGTGGGGGCGAATACGCGGCCCTGCAGTTCTGGGTTCACTGGCACGTGTGCCAGCCTAACCAATTGCTACTGCCAGCAGCCGAAGCGGGGCAATGCGAAAGGCCCGGCCATCGTGATGATGGCCGGGCCTTCCGGGTGGACTTAGTCGCCTACTGGCAGCTGTCGCACTGTAGGAGATCCATCGGGTCGACGGGGATTTCGTAGCCGCCTACGTTGTTGTCGTTGTCCATGTTGGCCTCCTTCAAGCTTCGTTGCCGATCACCCCGATCGGCTCCAGCAGGTGCGGGGATCGAAACCCTCGCTTGCTGGATCTTTACTATATAACGCTAATGACACCCGTGTCATTCCACTACATGTAGTGTTTCAAGATTTTTTTGGAGATTGTTGCGCCACACGCCCGGTGAAGTCGTCCATCGAGCGATAGACGCCGAAAAGGCGGCCGGCGACAAAGTCGAAGGCGCGCTGCGGGAGCAGCCCGTTGAGCGCCCGCCCCAGGCTCACTGTCCAGGGCAACAGGAGGAACGGCCGGGCTGCGAGCATCGCGGCCCAGGCGCGATCGACGACATACTCTGGTGCCATGATCGGCGTCAGCAACGGCCCGCGGGCGCCGTCGAACATGCCGGTGCTGATGTAGCTGGGGGCGAGGGTCGTGACACCGACGTGCCCGTGACCGGCTCGCACCAGCTCGAGACGAAGCGAGTCGCTCCAGCCGATCACCGCCCACTTCGACGCCGCGTAAACGCTCATTTTCGGATTCGACACGGTTCCGGCAGCCGAGGCAACATTGAGAATTCGGCTCGGGCCCGCCCCCTTGATCATCCCCGGCAGGAATTCGGCCGCGATCTGCATGGGGGCGATCGCGTTGACGCGCATCGTGAGCTCGGTATCACGCTCGGAATCGTGGTCCCAGAAATAGCCCGACCGTACGATCCCGGCGTTGTTGATGAGCACCTCGGGGTTGCCGACCTCCGCTCGCACACGTCCGGCAGCATCCGAGATAGATTTCAGCGCAGAGATGTCGACGAGGTAGGGAGCGATTCTCACCCCCGGTGTGGCGAGTTCCGCGGCGGTCGCGGCGAGGGCATCCGCGTCGATGTCCCAGAGGACAACCGCTTTCGCCCCCTCCAGCACCGCCCGCTGACCATAGAGGCGCCCCATACCCATGGCGGCCCCGGTGACGAGCACGATCATTCCCGCGACTGATTTCATTTCTCGACACTACGCCGGGATTACCGGCGTGTCGCGGAGGCTCGATGGCCCCAGCTTGAGGGACTGTCATACGAGAACCGGCGTGCCTACGCTGGTGCCAACTGAGTTGGAGGGGTCATGTCGAACACCGGGGTCGTGGGCCAGGCGACCACGACGACGTTCGCCGCCGTCGCATCCGCGCCAGCCGGCTGGTACGACATCGGATCCGGCCGCCGGCGATGGTTCGACGGGCGCGGATGGACCGACCACTACGCCCCGATGCCCCCTGAGACAGCAGCGGCTTCGTCGCGGCGGACCCCAGCCGACCACGGATTCCATCTGATCATGACTGTTATGACCCTGTGCGCGTGGCTTCCGGTGTGGGGCATTGCGGCCGGGTGGAGTGCCGCGCGTCGGACACCACACCGTCTCATTCGCTCGTAGCGCGGGACGGGCTCAGTGCGCCCCGTGCGCCGTCGGGTTCACTCCGGGCTCGTCGGAGAAGTGGAGCCCGCCGGGGCTGTTGGCGGAAACGGTGAGCGCCTCGATCCACTCCCGGTTGATGGCGGGGATGCGGCTGCCGAAGTAGCGGAAGTAGAGGGGGATGCTCGAGTGCATCCAGATGCTGCTGCGTCCGTCGCCGACATCGAAGGCGTCGCGCCAGGAGAACACGAAGCATTCCTGCCGCCGGAGCTTCGCGGAAATGACGATCTGCAGGTGCATGAGCGCGCGGTCGTCGAATTCCACGTCCATGCTTGAACTGCCGTACAGCAATTTACCCATGGTTTATTCGTCTTCTCCCTCGTCCCTTTCCACGGTAACGGTTCGAAGCTCGCGCCGCTGAGTTTTCATGATCGGACGGGAATGCGTCGCCGAGCGTAGGTTGTCGTATCCGCGAAAATCAATCCCTTGAGGTTTTTGGGCGCCGACGGCTTCACTGTAGAAATGCTGAAAGCTGAACTTGGTGAACCGAAATGGCACGAGGCCACGGACGGCCTCTGGGAAGCAACACTCGACAACATGCCCCTCGGCTCGATCGAGGAGACGCGCGCATACGGGTTCGTTGTTAAGAATTCGCGGGGTGACTGGCTGGCAAGCTTCTCGGTTCTCGAGAATGCGATGTGGTTCCTGCACGTCGCCGAGCGGGCCACGTGGTCTAACCGGTGATGCGCTGAACCTTGGGGTTGGGTTCGACGGTCTCGCGCTCAGGCTCTGAGGTGAACTGCAGGCCCGACACGCTGTTGGCCGACTCCATCAAGGCGTCGATCCAGGCGCGGTTGATAGCGGATGCCCCAGCGTGGAAGTATCGGAAGTAGAGGGGGATGCCCGGGTCCATCCACACGCTGCTCCGCCCGCTCCCGACGGTAAGCGAATTGGTCCAGCTGAACAGGAACCGCTCATTGCGCCGCAGCTTCGAGGTGATCACGATCTGCAGATGGGCGAGTGCCCGATCGTCGATGTCGATCTCCATGCCGTGGCTGCCGTACAGCAATACGCCCATATTGTGCTCCCGGTGAGACTGCTCGCGTCTAGGTGCCTCTTAAGCTACCCGGTGGGGCGCTCTGGCGTGGAAGATTCTTGCGGGGCTCGAGGTGCTGCTGTCAGCCGAACCAGCCGACCGAGCAGACGCGGCACCAGTGATAGGGCCGCTCCTCGGTGGCAATCTCAAGGCGGTCGCGGCAGGTCGGGCAATGGTCCCGCAGAGTCTTATTCACGTGCACACCCTAATGCGCCGTTCGCCGGGCGCCTCCGAAGGCCGATTAAATCTCATCGGCGCGCCACGGGGCGGATGCCGGTGCTGCTGTGTAGCGAGGGCGGGACTCGAACCCGCGACACCACGATTATGAGCCGTGTGCTCTAACCACCTGAGCTACCCCGCCGGGTACGTCACTTCCGAGAATGAATCGGGAGCACGGAGCCCCCTGTGGGAATCGGACCCACTACCTCTTCCTTACCAAGGAAGTGCTCTACCAATGAGCTAAGGGGGCGTGACCACCTGGCGACCGCGGACGGCGCGCCGGTTTGGCACCGTACGAGACTAGCACCTGGCGCGCACCCCGCGAATCACCGGGCGCCCGGCACCCGGTGGGATTCAGCCGGCCGTCAGGTCACTTGACGGAGCCTGCCGTCAGCCCGGCGGCATGCACGGAACCTGCTGGATGAAGTCGCCCTTTTCACCGTCACTGGTGTTGCCTTCTCCAGCAACGCGCGCGATACTGCAAGCGCTTACATCTACCAAGTAGACCTCGGTCTCCACCAACATTCCTGTTGGATTTGGCACAACACCCCCGGTGATTTCGGGGGAAGCAATGCGTATTGCTCCCGGTGAGACCACAATGCAAACGCTTCCATTTCGCGCATCATGCAATAGAGTTCCCTGATGACTTTCGACAACTCCGTGGATATCGTCGCGCCCGCGCGCGGCGAAGACCCGACCTCCGCACTTGTGGCCACCGGCCGCGAATGGTGGCGCAACGCCGTCATCTACCAGATCTACCCCCGCTCGTTTGCCGACGCCTCCGGCGACGGCATCGGCGACCTGCGCGGAATCACCGCCCGGCTCCCCTCCCTCGTCGAGCTCGGGGTCGACGCCATCTGGCTCTCGCCGTTTTTCGTGTCTCCCCAGCGCGACGCCGGCTACGACGTCGCCGACTACTGCGACGTCGACCCGCTGTTCGGCACCCTCGACGATTTCGATGCGCTTGAGGACGCCGCGCACGCTCTCGGTCTCAAGATCATCGTCGACCTCGTCCCGAACCACACCTCGAGCGACCACGCGTGGTTCCGCGCGGCCCTGGACGCCGCGGAGGGGAGCGTCGAGCGCGCTCGCTACATGTTCCGCGACGGCACGGGCGAGGGTGGCGAACTGCCCCCGAACAACTGGGAGTCCGTCTTCGGGGGCCCGGCATGGACCCGCACCACCAATACGGACGGCACGCCCGGCCAGTGGTACCTGCACCTGTTCGACTCCACCCAGCCCGACCTCGACTGGGAGAACCCTTGGGTGCGCGACCAGTTCCGCGACATCCTGAGGTTCTGGCTCGACCGAGGTGTTGACGGCTTCCGCGTCGACGTCGCCCACGGCATGATCAAGGAGGCCGGCCTCCCCGACTACACGGCTCCGGCCGACTCGGGGAGCATGGGAGGCGGCGCTGTCGGGCTCGAGCCCGAGATCGGTACCCACCTCGACGCTCCGACCCCGCCCTACTGGGCGCAGGACGGCGTGCACGAGATCTATCGCGACTGGCGCCAGGTGCTCGACGAGTACGACGGCAACCGGGTCATGGTCGCCGAGGCGTGGGTCGAGCCGCTGTCCAAGCTCGCCCGCTGGGTCCGCCCGGACGAGATGCACCAGGCCTTCAACTTCTCCTACCTCGAGACGTCGTGGGCAGGACCCGCCATCCGCCGGGTCGTCGACGGCTCGCTCGACGCCTTCACCAGCGTCGGGGCACCGAGCACCTGGGTGCTCTCCAACCACGACGTTGTCCGGCACGCGACGCGCCTCGCGCTCACGGCCGACAACCCGCAGGGCCACGGCATCGGACCCAAATCCCCCGGCCAGCCGATCCCTGAGCTCGGCCTGCGCCGTGCCCGCGCGGCATCCGCTCTCATGCTCGCGTTGCCCGGAAGCGCCTACCTCTATCAGGGCGAGGAGCTCGGCCTGCCCGAAGTCATCGACCTGCCGGACCGTTCACGTGAGGACCCCACCTGGTTCCGCACGAATGGCGAGCGGTACGGACGTGACGGATGCCGTGTGCCGATTCCCTGGGAGGCGGATGCTGCCTCGTACGGCTTCAGCACGTCGGGGAAGAGCTGGCTACCCCAGCCGGCCGACTGGGCTCCGGTATCGAGGGACGCGCAGCTCGGCGTGACCGGATCGACGCTCGAACTTTATCGTCTCGCGCTCGCGCTGCGTCACGAGCACGACCTCGGATTCGGCGCCATCGAGTGGCTGCCCGGCTACGGCGAGAACGTCGTCGCCTTCCGCAACGGCAGTGTCACCGTGATCGCCAATACGAGCGACGTCCCGGTGGAGCTCCCCGTCGGCCGGGTTCTGCTCAGCTCAGCGGATCTTCACGGCTCAGCGCTCGCTCCCGACCAGACGGTCTGGATGCGCAGCTAGACCAAACGGGGCCGAACCCACGGTCCCGTCGTCCTGCGCGTTGCGCGGGGCGGCGGGACTTTTCCGTGTGCGGAGCGCTTAGCCCGCGTTGGCCTGCAGCCAGGCGAAGGGGTCGACCGGCGTTCCACCGAGGTGGACTTCGAGGTGGAGGTGGGCTCCGGTGGAGGCCCCCGTGTTGCCGACTGCGCCGATCATGTCGCCGACCCCGATTGTCTGGCCGACGGCCACCTGGATCGAGCCGTACTGCATGTGAGCGTAGGAGGTCTGCACCTTCTGCCCACCGACGACGTGGTCGACGACCACGTAATTTCCGAAACCGCTGTTAGCCACCTGAACGGTGCTCACGACCCCACCGGCGATCGCCTGGATCGGCACACCCGAACCGGGCGTGAAGTCGAGACCCTGGTGATAGGTCGAGCAGAACCCGCACCCGGCCACCTGGCGCGGCCCGAAGCCGCTCGTGATGGGTGAGCCTCCGGGGAACGGCCACTGGACGGCGCTGGTCGGGTTGTTGGTGAAGTTGTAGCTGCGGCTGCCGGCGCGCGCCTGAACCTGCCGGACGAGCGAGACGACGGTGTATCCGTCGCGGGTGATCTCGGGCGCCGCGGCGGCCTCGACCTTGAGCTCCTGCGGCTTGGCGGTCGACTCGGTGACCGCTGTCGCACTCACTGACGACTCGGGACGCGAGAAGGCGTTGGCCGGAACGGTCGTGGAGATGAGGATGAGCCCGACACCGGCCATCGCACCGACCGTGGCGAGGTTGGAGAGGATGCGGCGCTTAAGGTGATAGGTCTTCGCGGCGAGGGAAGCCGAGTCGCGCGTCGGGGTTGTCGCGATCCTCGACGTGGGCGGCTTGCGCCTCGCGGACCGGCGGGCCCGTGCCCCGGATGATTCGGAGCGCTTCCGGCCTGCCTGCGGCGTGGCGGTGGCGGCGAAGAGCTTCGGACGAGCGGTCTTCGCGTCACGCTCGCGCAATTCGCGTCGAGTGAGGGCCGGGGTGTTGGGCGTCTCAGCCGGGGTCTGCTTACCGAGAAGGGAGTCGATGCTGCTCACTAACTATCGAACCTCGAATGCCACGGGCGGTGTCGTCGAAAACGTCTCAATGAAGCATCCGCGAATCGACAAACCCAAACTCCTCAAAAAAGGACCAGCTCAGCGAGGCGGGCTGGTCCGGACAACTATGTGATTCCTCCGGGGAAAGATCACCGAAAGATAACGAACGGGTAAACACTAGCGGAAAAGAGCCTAAACGCCCAAATTGGGTCGTTTGGGATGAAGCGCCGCGAGCAGTTCTTCGAGCGTTGCGGCCAATCGGGGCGGGGCGGCGAGAAGAAATTCCCGTCCCGCGGCCGCGCCACGCAGACCGCTCACTGTCGCACCCGCCTCAGCGGCGATCAGGGCGCCGGCGGCGTGATCCCAGGGGGCCAGGCCCCGCTCGTAGTAGGCGTTGAGGCGGCCGGTGGCCACCGCGCAGAGGTCGAGCGACGCTGTCCCGGCCCGGCGAATGTCACGCACCTTCGAGATGAGCTGCACCAGCACCTCGGCCTGCTCGCGGCGGGTTTCGGCGGCATAGGCGAAGCCCGTTCCGACCAGGGCGAGGGGGAGCTCTGCCTCGACGACGCGCAGCCGACGGGTGCCCAGATGCGCGCCGCCGCCCGCACTGGCCGTGTAGACCTCGTCGACCGCAGGGTTCACCACGGCCCCGGCGAGCGCGCGCCACGTGGCCGGATCCGGGTCGCCCTCGACGACGGCGATGCTGACGGCGTAGTGGGGCACGCCGTACAAGTAGTTCACCGTGCCGTCGATCGGATCGACAATCCACGTCAGGCCGCTCGTTCCGGCATCCGCGCCGCTCTCCTCGCCGACGAAGCCGTCCTGCGGCCGCGCCTCGGCGAGGAGGCCCCGGATGAGCGCCTCGGTCTCGCGGTCGGCGTGCGTGACGACATCCTCCGGCGACGACTTGCTCGCGGCGACCTCGACGCCCTCGAATCGTCGTTGGGCAGCGAGCGCACCGGCACGAATGGCGGTGTCGCGGGCGAGGGTCAGGAGCTCTTCGACGGCCACAATTCTCCTCCTAGGAAACCTTGCGAAAAAAGGCCCGGCGTGGCGCCGGGCCTTTCTCTCGTCAATCTGATCTGTGGCAAGTGCAGGATTCGAACCTGCGAAGTCTAAGACGGCTGATTTACAGTCAGATCCCTTTGGCCACTTGGGTAACTTGCCAGGTGCGCACCCGACCAAATGTAATCACCAACCGAAGGCGCGGGTCAAGGATACAACGCCGGCGCGCCTCTTCAGAACGCCGCTAGTATCGGCTCACCGACGGAGGAGATGGCGATGCCCGGCATTGACGAGGTCGCAATGCGCGCGGGGGTGTCCACGGCGACCGTGAGTCGCGCGCTGAGCGGGCGAGGCCAGGTCTCACCCGCGACGCGGGAGCGGGTCGTCGCTGCGGCGAAGGCGATCGGCTATGTCGTGAGCTCGAACGCGTCGGGCCTCGCGACAGGACGCACACGGAATGTCGGTGTCGTCATCCCCTTCCTCAACAGGTGGTTCTTCTCCTCCGTCGTCGAGGGGGCCGAGAGTGCGCTCATGGGCTACGGGTACGACCTCACGCTCTACAACCTCGGTGGCGGCGGCGAGGAGCGTCGGAGTGTCTTTGACGACTTCCTGCTGCGCAAGAGGGTCGATGCCGTCATCGCGATCTCGCTCGAGCTGACGACGGATGAGGTGGCGAGCCTGCTCGAGGTGAAGAAGCCGATGGTCGGGGTGGGCGGCCCCCTGGCGGGCGTGCGCACTCTGAGCATCGACGACGTCGAGGTGGCACGCCTCGCGACCGGTCACCTCATCGCCCTCGGGCACCGCGAAATCGCCCATCTCGGCGGGAATGAAGACCCGGGCGCCGCCTTCCACCTGCCGACAAACCGCAGGGAGGGCTATCAGGCGGCACTCGAGGACGCGGGCATCCCGGTCGATCCCAATCTCATCATTTACGCCGACTTCACCCTCCAGGACGGATATGCAACGGCCAAACAGTTGCTGGGCAGTCCGCACAAGCGCCCGACAGCGATATTCGCCGCCTCGGACGAGATGGCGATCGGCGCGATCCTCGCCGCCCGCGACCTGGGGCTGCGAGTGCCGCAGGATGTCTCGGTCATCGGCATCGATGACCACGAGCTGAGCGGGTTCTTTGGACTGAGTACCGTCGCCCAGTTCCCCGCGCTCCAAGGGCGCCGGGCGGTCGAGATTCTCATGGACCAGCTGCACCCCACCCGCGCCGAGTCGCCCTCCGTCAACACCCCGCTGCCGTTCGAGCTCATCGTGCGGTCGAGCACCGCGACGCCCGGCGGAGGTTAAGCTGATCGCATGGCAGATTCCACTTTCGACATCGTCAGCAAGGTCGACCACATGGAGGCGGAAAACGCCGTCAACCAAGCCCAGAAGGAGATCGCGCAGCGCTACGATTTCAAAAACATCGGGGCGTCGGTCGAATGGAGCGGAGAGAAGCTCCTGCTGAAGGCGAGCGCCGAGGAGCGCGTGAAGGCTGTGCTCGAAGTTCTCGAGGCGAAGATGATCAAGCGCGGAATCACACTGCGGAGCCTCGACGCTGGCGAACCCTACGCCTCCGGCAAGGAGTACCGCATCGAGGTCGGCCTCAAGAACGGGATCGATTCCGACGATGCGAAGAAGATCGCCAAGATCATCCGCGACGAGGGGCCGAAGACGGTCAAGAGCCAGATACAGGGCGATGAGCTGCGCGTCTCGTCGAAGAGCCGCGACGATCTGCAGGCCACGATGGCGCTGCTCAAGGGTAAGGACCTCGACGTCGCCCTTCAGTTCGTGAACTTCCGCTGACCCTCGAGACCGTCCGACGGCACTGAGCCCCGCGCGCCCGTCGATACACTTCGAAAATGGACTCTGCCTGGATCGCACCGCTCGTCGCAGCGCTCGCGATCATCGTCGATGTGACGGTCCGCGTCGTCGCCCTCATCGTGGTGCCCATCAACCGCCGCCCCCAAACCGCGGCGGCCTGGCTCCTCGCGATCTTCCTGATTCCCTACGTGGGATTCCTGCTCTTCCTGATGCTCGGAAGCACCAAGCTGCCGAAGCATCGTCGCGAGAAGCAGCTCGAGATCAACAAGTACATCGTCGAGACGACAGACGGAATGGACGACGTCTCGGTCGACCCTTCGTGGCCCGACTGGCTCGAACCGGTGGTCGAGCTCAACCGCACGCTCGGAGCGATGCCCCTCGTCGGCGGCAACAGCGCCAAGATGTACCCCGACTACGACTCGTCACTCGGAGCGATGACGCGGGCGGTGAACGAGGCGACAAGGTTCGTGCACGCTGAGTTCTACATCATCTCCCTCGACGCCACAACGAAGCCGTTCTTCGACGCGCTCGAGGCCGCCGTGCAGCGGGGCGTCACGGTGCGAGTGCTGCTGGACCACATCGCCTCCCTGCGCGCCCCCGGATACGGGCACACCATCCGCGCCCTCAAACGGATCGGCGTCGAATGGCGGCTCATGCTCCCGGTGCAGCCGTGGCGCGGGCGCTACCAGCGACCTGACCTGCGCAACCATCGCAAGCTCCTCGTCATCGACGGCATCCGTGCCTTTACGGGGTCACAGAACATGATCGACCGCAGTTACAACAAGCCGGGCAACATCAAGCGCGGGCTTCAATGGAAAGACGTCATGGTGCGCTTCGACGGGCCCATCGTCGCCGGAATCAACGCGCTGTTCGTCAGCGACTGGTACAGCGAGACCGACGAGCTGTTGCTGCGCGAAACACAGCCGGTGGCCGACGACGAGGAGCGGCAGGGCCTCGATGCGCAGGTGGTTCCCAGCGGTCCCGGGTTCGACGGCGAGAACAACCTGCGCCTGTTCAACGCGCTGCTGTACAACGCGCAGGAGCGCATCATCGTCACGAGTCCCTACTTCGTGCCTGATGACTCGATGCTCTACGCCATCACGACGGCCGCACAGCGCGGGCTCGACGTGCAGCTCTTCGTATCAGAGGTCGCCGATCAGCCGGTCGTGTACCACGCCCAGCGCAGCTACTACGAGGTGCTGCTGCGGGCGGGCGTACGCATCTGGCTCTACCCGGCGCCGACGGTGCTGCACGCGAAGCACTTCACGATCGACGAGGATGTCGCGGTGATCGGCTCGAGCAACATGGACATGCGCTCCTTCAGCCTCAACCTCGAGATCTCGATCATGGTGCGCGGCGTGACGTTCATCACCGCGCTGCGCGAGATCGAGGACGGCTATCGGGAGGTCAGCCGCGAGCTCAGCCTCGAGGAGTGGCTCGAGCGGCCCTTCCGGTCCAAGGTGCTCGACAACCTCGCCCGGCTCAGCTCGGTCGTTCAGTAGCCTCCGTGCGGTAGCCGGCGGGTCGTCAAGGCCTAGCCGTGCGCGCGGCAGCGCTGCCTACCTTGAGAAATGAACAGAGACGACGATTCCCCTGCGCCACCGAGCGCGATGTTCGGCGACCGGCTGGGGCGGCTCGCGATCCGCAGCGCACAGGTGCTTGTCGCGCTGGCCCTCGCCGCGGTGGTCGTCTGGGCCCTCTCCCAGGTGAAGCTCGTGGTGATCGCGCTGCTCGTGGCGCTGCTGCTCGCGGTGGCCATCGGGCCCGTCGTGAACTGGATGCGCCGGCACGGGGTCCCGGCGATCGTCGCGACCTGGCTCACTTTCCTGGGCGTGCTGCTCGCACTCGCAGCCATCGTCACCCTCGTCACCCTCGCGGTGCGCGACCAGTGGGACGAGCTCGCCACCTCGGCTGCGCAGGGACTCGACGAACTTCAGACCTTCCTCACCGAGGGGCCGATCCAGATCTCGGACGAGCAGGTCGCCGACGTGCGGGGCGCGATCATCGAGTTCGTGACGAGCACACAATTCGGCTCCGGTGCCCTCGCCGGGGTCTCAGCGGCGACCGAGTTCGTGACCGGTGCTCTCCTGGTCGTCGTCATCCTGTTCTTCTTCCTCAAGGACGGGGCGACAATCTGGAACTTCCTGCTGAGCCCGTTCGCCGGTAAACGGCGGGCGAGGGGCGTGCGGGCAGGCCAGACGGCGATGCGTGTGCTGGGCGGGTACGTGCGCGGTACCGCGATCATCGCGTTGTTCGATGCCGTCGCCATCGGGCTGGGACTCGCGATCCTGCAGGTCCCGCTCGCTCTCCCGCTCGCGGTGGTCGTCTTCCTCACAGCGTTCGTCCCCATCGTCGGGGCCACCCTCGCCGGCGCCGTCGCCGCGCTCGTCGCGCTCGTCGCGAACGGGCCGCTCGTCGCGCTCATCGTGGTGATCATCGTCGTGGCGGTGAACCAATTGGAGGGGGACCTGCTGCAGCCGCTCGTGATGGGCCAGAGCCTCAAGCTGCATCCGCTCGTCATTCTGGTGGCGCTGACTGCGGGCACCATCCTCGCTGGGCTTGCCGGTGCCGTGCTCGCTGTGCCGCTCACCGCAGTGGCGTGGGCGATCATCAAGGTCTGGGACAACCCCAACGCCGACATCTCGTGGCGGAGGCGGGGCTCGGGCACCGCGACCCGAACCGCCGCAGCAGGGCCGGTGGCGCCTGTCTAGCCGTCCGTTTGCGGGGCCGCGGTGGCGGAGGCGAGCGGCGCGTTCGATACCCGCACCATCTCTGCGCGCGGCACGACCTTGACCCGCACTCGCCCCTCGGCCTCGCCGAGCGCGAGTTCGTGCTCGTCGAGGTGGCGCCAGCCGTTCAGGTCGGTGTAATCGACGCCGCGACTGCGGAGCAGCTCGCTGACGGCTGCCTCGTCGGGCGAGGCGGGCGACCACCAGTTCGCCTGATCGTTGATGACGTTGCGGATGGTCTCCATGGCGTCGCTCTTGGTGTGCCCGATGAGTCCGACCGGGCCCCGCTTGATCCACCCGGTGGCGTAGACCCCATGGACCTGCTCGTCGTTGTCGTCGATGACCTGACCCTCGCGATTGGGGACCACGCCGTGCCTGTTGTCGAAAGGGATCTCCGCGAGCGGCGAACCGAAGTACCCGATCGCCCGGTAGACCGCCTGCACGGGGATCTCACGAATCTCGCCCGTGCCGACAACGCCGCCCTCGCCGTCGGGCCGGGTGCGCTCGTACCGGAATGCCTCGACCGCGTCGCTGCCGAGGATCTCGAGCGGCTTCGCCCAGAAGTGCAGGTGTAGGCGGCGGGAGGCGCCCGTGGGCTCGCGGGTGCGCCAGGAATTGAGCACCTTGTTGAGCACGAAGATCTGCTTGTTCGTCTCGATCGCCGCGATGGACGCGGCATCCAGCTCGAAGTCTTCGTCGTGCACGATCACGTCGACGTCGCGCATCTCGCCGAGCTCGCGCAGCTCGAGCGGGGTGAACTTCACCTGCGCCGGGCCGCGGCGCCCGAAGACGTGCACGTCGGTGACCTTCGAGCGAGTGAGGCCCTCATAGACGTTGGCCGGGATCTCGGTCGACAGCAGGTCGTCCGCGGGCTTCGCGAGCGTGCGCGCGACATCGAGCGCGACGTTGCCGTTGCCGATCACCGCGACCTCCCGGTGCTCGAGCGGCCATTCGCGCGGGTAATCGGGGTGCCCGTCGTACCAGCTGACAAACTCCGCGGCGCCGTAGCATCCGGGAAGGTCGGTGCCGGGGATCGGCAGCGCGGCATCACGGACGGCGCCCGTGGCGAAGATCACGGCGTTGTAGTGCTTCTTCAGGTCGGCGAGGGTGATGTCGCGACCATAGAGAACGTTGCCGAACAGGCGGATGCGGCCTGTGTCGAGCACCTCCCGCAGGGCATTGATGATGCCCTTGATGCGCGGGTGGTCGGGCGCGACACCGTACCGGACGAGGCCGTAGGGCGCCGGCAGCTGCTCGAACAGGTCGATCGAGACCTCGAACTTGCGCTCGGCCTTCAGCAGGATGTCGGCGGCGTAGATTCCGGCCGGGCCTGCTCCGACGATGGCGAGTCTGAGCTTGGTCATGGGGTCCTTTCTAGCTGCTGCGCTCGACGATGGAGTCCGCGAAGCGCGTGAGCGCCTTCTTCACCGGCCCCTCGGGAAGCGGCGCGAGAGCCTCGACGGCCTCCCTCGCCCAGCGGTGGGCTTCGGCAACGGTCTGCCTGGTGACTTCGTGCTGGCGCAGTTCCGCGATCGCCGCGGTGAACTCGTCGTCGTCGGCCGCGCCGTAGTGCGCCGTGTTGACGTCGCGCTCGATTCGAGTGAGCAGCTCCGCCGCATCCACGTCGGTCGTGGCCAGACGGCGCAGGTAGAGCAGCGGCAGCGTGGCAACGCCCGAGCGGAGGTCGGTTCCCGGTGTCTTCCCTGTCTCATCGAGCGGAGGGGCGAGGTCGATGACGTCGTCGACAAGCTGGAACGCGACACCGACCTTCTCTCCGAATTCGGTCACGGGCACCCGGTACTGCGCTGGGGCCTGGGAGAGCACCACGCCGAGCTGGGCGGCCGCGGCGATGAGCGACCCTGTCTTGTCGGCGAGCACGCTGAGGTAGTGGTCGATGGGGTCCTCGTCGTCGCGCGGGCCCATCGTCTCGTGAAGTTGGCCGAGGCAGAGGCGCTCGAAGGTCTCGGCCTGTAGCCGGATGGCCGCTTCGCCGAGGCCCGCGACGAGCTTGCTGGCCCGCGCGAAGAGCAGATCGCCCGTGAGGATCGCGACCGAGTTGCCCCACACCGCGTGGGCGCTCGGAACGCCGCGGCGCATTTGGGCCTCGTCCATGACATCGTCGTGATAGAGCGACGCGAGGTGCGTCATTTCGATCGCCTGTGCGGCGCCGATTACCGCCTCGACGTTCCCGTTGCCGAGCTGCGCGGTGAGCAGCGCGAGGGTTGGGCGGATGCGCTTGCCCCCCGCGTCGAGAAGGTAGCGGCTCGTGGTGTCGGCGAGGCTGTCGGCGAACGACATCTCCTCGAGCAGGCCTGACTCGACGGCGTCGAGCCCGTCCTCGACTGCGGACGCGAACCGGCGGTCCCCCGCCGAAGCGAAGAGCTTCTCGCCGAGGCCGAGCGCAGAGCTCAGACTGCTGGCCTTGCGCACGACCGGGCGGCTCACATTCACTGTCTCAACCTCTGTGTTCTCGACGGACGAAGCCTTAGAGCTTCGGAGCGCCTTGCTCGGTGGGCAGGGTGGCGGCGGACGCGGCCACGCGGGAGCGACGCACCCGCGGCGCGCTCGTGCTCTTGCGACCGCGGTGCAGCGCCACCACGCCGACGGTGAGGTTGCGATGGGCGACCCTCGAGAAGCCGGCACCACGAATCCACTGACTCAGGGTTCCCTGGTCGGGCCACTCCCGGATCGACTCGGCGAGGTAGTCGTACGCCTCGGAGTTGGAGCTCGCAACCCTCACCACAATCGGCATGAGGTACTTCAGGTAGGCGTTATAGCCCGTCCGGAAGATCGCGCGGGGCGGCGTGCTGAACTCGCAGATGACGAGCCGGCCGCCGGGCTTGAGCACGCGGTGCATCTCGGCGAGCGCCTTCTTCGGGTCCTGCACATTGCGCAGGCCGAACGAGATCGTCACGGCGTCGAACTCGCGGTCCTTGAACGGCAGCGCGGTGACATCCGCCTGGACGAATTCGATCTCGGGGTGCCGTTCGCGCCCCACGTCGATCATGCCCGCCGAGAAGTCGACGGCGGTGACCGTCGCGCCACTCTTGGCGAGCGCGACCGAGCTCGTGCCCGTCCCCGCGGCGAGGTCGAGGATGCGCTCCCCCGGCTTGGGCGCCACCGCCCGCACCGTGGCGATCCGCCAGAGCGCGTCATTGCCCAGTGACAGCACCGAATTGGTTCGGTCATATCCCTTCGCGACCTGATCAAACATCGTCGCGACATCGCTCGCTTGCTTGCTCAAATCCGCTTTGGCCACCTCTCAAGTCTAAGTGCCCGCGCCTGCGTGTTTCGCGGTGAGGGGAGCGGGCGGCCGTGACGCCCAGCTGCCCGCGCGCGTGCCGGCGCTCAGGCCCCAAAGGTAAGCTCCGTTCGTGACCACAACGGAGCATCCGATGCCCGCGCTCAGGGTCGAAACGACCGCCTGCCGGGAGCTCGGATCGCTCCTCCCGCTGCTCGATGAGAGCGAACCACTGCTGTGGATGCGGCGCGGCTTCGGCATGGCGGGCGTCGGCACGGCGCTGCGACTCGAATTCACCGGACCGACCCGCATTGCGGATGCCGCCGCGGCGTGGCAGCGCGTGGTCGCCGCCGCGACCGTCGTCGACCCGGTGGCGCTGCCGGGGACCGGCCTGATCGCGCTCGGCACGTTCGCCTTCTCCGAGCACTCCGAGCTGACGAGCGTGCTTGTCGTGCCCGCCACGATCATCGGGCGCACCGGCGGGCAAAGCTGGATCACCCGCATTGCCATCGGCGACCTGTCCCCTCTTGTGGTGCCGCCCTCACGCCCGCTGGGCCCGGAGGCGCGAGCATACCTCGCCCCCGGCGCACTGTCGGCCGCCGCCTACCGCGACGCCGTCGGCACCGCGGTGACGAGCATCCGAAACCACGAACTCAGCAAGGTCGTGCTTGCCCGCGACCTCACCGGGCAGCTTCCGGCCGGAGCAGACCTGCGATCGGCCATCGGCGCCCTCGCTCTCGGCTACCCGGACTGCTGGACCTTCGCGATCGACGGGTTCATCGGGTCGAGCCCCGAGACCCTGGTCGGCGTCACGGGCGGCTCGGTGACCGCCCGCGTTCTTGCCGGCAGTGCCGCGCGGGGAACGGATGCCGCGTCGGACCAGGATGCCGCGACCGCCCTGGCGACCTCGGCGAAGGATCTCGACGAGCACGAGTACGCCGTGCAGAGCGTGCTCTGTTCGCTCCGCCCGCACAGCCCCACGGTCATGGCGAGCGAGTTGCCCTTCACCCTCAAGCTCCCGAACCTGTGGCACCTCGCGAGCGATGTCGAGGGAACCCTCGTCGACGGCTCGACGGCGCTCGACCTCGTCGGGGCGCTGCATCCCACCGCGGCGGTCGCCGGCACGCCGACCCCCCTCGCGCTCGCGCTCATCGAACGTCTCGAGCCGTTCGACCGCGGGCGCTATGCCGGTCCGGTGGGGTGGGTCGGCGCGAACGGTGACGGCGAATGGGCTGTCGCGGTGCGCTCCGCCCAGGTCGGGCTGCGGGGCGACGTCACCGCCTACGCCGGGGCCGGCATTGTCGGGGATTCGGTGCCGGAGCGAGAACTGGTCGAGACCCGGCTGAAGTTCCGCCCGGTCGTCGAGGCGTTCGGGTGAGCGCCGCCCGAGAAGGGGCTCGTCAACTCAGGGCGAGCCGCTCCTTCGCCTCGGCGACGTCGAAGTCGGCCGCCGGCCACTGCAGGTCGAGGCCGCCCAACGCCTCGATGAGCAGCTGCTGCACCGTCAAGCGCGCGTACCACTTGCGGTCGCCGGGAACGACGAACCACGGCGCATCCGGTGTCGAGGTGTGCTCGATCGCGAGCTGGTAGGCCTCCTGGTAGGCCGGCCAGAGGACGCGTTCGTCGAGGTCTCCGAGGCTGAACTTCCAGTGCTTGTCCGGCCGGTCGAGTCGCTCGGCGAGCCTGGCCTTCTGCTCGTCCGCGCTGATGTGCAGCATCACCTTGATAATCGTCGTACCGCTCGCGGCGACCTCCTCCTCGAATTCGCGGATGAGTCCGTACCGCTCCTCGATCACGTCGGGCGATGACAGACCGCGCACGCGGTGGATGAGCACGTCCTCGTAGTGCGAGCGGTCGAAGATGCCGACGATCCCCGGCTCGGGCAGCTCGCGGCGGATGCGCCAGAGGAAGTCGTGCCGGCGCTCGGCGGGCGTGGGCGCCTTGAACGCCGTCACCTTGACGCCGAGCGGGTCCATCGCCCCCACGACGTTTCGCACGATCCCGCCCTTTCCCGCCGTGTCCATGGCCTGCAGCACCAGCAGTACCGACCGGGTGCCGCCCGACCGACTCTCGGCCCAGAGCTGCTCCTGAAGCTCCGACAGCCGATCGCTCTCGGCCTTGAGCGCGGCCCGGCCGTCGCTCTTGCCGCCGTCGAATCCAGGTTTGCCGTGTGGATCGATGCTCGCGAGGTCAAACCCGGCCCGTGCCCGAAGCAGGTCGCTCGGGCTGTCCTCCCATTGTGTTTTCGCCATGGGGGAATGCTACGTCGCCGGTCATCCGCGCGACAGCGGAACCTCGACGAGGGTGGGGCGTTCGCACGGCGCGAGCGCCTCGTCGAGCTCGCCGCGGTTGCCGGCGAGCCGGTAGTCCCAGCCGTACGCTTCGGCGAGCGCGCGGAAGTCGACCGACTGCGGGGTATAGAGCACCCGGTCGAACGAGCCGGCGGGCGCGGTCTGGGCGACCTCGAGTCCGTCGAAGATCGTGCCGCCGCCGTCGTTGCCGACGATGACCTGCAGGCGGGGGCGCGGCTCGCCAGCACCGTAGAGCATCGAGCCGGCATCGTGCAGCAGGGTGAGGTCGCCGAGCAGCACCCGGGTCGTTCCGGCCGACCCCGACGCCTCACTCGCGAGGGCGATGCCGGTCGCGGTCGCGATCGTTCCGTCGATTCCGGCGAGGCCACGGTTGGCGTGCACCGGAATCGCCTTGCCCGGCACAACTCGGTCGGCGTCGCGGACGAGTCGGGACGCCCCAAAGACAAGCCGGTCGTGCGGCCAGGTCACGCGCCATACCGCCTCGACCAGCATCCGCCTGGTCGCACTTTCCCGGAACACCGCGAGCTGGGCGCGGGCGAACTCGGCGACAGCCAGGCGGTCGTCGGTGCGCGCATCGGGCGTCTGGGCGGCGCGCACCTCGAGCAGGGCGCGGCTCGCGTGCACCCAGGACGCGGCCCAGACCCTCGCTGCCGGCTCGCCGTTGTAGCTCGCGGCGTCGATGTGAGTTGCCCGGCGCCCCGGGTCGTAGTCCTCGAAGCCGGGCCCCCGCACGACGATCGTGTCGACGTCGAGACGCTGCAGGAGCGCCGGGACCTCCCGGCTGAGCGTCGGGTGACCGAAGACGATGGCGCGGCGCACGCGGCCCCCGAACTCCCGGTCGGTGAGCAGCTCGCGGTAGGCGACGACGAGGTTGGGGCCGAAGCGGGCACCGCTGGCGACCTCGGCGACGAGCGGCGCCCCCAGTTCGCGCGCGAGCACCTCCGCGCCCGGTCCCGCCCCCTGCCCCGCGATGACGATGGTCTCGGATGCCGGGGCGAGCTCGGTGACGCGCGGCCGGCGACCGTCATGGACCCTCTCCGCCACGGTGATCGCGGGCAGCGTGCCGACGGCTGCCGACAGTGGCTCGCGGAAGGCGAGGTTCAACTGCACTGGGCCGGCGGGCGAGGAGTGGCCCGCGGCGGCGGCGAAGGCCTCGTGGGCGAGCTCGCCCGGATACTCGGGCGAGAACCCGGTGGCACTGGGGGCGGCAATATCGCGCGCGAAGCGCACCGCCGACCCGAAGATGCCGAGTTGGTCGGTCGTCTGATTCGACCCGATGCCGCGCAGCTCCTCCGGTCGGTCGGCGGTCAGCAGAATGAGCGGCACACCGGAGTGGTGCGCCTCGAGCACTGCGGGGTGGAGGTTGGCGACCGCCGTTCCCGACGTCGTGATCACGAGCACCGGCATCCGGGTCTCGACGGCGAGGCCGAGGGCGAGGAAGCCGCCGACCCGCTCATCGATCCGCACCCGCAGGCGCACGAGGCCAGCGAGTTCGAATTCCGCTGCGGCGAGCGCGAGGGCTTGCGAGCGAGCGCCGGGACTGAGCACGATGTCGCGCACGCCGAGGGCGATGAATTCGCCGAGCAGGGCTACCGAGAAGTCGGTTGCCGGGCTTCCGCCCGGGCTCACTCCTTGGCGCTGGAGTCGTCGTCGAGGTCGGCGAGTTCCTGCTCGAGTCTGCGGATGCGCTCCTCCTGCTCCTTCTCGGAGCCGAGGCGGCGCAGGAAGTCGGGATCGTCGTCGGGCGCGGTCTGCCGCATGACCGGCTTACTCTTTCCCCGGTCTTTGCCGAGCGTGAACCAGAGAACAGCACCGATCACCGGCAGGACGAGAATGACAAGAACCCAGACGAACTTGGGGAGCCCGCGAGTGCGGCGCTTGTCGGTCATCAGCGAGTCGACGGCGGCGTAAATCGACAGGGCGATGATGGCAAGCCCTGCCACTATGTAAACGCGTACCATGCAGTAATTCTAAGCCCGGCAACTGGGCGCCGCCTGCGCGGGTTCTTGCGATCGCGCAACGAATGGCCAGCGAGGCGTGCCTAGACTGGGCGGCGTGAAATCGTCGCGCCAGTGGATCAGCTACTCCCTACTCCGGTTGGGCGTCTTCGCGGCCGTGCTCATCGTGCTGCTCGTCCTGCAGGTCGAACCGTGGATTGCCGCAGTCATCGCTGCGGTGGTCGGGCTGTGTGTCGCCTACATCTTCTTCCGCCCACAGCGCGAGGCCGTTGCGCGCAGCTTCTGGGAGTTCCGCACCACCGCGCAACGCGACTCCGACTCGGATGCCGAGAACGACGCGCTCGACGCCGCAGCGACGCCGAGCGCCTCGCCGCTAGAAGGCCAGGGCGGCGGCGAGGCCGACGCCGAAGAGCAGGGCCGTCAGGCTCGTTAGCTTGAGCGCAAGCACGAACTCCGACGCGGACTTGCCGGTGAGCGTGATGATCACCGCGGGCAGCCCCGCGAGCAGCGCGAAGTAGACGTAGATCGCGAGCGGGAACACTGGGGCGTACAGCCCGAGGATCCCGAACGGCACGAGGGCGAAGACCGCGAACAGGGTGCGTGCGGCCCTGTCGCCGACCCGCACGGCAAGGGTGCGTTTGCCGGCGACCCTGTCCTGCTTCAGGTCGCGGATGTTGTTGACCATGAGCACAGCGCAAGAGAGCAGCCCGATCGCGACGGCGGCGCCCCAGGCCTCGGCGCTCACCGTGCCGACCTGCACGAACATCGTGCCCGCCGTGGCGACGAGCCCGAAGAAGATGAAGACGAACACCTCGCCGAGCGCGTAGTAGCCATAGGGGTGCTTGCCGCCGGTGTAGAAGTAGGCAGCGACGACGCATACGGCGCCGACGGCGATGAGCCACAGGAATCCGCTGATGACGCTGACGGCGACCCCGGCGAGGCCGGCGACCGCGAAGAACACGAGCGCCACGGCCAGCACCTGTCGGGGCTTCGCCGCGCCGGACCCCGTGAGCCTCGACGGCCCGACCCGGTGCGAGTCGGTGCCGCGGATGCCGTCGGAGTAGTCGTTGGCGTAGTTGACGCCGATCTGCAGCCCGACCGCGACGGCGAGGCAGAGCAGCGCACGCACCCAGTGCCAGCCGTCGTCGTTGTTGTACAGGAACGCGGCCCCCGTGCCGAGGGCGACGGGTGCGATGGCGAGGGGAAGGGTGCGCAGCCGGGCGCCGCCGATCCAGTCCTTGGCGGTGGCCGGACGGATCGCTGGGGCCGTCGGCGGTCGCCCTCCCGGACGTCCGCTCGGCCGGCCGCTGCGCGCCGTGCTGCCACTCCCGGTGTTGGTGCGTCCACTGCTGGCGCGAGTTCTGGTTCGATTGCCTCTGTTAGCCACGAGCAGAGTCTAGTTTCGCCGTGCGACGATCTCCCGCAGCGTGACGAGGTCGGGCTTGCCCGTCGAGAGGAGCGGGATGCTGTCGAGGACCACGACCCGATCGGGGGCGGCCTCGCGGGCGAGCGCGGTCACAACCGCGCCCCGCAGCGCCGAGAGGTCGACGGGACTCGTCGCGACGACCACGGGAACCTCACCCCAGCGGGCACTCTCGGCCGGGACGGCCACCGCGTCGCCGAGCCCCGGCATCCGGCGCAGGACCCGTTCGAGCTCGTCGAGGGAGACCTTGACCCCGCCGGAGATGATCACCCGATCAAGCCGACCCGTGACGGTGAGCACGCCATTGTCGACGCGCCCGGCGTCGCCGGTGCGGTACCAGCGGGCACCATCCGACATGACGAAGCTCCTCTCGGTGCGGGCGGGGTCGTCCAGGTAGCCGTCTGCGAGCACCGGCCCGCGGATCTCAATCTCCCCGTGCCGGATCCGCACCTCGGTTGTTCCGACCGGAACGCCGTTGTACACGCATCCACCGGCCGTCTCGCTCGATCCGTAGGTGCGCGTGACCCGGATGCCGAGGGCCTCGGCCCGGTCGATCAGCTCAGACGGCACTGACTGGCCTCCGACAAGGATGCGGTCGAACCGCCGAAGGCCTGCCAGCGCGCCGCTGCCGTCGGCCGCGTCGCCGTCCGCCGCGCCGCCGTCCGACGCGTCGCCGTCCGCCGCGTCGAGCAGGCGGGCGAGCTGGGCGGGCACCACGGAGGTGTAGTGGCGGGCGTCGGCATCCATCGTCTCGGCGGCGGCCAGAAACTCCCGGGCGTCGAAGTGCCCGGGTGGCAGGATCACCGGCTCGGTCTGAGCAGCAATCGACCGCACGAGCACATTGATGCCGGCGATGTAGTGCACCGGCACGGCGAGGAGCCACTGGCCGGGGCCGCCGAGCGCGGCACCGGAGGCCGCGGCACTCGCGAGCAGCGCGTTGGAACTGAGCTCGACGCGCTTGGCGGTGCCGCTCGAGCCGCTCGTCTGGATCACGAGGGCGATGGGCTCGGGCACGGTTGCCGGCAGTTCGCCGCCGACACCATCGGGCCCGATCGGCAGGATGGCGGGGCCTGCGGCGCTCAACGCGAGACGGAGCGCCTCGAGGACCGCAACGGGGTCGCTCGCGTCGACGGCGAGGAGCGGGCGGGTCACGACGGTGCCACCATCCCGCGAACTGCCCACTTGCGTCCCCCCTGGTGCCCCACAGGCGACATGTGCGGGCGAGTCACGCAGGCGAGGTTGTCATGTCGCGGGCGACTCACGACGGGGGGCCGGGGCATCAATACTGCCAGGGGAACGGCGACCAGTCCGGCTCGCGCTTCTCGAGGAACGCATCGCGGCCCTCGACTGCCTCGTCGGTGCCATAGGCGAGTCTGGTGGCCTCGCCCGCGAAGACCTGCTGGCCGACCATGCCGTCGTCCACGGCGTTGAAGGCGAACTTGAGCATGCGGATGGCGGTGGGCGACTTGGTGAGAATCTCTCTCGCCCAGTCGTACGCGGTCGACTCGAGTTCGGCGTGCGGCACCACGGCGTTGATGGCACCCGTGTCGAGGGCCCGCTGGGCGTCGTACTCCCTGGCGAGGAAGAACACCTCACGGGCGAATTTCTGGCCGACCTGCCGCGCGAAGTACGCGCTACCGTAGCCCCCGTCGAACGACCCGACGTCGGCATCCGTCTGCTTGAACCTGCCGTGTTCCGCGCTCGCGATCGACAGGTCGCAGACAACGTGCAGGGAGTGCCCGCCGCCGGCGGCCCAGCCGGGGATCACGGCGATGACGACCTTGGGCATGAACCGGATGAGGCGCTGCACCTCGAGGATGTGAAGTCGGCCGGCGCGGCCGATGTCGGGCCGGGATGCTCCCTCTGATCCCTCGTACTTGTAGCCGTCGCGACCGCGGATGCGCTGGTCGCCGCCCGAGCAGAACGCCCAGCCGCCGTCCTTCGCGCTCGGGCCGTTGCCCGTGAGGAGAATAACGCCGATCCGCGAATTCTGGCGGGCGTCGTCGAGCACCGCGTAAAGCTCGTCGACGGTGTGCGGCCGGAAGGCGTTGCGCACCTCGGGGCGGTTGAATGCGACGCGCGCCACCCGCCCCGCCAGGTCGTGGTGGTAGGTGATGTCGGTGAGCGCGTCGAAGCCCGCGACGGGCCGCCAGACGCTGGCATCGAAGAGTTCGGAAACCTCAGGCATTGGCTCAGTTTAGATTCCGCCGAACGTGTTCAGTACGACCGCCGCCCACCGCTCGCCACGACCGCGATGCGCACCGTGGGAAAATGCGGGCGCTATTAGGGGCAGACTGTGGTCATGCTGCCATCGTTGCCAGAGCTGACGGGCTCCGCCCGTGTCGTCTCCCTTCCGCTCCGCCAGCCGTTCCGCGGGATCACGAGCCGCGAGGCCCTGTTGTTCGAGGGACCACAGGGTTGGACCGAGTTCTCCCCGTTCGTCGAGTACGACGACACTGAGGCGGCGTCGTGGCTGGAGGGGGCGATCGACTTCGGCTGGCTGGCGGCGCCCGCGGTGTTCCGCAGTCGCATCCGGGTAAACGCAACCCTTCCGGCCGTGGAGCCTGGCGCGGTCGCCGGGGTGCTCGACGCCTTTCCCGGATGCCGCACCGTCAAGGTCAAGGTCGCCCAACTCGGCCAGGTGCTCGCCGACGACGTGGCGCGCGTCGCTGCGGCGCGCGACTATGTCGGCGTCGAGGGGCGCATCCGCATCGACGCGAACGGCGGCTGGAACGTCGACGAGGCCGAGCACGCCGTCCACGCCCTCGCGGGATTCGATCTGGAGTATGTCGAGCAGCCGTGTGCGAGCGTCGAGGAGCTCGCCGACATCAGGCAACGGGTGAAGTACATGGGCATCCCGGTCGCGGCGGACGAAAGCGTGCGCAAGGCGAGCGATCCGCTCGAGGTCGCACGCGCCGGCGCAGCTGATCTCCTCGTGATCAAGGCCCAGCCGCTCGGCGGCATCCGTGCCAGCCTCGACATCGTCGCCGCGACGAAGCTGCCGGTTGTCGTCTCGAGCGCGCTCGACACGTCGGTGGGCATCTCGATGGGCGCGTATCTCGCGGCGGGTATTCCCGAGCTGGACTACGACTGCGGCCTCGGCACCGCGGCGCTGCTCGCGGGAGACGTCACGTCGAGCCCGCTCATTCCGGTCGACGGCTCGATCGAGGTGCGCCGCGTCGAGGTGGATGCCGCCCTGCTCGACCGCTACGCCGCCCCAGTTGATCGCACCGAATGGTGGCTCGAGCGACTCGAGCGCTGTCACGCGCTGTTGGCCGGGCGGACGTAGCGGCTGCCCCGCTGTCGTTATTCAGGACTGACTGCCGTTATTCAGGACTGACTGCCTGGCTGGGCTTTCATCATTCAGGATCATTGGTCTGAACGGGCTTTCATCATTCAGGACTCGGCTCCCGTGAATGCGCGCACGCCCGCGGATGTGCCAGCCTCCCGGCATCCGTTCACCCGATATCGACGGTGCGCGCCCGCAGACTCCTGAGTAGTGAACGTACGTGCGCCCACCAACTCCTGAATGATGAAAGCGCGCGGTGCAGCCCACTCCTGAATGATGAAAGCTGAGTGGGAGTGGGAGTGGGAGTGGGGTGGGCGGGTCAGAGGCCGCTGTAGGCGTGCAGACCCTTGAAGAAGAGATTCACGACGGTGAAGTTGAACAGCACCGCAGCGAAACCGATGATCGCGAGCCACGCCGAGCGTGAGCCACGCCAGCCGCGCGTTGCCCTCGCGTGCAGATAGCCGGCGAAGATCGTCCAGATGATGAACGTCCACACCTCCTTGGTGTCCCAACCCCAGTACCGGCCCCAGGCACGCTCGGCCCAGATGGCCCCGGCGATGAGGGTGAATGTCCAGAACACGAATCCGACGACGACCACCCGGTAGGCGAGGTTCTCGAGCACGTCCGCACCCGGGAGCGTCTGCAGAAACTTGAGTCCTGCGCCCTTCGCTGCGGCCGCCCGGGCCTGCATGAGCTGCACGACCGACAGCCCGGCGCCGAGCGCGAAGAACGAGGTGCCGAGCACGGCGACGAACACGTGGATCACAAGCCAGGACGACTGCAGTGCGGGCGGGAGCGGTTTGACGTCGACGTAGAAGTTCACGGTCGCGAGGCCCAGGGCGATCAGCGCGAATCCGGTGATGAACGCGCCCAGGAACCGCAGGTTCTGCCACACCTGCACGGCAATGAAGACGCCGACGATGATCGCGGATGACGTCAGTGAGAACTCGAACATGTTCGACCAGGGAACGTACCCCTGCGCGATGCCGCGCATCACGACGGCGGCGGTATGCACAAGCCAGCCCAGCACGGTGAGAGCGAAGGCGATGCGCTCGAACTTGAGCGACAGCGGTTTCTGCGAGGTATCGCTGCCGATCCGGTCGATCGTCGCGGTGGCGCCGGCGAGCTGGCCCCTCGGTGCTGCGGCGGCGGTCACAGCCGCCGGGGTCTGCTGCGCCCAAGCGGACCTCTTGGCGAGATCGAGGGTGAACATGATGAACGCGAGCGTGTAGACACCCATCGCCGACCAGACGGCGGTGAGGGAGGAGGAGACGAGCAGATCGGTCACGTGGTCAGCCTAATCCCGAGTTGCTGGGAATGACGGTCGGCGATCTCCCGCACGGCCCGGTCGAGGGTGGGGTCCTCGCCGCGTGCGAGCCCGGCGTACTCGAGGCGCACGCCGCCGGCATCCTCGTCGTTGATCGCCTTCACCCAGACGCGCCGGCGCGGGATGAACAGCGACGTCAGAAGCCCGGCGAGCACGAGGATCGCGAAGACAAGCACCCAGCCCTGGCTCGGGTCGCGGTGGATGTCGAGGCTCACGAAACGGGGGACCGATCCGGTGAGGTCGTCGGCGGGCGCATCGGGAGCGGCGTTTTCGAACGTAACCGACCCGATTCCGTCCGGCAGTTCGATGGTCTCGCCTGGTGTGAGCTGGATCGGCGGGGCGTCCGCTGTGCGGCCGGCGACCTCGGTCATGCCGTCGGTGTCGAGCGAGTAGACGGAGCGCGGGATGCCGCCGTCGAGGCCCAGGTCGCCGGTGAATACCTGCAGGCTCAGCACGGGATTCAGCAGGTCGGGATAGTTCGAGGTGAGCGCGCCCGTTGTGAGGGTCGCCTGTGTCGGGTAAAGGAACCCGATCATGCCGATCTGCTCAGGGAGGGCATCCGGCACCTTCACGACGCCGATAGAGGTGAGGTTGCCATCCTGCGGCAGGAACGGCACTGCGTCGCTGAACGCGACGTTCCCCTCGCCGTCGCGCACGGTGATGATCGGTGCGTAACCGTTGCCGAGGAGGAAGATGTCGTTGCCACCGAGGCGCAGCGGGTCGTTGACCTTGATCTCGGCCCGCGAGCCCGCCTCGGAGCCCGGCGCGTAGGTCGTGACACTTGCCGTGTAGTCGACCGGTTGCCCGCGCGCCGCCGGATTCTCCTGCTCGTAGACGGCCTCGAATTCATCAAGGGTCAGCCGATACGGCTGGAGCACGCCCTCGTCGAAGAACCGTCCGGGAAGGAAGGACTCGTACGACAACAGCACGTTTGCGAAGGAGTCCCCCTCGACGATGACCTTCTGTCCGCTGTAGCCGAAGCCGCCGCCGATGCCCACCGAGACGAGCACGCCCACGAGAGCGGTGTGGAAGACGAGGTTGCCGGTTTCGCGCAGGTAGCCGCGTTCGGCGCTCACCGAGAGGTCGCCCCTCGGGCCCTCGAACAGCCGCACCCGGTAGCCGCTCTTCTTGAGGATGCCGCGGGCGGACTCGACCGCCTCGGTCGAGGAGACTCCGGGCGCCCAGGCGGTGGTGAATCCCGCGAGCCGCGAGAGGCGGGCGGGTGTTTTCGGCGGGGCACTGCGCAGCGCCCGGTAATGGTGCGCGGTGCGCGGGACCACGCAGCCGATGAGTGAGATGAACAGCAGCAGGTAGATGGCGGAGAACCAGGCCGAAGTGTAGACGTCGAAGGCCTGCAGGGAGTCGAGCACCGGGGCGAGGTCGGGGTTGTTGGCGAAGTACTGCTGCACCCCGTTGGGGTCAGAGCTGCGTTGTGGGACGAGCGAGCCGGGCACGGCGGCGATCGCGAGCAGGAGCAGCAGGAACAGCGCGGTGCGCATGCTCGTGAGCTGCCGCCAGAAGAAGCGCAGGTAGCCGGCGCCGCCGAGGGACGGCTGCGCGATCCGGTCATCCGTCGGAGCGGGCGCCGGGGAGTCGAAGTGATCAGATGGCCGGCTCAAAACCGCTGATCACCGACCCGAGCTGGGACATCATGATTTGCCACACACCGGTCACCATGAGTACGCCGATGAGGACGAGCATGGCTCCGCCGACGATATTGACGGCACGGATGTGGCGCTTGAGCCAGGCGACCGACCCGGTGACCCAGTTGAAGCCGAGGGCGACGAGGAGGAACGGGATGCCGAGGCCGAGGCAGTACACGACGCCGAGCATCACCCCGCGGCCCACGGAACCGGTCGTGAGGCTCAGGCTGTAGACGACGCTCAGGGTCGGGCCGATGCAGGGCGCCCAGCCGAGCCCGAACACGATGCCCAGCAGCGGGGCACCACCGAGGCCCGTCGCGGCGGTGAAGCCGGGGCGGATGGTGCGCTGCAGAAAGCTGAACTGGCCGATGAAGACGAGCCCCATGATGATCACGAGCACCCCGATCACGCGGGTGATGAGGTCGAGCCAGGGCAGGAGCATCAGGCCCGCTATCGAGAAGGCGAGGGTGAAGCCGACGAAGACGACGCTGAAGCCGAGCACGAAGAGGGCGACGCCGAGCAGCAGCCGGCCGCGGCCCGCCCGCGCATCCGTCCCCGTGAATCCGCCGATGTAGCCGAGATATCCGGGCACGAGCGGGAGGATGCAGGGCGACGCGAACGAGACGAGCCCCGCGAGCAGCGCGATGGGCAGGGCGACGAGGAGGCTGCCGTTCGCGACGATCTCCTGGATCGGATCGCCCACTAGCCGTCCTCCGCGAGAACGTCGCTGATGATCGTGTCGAGGATCGAGCGCTCCTGCAGCTGCCCCAGGATGCGCGCGGCAATGCGGCCCTCGGCGTCGAGAACGAAGGTGGTGGGGACCGCCTGCGGTGGGATCTCCCCGGCGAAGGCGAGTCGTACTTCGCCGGTCTTGTTGTCGAGGAGCGACGGGTAGGTGACGCCGAACTTGCGCGCGAACGCGAGCGAGGTCTCGGCACCGTCGTAGATGTTGACCCCGACGAAGGAGGCGCCGTTGCCCTCGTACTGCTGGGCGAGCGCATCGAGGTCGGGGGCCTCGGCGCGGCACGGGGCGCATCCGGCGTACCAGAAGTTGACGACGAGCACCTCGCCGGCGAAGTCGGTGCTCGCGAACGGCTCGCCGGCGTCGGTCTCCCCGGCGAACGAGATCGGCCCTGCCCGGTCGGCCTCGGGCACCTCGAGGATCCCGTCTCCCGAGATGTAGTTGGTGTTGCCGCCGTTGAGGTACTCCTCGGCGAGAGGGTCGCTCGCGCATCCGCTGAGCACCAGCGCGGCGACCGATACGGTCGCGGTCGCGAGCAGGCGGAGTTTCATACTGCCCCCGTGTCGACGGCGCGAAGCAGCAGAGCGGCGGCCGGCTCCTGGTAGTCGACCTCGCGGTAGCGGGGGGCGCCGGGCACGGCAGCCTCGATGCGGGCAAAGGTGGTCACGCTGGAGAGGCTGCAGCGGCGTTTGCGCGGATCGTGCCAGAGGCGCTTGCCGGCAACGGCACGCTGAGCCATGACGATCGGCATCTGATGGCTGACCATGACGGCCTCGCCGTCGGTGGCGTTCCACGCGGCATCCATTGCGGCGATCATGCGCGCGGCGACCTCGACGAACGGCTCACCCCAGCTGGGACGGTAGGGGTTGTAGATCCAGGGCCAGGTTCGCGGATGCAGCAGCAGGGACGGACCGAATTCGAGCGCCCCACCCTCGAATTTGTTGTGCGGCTCGATCAGTCTGTCCTCGGTCGTGATGTCGAGACCGAACGTGTCTGCCCAGGGAGCGGCCGACTCCTGGGCGCGCTGCAACGGGCTCGAGAAGAGCGCGGTGACCGGGCGGCCGACGAGGTGCTCGGCGGTAGAGGTGGCCATCGCGACGCCGAGCTCGGAGAGGTGGAAGCCGGGTATGCGGCCATACAGCACGCCCTCGGGATTGTGCACCTCGCCATGGCGGACGAGGTGAATGAGAGAGGCTGCCACATCATCCATTCTACGTTTTCCATCACTGCCAGATTGCCGAGAGCTGCACCGCACGGCTCCCGGCGAAACATGGGTGCGAGCGACTGGCAACTACAGTGGTTGCTCGTGACCCAACGCACCCTGATCAAGAACCTTGTCTCCTCCACCGACGGCCCCGTCTCGGTCTCGGGGTGGGTGGAGACTGTGCGCGACCAGAAGAAGGTGCAGTTCGTCGTACTGCGCGACGAGTCCGGCGCCGTACAGCTCGTTCACCCGCGTATCTTCAACGAGGACGGCACGCCGGCCGACGACGCCATCGCCGAGGAGATCTCGGCGCTGAGCCAGGGCACCTTCCTCACCGCGACGGGTGACCTCAAGCACGACGAGCGCGTCAAGCTCGGCGGCGTCGAGATCAAGCTCGATGGCCTCGAGATCGCCGCCCGAGCCATCGCCGAGACCCCGATCGCGGACGACTCCGGCGTCGACAAGCGCATGGACTGGCGATTCCTCGACCTGCGGGTGCCGAAGAATTCGCTGATCTTCAAGATCCAGACCACGTTCGAGCACGCGCTTCGTTGCTACTGGATCGACAACGACTTCGTCGAGCTGCACACACCCAAGTTGATGGCGAGCGCGAGCGAGTCCCGCGCCGAGCTCTTCGAGGTCGAGTACTTCGAGACGAAGGCCTACCTCGCGCAGAGCCCCCAGTTCTTCAAGCAGATGGCGCAGCCGGCCGGCTTCGGCAAGATCTTCGAGATCGGCCCGGCGTTTCGCGCCGACCCGTCGTTCACGAGCCGTCACGCGACCGAGTTCACGAGCGTCGACGCGGAGATCAGCTGGATCGACAGCCACGAGACCGTGATGACGATGCACGAAGAGCTCATGGTCGCCGGCTTCACCGCGGTCAAGGAGAAGCACGGCGCCGAGATCGAGGCCCTCTACGGACTCGAGGTCACCGTTCCCACGACCCCGTTCCCGCGCATCGCTCTTGCCGAGGCCAAGCGCATCGTCGCCGAGCGCGGCTACGAGGTGCCACGCCAGGACGACGACATGGATCCAGAGGGCGAGCGTCAGATCGCGGCGTACGTCAAGGAGACCTACGGGCACGAGTTCGTGTTCCTGACCGACTATGCCTCGAGCATCCGACCGTTTTACCACATGCGCAACGCTGAGGACGGCGCTGTCACCAACAGCTACGACCTCATCTTCAACGGGGTCGAGATCTCGACGGGCGCGCAGCGCGAGCACCGCATCGAGGTGCTCGTCGAGCAGGCCAAGGAGAAGGGACTCGACCCGGAGGAGCTCGACTTCTACCTCGACTTCTTCCGCTATGGCGTTCCGCCGCACGGCGGCTTCGGCATGGGCCTGAGCCGCGTTCTCATGCTCATGCTGAAGCTCCCGAACCTGCGCGAGGCAACCTACCTGTTCCGCGGTCCGACTCGCCTCACCCCCTAGAAACGCAGGGGCGTCGCCCGGCAAGGGCACACAACTGGGGCAACCCACGGCAGTGATCGGGGCGCGGTGGCTGGTACCGTGACCGTCATGAACACCACTTCTGACCCCGCCCGAACCGCCGCCGTCCAGGCCGGGGAGGAGCTCCACCGTCTCGTTCGACTGCACGTCGACCAGGTTGCGTCGGGCAACGACGACGACGACGTCGCCGAAGACACCGACCGCGCCCTCTGGGAGGCCGTGGCCGCGTACGGCGTCGCGCTCGACGACCTCTACGACGAGGAGTCGGACGACGAGGACAACGACGAGCCTGACGAGCTCACCTTCACGGTGCGCACCCGTTACGACTACACCGTGGTCGACGAGAAGGCGTTCCTCGCCGGTGGCCAGGGCATCGCCGGCGCCGTCGGCGCACTCCTCAAACGTGCGGGAGGCAAGCCGGTCCCCGCCCTCGAGGTCGCGTCGCTCGAGACGGGCAGCGGGCTCATCACGGTGCACCTGAACGCCGAGCTGCTCACGGCGGAGAACTTCGCCGAAGCGGAGGAGCCGACCGACCTGCTGCTGGTCGACCGCGACGAGTCGCTGCAGTTCGTGCTCGATGAGCCCGTCTTCGGGTCGCGCGCCGAGGCCGAGGCGGCCGCGCGCCGGTCCGACGACTGAGGCAGGATCACTGACCCAGAACGCACGACGACTCGTGGCAGCTGGCGGGCCGGGCCTCAGACCAGAATGTCGACCGCCGCGCGGTGGGCGACGAGTGGACGGATTATTCCGGCGACCCGCTGGTGCTCCGGGTGGTCGATGTAGGTGCGCAGCGCCGCCTCGTCGGAGTAGTCGGCGACGAGCACCAGATCCCAGTTGGTGTCGAGGGAGACGACATTCGACGCAACCGTGAGGCTCCGAATCTCCGGGATGAGCGGCACGAGCCCCTGGAGCGCCGCGGCGATCGTCGCGGCGTGCTCGAGTTTCGCCGCGGTGTCCTCGGCTGCGAGCTTCCAGGTGATGATGTGCCTCAGCATGGGTCTTCTTTCAGTAGTGCGGCGCGGAGCCTGGCCGGCTCGATACGCCAGATGTTGTGTACTCGTCCGTTGATGAGCAGCACGGGGATCTCGTCCGAGTACTTCTCAAGCAGGTCGGGGTCGTCGAGGATCGACACCTCGTCGACGGTGATCGGCGCGCGCGCCTCGTCGCCGAGTGCGGCGATGACCTCGGCGACAATCTCGCGGGCGTCGTCGCACAGGTGGCACCCTGGTTTTGACAGCAGGGTGAGGACGATGGGCGGCACAGTCTGAGCCTAGTTCGTGCATCCTGTCCCTAGACTTGTCGGCAATGTGCGACGCCGACCCCAGCTCCGCCGCCGTTCCGGCCGAGGGCGCCGCGAGCGGAACCCCGATCGTTGCCTTCTTCGACGTCGACAACACGCTGCTGCGGGGCGCGAGCATCTATCACCTCGGACGCGGGGCCAGACGGCGTGGGATGCTGCGGCTACGCGACCTCGTGCGGTTCGGCTGGCACCAGGCCCGGTTCGTCGCCGTCGGCGAGAACGGAAGGCACCTGGTCGGCCTACGCGAGCGGGCGCTACAGCTCATCAACGGACGATCCGAGCAGGAACTCGAAGAGATCGCCGAGGAGGTCTACGACGACTTCATCGCGCGGAGACTCTGGCCGGAGACGGTGGAGTTGGCTCGGGAGCACCTGCGCAAGGGCCACGAAGTGTGGCTGATCACCGCCACCCCGCTCGTCGTCGCCCGGGTCATCGCGGCGAGACTCGGGTTGACGGGTGCGCTCGGGACCCGCCTCGAGAGCGTCGACGGCCTCTACACGGGCGCCCTTGCCGGACCGATGCTGCACGGCGAGCAGAAGGTCACAGCGGCAACAACGCTCGCCGGCTTCCTCGATTCGAACCTCGCCGACTGCTGGGCCTACTCGGACTCACGCAACGACATCCCGTTGCTCGAACTCGTCGGCAACCGCGTGGTCGTGAACCCGGATGCCCTCCTCGCGCGGCACGCGCGAACGCACGGCTGGTCGACGCTCAGGCTTCGACCCTCCAGCATCCGCCGGGCCCAGCGGCTCGTTCGCCGGGAGGCGAGACCGGCCCGTGGCAAGAAAAAACGCCGGACCTGACGGTCCGGCGTTCATCTTGGGCGAAAGCGAAATGGTCGCCCGTTGCCTGCTACTTCTTGTTGCGGCGCTGGTGGCGCGTCTTACGAAGCAGCTTGCGGTGCTTCTTCTTCGCCATACGCTTGCGACGCTTCTTGATTACGGAACCCATAAAAACCTCACTGATTCTGGAACGGATCACCGGGTCCGTTCAGAACCGCGGAAAAATTACCTCGGGACAGTCTACTCCTTTTGCCGGGAGCAGTCGTTCTACCGGCCGAACACTTTCCGGAGCGGCTCGATAACACGCTGCTGCACGCCAGCCGTGGCCCCCTCGATGACGGAGCGCGCCTGGTGGGAAGCACCGGCGGCAGCCCGCCCGATCGTCGCACCCGCCACGCCACCGCTCGGCAGGGACTGCGCGACCCGCCTAATCGGTCCGGGAACGCCCGAGCCGGACCACGCGGCGAACACCGCGATGCCCCCGTCGTTTGCCTCCGCCTCGAAGTGCGACGCAAGGAACGGGACGAGCCAGTCCTCGACGGCCTCCAGCGGCGCCGGGTCGAGGCTGTAGTAGCGGTGCTGGCCGTCCTCGCGCACCCGCACGAGGTGGCTCTCGCGCAGAACCTTGAGATGCTTGGACACGGTCGGCTGGCTGATCGCGAGCAACTCGACCATCTCCCCGACACTCAGCTCCCCGACGTCGCCGTCGGAGGCCACAAACTTGTCAAGGAGCAGTTGGAGGAGCTCGCGCCGTGTTGTGTCGGCGAGAACGTCAAAGATGTCGGCCATCCGCTCAGGCTAGCGGCCCGCGTGCGGGGAGTACCATGACGAAGTCGTTGAAGCATGTTGAGCCGCCGATCTTGCGAGGGGATACTCATGGCCACCAAGCCGGTGTCACACCGGTCGTTGCTGGGCAAGGTGCGCGACCGTATCGACGATTTCGCCGCATCGACACCGGCTCGCTTCGCGATCATCATCTTCACCGCACTCGTGCTCGTGTTCACGCTCCTGCTCGGCCTGCCCATCTCCAACCGGACCGGCGACTTCACACCCCTCGCCGACGCCTTCTTCACCGCCGTGTCGACCATTTGCGTCACCGGTCTGGTCACCGTCGACATGGCGAACTATTGGTCGCCCTTCGGCCACGCCGTCATCTTCATCGGGGTGGAGATCGGCGCGGTCGGCGTGCTCACGCTCGCGTCGATCCTCGGGCTCGTGATCTCCCGCCGACTCGGCCTGCGCGCGAAGCTCATGGCCGTCGGCGACAGCAACCCACTTCGCGTCCGGCGCGGGGCGGTGGCCGAGGGACAGGCGGTCAGGCTGGGCGAGATCGGCGGGCTTCTCGTCACCGTCGCGGTCAGCATGCTCATTATCGAGCTCGTCATCGCGCTGCTGCTCTTCCCTCGCGTGCTCTCCGAGACGAACGACTTCCTCGATGCCCTTTGGGTGTCGTCGTCATTCGCCGTGATGTCGTTCACAAACACGGGCTTCGTGCTCGTTCCGAACGGCATCGCGCCGTACGCCACCGATGTCTGGTTCCTCTCGATCATCATGATCTCGGTGTTCCTCGGCGCGGTCGGCTTCCCGGTCTTCTTCGTGCTCGCCCGAAACCTTCGCCGGCCGAAGCGGTGGTCGCTGCACGTGAAGCTCACCCTCGTGACGACGGTGATCCTGTTCGTGCTCGGCACCCTCGCCTTCTTCGCGCTCGAGTTCAATAACCCCCGAACCTTCGGCTCGCTCGACTTCGGTCAGCGGGCCCTGCAATCGTCGTTCCTGTCGATGATGACGAGGTCCGGGGGGTTCTCCACATTCGATATCGCCGAACTCAACAATTCGAGCCTCCTGGTCGGCGACATGCTCATGTTCGTCGGCGGTGGCTCGGCCTCGACCGCGGGCGGCATCAAGGTCACGACCCTCGCGATCCTCTTCCTCGCCGCCTTCGCGGAGGCGAGGGGAACCGATTCAATGGAGGCCTTCGACCGCCGCATCCCGTCGGACGTGCTGCGGGTCTCGGTCAGCGTCGTGCTGTGGGGAGCAACGACCGTCGCCACCGCGACGATCCTGGTGCTTCAGCTCACCGATGCCTCACTCGACCATGTGCTCTTCGACGTCATCTCCGCCTTCGGCACCTCGGGGCTCAGCACCGGGCTGACGCAGAACGCACCCGACTCGGCCCAGTACGTGCTCGCGATCACGATGTTCATGGGGCGCGTTGGTACAGTGACTCTCGCCGCGGCGCTTGCCGCGAGCACTCGCCGGCAGTTGTTCCGGCGCGCAGAAGAAAGGCCGATCGTTGGTTGAGCGCATCCCCCACGACGCCCCCGTGCTGATCATCGGCCTCGGTCGATTCGGGGCCGCCACCGCAGGCCAACTCGACCGGCTCGACCGCGAGGTGCTCGCCGTGGACGAGAACGCCGGCCTCGTACAGAAGTGGTCGGAGCGGGTCACCCACACGGTTCAGGCGGATGCGCGCAGCATCGACGCCCTCCGCCAGATCGGCGCACAGGACTTCTCGGTCGCCGTCGTCGCGGTCGGCTCGTCTGTCGAAGCAAGCGTGCTGATCACCGCGAACCTCGTCGATCTCAAGATCCCGCAAATCTGGGCCAAGGCGATCAGCCAGTCGCACGGCAAGATCCTCGCCCGAATCGGAGCTAACCACGTCATCTACCCGGAGGCCGAGGCTGGCGAACGCGTCGCCCACCTCGTCTCCGGCCGCATGATCGACTTCATCGAGTTCGACGACGACTTCGCGATTGTGAAGATGTACCCGCCGAAGCCGATTCGCGGGGTGAGCCTGGCCGAGTCGAGCGTTCGCCGCAAGTACGGCATCACTGTCGTCGGGGTAAAATCGCCCGGCAAGGAATTCACCTACGCGACGCCCGATTCGGTCATCTCCAACCACGACCTCATCATCGTGAGCGGCAACTCCGTCGACATCGAGAAGTTCGCCTCGCTGCAAGCCTGAGCGCTGCAAGCCTGCGCAGCACGGACCACCTGGGCCCGGCTGTCAGGGCGCCGCAAGCTCCTGTGCCCGCGTGATCGCGGCATCCGTCGCCCTGTCGAACAGCGCCGAGAGGCCGGCCTCCTCGAGAACCTCGATCGCGCGCTCGGTGGTGCCCTTGGGGCTCGTTACGCGGCGGCGCAGCTCTGCCGGGGTCTCCCCCGAGACCGCGAGCAGCTCGGAGGCGCCGAGGAACGTGTTTTCGACCATGACCCTGGACTCCTGCCGGGTGAAGCCGAGCTTGAAGGCCGTGCGCTCGAGCTCCTCGATGAGCAGGAACACATAGGCGGGACCCGAACCCGAGATGGCGCTGAGCGCGTCGATCCGGCTCTCCGGCACCTCGAGCACCGAGCCAACCGTGCCGAAGAGGGCGGTCACCACCGCGACATCCGCGTCGGATGCGCGATCTCCCGCGCTCACCCCGGTCACCGCACGGCCGACCGTCGCGGGCGTGTTCGGCATTGCACGCAGCACCGGCACATCGACGAGCGCCTGCATGGTGTCGATCCGCACGCCGGCCGCGACGCTCACGACGATCGCGCCCGGGTCGATCGCACCGGAGATCTCCCGCAGGAGGTCCGGCACCATGTGCGGCTTGACCGCGACGAGCACGACGCGGGCGCCGGCCACGGCCGCGTGGTTGGCGCCGCGGTCCTTCTCGATCGCGAGGCTCGTGACGGAGGGCGAGCGCAGGGCAGCCGCCTTGCGCTCGGATCGGTTGGTGACCCGGATGCCGCCGTCGACGGTCACCCCGGGTGCGAGCAGCCCACTGAGGATTGCACCACCCATCGAGCCGGTACCGAGAATCGCGATTGAAGGAAGGTTGATCATCTGCCCATCCTAGGATTGGCCCATGAGCGCATCTGGCGGAAACAAGGCAATCGTCGCGGCACTGTTTGCCAACCTCGGCATTGCGATCACCAAGTTCGTCGCCTGGTTCTTCTCCGGGTCGAGCGCGATGCTCGCCGAGGGCGTGCACTCCCTCGCCGACACGAGCAACCAGGTACTGCTCCTCCGCGGCGGGGTCAGGGCCAAGCGCGCCGCTACCCCGGAGCATCCGTTCGGCTACGGACGCGAACGCTACGTCTACGCGTTCGTCGTGTCGATCATCCTGTTCAGCGTCGGCGGAATGTTCTCGATCTACGAGGGCATCGACAAGCTCACCAACCCGCATCCCCTCGAGAACGCGTGGCTGCCGATCCTCGTGCTCGTCATCGCGATCGTGCTCGAGTCGTTCTCGCTGCGCACCGCCGTGCGCGAGTCGAACCTTGTGCGCGGCAAACAGAGCTGGGTCGAATTCGTGCGCCGCTCGAAGGCACCGGAGCTTCCCGTTGTGCTGCTCGAGGATCTCGCAGCCCTGCTCGGCCTCTCCTTCGCTCTGGCCGGCGTCGGGCTGACGATCATCAGCGGCGATAGCGTCTTCGATGCGATCGGCACCCTCGCGATCGGCGCCCTGCTCATTGTGGTCGCGATCATCCTCGGTATCGAGACGAAGAGCCTCCTGCTGGGCGAGGGGGCGAGCGCCGCGGATGCGGTGAGGATCCGCGACGCCATCAACGCCGACCCCGAGGTCGACGCGCTCATCCACATGAAGACCCTCTACCTCGGGCCGGATGAGCTGCTCGTCGCCGCAAAGATCGCACTCACGGGCCAGTCGAGGCTCACCGACATCGCCGGGTCGATCAACGCGATCGAGGCCCGGATCCGCGAGGCGGTTCCGGTCGCCCGCGTGATCTATCTCGAACCCGACATCTACGTCGACCACACCACCGAAAACCCACCAACCGACGCAATCGTCATTAAGGCGGCCGACTAATGGGCACCATTGCAGCTGGCAGGTCCGCCGTCGTGATCCGGCACCTCGACATCGCCCACCTGGGCAGCTTCGACGACCTGCTGCGCGAACGCGGCTACGAGATCACCACGATCGACGCGTGCGACCTCAGCCCCGACAGCGTCGAGATGATCGATGCCGACCTCGTGGTGGTGCTGGGCGGCGACATGGGCGCGTACCAGACCGACGAGTACGGCTATCTCGTCGACGAGCTCGACCTGCTGGCGAGGCGCCTCGAGAACGAGAAGCCCACCCTGGGGCTCTGCCTCGGAGCCCAGCTGATCGCGCACGCGCTCGGCGGTCGCGCGAGCAAGGGCAAGTCGGTCGTCATCGGCTTCCGCGACGTGAACCTCACCGAGGCCGGGCGCGACTCCCCGCTCCGGCACTTCGCGGGAGTGCCCGTCATGCAGTGGCACGGCGACAGCTTCCGGCTCCCCGCCGGCGCCACCAGGCTGGCCAGCTCGGCCGACTACAGCAACGAGGCCTTCCGCCTCGGCGACTACGCCCTCGCCGTGCAGTTCCACCCCGAGCTCACCGGCACGATGTACGAGGAGTGGATCGCGCAGGGAACGGCCGAGCTCGCGAGACACGGCATCGACGCTGCGGAGCTGCTCGAGCAGCGCGATCGCTACGCCGAGCAGATGGAGCAGGCGGCACGCGCGATGCTCGGGGAGTGGCTCGACACCCTGTAGCGGGCGCGCCAGTCAGCGGCGCGACTGGAAGAAGTCGAGCAGCAGGGCGCCGCACTCCTCGGCGAGTACGCCCGCGACGACCTCGACCCGATGGTTGAGGCGTCGGTCGCGCAGCACGTCGTAAACGCTGCCGACTGCCCCAGCCTTATCGTCCCAGGCACCGAAGACGACGCGGGGGATGCGCGCGGAGAGGATCGCCCCGGCGCACATGACGCACGGTTCGAGCGTGACGACGAGGGTCGCTCCGGTGAGGTGCCAGTCGCCCGTCGCGCGCGCCGCCTCGCGGATCGCGACGATCTCGGCGTGCGCGGTGGGGTCCTGGTGGAGTTCTCGCTCGTTGCGACCGCGGCCGAGCACGGTGCCGTCCGCGGCGATGACAATCGCGGCGACGGGCACGTCACCCGTGCCGAGCGCGAGGCGAGCGTCGGCGATGGCCTCGCGCATCCAGCTGTCGTATCCGTTCATCCCGCGCCCCTCCGATAGATTGAGCCTATGCGAGTACATGTTGCCGACCATCCGCTCATCACCCACAAATTGACGGTACTCCGCGACAAGACGACGTCGTCGCCGACGTTCCGCGCGCTCACCGAGGAACTCGTGACGCTGCTCGCCTACGAGGCCACCCGCAATGTGCGCGTCCAGACGGTGACCGTGCAGACCCCGGTGGCCGAGACGCAGGGCGTCACGATCGCCCTGCCGCGCCCGCTCGTCGTGCCGATCATCCGCGCCGGACTCGGGATGCTCGAGGGCATGGTCAAGCTCGTCCCAACGGCCGAGGTCGGCTTTCTCGGAATGGTGCGCAACGAGGAGACGCTGCAGCCGGACATCTATGCCGAGCGCCTGCCCGACGACCTCTCCAACCGCCAGTGCTTCGTGCTCGACCCGATGCTGGCGACGGGCGGGTCGCTCATCGCCGCAATCGAGTATCTGTTCGCGAGGGGCGCCGTCGACGTCACCGCCGTGTGCCTGCTCGGCGCGCCGGAGGGCCTCGCCGCCGTGGAGAAGGCCACCGAGGGTCGCGAGGTCACGATCGTGCTCGGCTCCCTCGACGAACGCCTCAACGAGAAGGGGTACATCGTGCCCGGCCTCGGCGATGCGGGCGACCGGCTCTATGGAACCGTCTAGCGGCAGGCGCTTCACCGGCGAGGACGTGAATCGCCGCAAGTTGGGAGCCGGGCGGTTCGAGTCGGGCGGTTCGAGCCGTGCGGTTCGAGTCGTGCGTGGTCGCCAGCCACGATCTCACCGATGCCGCAACCCTGTTGCCTCATGTCAATACCTCCGGGAAGGTTGATTCATTGCCTCACCTGAAAACCTCCGTGGATCTCAGCCGCTGAATGTCTGATTAACGGGCGGTTTCACGGCTGCGGGTTTCTTCGCCAGGGCGAGGGTTTCGAGCTGTCCGGTGAGCGCGAGGATCTTCCGGGACTGGGCTGCGGGGTGGACTCGTTTGAACTCGGCGTTCATTCTGATGATCGGCATCTTCCGCATGTCTTCGCGGGCGATGGCGCGCTGGTGCGGGGTGGTCGCGACGTCGTACCGTTTGGTCACTTTCGCGCCGTTGCGTTGCTTGAACACGAGCTTCTGTTGCGGCAGGAGGTAGTTCGTGAACACCCGGTCGAGTTCCCAGATCTCGTTCAGCAGGGTCAGCTCTGCCGGGGTGTCGTAGCGGTGGTAGCCGACGAGTTCGCGCACGTGGGTCCAGTTCTTCTGCTCGACGTGGGCGCCGTCGTTGCTGTGACTCGCCCGCGACCTGGTGAAGGTGATCTTGTTCGCCACGCAGTAGTCGAACAAGTGATGGTTGATGAACTCGGACCCGTTGTCCGAATCGATGCCGATGATCGGGAAGGGGAACACCCGGCGCACGTGCATGAGCGCCTCGAACACCCACTTCTCGGCCTTGTTGCGCACCGACCGGTTCACCGTCCACCCGGTCGCGATGTCAGTGACCGTCAGGGTGAAACAGAACTCGCCCGACGCGTTCCCGCCCTCGTGGCCGACCAGATCGATCTCCACGAACCCGGGGACCGCGTCGTCCCAATCGGCCCAGGTTCGGATCGGGATCTGCGACTTCAGCAGCGTCCCGGGCTTGGTATGCGACCGACCGCGCGAGAGCAGCTTCGCCCGCTCCGGCGCCAGCCGACGATCGATCGTCGCCGCGCTCATCCGCACCAGCAAGGCCGCCTCGGCGTCGGTGAGGTCGAGCTCGTTGTCGCGGCGCAGCAACGGCACCAGCACGCCCAACATCGGCGCGAGGCGCTTGCCCGCCGGCGCCCGCAGCACCGCCCAGCACTTCACCAGAGCCCTCGTCACCGCCGGGCCGTAGGTCGGCGCCCGTCCCGCCCTGGGCTTGACTGCCTTGAGCGTCACCGCCGCCCGCAACGCGGCCCGGGCGTAGTCGCGATGCCACCCGGTCAGCTCCACCAGCTCGGTCAGTATCCGGGACTTACCGGCCCGATCGGCGCTCCGGTACGCGAGCGCCTTCTTCATCGTCACAGCCTGCCGCTGCGTCATCGTCAGCTCCATAGAAACGGGCGTAACCCACATCCATCACTCAACCCTTCAACCACGCCGAAGCGGAGGTTTTCCAATGAGGCAACGAATGGTGCTACGCGGAGGTTTCCTATGAGTCAACGCGGCAACTTGACACGACACGGCCTCGTGCAAGACACTTGCACAATGACCATCAGCCTGCACGCCCTGACCTCCCTTGAGGCCCGTGGGACCGCTGGCATGATGTGTTGTCGAATGTGCGCCTAACGGCCAAATCCTTGCCGAGCCGCACCGTCGAATCCTCTCTCGACGAGTGAGCTCCCCGGGCTGCCTCCTTCATAACGGATGCGACCCGCTCTGCACGACCCGCACGTCACCGAAGGATCACACCCTCATCATCAGAGGCCCTTCACACTCCTCAAGGATCCGTTACCGATGTCACTCGCACCCGCAAACCTGACCCGCTCCTATTCCACCCAGGCCGTCGAGGCGACCGAACCGGTGCCCCAGCGCCACCTCCGCGCCGTGCCGGCGGGCACCGAGCCCCGCGGCTTCGTGCTCTACGTCGGGATCGACGACGCGAAAGCCGCCGCGGCCGGCACCGACCTCGGCGCCATCGTCGAGCAGCTCAAGAAACTCACGGCTCAGCTCGTTCCCACCGCTGAGACCTACGCGGCCGTGGCTCTCGCTCCGGCCGGCGCTGGCGGGCGCGACGTCGACGTCGTACGGCTCGCGCTGCAGGACCCGTCGGCGCTCGCCAAGCACCGCCAGGCCCCCGAGCCCGAGCCGGAGAAGCGTGCGGGCGTCGTCATCGACCTGTCGCGCAAACGCCTCGTGCTCGACGAGGAGACCGCCGGGGTGACCTACAAGGAGTTCGAGCTGCTGCAGTACCTCGTGCTGCGTGAGGGGCGCACGATCGAGCGCGCGGAGCTCATCTCCGCGCTCTGGTCGGACAGCGACGACGAAGACGCCCCCAACGAGCGCACCATCGATGTGCACGTGCGCCGTCTGCGCTCCAAGCTCGGCGCCTACGAGGACGTCGTGCGAACGGTTCGCGGCGTCGGCTACCGCTTCGACCGGCACGCCGATGTCTCGGTCCGTTACGCCTCCACCCCGAGCCCCGACTTCTTCTAGGCCTCCGGCGCTGCCCGCCGGACCGATCTCCGTTCACAAAACGTTCACCTCTCAGCCACGGGCGGTAGTTAGACAGGAATCCCCCTGCTCACCACCCGTATCGGAGACACCATGCCCAGAATCGGCGCCGCACCCCTCGCCGCTGTCCTCGCCCTGGCAATGCTGGGGCTGTCTGCCCCGGCCGCGAGCGCCGCGCCTGCCAGTGGGCCCATTGTGCTCTCGTCGGACGACGCCGCGCTGACCCTCTCGCCGATCGGCAGCTACGAGACCGGCGTCTTCGATGAGTCCTCGGCCGAGATTGTCGCGTATTTCGGCGACCGGCTCTTCGTCGTCAACGCCCTCGCTGGAACGGTCGACGTGCTCGACGTCTCCGACCCCGCGGAGCCCGTCAAGCTGTTCAGCCTTGCGAACGATGGGGTCGCGGGCTCCGTCGCCGTGCGCGCCGACGGACTGGGAGCCATCGCCCTCGAGGCGCCCACGAAGACCGACAACGGAACTCTCGCCTTCTTCGATGCGGCAGCGGGCGAGGCGGATGCCGCTCTCGGCGCGGTCACGGTCGGTGCGCTCCCCGACATGGTCACCTTCTCCCCCGACGGACGCTTCGCCGTCGTCGCCAACGAGGGCGAACCGAACGACGACTACACGATCGATCCGGAGGGCTCCGTCAGCATCGTCACGCTGCCGCAGACCCGCACGGCACCCGCCCAGTCGGCCGTTCGCACCGCCGGCTTCACCGAGTTCGAGCAGGGCGGCAGCCGTGTTCTCGACGAGCGCGTGCGCGTGTTCGCGGGCATCGCCGGCGACACCAATCCGGTCTCCCGGTCACTGGAGCCCGAATACGTCGCGGTGATCAAGTCGACCGCCTACGTCGTGCTGCAGGAGGCGAATGCCGTCGCCGAGGTGAGCCTGCCCGACGCCGAGGTCACCGACATCCGCTCGTTCGGGTTCAAAGACCACGGTGTCGCCGGGGCCGGCCTCGACCCGTCCGACCGGGACCCGCGCGGCGCCCCGGAGGCCGACATCCGCTTTTTCCCCGGCCTGTTCGGCATGTACATGCCCGACGGGATCACCGCCTACAAGACGGGCGGACGCGATTACCTGGTCACGGCCAACGAGGGCGACGCCCGCGAGTGGGGCGACTACGAGGAGGGCGCGCGGGTCAGGGACCTCGACGTGTGCGAGTCGAGCCCCCTCGCCGCCTTCACCGGAGACGCCAACCTCGGCCGCCTCAACGTGACAACCGAGAACGGCTTCAACGCGGCGCTCGGCTGCTACGACGAGCTCTACGCCTTCGGCGCACGGTCGTTCTCGATCTGGACGCCGGACGGCGACCGGGTTTTCGACTCCGGCGACGCGCTCGAAGAGATCACCGCCGCCGCCCAGCCGGCCTTCTTCAACTCCAACCACTCCGAGTCGAACCTCGAGGGCCGCAGCGATGACAAGGGGCCAGAACCGGAGGGCATCGCGATCGGCAAGGTCCGCGGGCACACCTACGCGTTCATCGGCCTCGAGCGGGTGGGCGGAGTCGTCGTCTACGACATCACCGCCCCCGCAGAGAGCCGCTTCGTTACCTACATCAACAACCGCGACTTCTCCGTCTCTGTCGAGGACGCCGACGACCAGAGCGCCGCACTGGCTGCGGCCGGCGACCTCGGACCCGAGGGGCTGGCGTTCATCACAGCCGAGGAATCTCCGACCGGTCGGCCGATGCTCGCCGTCGGCAACGAGGTCTCGGGCACAACGACGCTGTTCTCGATCGAGGCCGTTTCCGCGGGCCAGCAAAAGAAATCCAAAAAATAACGTTTGGATAACTGGCGTTCGTTACCGAGCTGTTATATATTCATAGAGCGGAAGTTGTTTGCTGTGGCAACTGAAGCGGAATGTGATTGCAGGACACTCTTGGTGCAAGGGAGAGGGTCGGTTTCTCGCCTCTGAGACCGACCCTCAATCCTGTTTAACGGCCCGTCAGCGGGCAATTCCCCGAAATCGGCATCATGCGACCCCCTCGTCGAGCCGCCGTTGATGTCCGTAGAGTGGGGTTCGTGAATACGAGTCGGCCATGAGCGACAAGCGTGTCGCGGTATCCGCGTGGGAATCGCTGTTTCGCGCCCAGGTGTCGGTCATGCGGCACCTCAACGCAGAGTTTCCGACGAACGAGCTGTCACTCAACGAGTACGACGTGCTGTTCAACCTCTCGCAACACCCGGGATGGAAGCTGCGCATCAAGGAGCTCAACAAGTACCTTCTGCTGACCCAGCCGAGTGTGAGCCGACTGATCGACCGGCTCGCCGCCCGCGCCCTCGTGACCAAGTCGAGCGACCCCAGCGACGCGCGCGGGATCATTGTCGAGATGACGCAGGCCGGATTCGACCTATTCCGCCGGGTCGCGGTGACGCACATGAAGTCGATCGCCGACCGGGTCGGGGCGGCGCTCACCGACGAGGAGCTGCGCGAGCTGCAGGCCCTCACCGACAAGCTCAGGCGCATCGAGCAGCAGTAGTGAGCGCAGCGACTCTCCCTCAGCGCGCCTAACGGCGCGGGCGCCCGCCGATGGCGGTGACCGCTCGCTCGGCCACCCGCACGCCGGCCTTCGCCGCCGCGACGGCATCCGGCAACGTCGACCACGCGGAGAGGAACCCGGCGCAGAACGCGTCGCCCGCCCCGGTGGGGTCGAGGATGCGAGAGGGCACCGCGGGAACGATGACCGGAGCGCCGCCGTCCTGCACAACGATGGCCCCGTCTGCGCCGCGCGTGAGTGCGACGACACGGAATCGCCGGCCCAGGGACGCCGCCACCTCGAGCGGGTCACTCTCACCGGTGAGGGCGCGCCCCTCATCGAGATTGGGGAAGACCAGCGCCGCACCGGACATCGCGTCGAGGAATCGCGACACGCCGAAATCGAGGATGTAGCCTGCCGAGGCGGGGTCGACCGAGACGGCCACCCCGCAACGGGTGGCACGGCGCACGAGGTCGGCGAGGGCGTCAGGGTCAGGGGAGTCGACGATGCTGTAGCCGGTGAGATGCAGAACCGCGGCGCCGTCGAGGAGTTCGTCGGTGACACGGCGCGGGTCGAGCCGCGAATTTGCCCCGCGCTCGGTCAGCATGGTTCGGCGTTCCCCGTCGACGATCACGACGATCGTGCCGGTCGGCAGCTCCGGATGCCCATCGATGAGCGGGCGCACGCCGAACGCCGCGAGCCCCGCAGTGTGCCGGTCGACGTCCTCGGCCCCCACAATACCGACGAGGGCGACGGGCGCGTCGAGTGACCCGAGCCAGGCCGCGACGTTCGCCGCCGACCCGCCCGCACGGTGCCGGATCGATGATGACGTGTCGGTGTCGGGCCGAACCGGTTCCTGCGGCACCACCACGATGTCATCGATCACATCGCCGAACACGACGATGCGGCGCCGCAGCTCGGGAATGGGTGGCACGGGAGTGGGCGGCGCGGGGGCGCGCTGTTCGGGGGCGCGCTGTTCGGCGCCGGCCGGGTCAGGCGCGGACATCGCGCGCGAGGGCGGAGAAGGCGATCGCGATCTCACCCGCGAGGCGCACATTGTTGCGCGCCAGGTCGAGGTTCACCTCGAGGCTGCGACCACCAGACGCGTCCACGATGAACCCGAGCAGGAATGGAGTGACGGCCTTGCCGCTCACTCCCGCCTCAGCGGCGGCGGCGAAGGCGAGTTCGAGCACCCGGTCGTGCTCGGCCGGGTCCCACTGCTGCTCGCGCGGGATGGGGTTGGCCACCACGATGCCCTGCCCGTGGCCGAGGGCGTCCTGGCTGCGCATGATCGCCGCGACCTGCCCGGCATCCTCGACCGACCAGTCGAGACTGTACGCCGACTCGCTCAGCCAGAAGCTCGGGAATGTCGTCGTACGATAGCCCACAACGGGCACGCTGAGGGTCTCGAGGCGCTCGAGGGTCGCGGCGATGTCGAGCACCGACTTGACCCCGGCGCTGACCACCGTGACGGGCGTGCGCGCGAGCGTGCCCAGGTCGGCGGATTCGTCGAACGTGTCGGATGCTCCGCGGTGCACGCCACCGAGCCCGCCCGTCGCGAAGACCCGAATGCCGGCGAGCGCCGCCAGGTGAGCAGTGGCCGCGACCGTCGTTGCGCCGGATGCCCCCCTCGCGGCGAGGATGGGCAGGTCGCGCACGCTCGCCTTCGCGAGATCGTCCTCCGCGATCCGGCGCACGCCGTCCGCATCCAGCCCGATGCGGGGCACACCGTCGAGCACCGCGATCGTGGCGGGGGTGACGCCCGTCTCGAGCAGCATCCGCTCGAACTCGAGCGCCGCCTCGTGGTTGCGCGGCCGCGGCAGCCCGTGGGAGATGATCGTCGACTCGAGGGCAACGACGGGGAGTCCCTCGGCGAGTGCGGCAGCTACGGGCTCTGAGACGGCGAATGGAAGGCTCATAGATGCTCAACTTAGTGCCATCGGATCCGCGCGGGCGGCGGCACGATTGCGGCCTGCCAGGGTCTTGCCAGTTTCGTGCGGGGCAATCGGTCGGTCACCCGCCCCTGCGGGCATCGGCAGGCCAGGGAGCCGCGGCCTGGCGCCCCCGGACGGGCTCCAGCGGGCGGCCCGACCAAACCGAATTCTGCTCGCCTCCGGAGCACCTGCCGGGCCAGGGAAGATCTGGACCCAATCGACCAGAGGTCTCCTCCGGTCGCAACGTAAGGAGATAGCCACTATGAACATCTTCACGAAGAAGTCCCCATTTGGTGCCATCGCTGTTGCAGGATCAGGACTCATCATTGCGGGAGCTGCGGCCCCCGCCATGGCCTCAACCTCCAGTGAGCAGATCGGCTCGCTCACGAGCTCGAGTGACAGCACAGCACAGGCTGGCCTGCTGGAGAACCTCTCCGTCGGCGACCTCACGAGCAACTTCGGCCTGACCGGCGGCGAGCTTTCCAACTCCTCGCCGCTCGTCTTCGCCCCCGAGGTCAGCATCGGGCCGGTCGAAACCGGCGATGTGTCGACCGGAGACGTGCTCAGCGGAGACAATCTCTCAGGCAATGCCGTCGCGTCGGGCAACGAGGTGGCCGCCCCGGTCGCTTCCGGCAACGAGACTTCGGCGATCAACAACTCCGGCGATGTCGTCACCGACGTGGTGGACGGCACAGTCGAGACGGATGCCATCGTCGACGAAATTATGAGCGACATCGACCCCACGTCGATCCTCGGCGACTAAGCAGCACCGGAACCACCCGAAGGCCCCGTCGCAGACACTGCGGCGGGGCCTTCGTGCTGCCGGGTGCGATCAGGCGGACACCGAACAGGCGAACTGACCCGCACCCTCGTCGGGCGACAATCCGACGCCCAGGTGGCGAGACCCGACGGGCCTACTCGACCCGGACAACAAAAAGCCCCGCAAACGTCATGTTTACGGGGCTTCTCAGATGTGCGCCCGGAGGGATTTGAACCCCCGGCCTATTGATCCGTAGTCAATTGCTCTATCCGCTGAGCTACGGGCGCATCTTCGGCATCGAGGCCGACTTAGAGACTATACCAGCGCTCAGGCGCCTCTCGCGCCCACGCCCGACCCTCAGGCGCCTGCGAGGGAACGCCCCCACGGGCTCCGGCCCCGTGTCAGGCCGTCAGTGCCGGGATGATCGCGCCGGAGAAGACCTGCCAGGACAGGAAGGTCTTCGCAACCAGGCTGAGCGTGATGTAGGTGCGCTCGCCCTGCAGATAGTTGGACCATTTGCCGATCTGGCGGTACTGCAGCACCTGGTTGATCGCGAAGGTGTTGAAGAAGATGAACAGCGAGAAGATGATGCCGATCACGAATCCGGGCACCTCGGCAGCGGTCTCGGATCGCGGCTGCAGGAGGTAGAGGAAGATCAGCAGCCACGGCACGATCCCGACCATCGAGCCGAAAATGAACGGCAGGAACTGCTTGTTGCCGGGAGTCTCATACTTCTCCTGCAGGGCGCCGAACATGATCATCGCGGCGTTGACGGCGAAGATCGCGACGAGGGCGCCGATGTCGGAGATTCCGGTGAGCTGGGCGATCAGCCAGATCATGATCGAGGAGCTCAGCGCGTATTCGACCCAGCGGAAGTAGTTGCGGTTCTCCTTGAGGCCCCTCGAGTAACGGGGGAAGAACCAGGGCGTGGAGATGAGGAAGTGGAAGAAAGCGGAGAGGGCGAGGAACGCGACAATTCCGGCGCCGATGTTGATGTCGAACAGGGTGACCGTCTCGGGCGGGCTGTCGAAGCCGGGAGGGCCGGTCGGGTAGTCGGCCGAGACGCCGAACAGTACCTGTGAGTCGAGGAACGTGAGCGCGACGCCGAAGAAGATCGCCTGCAGCGCGTGCGCGCTTCCGGCAACGATGTTGTACGCCCTCAGGCGTGTGATCTGGGTGTCCTGGTCCCGAACCGTGCGTGCCATGAGTACGACCTTTCGTGGTTGTAAACCATCATATGGTCGGGGGTCCACGCCCGGCAGGCGAGCTGATTGACTGGCTCCATGACAACCGAAGCCGACGCGGAATCCGCTCACTCCTACGACCTGGAGCGCCTCCGCCGGGACATGCTTCACGAAACGGCCGGCGAGGTCGACGACAGCATCCCGGAGCTCGCAGCCTCCGACCCGGGGGTCTGCGGCATCGCCATCGTCGACGGCGAAGGCGACACGCGGGCAACGGCTGATGCCCGCCTGAAGTTCTCGATTCAGTCCGCGGTGAAACCCTTCGTGTACGCCCTCGCCCTCCGTGACGGAGGCGAGTCGGTGCTCGACAAGGTGGGCACCGAGCCAACCGGGGAGGCCTTCGACGCGGTGCGGCTCGAGAGCGACACCGGACGACCGCCGAACCCCATGGTCAATGCCGGCGCGCTGCTGACGGCGTCCCTCGTCGACGGTTCGTCGCCCGATGAGCGCTTCGACCGCATACTCCGCGGCATCTCCGCGTTCGCGGGTCGCGAGCTTCGAATCGACCGCGCGGTCAGCGAATCGGAACAGCTGCTCGGCGACCGCAACCGCGCGCTCGGGTACCTGATGCGATCGGCCGGCACCCTTTCCGTTTCGGTCGACGACGCCGTGTCGGTCTACGCGCGCGCCTGCTCGATCGTCGTGAGCGCCGAGGTGCTCGCGGTGATGGGCGCGACGCTGGCATTCGGAGGCCGCAACCCGGTCACGGGTGTGCAGGTCGTGCCCGCGAAGGTCGTGACAACGGTGCTCAGCGTCATGGCGACCTGCGGTATGTACGACGGCTCGGGCCGCTGGCTGCGCCGGGTCGGCCTGCCCGCCAAGTCCGGCGTGTCCGGCGGACTGGTCGCGGCGGCTCCCCGACGGCTGGGGCTCGGCGTCTACAGCCCGCCGCTCGACGAGGAGGGCAACAGCGCGCGCGGAGCCCTCGTCTGCGAACACCTCTCCGACGACCTCGGCCTGCACGTGTTCGGGTCGGCCTGAGCGGCCGCCGCCTCACCCGGTCGCGGGGTCGCCCGTGCCGATGAGCTGCGCAATGCGGTAGCCCATCAGCTCCTGCATCACGAGTCCGGTGCTGGTGCGTTTAACGCCGTCGATCGAGAGGATGCGGCCGGCGATTCGGTAGAGGTCGTTGGCGTCGCGCCCCACGACGTGGATGAGCAGGTCGGACACGCCGGTCAGGCCGTGCACCTCGATCACCTCGGGAACCTCGGCGAGCGCCTCGCCGATGCCAGTGAGCTTTCGCTGGGTCACCTTCGTCACCACGTAAGCCCGCAGCGGGTAGCCAAGAAAGGCGGGGTCGATCCGTCGCTCGAATGATCGCAGCGTGCGTTCGCGTGTGTAGCGGGCCAGCCTCGTGCGCACCGTATTGCGGGCAAGGCCGGTGTGCTCGGCGACGGCGATGTTGGTCGCGTCGGGGTCCCTCGTGAGAGCCGCCAGGATCGCCGCGTCGATACCGTCAGCCGTTCGGTTCGTGTGCATTGTGACCACGAAGCACCGCCCTTCTTCTCCCTTCACTGATCAAAATGATCACCGAATTGTTCAACTATTGCGCAGGAGTGACTTGAATGGTCAACTCGGATAGAGAAATGTGCAGGATGCCCGCATCCCGCCCCGCGCAGAGCCGCGCCACCACGAACGCTAGGACCACCATGGAATCGATCCGCGCACTTGACGACAGCCCGGCCGCGCCGGTGTGCCGCTACGGCGACGCCCACCTCGACACGCTCGCCGAGATCGAGCGGCGGGTTCTCTGGCTCGCGACCTCGATCGTGCACCACGCCAACCGGGTGCGCCCGAACACGTCGGGCATCAAGGTCGGCGGACACCAGGCGTCGAGCGCGTCGATGGTCTCGATCATGACCTCGCTCTGGTTCGGCCAGCTCGGTCCGGAGGACCGCGTCTCGGTCAAGCCACACGCGTCGCCCGTGCTGCACGCCATCAACTACCTTCTCGGCAGCCTCGAGGAGAGATACCTCGAGACGCTGCGCGAGTTCGGCGGCCTGCAGAGCTACCCGAGCCGGTCAAAGGACCCCGACCCGGTCGACTACTCCACCGGGTCCGTCGGCATCGGGGCCACGGCTCCGATTTGGGGCGCTATCTCGCGCCGGTATACCGAGACAGTCACGGGCACGCCCAGCCGGGGCCGGCAGTACTCGCTCGTCGGTGACGCCGAGCTCGACGAGGGGGCAATCTGGGAGGCGGTGCTCGATTCGAGCGTCGTCGATCTCGGCGAGATCGTCTGGATCGTCGATCTCAACCGGCAGTCACTCGACAGGGTCGTGCCGAACATCGCCGCGCGGCGCATCGAGCAGCTGTTCGCCGCCGCCGGATGGCAGGTCATCCCGGTGCGGTTCGGGCACCTGCTCGAGAGCCTGATGCAGCGCGCGGGCGGCGAGGCGCTGCGCGAGCGCATTCTGGACATGTCCAACCCCGAATACCAGCGCCTGCTGCGCTGCACCGCCGGGGAGCTGCGCGACCGCCTCCCCGGGGCGGGAAACGGCAGCGAGGCGATCATCGAGCTCGTCGCATCCGTCGACGACGACACCCTGCTACAGGCCATCCGCAATCTCGGTGGCCACGACCTCGGTGCCCTGCGCGAGGCCTACGCGCAGATCGACGACTCAAGGCCGACGGTCATCATCGCGTACACGGTCAAGGGGCACGGGCTCCCGACCGAGGGGCACCCGCAGAACCACTCCTCGCTACTCACCGTCGAGCAGTATCGCGAGCTCGCTACGGGACTCGACGAGAACGCGGATGCCCCGTGGTCGCGGTTCGGCGAGCGCAGCGCCGCCGGTCGGTTGTGCGCAGGGGCGGCAGAGAGACTGCGACGTGAGGAAGAGCCCGCCATCGCACCGCCGCACGTGCCCGCCGATTTCGGGCGCACACCATCCGGGATCGCGACCACCCAGGCCGCGCTCGGTCGCGCCCTGCTCGACCTCACTCGCGCCGCGCCGGAGGCCGCACGCCGGGTCGTGACGGTGAGCCCGGACGTGAGCTCCAGCACCAACCTGGCGGGCTGGGTCAACAAGGTCGGCGTCTGGTCCACCGAGGAGCGCCGCGACTGGTTCAGCGACGACTCGGAGACGATCATGCACTGGCGGGAGAAGCCGACCGGCCAGCACATCGAGCTCGGCATCGCAGAGGTCAACCTTGTGGGGCTCATCGGCGAACTCGGCGCGACCTGGAGCCGGTGGGGGCAGCCCCTCTTTCCGATCGGCGTGCTCTACGACCCGTTCGTCGAGCGTGCCCTGGAGCCGTGGTCGTACGGCATCTACGCCGGAGGCCAGTCGATTCTCGTCGGCACGCCCTCTGGCGTCACGCTGGCCCCGGAGGGCGGGGCCCACCAGTCGATCACGACCCCGTCGATCGGCCTCGAGCAGCCGGGCTGCACGAGTTACGAGCCGGCCTTCGCCATCGACGTCGAGTGGACGCTGCTGGCGGCGATGTCACAGCTGGGGCGCCCCGACGGCAAGTCCGCCTACCTGCGGCTATCGACCAAGCCGGTCGACCAGAAGCTCGCGGGCGTGCCGACCGACCCGGCCGCCCGCGAGCGGCGCCGCCGCCAGGCAGTCGCGGGCGGCTACCGGCTGCGCACCGCCGGCGCACCCCAGGCGACCATCGTGACGATGGGCGCTCTCGTGCCCGACGCCCTCGCGGCAGCCGACCGGCTGGCGGAGCTCGGCACCGACGTGGACGTCGTGTGCGTCACGAGCCCGGGGCTGCTCTACGAGGCCGTCCAGGGGCGCAACGGCCAGGATGACGCGCCGAGCTGGATCCTCGACCAGGTCCTTCCGCAGGACCGCGCGGCCCCGATGGTGACCCTGCTCGACGGCCACCCGCACACCCTCGCATTCCTCGCCGGGGTGAACCAGGTGAAGAGCCGCAACCTCGGTGTCAGCCGCTTCGGTCAGGCCGGAGATGTGCAGGATGTCTACCGCTACCACGGCATCGACGTGGACAGCATCGTGCGGGCGACGCTCGACGTGATCGCCTGAGCCCCGCCTGACTTGCGGTCCGGCGAGGCGCCGCGGCCATCACCGCCGTGTCAGCGGCGCACGATGGAGCGGAGCAGCCGGAGCGCCACCGACAGCGACGCCATGTCGTCGTGGCCGAGCGCGTTGACCTCGTCGAACACGCTCCTGGCGCGCCCCAGCTGGTCGGCGTTGAGCCCCTCCCAGACGAGCAGGCGCTCCGCGGCCGGGCCGGCTTCGGTCTCCTGCAGGATGGCCGTCGTCATGTCGGCGACGGCCGAGTAGAGGTCGTCGCGCAGCGCAGCGCGGGCGAGCGCCTGCCACCGGTCCTTGCGCGGCAGCGAGGTGATGCGCTCGAGAAGGTCGTCGACGCCGAACCGGTCGTACGCCAAGTAGTAGACCCCGGCGACGTCGACCATCGGAGCATCCGTGCCCGCCGCGATTCTCGCGACATCGAGCAGCGCGAAGGCCTCGAAGAGCTCGGCCCACCGACGACCGAGGTCGTCCGGCAGCCCCCATCCCTGCCCCTTCCCGAACAGCGACCGAACCCGTGCCAGGTCAGAGCCGTGCAGGTAGTCGACCAGTTGGGTTCGGACCAGGTCGATCTGCGGTTTGTACCCGGCGACGACCTCGTCGATGGACAGGGGTGCGCCGCCCTGGTTGACGAGCCAGCGCACCGCCCGGTCGAGCAATCGGCGGATATCGAGGTGCACTGCCGTCCAGTGCTCGGTCGGGAACGACGAAGGCAGATTGTTCAGCTCGTCGACCATCTTGTCCAGCTCGAAGACGTGGCGCAGGGCGACGAAGGCCCGAGCGACCGCAGCCTGGTCGGCGGAGGTCTCCTCGATCGCGCGGAACGCGAAAGTCACGCCGCCGAGGTTGATCATGTCGTTCGCGACGACGGTCGCGATGATCTCGCGCCGCAGCGGGTGCGTGTCGAGTTCGGCGTCGAACCGCTCGGACAACTGCCGCGGGAAGTACTCCCGCAGGGTCTGCCCGAACCAGGGGTCGTCGGCCAGGTCGCTGTCACGCAGCGCGGTGGCCAGCTCGATCTTCGCGTACGCGCCGAGCACGGAGAGCTCTGGCGAGGTCAGTCCCTGGCCCTGGTCGAGCCTCTCCCGCAGCACGGCCGTCGTGGGCAGGGCCTCGAGGTCGCGCTTGAGGTCGCCGGACGCCTCGAGCCAGTCCATCAGCCGTTCGTAGCTCGGACTCCAGTTGATGACCTTGGCGCGATCGTTGAGCAGCAGGATGTTCTGGTCGATGTTGTCTTCGAGCACAAGCCGCGCGACCTCGCTCGTCATCCCGGCGAGGAATTCGGACCGGTCCGCCTCGGCCAGCCGCCCGGAGGCGACCATGCGGTCGACGAAGATCTTGATGTTGACCTCGTGATCGGAGCAGTCGACGCCGGCGGAGTTGTCGATCGCGTCGGTGTTGAGGATGACGCCGCCGAGAGCGGCCTCGATGCGGCCGCGCTGGGTGAGCCCGAGATTGCCGCCCTCTCCGACGACACGCACCCGGAGGTCCCGGCCATCCACGCGGATCGCATCGTTGGCCTTGTCGCCGACGTCCGCTGACGCCTCCGTGCTCGCCTTGACGTAGGTGCCGATTCCGCCGTTGTAGAGCAGGTCGGCCGGAGCCCGCAGAATTGCGCGGAGGAGCTCCGGCGGGCTCAGCTGTGTCGTGCCCTCCGGTAGGCCGAGCGCGGTCCGCACCTCGGCCGAGATCGGAACGACCTTCGCCTGGCGCGGGTGGATGCCGCCGCCGGCGCTGATCAGGCCCTCGTCGTAGTCGGCCCACGAGGAGCGCGGCATCTCGAACAGCCGCCGCCGCTCCGCGAACGACGCCGCGGCATCCGGGCTCGGGTCGAGGAAGATGTGGCGGTGGTCGAAGGCGGCGATGAGACGGATGTGCTCCGACAGCAGCATCCCGTTGCCGAATACGTCTCCCGACATGTCGCCGACCCCGACGACCGTGAAGTCGTCGGCCTGCGTGTCGACGCCGAGCTCGCTGAAGTGTCGCTTGACCGACTCCCACGCGCCCCTGGCGGTGATGCCCATCGCCTTGTGGTCGTAGCCGATGGAGCCGCCCGAGGCGAACGCGTCACCGAGCCAGAAGCCGTACTCGCTGGCGAGGGAGTTGGCGATGTCAGAGAAGGTCGCGGTGCCCTTGTCCGCGGCGACCACGAGGTAGGTGTCCGTGTCGTCGTGGCGGACCACCCTCGCGGGCGGAACGACCCGCTCGCCGTCTGCACTCGTCACGAGGTTGTCGGTCAGGTCGAGCAACCCGCGGATAAAGGTGCGATACGCGTCGACACCCTCCGCCATCCAGGCGGCACGGTCGGCGGCGAGGTCGGGGAGCTTTTTGGCGAAGAATCCGCCCTTGGCCCCGGTCGGCACGATCACCGCGTTCTTGACCGTCTGCGCTTTGACCAGTCCGAGCACCTCGGTGCGGAAGTCCTCCCGCCGGTCGGACCAACGGAGCCCGCCGCGGGCGACCTTGCCGAACCGGAGGTGCACGCCCTCGACCCGAGGCGAGTAGACCCACGTCTCGAACATTGGCCGCGGGAACGGCAGCAGGTCGATCGCGGTCGGGTCGAGCTTGATGCTCAGGTAGGGCTTGTACTGGAAGAAGTTCGTGCGCAGGGACGCCTCGATGAGGGTGATGAACGTGCGCAGCACCCGGTCGGCGTCGAGGGTCGCGACCCGTTCCATGTCGGAGGCGAGCTCTGTCCGCACCTGTCCGGTGCGTCCCTCGCGCTCGTCGTCTGCGAGGTCCGGATCGAATCTCGCCTCGAAGAGCGACACGAGGCCGCTCGTAACGCGGGGGTTTGCAAGCAGAGTGTCGGAGATGAACCCGTAGGAGTTGGCATTGCCCATCTGGCGCATGTACTTGGCATAGCTGCGCAGGATCACGACCCGGTGCCAGGGCATCCCCTCGCGGAGCACGAGGCGGTCGAGGCCGTCCGACTCGATCGAGCCGCTGACGGCGGCGCCGAAGGAGTCGGCCAGGAGCTCTCCAGTCGCCATGGGGTCGACGCCAGCCGGGTAGTGCAGTCCCAGGTCGTAGAGGTAGAAGGCGCGTCCGTCGGAGGTCTCGATCTCGAACGGCACCTCGTCGAGCACCTCGATTCCGAGGTTGTGGAAGAACGGCAGGATCTGGGTGAGGCTCTTTGACTCCATCATGTAGAGCTTGATCCGGGCATCCTCCCCCGCCTCGGTCGCCTTCGGGAGGTAGACGTGAAGCCCCGGGTGCGCGTCGGCCCCGCCGGATGCCTCGGCCGCGGCCGCCGCCGCGGAGCTCGCCTCGAATCGGGCGATGTCCTCGAGGGCGTCCTCGACCTCGTAGTCCACCCGGTAGCTGGCGGGGAACGCGTCGGCCCACAGGCTGACGAGATTGTCGGCCTGTTCCGGCGGGTAGTTGTCGCGCAGCTCCTCGCTGATGCCCTCGGACCACGCCCGCACCGCCAGCACCAGCCGGCGCTCCAGCTGCGCGGCGTCGACGAGCTCGAGATGGGCGTCGCGCGGCAGCCGGATCCGGAAGAAGAGGCGGGCAAGGGCGGACTCGGTCATCCGCGCCTCGAAATCGAGCGAGTCGGCGTGGAACGTGTCCCGCAGCTCCTTCTCGATGCGCAGTCGCACGGCCGTGGTGTACCGGTCGCGCGGCAGGTAGACGAGGGCGGACATGAATCGTCCGTAAATGTCGGGGCGGAGGAAGAGGCGGGTGCGTCGACGCTCCTGCAACCGCTGGATCGCGAGGGCCGTCGTGACGAGATCGGACGCCTCCATCTGGAAGAGCTCGTCCCGGGGGTAGGTCTCCATGATCCCGAGCAGGTCCTTGCCGCTGTGCGATCCGGGCGGGAAGCCGACCTGCGCCATGACGGCGTCGACCTTCTCGCGGAGGATCGGCACGGCCCGCACCGAACTCGTGTATGCGGTGGCAGCGAACAGCCCGATGAACCGCTGCTCGCCGTTGACGTCGCCCCGCTCGTCGAAGCTCTTGATACCGATGTAGTCGAAGTAGGCGGGGCGGTGCACGCTCGACCTCGAGTTGGCCTTCGTAATCACGAGGGCGCGCCGCTCACGCGCCATCTTCTGCCCGGCTTCGGTCAGGTGCTGGAGCTGGTGCCCGTCGTCGACGGAGCGCAGCAAGCCCAGCCCACTCCCGTCGCGGATCGTGAGGACATCCTCGCCCTCGACCGTCTCAAGGTCGTATTCGCGATACCCCAGGAAGGTGAAGTTATCGCGATCGAGCCACCGCAGCAGCTCCTGGGTCTGTCTCAGGTCGGGGATCTCCTCCGCGCCCGCCACCCTGCCGAGGGCGTCGGCGATTTGCACCGCCTTCGCCCGCATGAAGTGCCAATCGTCGACCGCGGCGCGCACGTCGTCGAGAACCCTCTTCAGCCCCTCGACGAGCCGGGCCTGAGCCTCATCGCTAGCGCGGTCGATCTCGATCGCGATCCACGACTCCATGTGGGAGGCATCATCCTCGGAGGCGAGCAGGTGGGAGATGTCCGGCATCGACGAAGTGTCTCCGCTGGAAATGCCGATCTCCGTCGGCATCCTCCGCACGCTGACGAGGTCGTTCGTCTGCCGGTTGCGCGCCACGACCAGGAGCGGGTGGACGACGAGATGGATGGCGGAGCTCTGCCGCACGAGCTCGGCGGTGACCGAGTCGACGAGGAAGGGCATGTCATCCGTCACGACGTAGACGACGCTGCAACCGCGCTCGTTCTGGATCTCCACCGTGGCGGTCTTGGGCCTGCGGGTGTGGGCGACCCGCCAGTGGTCGACTGCTCGCGCCCGCAGCACGTTCGGCTCGTACGCCTGCGCGTCGTCGCTCGCCAAGTGCTGGTAGTAGGCCGCTATGAAGTCCTCGAGCTGGTCCCCTCCCGGAGCCTCAGCGGTCAGACGGGTCGGTTCAGACGGCACGAGGATAACGCCTCCATCAATTCACTTCATCGCCGCGTCAGCGCGGCTGGGCGCCTCCCGCGGGTGGCAGTGGAGCCTTCCTCTCATCGTAGTTCCCCGCGCAAGGTTCGTTCGGTCGCTTACAGCTGACGCGTCCTCGCTCACGTGTTTCCTGGATGCGCGTAGGACGGATTCATCGTCGGGAAGCTGCTCAACCGAGGGGATCGCCACTCCAACTCACGGGTTGGGGGTCATTAGGACAGTGGCGGAGACGGTGGGATTTGAACCCACGGAGCCCATTAAGGGCTCTCCACCTTAGCAGGGTGGTGCACTAGGCCGAACTATGCGACGTCTCCAGTGATGAGCTCATGCGCTCGTCAGCAATCATAGCCGCACGACGCGCCACAGCCCATTCGAGGCTGCCCGAGCTCACCTGTTCGACTTGGAACAGGTGTAGTCGGCCGCGGTCTGGCCCGCCAGGCCGGAGAGCACCTCCGGGGTCGGCGCTGCCGGTCCGCCCGGTGCCGCTTCCGGGTCCGCGGGTGCCTCCGGGTCCACCGGTGCCTCCGGGTCCACCGGGTCCACCGGTGCGTCCGGGTCGACGGGCACCGCGGGGTCGACGGATGCCGTCGTCGGGGCATCCGGGTTCTCGGTCGAACCGATGCCGGTATGCCCCGCGAGCGCAAAGGGCTCGTCGGAGGCGAGCTTCGCGAACAGCGCGTCGGCCTGCGCCGTGATGGGAGCGACCTTGCCAGAATAGACGCCGCCCTGGCCAACGGTTCCGGGGTACTGCACGAAAGTGATCCGGTCGAGCGGGATGTCCTTCAGTACGAGCGACATCGACACCATGGTGTTGAGGTTGGCGAGCTGCGTCGACAGCTTCATGTTGCTCGTCGCCGCCGTGGCGATGGCGAACAGCTTGGACGGATCGGTCAGCGTGCTGTCGCTCTTGATCGTGCGAACCAGGGAGGAGAGGAAGACCTGCTGGGAGCTGATCCGGCCGAGGTCGCTGCCGTCGCCGACCCCGTGCCTCGTGCGGAGGAAGTTCAGCGCGTCCTGGCCCTGGAGCGTGTACTCGCCGGCCTTGTCGCGCACGAACCCCGAATAGCGGTCGTTGATCGGACCGTCGATGCACACCGGCACGCCGCCGACCGCATTGCTCATACCGATGACGCCGCTGAACGTAATGAGTCCGGCGTAAGGAATATCGAACCCGGTGAGGGCCTCGACCGTGAGCACGGTGCAGGCGAGCCCGCCGTAGGCCAGAGTGTTGTTGATCGGCCGCGCAGACATCGAGCTGTAGTACCCCTCACCGTCTTCCTGGGGGCAGGACGGGATGGGCACGACGAGGTCTCGGGGGATGCTGACGCCGACGGCACTCGACTGGTCCCTGGCGACATGGATGAGCATGGTCACGTCGTTGAGCTCGGCCTGGCGGTCGGCGCAGCCGCCCTCTTTGTCGCAGACGTCGCTGCCGACGACGAGGATGTTGAAACCACCCTCGAATTTGCCCAGCGCTGGGGCCGCAACACTCTGCGTGGCCTCGTCGTCGCCCACGAGGGCAACCGACTCGATGTTTCCCGACAGCTGCGCGACCGCGATGGCACCGAGCGAGACGCCGCTGACGAGCAGAACCGCGAGGCTCGCCGCCATCACCTTCACCACAGCGAGGGCGGCGTCGGATTTGCGCGCGCGGCCGTGCCGGGCTGCATGGACACGTCGCGGATGCGTGCGCGTGCGCGTGCGTGGACGCAGGTCGCTCAAGAAGATCCCCTCAACGTGAACACGGCAGCAGCTAGAGCGGAGGGCGTGGGATTCGAACCCACGAATGCTTTCGCATCACCAGTTTTCAAGACTGGCTCCATCGGCCGCTCGGACAGCCCTCCCCGGAGTTCAGGCCCGAGCATAACCGATTAATGCTTCGGGCAGAGGCACACCGGCCATTTAGATACTGCGGAAGAGCTTGGCCACACCGTCGTCCCAGTCACTTTCTGTGTGCTCGTTGGCCGCCTCGCGCACGACATCCGGGGCCTGGCCCATCGCGACGCCTCGGCCGTGCTGCGCGGCCCACTCGAGCATGTCGATATCGTTGCGGCCGTCGCCGACCGCCATGACGTGCGTGCGCGGGATGCCAAGGGTCGCGCGAACCCGCTCCATCGCGGTGGCCTTGTTGACGCCGTCGGGGGCGATGTCGAGCCATGCCGTCCAGCCCACGTTGTAGCTGACCCGGTGCAGTCCCATCTGCTCGACGATGGTCAGGAACTCCTCCATGTCGTGCTCGGGAGAGACCACGACAACGCGGGTGGCCTCGTAGGTCAGCAATTTCTCGAATTCGACCTTCTCGCTCAGGGCGCCGAGGGTCGTGTCGGGGAAGTAGCCGGTGTAGCGGTAGAAGCCCTCCGCGTCTTCGACGGCGTAGCTCGCCCGCTCGAGGCTTTCCTTGATGGTGGTGAGCACTCGCGCCGGATTGAAGGTCTCGACGTGGTGGTGCACGTAGTTCGTCGGCTCCCTCTCGTCGCGCGTGAGGGTAATCGCGCCGTTCGAGCAGACGACGAATTCTGGCGTGAGCTCGAGCCGGTCAAGCACCGGGAGCGTCATCGAGACGGACCGGCCGGTCGCGAGCATGACCTCGTGACCGAGGTCGCGCACACGGCGCACCTGGCCATGCACCTGATCGCTGATGACCCCGTCCTCGCGCAGCACGGTGCCGTCGATGTCCAGTGCGATGAGCAGCCGCCCGTCGTGGCTCGCCGGCTCGGTACGGCCGACCGCCAGGCTCTCTGGCGCGGTGCTGTCGGAGGTCACAGGGAGTCCGGCTCAATGATCTCGAGGCCGCCCAGGTACGGGCGGAGGGCATCCGGAACCACGACGGAGCCGTCGGCCCGCTGGTGCGTCTCGAGCAGGGCAACGATCCACCTTGTGGTTGCGAGCGTGCCGTTAAGGGTCGCGACGGGGGCGGTCTTGCCCGACTCGGTGCGGTAGCGGATGTCGAGGCGCCGGGCCTGGTAGGTCGTGCAGTTGCTTGTGCTCGTCAGCTCGCGATAGGCACCCTGGGTGGGAACCCACGCCTCGACGTCGTACTTTCGCGCGGCGCTCGACCCGAGATCGCCCGCCGCGGTGTCGATCACGCGATAGCTGAGTCCGAGCGAGACGAGCATGCCCTCCTGCAGGGCGAGCAGGCGCTCGTGCTCCGCCGCCGCATTCTCCGGCAGCACATAGCTGAACATCTCGAGCTTGTTGAACTGGTGCACGCGGATGATTCCCCGCGTGTCCTTTCCACCTGAGCCGGCCTCCCGGCGGTAGCAGGTAGACCAGCCGGCGTAGCGGAGCGGACCGTCGGACAGGTCGAGGATCTCGTCGGCGTGGTAACCGGCGAGGGCCACCTCGCTCGTGCCCGTGAGATAGAGGTCGTCGGTCGGAAGATAGTAGATCTCGTCGGCGTGCTCACCAAGGAAACCGGTGCCGCGCATGATCTCCGGCTTGACAAGGGTCGGCGTGATGAGCGGGATGAAGCCGCCGGCGAGCGCGCGGTCGAGGCCCATGTTCATGATCGCGAGTTCGAGCCGCGCCCCGATCCCGCGGAGGAAGGAGAAGCGCGCCCCGGACACCTTTGCGCCGCGGCCCATGTCGATCGCGCCGAGCAGCTCACCGAGTTCGAGGTGGTCGCGCGGCTCGAAGTCGAACTGTGGCTTTTCACCCACCGTCTTGATCAGCAGGAAGTCGTCTTCGCCGCCACTGGGCACGCCGTCGAGAATCGGGTTCGCGATGCTGCCGACGATCCGGGCGAACTCCGCATCGGCATCCGTCGCCGCCGCGCTTGCGGCCTTCACCTGGGCGGCGAGGACCTGCGCCTCGGCGACGAGCTGTTTCTTCTCGTCCTTCGCCGCCTTCGCGACGCGCTTGCCGAACAGGTTCTGGCTCGCTCGAAGGGTCTCGAACTCGTTGATTGCCGTTCGGCGGGCGGCATCCGCGGCGAGCGCCGCGTCGACCAGCTCGACGGATGCTCCCCGCGCGGCCTGCGAGGACCGGACGGCATCGGGATTTTCGCGTAGTAGCTGCGCATCGATCACTCCCCGATTCTAGTTGGAGCATGGGTTAGCGTTTACTCGTGACCATCGACCCCGAGAACGACTCGACCCCTCGCCCCGCCGACATTGTCGAGGAGGTCCTCGAGACGGATGCCGTGCGAGCGGAGAAGAAGATCGCGAAGAAGACGGCGGCGAAGACTGAGGCGCAGAAGACCGAGCATGCGGCTCTCGAGAAGATCGCTGCCATCATCTACAACCCGATCAAGGTCGATCTGCCCCTGCTCAAGGCGGCCGTCGCCGCGGGCGAGAAGACCGCGGGCTGGCGCGAGACCCTCTGGTTCGAGACCTCGAAGGAGGACCCTGGGCAGAAGGTGACCGCCGAAGTCCTGGCACTCGACGTCGACTTCGACGTAATCATGATCGCCGGTGGTGACGGCACCGTGCGCGCGGTGGCCGAAGGCGTGCGCGGATTCGACGTCCCCGTCGGACTTATTCCCCGCGGCACCGGCAACCTGCTCGCCCGCAACCTCAAGCTGACCCTCGATAGCGTCGACCGCGCGGTGAGCACAGCCTTCGCGGGCAAGGACCGATCGATCGACCTCGGACTGGTGGAGGTCGAGCGCGAGGATGCCACCAAGGAGAAGTTCGTTTTTCTCGTCATGGCCGGGCTCGGGCTCGACGCGAAGATGATCGCGAACACCGACCCCGACCTCAAGAAGAAGGTCGGCTGGATCGCCTACGTCGACGCCATCCGCAAATCCCTCAGCGGCAACAACAGCATCAACATCCGATACAACCTCGACCGGCAGGGCAACCGCACGGTGAAGGTGCACACGGTCATGATCGGCAACTGCGGGTCGCTCCCCGGCAACATCCTGCTCCTGCCGGATGCCGCCGTCGACGACGGTGTGTTCGACATTGTGGCGCTGCGCCCGGAGGGATTCTTCGGCTGGGTTCAGATCTGGGTCAAGATCGTGTGGGAGAACGGCGTGCTGCGGCGCAGCCAGGCCGGGCGCAAGCTCATGGGCATGACCAAGGAGGTGCGCACGCTGCGTTACCTTCAGGGCAAGGAGTTCGTGATGCGCCTCGAAGGGCCGGAGGAGTTCGAGCTCGACGGCGACAGCTTCGGCAAGGTCGTCGCGGTTAAGGCGACCGTCGAACACCTCGGCCTCACCGTGAAGGTGCCCGCGGGAAAGGACGTCAGGTAGATCCCGGATAGTTCGAGTCGGGGCTAGTCGCTCTCGCCGGCGATGAGTCCGCGCAGCCAGTCGCGGGCGTCGACGAAGGCGTCGTCCCCGTAGCGGCCGGTGACCTCGACCCGGATGCGGTCGGCCCGCGGGTAGGAGCCGAGAAAGGTCACGTTCGGACTGAACCGCTTGAGCCCGAGCAGCGCGTCGGCCACCCGCTCGTCGAGGATGTGGCCGTCGAGGTCGATCACGAAGCGGTACCGGCCGAGGGCGTCGCCGATCGGCCGCGACTCGAGCAGGCTCATGTTCACACCGCGGGTGGCGAACTGCTCGAGCATCTCGAGCAGTGCCCCAGCCCGGTCGTCCGGCAGCTCGGCGATGAGGCTCGTCTTGTCCGCCCCGGTCGCTGCGGGGGTCGGGACGGTTCGGCTGACCAGCACGAACCTCGTCACCGCGCTCGGGTTGTCGCCGATATCCTCGGCGAGCACGACGAGGTCGTGGTGCTTGGTGATGTTCGGCGGCGCAATCGCGGCATCCGCGAGCCCGCTCTCGAAGAGCGATGCGGCCGCGGTGACGTTCGACGTGGCGGGAATGTGCCCGTGGGAGGGAAGAACGGCGTCGAGCCACAGGTGGCACTGCGCGTAGGCGACCGGATGCGCGTTCACGACTTTCACGTCGGCGAGGGTAGTCCCGCGCCGGGCCACAAACACGAAGTTGACCGGCACAAGGTACTCACCGATGATGCGAAGGTTGGGCACGTTGGCGAGGGCGTCCTGGGTGGCGCTCACCCCGCCCTCCACGGAGTTCTCGATCGCGATCATCGCCGCGACGCTGCGGCCGGAGACCACGTCGTCGAGGGCTTCGCCGACGTTGTTGACTGAGCGCCACGGCTTGCCGGCGGCCTCGGGCACCTGGGCGAGGGCGGCCTCGGTGAATGTGCCGGCGGGGCCGAGGAAACTGTAGGTGTCGGATGCCGCGGTCGCTGGTCGGCTGGTCGGCTGGTCGCGTGTCGGCAGGTCGCTCTCGGGCATGCGTCGAGCCTAGGGCAGCCCGTGCCAACAGGCCCTCGCGCCACAGGAACGCGGCTCAACCGGGCGCGGCGAGCGGTGCGGTGCCAGACTGTCTGCATGAATGCTCGCGCAGGCCAGCAGGCCCAGGAATCAGACCTCATCGATGTGCCGGCACTCATCGCCGCCTACTACGCACTCGTCCCGGACGTCACCAATCCTGACCAGAAGGTCGCGTTTGGAACATCCGGCCACCGCGGCTCGTCGCTCGACAGCGCCTTCAACGAGACACATATTCTCGCAATCACCCAGGCGATCGTGGAGTACCGCGCCTCACAGGGGATCACCGGGCCGCTGTTCATCGGCAAGGACACGCACGCACTCTCCCGCCCTGCCGAGACGACCGCGCTCGAGGTGCTCGAGGCCAACGGGGTACGCGCCCTGGTCGACGAGTTCGACGACTTCGTGCCCACGCCGGCGCTCAGCCACGCGATCATCTCCTACAACCGCGCCGGGCACGACGATCAGGCCGATGGCATCGTCATCACCCCGTCGCACAACCCGCCCCGCGACGGCGGCTTCAAGTACAACCCGCCGCACGGCGGCCCGGCCGACAGTGACGCGACGAGCTGGATCGCGAACCGGGCCAACGAGCTCATCGCGAACGAGAACCGCGATGTGAAGGCGGCCGAGCCGAGCGGGGTCGAGACCTATGACTACCGCGGCGAGTATGTCGCCGACCTCGCGACGATCATCGACTTCGACGCCATCAAGAAGTCGGGCATCCGCATCGGCGCCGACCCGCTCGGCGGGGCGAGCGTGCACTACTGGCAGCTCATCGCCGACACCTACGGCATCGACCTGACCGTCGTGAACCCTGTCGTCGACCCCGCGTGGGGCTTCATGACCCTGGACTGGGACGGCAAGATCCGGATGGATCCGTCGTCGCCGTCGGCAATGGCATCCGTTCTCTCCCACAAAGACGACTTCGACATCCTCACCGGCAACGATGCGGACGCCGACCGGCACGGCATCGTCACGCCCGACGGCGGCCTGATGAACCCGAACCACTTCCTCGCGGTGGCGATCCAGTACCTCTACACGCACCGCCCGCAGTGGAGCGAGGACGCCGCGATCGGAAAGACCCTCGTCTCGAGCACCATGATCGACCGGGTCGCGGAGTCCCTGGGTCGCCGCCTCTGGGAGGTTCCGGTGGGCTTCAAGTGGTTTGTCTCCGGCCTCATCGATGGATCCGTCGCCTTCGGCGGGGAGGAGTCGGCCGGCGCGAGCTTCCTGCGTAGGGACGGCACCGCGTGGACCACCGACAAGGACGGCATCATCCTCGCCCTGCTCGCGAGCGAGATCGTCGCGGTGACGGGAAAGACCCCATCGCAGCTCTACGCGGAGCTGACCGAGAAGTTCGGTGCGCCCGTCTACGAGCGGGTGGACGCAGTGGCGACCAAGGCGCAGAAGGCGGCGCTCGGCAAGATCACCGGTGCCGCGATCACCGCCACCGAACTCGCGGGCGAGCCGATCCTCGCGCGGTTGAGCGAGGCCCCAGGCAACGGCGCGGCGGTCGGCGGGGTGAAGGTGGTGACCGACAACGCCTGGTTCGCGGCCCGGCCGAGCGGCACCGAGGACGTCTACAAGATCTACGCCGAGTCGTTCAGGGGCACCGAGCACCTGCGGCAGGTGCAGGCCGAGGCCAAGCTCATCGTCGACGCGGCCCTCGCCGGCTAACCGGTCGCGGCTCACCGCCAGCCGTCACTTGCTGCTTTCATAATTCAGGAGTTAGGGGCAAAATTCAGGAGTTACGGCGCCGGTCCGAGGCCGCCCGATTTCGCCGGGTCCCGCAATCTCGGCATCCGCACCCCGCCGCGTGACTGGACTCCCGCTGCCACTCCTGAATTCTGACAGCCACTCCTGAATAACGAAAGGGACGTCAGCCGGCGTAGTCGGGGGCGGCGGGCAGGCCGAAGAACTCCTCGAGGGTCGTGACGCCACGCTCGCGCATCTCGGTCGACAGCTCGGTTCCGACGTAGCGGAAGTGCCACGGCTCGTAGATGAAGCCAGTGACGGCGGTCATCCCGGCCGGATAGCGCAGGATGAACCCGAACCGGTAGGCGTTCTCGGCGAGCCAGACTCCTTGCGGCAACTGCCCAAAGCACTCCTGGATCGAGCAGCGCTCCGGCAGCGAGGTGATGTCGACGCCGAAGCCGGTCTGGTGCTCGCTGTGCCCGGGGCGCGCGCTCTGGGCATCCGCGGTCGCCTGGCCGACTCGCGAGACCCATCCGCCGTAGACACGCACCTGAGTGTCGTAGGAGCGGTACGCATTTTGGATCTGCATGGCGCCCGCCCCCTCGGCCGCCGCCGCGGCGAACATCGCGGCGATCGCGGTGGCGGCATCCGGCCTCATGTATGGATTCGAGATGTAGGGCACCTGAGCGATAACGAGGTTGGGCGGCACGAACCCCGCAGGGCTGAGCGGGCGGAGCTTATTGCTCACGACCCAGGGGCTCGCCGGGTCATCGATCGAGTGGAGCGCGGCGTCGAAGCCCGGGTCGACGGGAGCGGGCTCAGGCGTCGGCGCAGGAACCGGGTCGGGCGCGGGAGCCGGGTCGGGCGCGGGAGCCGGGTCGGGCGCGGGAGCCGGGTCGACCGGGGACGCGGATGCCGACGGGGCCGGCGCGGGGAGGAACTCGGACTGGCACGCGGTAAGGCCAAACGAGACGACGGTCACCGTGGCGGCCGCAACGATTGCCAGGATCACTCGGCGTGCGGCTCGGCGTGCCACTCGGCGTGCCACTCGGCGTGCCACTCGATCGTGCATTCCACCGATCCTAGCGATGCGATATTTCTGGGGGTGCTGTGCGGGGCGGCGCACTTGCAGCACGCTTGCGCAAGGTGTAACTTTGCAGTCTCCGCAAAGTTTTGCGCCAACAACGCCCGCAGCTTGCCTGAGCACATTTTACCAATGCCCCCAGAACGAGGTTCCATGTCACGCGTGAAGTCCCAGGCGAAGTCCAGCGCGAGGAAGTCCGCCGTCGCCGACCCCGGCATGGCCATGACCCACCGCCAGATCCTGTTCGTGATCTTCGGCCTGATGGCAGGCATGTTTCTCTCCGCGCTCGACCAGACGGTCGTCGGCACGTCGATGCGCACGATCGGCGACGACCTCGACGGCCTGAGCCTGCAGGCCTGGGTCACGACGTCCTACCTGATCGTCGCGACGATCAGCACCCCGATCTACGGCAAGCTCAGCGACATCTTCGGCCGCAGGCCGCTGTTCATCATCGCGATCACGATCTTCCTTCTGGGCTCGCTGCTCGCCGGCTTCTCCACGAGCATGTACGAGCTCGCGATCTTCCGTGCGATCCAGGGCCTCGGCGCGGGCGGGTTGATGGCGCTGCCGCTCACGATCATGGGCGACATGCTGGCGCCTCGCGAACGAGCCAAGTACCAGGGCTACTTCCTCGCCGTGTTCGGCATCTCGAGCGTTATCGGACCCCTCATCGGAGGATTCTTCGCCGGCACCGGCGAAATCCTCTTCGTCACCGGCTGGCGCTGGGTGTTCCTGATCAACCTTCCGATCGGCATTGCCGCTCTCGCGATCGTGCTGCGCTTCCTGCACGTTCCGCACTCCAAGCGCCCGGTGCGCATCGACTGGTGGGGCGCAGCGACCGTCATCCTCGCCGCCGTTCCGCTGCTGCTCGTCGCCGAGCAGGGCCGCGAGTGGGGCTGGGGCTCCGCCATCGCGATCGCCTGCTACGTCACCGGCGGTCTCGGAATCGCGGGCTTCATCCTCGCCGAAAAGCTCATGGGCGACGACGCGCTCATCCCCCTCAAGTTGTTCTCGTCGCCGACGTTCTCGATGGCCACGGTTCTCGGCGTGCTCGTCGGCTTCGGAATGTTCGGCGCGATGATGACCGTGCCGCTGTACCTGCAGCTCGTGAATGGGGCGACTCCGACCCAGAGCGGATTCCTGATGCTGCCGATGATCCTCGGCCTCATGATCTCGTCGATCGTCAGCGGCCAACTCATCAGCCGCACCGGCAAGTACAAGCCGTTCCCGATCATTGGAACCGCGTTCATGTCGGCCGGGTTCCTGTGGTTCACCTTCGCCACCTATGACAAGCCCGTGTGGTTCATGATGATCGGGATGCTGCTCGTCGGCCTCGGCCTGGGGCAGCTCATGCAGACCCTCACCATTGCGAGCCAGAACGCCGTCGGCCCGCGCGATATCGGCGTCGCCACCTCGTCGTCGACGTTCTTCCGTCAGATCGGAGGCACGCTCGGCACCGCGGTCATCTTCTCGGTGCTCTTTACGCGCATCCCCGTTGTGCTCCAGGAGATCTTCTCCAACACCGCCACCCAGCAGTCCCTCACCACGGTCGCGAGTGAGCCTTCGGTTCGGGCGGATCCGGCCAACGCCCGGATTCTCGAGCTTCTCGCCGACCCCTCCGGCATCGGCTCTGCGCTCGACGGCGATACCTCGTTCCTCAACACAGCCGACCCGCGCCTCGCCGCCCCGTTCCTCGAAGGCTTTGCGACGGCATCCGTCTCCGTGTTCTGGGTCAGCCTCTCGGTCGTTCTCGTCGCGTTTGTGCTGAGTTTCTTCCTCAAGGCGACGCCACTGCGGGAGAAGTCGGCGCAGCAAGAGGTGGCGGAGGCGGATGCCGCGGTGCTGGCCCAGAAGGCGGCGAACGAGACCGGCGCTCTGATCGAGCCATCGATGGCACGCCCCCGCGAACAGGACTGACCTCCCTTCTCCCCGTCCGACAATTCCGTCGACTGCAGTGGATGAAAGTCACAGGATGGGTATCAATATGGGAGCGCTCCCAAAAAGGGTTGACAGGCGCTGGAATCCCTGTCTATTGTTACCACGATCCATTGAGAGCGCTCCCAAAGCCGGCAAATAGGAGCGCTCCCAAGATCTCCCCATCCCCACGCACACAAAGGAGTGACCGTGAGCAAATCACGACGCACAACCGCTGTAGCAGCCATCGCGGGCGCTGCAGCATTCGCACTACTCGCCGCGGGCTGCAGCAGCAGCGCCACCCCCGGCGCCGACGAAGAGGTGACCGAGCTCACACTCGCAACCTTCAACGACTTCGGCTACACCGACGAGATGCTCGCCGAGTACACGGAGCTCACGGGTATCGAGATCGTGCACAACAAGGCCGCCACCTCCGGCGACGCCCGTACCAACTACTTCACCAAGCTCGGCGCCGGCTCCGGCCTCGCCGACGTCGAAGCGGTCGAGATCGACTGGTTCGCCGAGCTGCTCCAGTACTCGGACAAGCTCTACGACCTCTCGAACGACGAGGTCGCCGACCGCTGGGTGCAGTGGAAGACCGACGCGGCCACCGACGCCGACGGCCGCCTCATCGCCTATGGAACCGACATCGGCCCGCAGGCCATCTGCTACCGCTCCGACCTCTTCGCCGAGGCCGGTCTGCCGACCGACCGCGAGGAAGTCGCCGCCATGATCGACGGCGACTGGGACGCCTACTTCGCCGCCGGCGAAGAGTTCGTCGCGAACAGCGACGCCGCCTGGTTCGACTCGAGCGGCGCGATCCTTCAGGGCATCCTGAACCAGGAAGAGGAGACCCTCGAGTCCACCGACGGCGAGATCATCGCGACGACCAACCCGGTCGTCGAAGACGCCTACAACACCGTGCTCGACGCGAGCCCCGAGCTCTCCGCGCACCTCTCGCAGTGGAGCGACGACTGGTCGGCCGGATTCGCCAACGGCGCGTTCGCGACGATGCTCTGCCCGAGCTGGATGCTCGGCGTGATCGAGGGCAACGCTCCCGAGGTCGAGGGATGGGACGTCGCGAACGTCTTCCCGAACGGCGGCGGCAACTGGGGCGGTTCGTACCTGACCGTTCCCGCCCAGAGCGAGAAGGCCGAAGCCGCGAAGGCCTTCGCCGACTGGCTGACCGATCCGGAGCAGCAGCTCAAGGCGTTCGTCAGCACCGGTAACTTCCCGAGCCAGACGAGCCTGTACGAGGCCGAGGAACTGCTCAGCGTGACTCGTCCGTACTTCAACGAGGCACCGACCGGCGAGATCTTCTCCGACCGTTCGGCCGCGATCGAAGTCGCACCGTACAAGAGCGTGAACTACTTCCCGGTCATGGACGCCCTGCAGAACGCGATCACCCGCGTCGATGTCGACGAGACCCAGGATGCAGACGCGTCGTGGGAGCAGTTCGTGACTGACGTCGAAGCGATCGGCTAACACCCGCTCAATGGGCCGGGTCGCGATTCACCGCGGCCCGGCCCATTCCCCTGAGTTCCACCCCCTCAACCGCGAGGAGCAGTAATGACAACGCAGTCGCTCGCCGAGGATCGAGAGATCCGCCGCATCACGCTCAGCCACAAGCTGAACCGCTGGGACATGAAGGTCTCCCCGTACCTCTACGTCTCCCCGTTCTTTATCCTCTTCATCCTCACCGGCCTGTTCCCACTGCTCTACACCGCCTATGTCTCGGTCTTCGACTGGCACATCATCGGCGGCCAGGGTGACTTCGCCGGCTCCGGCAACTTTGAGTGGGTTCTCGGCCAGGACAAGTTCTGGGTCGCCCTGCGCAACAGCTTCAGCATCTTCCTGATCTCGGCGATTCCGCAGGTCATCCTCGCGCTGATCATCGCGGCGATCCTCGACCAGAACCTCCGCGCCAAGACCTTCTGGCGCATGGGAGTTCTCGTCCCCTACGTCGTCGCTCCCGTCGCCGTCGCCCTCATCTTCAGCAACATGTTCGGCGACCAGTACGGGCTCGTGAACAACGCGCTCGGACGCATCGGCATCGACCCGGTCGGCTGGCACTCGCAGGTCCTCCCCAGCCACTTCGCGATCGCGACGATGGTGAACTTCCGCTGGACCGGCTACAACGCGCTCATCTTCCTCGCGGCCATGCAGGCCGTGCCGCGCGACTATTACGAGGCGGCCATGCTCGACGGCGCGAACCGCATCCGACAGTTCTTCTCGATCACCATCCCCTCGCTGCGCCCGACGCTGATCTTTGTGATCATCACCTCGACCATCGGCGGACTGCAGATCTTCGACGAGCCGCGCATGTACGACACGACGGGAGCCGGTGGCGCGAGCAGCCAGTGGCTCACAATCACGATGTACATCTACAACCTGGGGTTCGGCCCCGCGGGAGGCGGCCAATTCGGTCGCGCCGCCGCCGCCGCCTGGTTGCTCTTCCTCATCATTATCGTCGTGGGGCTCATCAACCTCGCGGCCACCCGCACCATCGCGACGAGCGGAAGCAGGAGCAGCAAATGACCGCCACAACCGAGCGTCCCGCTCCCCACACCCCCTCCCGCCCGCCGGTGCCGGCCTACAAGACCAGCCGGCGTGCCAAGCGCCGCTCCAAGGCGATCGCGACCAACAAACCGTCCACGCTCGGCTATGTGTTCCTCGTCGTGGTCATCCTCGCGTCGCTCTTCCCTCTCTACTGGTCGTTCCTCATCGGAAGCGGCGACTCGTCGACGATCAACAGCCAAGACGTCGACTGGATGCCGGGCGGCAACTTCCTGAGCAATGCAGCGAAGGTCGTGAACGACCCGAGCGTCAACTTCTGGAAGGCGCTTTCCAACAGCATCATCGTCTCGACGGTCGTCTCCGCGTCGGTGGTCTTCTTCTCGACCCTGGCCGGCTATGCGTTCGCCAAGCTCAAGTTCCGCGGCAGCAAGGGACTGCTGATCTTCGTCATCGCGACGATGGCCGTTCCGACCCAGCTCGGCATCGTGCCGCTGTTCATCGCGATGTCGCAGTGGCTCGGTCTGAGCGGCAACATCCTCGCGGTCATCCTGCCGGCTCTCGTGTCGGCATTCGGGGTGTTCTGGATGACGCAGTACCTCAGCCAGACACTCCCGGATGAGCTCATTGAGGCCGCCAGGGTCGACGGTGCGAGCATGATCCGCACCTTCTGGCACGTCGGCGTGCCGGCAGCCCGCCCCGCTGCCGCGATGCTCGCCCTGTTCATCTTCATCGCGACGTGGACGAACTTCTTCTGGCCGTTCATCATTCTCGACAGCAACAACCCCACCCTCCCGGTGGCGCTGTCGCTGCTCCAGAACAACTTCTTCATCGACTACTCGATCGTGCTGGCCGGGGTGCTGCTGTCGACCATCCCGCTGCTGATCCTCTTCGTGGTGGCGGGCAAGCAGCTCGTCTCCGGAATCATGCAGGGAGCGGTAAAGGGATGACCCAGCTATCCAAACTCACACGGCAGGTCGAGACGCGGACGTTCCCGCCGACCTTCCTGTTCGGCGCGGCGACCGCGGCCTACCAAATCGAGGGGGCGGCGCACGAGGACGGCCGCACCGACTCGATCTGGGACGCCTTCGCCCGTGTGCCGGGCGCGGTCGTCGGCGCGGAGAACGGTGATGTCGCCTGCGACCATTACCACCGGTACGCGCAGGATGTGGCGATGATGGCCGATCTCGGTCTGCAGACCTACCGCTTTTCGACGTCCTGGTCACGGGTGCGGCCCGACGGCGGCGCCGTCAACGCGAAGGGTCTCGCGTTCTACTCGCGGCTCGTCGACGAGCTGCTCGAGAGGAACATCAAGCCCTGGCTCACCCTCTACCACTGGGATCTTCCCCAGGCACTCGAGGAGAAGGGCGGCTGGGTCAACCGCGACACCGCGTACCTCTTCGCGGAGTACGCCGCCTCCGTGCACGATGTGCTCGGCGACCGGGTCGAGTCGTGGACGACTCTCAACGAACCGTGGTGCTCCTCGTTTCTGAGCTACATCGCGGGCGAGCACGCGCCGGGGCGGCAGGATCCCGCGGCCGGCCTCGCGGCGGCCCATCACCTGCTTCTCGGCCACGGCCTCGCGGCGCAGGAGCTCCGCACGCGCGACTCGAGCCTCGAGCTGGGCATCACCCTCAACCTCACCGTCGCCGATCCGGTGAATCCCGACGATGCGGGCGACCTGGATGCGGCGCGCCGCATCGACGGCCAGTTCAACCGCTTCTTCCTCGACCCCCTCTTTCGCGGCTCCTACCCGGACGACGTGCTCGACGACGTCGCCGGCCTCGGTTTCGAGAGCGTCGTGCAGTCAGGTGACCTCGAGATCATCTCTACGACGATCGACGTCCTTGGAGTGAACTACTACCACGGCGAATCGGTGAGTGCGCATCCGGGACCGCTGGGGGAGAGGGCGGCGGCGCCGTCCGAGCGCCCCAAGCGCTCACCGTTCCCAGCTGCGGATGGCGTTTTCTGGCATCCGCGCGGCCTGCCGGTGACGGCGATGGACTGGGAGGTGCAGCCAGAGGGCCTGACCCGCCTGCTGGGGCGGGTGCACCGCGACTACACGGAGCCGACGGGAACGGGCATCTACGTGACCGAGAACGGCGCGGCCTACGACGACGTCGTGGCCGACGACGGCCGCGTGCACGATGCTGACCGCGTCGACTTCCTCCGCGACCACCTCGCGGCGATCCTGGACGCGATCGACGACGGCGTGCCCGTCGGCGGCTACTTCTACTGGTCACTCATGGACAACTTCGAGTGGGCCTGGGGCTACGAGAAGCGGTTCGGCATCGTGAGGGTCGACTACAACACGCAAGTGCGCACTCTCAAGGACAGCGCGCTCGAGTACGGCACCATCATTCGGGACCGACGGCTCAACTAGGATTTTCTTATGATTGCTGCCCATCAGGCGACCCGTCGCGCCGCACCGACCCTCGAGGCCGTTGCGAGCGCGGCGGGCGTGTCGCGCTCCACCGTGTCGCGCGTGGTAAACGGTTCGACCCAGGTGCGTCCGGACGTGGTGGATGCCGTCAACGCGGCCATCGCGCGCCTCGACTACGTTCCGAACCGCGCCGCCCGATCGCTCGCGAGCCGTCAGACGATGGCCATCGCGCTCATCGTGCCCGAGGAGGCGGCGCGATTCTTCGGAGACCCGTTCTTCGCGGCGATCGTGCAAGGCATCACCCGCGGGCTCGAGTCGAGTGACTACGTTCTGAACCTTCAGCTCGCGAGCCGCACGTCCACATCACTGAAGACGAAGAAGTACCTGCTCGGCGGCAACGTCGATGGGGCGATCGTCGTCTCGCACCACTCCGACGTGGAGTTCTTCTCCGAGCTCGACGCGACGATTCCGGTCGTCTTCGGCGGACGGCCGTTCCACCCCGAGCAGCACAGCAACTACTTCGTCGACGTCGACAACGCCGCAGGCGCCGCACTGGCCACTGAGTACCTCCTCGACAAGGGGCGCCGTCGGATCGGGACAATCTCCGGTCCGGTCGACATGCAGGCGGCGAACGACCGCTCCAAGGGCTGGGTCAGCGCCCTCACCGGTGCCGGGCTTCCCACGGACCTCATCGCGCACGGCGACTTCACCATGGCCAGCGGGGCAAGCGCCATGCGCGACCTCCTCGATCGCGAACCGAACCTCGACGCCGTCTTCGTCGCGAGCGACCTGATGGCCATGGGGGCCATTTCGGTGCTCCGCGAACGGGGCATCTCGGTACCCGACCAGGTCAGCCTCGTCGGCTTCGACGACAGCCCCGCCGCGACGAGCACTGACCCACAGCTCACGACGGTGCACCAACCGTCGACCGAGATGGGCCTGAGGATGGCGCACAACCTCCTCGCGCTCCTGGCCGGCGAAGAGGTCGAGCGGCAGAGCATCCTGCCGACACGGCTCGTTGTACGCGACTCGGCTTAGCCGCCCGCCGCACTGAGGTACTGCTCAGGCAGGGACGCTCGGAAGACTTCCGCCGCCTGGGATGCTGTCGCCTGCGCCGCCACGAAGCCGTCGGGGCGCACAAGGTAGAACATGCCAGCGCGAAGCCGCTGCGTCGAGGGTGCGGGAAACGTGTGCACCGGCACGCCCAGTTGCGCGCCGAGCCGGTCGACCGCGCTCGGGTTCACCGAGCCATAGGCGTGCACCTGCCAGGTCGCACTGCGGAGCACGGCGAAGTTGTCGCCCGACCACGGCAGGCGTCGGCCCACGGTCGCCCCTCGTCGGCCGCGTGCCCGGTCCTGCTCGCTCATCCAGTAGTGGATGCGCACCTGTGACACGTACTCGAACAGCCTCGGCGCTCCCGTGATCTTCGGCAGGAGCCTCACCGCGATCGGGCCGACCAGCGGGATGACGCCGCGTCGGACGACCGAGGCGATCAACCGCTCCGAGGTGACCGCCGCGAACACGCGGTCGGTGGTCGACACCAGGCGGCGGGCCACGGGGCGGCGCTCCGCCTCATACCGGTCGAGGGAGGCATCCGGGGCGCGGCCTGCGAACACGTCGCCGAGCGCGAGGGCCAGGTTGTGGGCATCCTGCAGCCCCGTGTTCATGCCCTGGGCACCGACGGGCGAGTGCACGTGGGCGGCGTCGCCCGCGAGGAAGATGGGGCCGCGGCGGAACTCGGCGGCGACACGGTGGTGAACCCGGTAGGTCGAGAACCAACGGGTGCCGATCCAGTCCACGCCGTAGACGAGGCCGAGCCGGGCCCGGACCGCCTCCTCGTCGACCGCGTCGTCCGGCGTGCGCAGGATGCCGATCACGCGGTGGTGCTCCCCCTGACCCATCGGGAAGCTCAGCAGCACGTCGTGCGGGGCCGGTCGGATGTTCACCGCACCAGACACGAGCCCGGTCACGCCGACCGCATCGCACACGTAGAAGAGAAGCTCATTCGTGGCGCCTTCGAACGGGATTCCGGTGAGCTGGCGCACCGCCGAGTTGGTGCCGTCTGCTCCAACGCAGTACCGGGCGCGCACCGTCACAGCACCTCGCGAACCGCGAATCGACGCAGTGACGCCCCAGAGCGGGTCGCCGTCCGCCGCAGAATCCGTCTCGACGGTATCGGGTTCGAGCCGTTCGAGCCGTTCGAGCCGTTCGAGCCGTTCGAGCCGTTCGAGCCGTTCGAGCCGTTCGAGCTCGATCGTGTCGAGTTCGTGCCCCCAGAGCACCTCGCCGCCCAGGCGGCGGAGGTTGTCGTAGAGGATCTGCTCATTGCGGCTCTGCTCGAGCACAAAGAGGCTCGAGTACGGTGTCGTCCCCGCGCCGATCTCCCCCATGGGGATGCGCCCGAACACGCGCGTGCCGAATCCGGGGGCTATCGAGCGAACCGGCACAGTCTGCGCGAGCACCTCCTCGGCGATGCCGAGCTGGTCGTAGATCTCCATGCTGCGCGCCTGCACGACAAGGGCCCGCGATTCAGTAGTCGGTCCCGCCTTGCCGTCGATGACGATGACACCGACGCCGAGGCACGCAAGCCAGTTGGCGAGCATGAGGCCGGTCGGGCCAGCGCCCACCACGAGAACCTCCGCGGTCAGGTGGTTCATCGGCTGGTCGTCGCTCGGCTGCTGCGCGCTGGCTGGTTCGTCGTTCACGGGGCACCTCCGAAGCCCGGCCACCGGGCGATGCGATCACGCTACTCCGCGCGTGGGCGTGCGGTCGAGGGTGGGTGCAGCGCGGGTCGCGGGTGTGTGCAGCGCGGGTCGCGGGTGTGTGCAGCGCGGGTCGCGGGTGTGTGCAGCGCGGGTCGCGAGTCCTGTCGGGCGACGGCGTAAAGCACCACGATGGACGCTGCGACCAGGTGACGTCGCGGCGGCACCGCCCGACTCACCCGCGGTTGGCTCTTGACTGAGCGTGAAGCAGGTTTCGGTGGGCGGGCGTCGACTGTGGGATTGAGAGCGAGTCGATTCGCGGCGCGACGGCGACGATGTGAGATGCGGGAGTCGTGCTTCGTCTTGTCCTCCTCCGGGTCGCGGCGGGGGTAGTTTTCCGCGGCTTTCGCGGGGGTGGCGGGAATGTCGGTGGTATGTCGGTGGTGGGGTGTGGGCTGTGGTCATGAACGGAATCCGGGTGTCGGTGCGGGGCTTGTGGCTCGGCGCGCACGGTCCGGTTTGGGCGTGTCGAGTGTCGGTGGGTGGGTATTCACTATGGGTATGAGCAGCTATCGGTGGACGGCGGAGGAGCAGGCGGAGCTTGCTGAGTCGATGCTGCAGTTCAATATCGAGGCGGATGCGGAGATGGCGGCACGTGGGTACCGGCCGGGGGTTGGTTTGCCGTTTGAGGGGATGCCGGCGGGGTTGTTCCCGCATGATCCGGATTTGGATGACCCGCGCTGGGCTGATGAGGACGATTACCCGGGCGTCCCCGACTGCCCCGGCCAGCCCGGCCGGGCCGGCGAGGCCAGCCAGGCCAGCCAGGCCGGCCAGCCCGGCCAGGCCAGCCAGGCCGGCGAGGCCGTCCAGGCCGGTGCTGGGCTTGATGGTGGTCGTGGGTATCCGTTTGGGGTCGCGGCGGGGCCGGGTGGGGCGGGTGAGGCGATGGGGCGGCTGATCGATGCGTTGGAGCGGGTGGAGCAGGGTATTGCGGGGCTGATGGGTGATCGGGCGGTGTTGTTCGAGCAGGCCCTCGTGCTGGCCGAGGCGGGCACGGAGCGCACGAGGGCGGGCAGCCGGCAGTTGGCGTTGCGGAGTGTGCGGGCGGAGCTGGGGGCGGCGTTGCGGATCCCGGAGCGCACCATCGACGCTCTGCTGGGGGTCGGTCGCAGTCTGGTCCATGAACTCCCGGCCACCCTCGAGGCTCTGCGGGGAGGGTTGATCAGTTACCGGCATGCGCAGGTCATGGTCGATCAGACCGCAGGTCTGCCTGCTGCTGCTCGGGTGGTGTTGGAGGGGCAGGCTCTGCCCTATGCGAGACGGTTGACGGCGTCGAAGTTTACGCAGAAGGCGCGGGTTCTGCGGGAGTTGCTGGATCCGGACTCGATCACACAGCGTCATGCGCGGGCGCGGGAGGACCGGGAGGTGCGTCTGGACCCGCAGCAGGATGGTCTGGCGTTGCTGTCGCAGCTGCTCCCGGCACCGGAGGCTGTCGCGATCTTCACCCGCCTCACCGACACGGCGATAGCCCTGCAGGGGCCGCTGGAGGTGCGTACTCTGGCGCAGTTGCGCGCCGACATCTTCAGCGACGTCATGCTCGACAGCACCACCACGACGGCCGGAGATGACAGCGGCAACGTCGACCGCAACGTCGACCGCAACGTCGACCGCAACGACACCGGCAGCGGCAACGGCAACGGCAACGGCAGCGGCAGCGACAGCGGCAGCGGCAGCGGCAGCGGCAGCGGCAGCGGCAGCGGCACCGGCAGCGGCAGCGGCAGCGGCAGCGGCAGCGGCAGCGGCAACGGCAACGGCAGCGGCAACGGCAACGGCAGCGGCAGCGGCAACGGCAGCGGCAGCGCCGGTGACGGCCCGCTGGGCATGGCCTCCCGCCGCACCCGGCGTGGGTCAGCTCGCCGGAACCGGGCGGTCCGGGTCACGCTGATGCGCGCCGGCCGGAGGGTCGGCTGGGGGCGGTCCGGGATCCGCGGGAGGGGGTCGCTGCGGGACCGGTACTTCGACACCCGACCGAGGCTCAGCGTCACCGTGCCTGCTCTCGTGCTCCTCGGAATGAGCGAGGAGCCCGGGTCCCTCGACGGGTACGGGCCGATCGATCCGAACACGGCGAGGCTGCTCGCCGCCGGCGCGCCGGGCATGATCCGCCTCCTCACCCACCCCGAGACCGGAGCAATCCTCTCCGTCGGCAGGGACCGGTACCGGGTACCCACCGATTTGCGCAACTTCCTACGGGTACGCGATGAGACCTGCCGCTTCCCGGGCTGCAGCAGGCAAGCGGAACAATGCGACATCGACCACACCCTGCAATGGCAACACCAACATCCGACCGCCCACTACAACCTTGCCCATTTATGCCCGAAACATCACACCATCAAAGACGAAACCAACTGGACTGTCGCCCACACGCGCGATGGCACCGGCGCCCTCGAATGGACCTCCCCCGCGGGGCGGACACACATCACCGAACCGGCAACCGTCATCACCAGCGGAGTACACGACAACCTCCAACGCGCCCTCCATACCGCCGCGCGCGACCAGGGAACGGACCAGACAGCGGACGAAGCAGCGCGCGCCCAGAGAACCGACGCCCGGAGAGCCGACGCCCGGGGAGCAGACGCCCGGGGAGCAGACGCCCGGGGAGCAGACGCCGAGGACGAGGACCCGCCACCGTTCTAAGACGCCCGCCAGCCCGGCTTCGACACGGTCGCCGCGCGACCTGCACAACCAGCAGATCCACGGTCGCCGCGCGACCTGCACAACCACCGGTTTCGGGTTTCGACACGGTCGCTGCGCGACCTGCTCAACCGGCCTCACGCCGCCGAGGACTCCCGTCGCCTCGGCCGACCACCAACAGTCGCCGGCGCCGGCGCCGCCACCTTTACTCGAACGCCACGCCCGCCTTGTCGAGGCGCTTGCGGATGACGGCCACGGCATCCGGGCTCTCGTCGACCAGCACGAATCGCCGCCGCAGGCTCGCCGCCGCGGCACCCGTCGTGCCGCTGCCAGCGAAGAAGTCGAGCACCCAGTCGCCCTCGCGGGTGGATGCCTGGATCATGCGCCGCAGAATCCCCTCCGGCTTCTGGGTCGGGTAGCCGGTCTTCTCCTTGCCCGTCGGGCTCACGATTGTGTGCCACCAGACATCCGTCGGCAGCTTGCCCTTCGCGACCTTCTCCGGTGTGACCAGCCCCGGTGCCATATACGGTTCGCGGTCGACCTCTGCCGAATCGAAGTGGTACTTCGCGGGGTTGCGAACGTAGACGAGGATCGTGTCATGCTTGGCCGGCCAGCGGCTCTTGCTCTTGGCCCCGTAGTCGTAGGCCCAGATGATCTCGTTAAGAAAGCACTCCCGGCCGAACAGCGCGTCGAGCAGCACCTTCGCGTAGTGGGCCTCGCGGTAGTCGAGGTGCAGGTAGAGCGTGCCGTCGTCGGACAACAAGCGCCAGGCCTCGGCCAGCCGGGGCTCGAGAAACGACCAGTAGTCCTCGAAGCGGTCGTCGTAGCTCATCAGATCGCCGCGGATCCGATCGTACTGCTGCCCCTTGAAGCCCGTGATCGCGCCGGTGACGGACCGCACGCTCGTTGTCGACTGGCGGGACTGGCTGCGCCCGGTGTTGAACGGTGGATCGAGGTAGACGGCGGTGAAGGCGCCGTCAGGCAGAGCGGAGACGACGGCGAGGTTGTCGCCCTGGATCACCCGGTTGGCGGATGTCGGGGTCCAGGCTGCGGGCATGGTCCATTCTCTCGCACTCGCGTTGCCGCATCCGGCGCACGAACGTACGCTGGATCGATGAATGAACTTCGGAATCTCTTGGCCGAGAACCGGTACCTCTTCAGCGTCGACGGCGAGGAGGTGGGCCTGGCCGACTACCGAGTGATCGGGGAACAGATCCACATCACCCACACCGAGATCACGCCTCGGCTGCGCGGCTCGGGACTTGGGGAACGGATGGTTCGAGCGTTGCTCGACACCATCCGCGCCGACACCGACTATCGGGTCGTCGCCGACTGCGGCTTCGTGCGCGAGTTCCTGCGCCGCAATCCCGAGTACGCCGAGCTGCAGACCCGCTAGGCAAGCGCTCCCCAGCTGTAGGGAACGCGCTGCAGTTCCTAGGGATCGCACTGCAGGTCCTAGGGAACGCGCTGCAGCCAGCCTTCCGTGCCGAACTTCTCGACCACGAGCAGCGACGCCTTCTCGAGCTCGTCCGGCGTGACGCTGCTTGGGGTCGAACCGTAGAGTCCGGTGAACGTGGCCACCATCTGGTCGATGATCGCCGAGCGGCTCAGGCCGGTTTGGCTGCGAAGCGGGTCCACGCGCTTCGCGGCGCTCTTGGTGCCCTTGTCGCTCATCTTCTCGCGGCCGATGCGCAGCACCTGCACCATCTTGTCGCCGTCCATGTCGTAGCTCATGGTCACGTGGTGCAGCACGGCGCCGGTGCCGAGTCGCTTCTGCGCGGCACCACCGATCTTGCCACTGGGGCTCGTGATGTCATTGAGCGGCTGATACGAGGCGTCGATCCCGAGGTTCTTGAGCGCAACGATCACCCATTCGTCGAGGTACGCGTAGGAATCGGCGAAGGTCATGCCCTCCACTAAATCCGACGGCGCGTAGATCGAGTAGGTGATCGCGGTGCCGGCCTCCATGAACATGGCCCCGCCCCCGCTGATCCGGCGCACGACCGTGAAGCCGTGCTTGTCGGCATTCACGAGGTCGACCTCGTTTTTCACCGACTGGAAGCTGCCGATGACGACGGCGGGGGCATCCCACTCCCACAACCGCAGGGTCGGCTCTCGGCGACCGGCGCCGACCTCTTCGGCGAGCACCTGGTCGAGCGCCATCTGCATCACCGGCGAATAGGCTGTGCCGTGGATGACCTGCCAGTTGTAGTCACCCCAATTGGTGGCCCGCGCCAGCGACCGGCGTACGGCGACGGCGACCGACTCCGCCGAGAACCCGAGCAGCAGCGCGTCATCGGGAAGCGCGGCGCGGACCGCCGCAGCGATGCGCTTGGCGTCGCTCGTGTCCGGTAGGCCGTTCACGGCCGAATTGATCGCCTCGAGCGCACTGTCGGGCTCGAGGAAGAAGTCTCCGGCGAGCCGGAAGTTCGCGATCGCGCCCTGTTCGACATCGAGATCGACGACGACGAGCTTGCCGCCCGGAACCTTGAACTCACCGTGCATAGTCGTGCCTTTCGTTGCACCCAGCCTAAGCGCCCCGAAGCGTCAGTCTTCCGGAACGAATTCGCTGTGCCCGTGCAACCGCATCCGAGTCCTCAACCGTGCGGCGGCCTCGTCGAGGTCCGATGGCCTGGCCGCCCGGTCGATCCCGGCGGGGTGGAATTCGTACGGCGACCATGACGGCCACACGTGGATGTGCACGTGCGGCACCATGTAGCCCTCGATCATGAGGCCGGCGCGATCGCTCCCCCACTCCTCGCGCTGCGCCTCGCCGATCTTGTGCGCGATCGCCATCAGGTGCGCCATCGTCTGCTCGCCGAGATCGAGCCAGCGGTCCACCTCGATGCGCGACACCACGAGCACGTGCCCCGGCGAGCGCGGCTCAATCGTGAGGAACGCGACGGCGACGTCGTCGCTCCAGACGAAGCGCGCCGGCAGCTCACCGCGAATGATCCTGCTGAAGATCGTGGCCATCGGCCTCAGCATAATCTGCCTCTCCCAGCGCGCCCTCGCCTGGGGGGACGTACGGTAGCAGGATGCCTACCAACTGGACCGCCGCCGACATTCCCGAACTCGAGGGCCGCACCGTGATCGTGACCGGCGGCAACAGCGGCATCGGTTTCGAAGCCGCCCGGGTCCTCGCCGGCCGCGGCGCACGAGTTGTGCTCGCCGTGCGGGATCCGAAGCGCGGGGCGGATGCCGCGGGCGCGATCGCCGAATCGGTCGAGGTGCGCAGGCTCGATCTCGCCGACCTCGCCTCGGTGCGCGAGTTCGCCCAGGACTGGAGCGGCGACATCCACGCGCTCATCAACAACGCCGGCATCATGGCACCCCCGCTGTCGCGCACGAAGGACGGTTTCGAGGCACAGTTCGGCACGAACCACCTCGGCCACTTCGCGCTGACCAACCTGCTGCTGCCGCACATCACCGGCCGGGTCGTGACAGTCGCGAGCCTCGCCCACCGCCGAGGCAAGATCGACACTGTCGATCCGAACTGGAACACCCGGACCTACCGACGCTGGGAGGCGTACGGCCAGTCCAAACTCGCGAACCTGCTGTTCACGCTCGAATTGCAGCGCCGCCTCAGCGAGGACGGCTCTCCCGTGATCGCCACGGCCGCCCACCCCGGATGGGCAGCGACGAACCTGCAGAAGTCCGAGAACCGACTCGGTACGGCGCTCGTGAAGCTCGGCAACCGGCTGCTCTCGCAGGATGCCGCAGGCGGCGCCCTGCCGACGCTGTTCGCCGCGACGGCCGACGTTCCAGGTGCCAGCTACGTTGGGCCGTCCGGCCGCGGCGAGCTCAAGGGAGCTCCGGTTCTCGTCGAGCGATCCGCCGCAGCATCCGACCCCGCCAGCGCCGCGAGGCTCTGGAGCCTCTCCGAGGAGCTGACCCAGGTCACCTACCCCGAACGAAGTGGCCGGCGAGCCACTTCAACAGATCAGCCGTAACCTCGGGGTAGTTCGTCTCGTTGTAGATCTCGTGCCGCGCGTCGGTGTAGATGATCAGCTCGACATCGGTCAGCCGCGAGCGGGTCACGTAGGCCTGGGCAAGTAGTTCCGCGCTCGTCGTGCCGCCGAACGGGTCGTCGCTGCCCACCTGGATGAGCAGCGGGATGTCGTGCTTCAGCTGCTTCGCCGGCTTGCCGAGCAGACCCAGTGCGTCGCGCAGCCCAAAGAGCTTGATGGCGTCGGCGGTGAAGGCGAGGTCGTCGGCGAGGAACGCCGCCGAGACCTTCTCATCGCGGCTCAGCCACTCGTATCCCGTGTCGCCGAGGTGCGCGTGCCGGGCGTTGAGGTCGCCGCCCTTCATGTGCACAAAGGTGCGGTACGCGGTTCCCGACAGCACGACGGCGTCGTACTCGTCCGAGTGGTCGTTGATGATCTTCTGCACGATGATCGAACCCCAGCTGTGCCCGAACAGTGCACAGGGAACGTTGGGGTTTTCGGCGCGGATGATGGCGCTCAGGTCGCGCACCGCCTCGACGGTCGCCTTCATGCCGCCGGGGCCGAGGCGGCCCAGGCGGGAAAGATCGCTCCCGTGCTGGCCGAGCCCCGTCTGGCCGTGCCCGCGGTGGTCGTCGGCGTAGACGGTGTAGCCGTCCTTGACGAGCGCCTGCGCGAGCCGCTCGTAGCGGGAGGCGTACTCGCCGAGCCCGTGCGCGATCTGCACGATTCCGCGCGACTTGCCGGCCTTCCACACGTAGTAGTGCACCGTCACGCCGTGGGCGTCGGTGAAGGTGTGGTCCTGCCGTGCCGCAGTGAACTGGATCACCGTGTGCCCTCCTCGAACGCCTCCATTGTATTGGCGCGCGAGCGCGGGTGTATTGGCGCGCGGGGGCGGGTGTATTGGCGCGCGGGCGCGGGTGTTTTGGCGCGCGAGCGCGGGCGTATTGCCGCGCCGAGGGCGGGCGGGTGGCGGCGCGCGCCTACCCGGCCACGGTCGCCGGCACCTCCGGCACAGCTGGCACAGCTGTCACGGCAGGCAACGCGATCTTCACGGTCGTCCCGTGCGGTTCGGCGTCGGTGATGGTGACGTACCCGCCGAGGCGCTCGACGAGCGACTGCACGATCGACAGGCCGAGACCCGTTCCCGGCACACCCTTCAGCGTGGCGGCGGGCGACCGGTAGAACCGATCGAAGACATGCTCGATGTCCTCCGCAGGAATGCCGGGGCCGGTGTCGGTCACGACGACCTCGACGTGATCTCCGCGGAGAGATGACGAGAGCTCCACCGATCCGTGCTCCGGCGTGAACTTGAGAGCATTCGAGAGAACGTTGGAGACGATCCTCGTCAGATCGCGCACGTCGCACAGCACCTCGGGATCGGCGAGGTCCACGGCCACCGTGATGGTCTGGTTGCGGCCGAGCGCAGCCTGTCCCTGCTGGCCGATACAGGCGCGGAGCACGTCGTTCACGTCGACGGCCGCGCCCGGGCGGATGGAGTTCTGGGTCGTCATGCTGGAGATCTCGAGAAGGTTCTCGACGAGGTCGGTGAGCCGCCGGGCATTCCGCAGGATGATGCGCACATAGGCCTGGTCGTCGCCCGTCGTCGTCTCCTCGAGCTCCTCCGCGAAGCCGAGGATGCTCGTGATCGGGGTGCGCAGCTCGTGGCTCACCGACGACGCGAAGTTGTCCTTCTGGCGGCTCAGGTCGCGGAGCCGGTCCGCGACATCCTTCTCCTGGCGCAGGGCGTCGAGGGTGGCGCGCTCCGCCGCCCGCCTGGTTGTCACATCGATCAACTGCGCGGTTACGACGGCGGCGCCGTCCTCGCCGCCGAACCTCGTCACGAAGAGCTCGATGAGGCGCCCGTTCGGCAGTTCGATGTCGCCGCTGAACCCATCGCCGGCATCCGTCAGCACGCGCGCGGCGATCTCAATGAACGGATCGTCGCCGTGGATCGGCACGAGCAGTTCCGTGCGCGAGGGTGTCGCGAGCTCGGGCCAGCCGAGCAGCTGGGCCGCGACTGAGTTGCCCTCGACCGCCCTGATCGAATCGCTGCCGTGCTGCGCGAGGATCACGAATCCCACCTGAGCGCCGACGAAGCCGCCGCGCAGGAGCTGCTCCCGCGCCTCCACCTCAAGGGCGAGTTTCTCGCGCTCGCGCCGGGCCGTCGAGAGGAAGAGCATTGATGCCGCCAGAGAGATCAGGTAGATCTGAAGCAACTGGGAGGTGTTCAGCACACCGAGCCCGTCTCCGACAAACGGACCGCCACCGACCGCGGTCAGCACGGTGACGCAGATGGCGGTCATGAGAATTTCCACCGCGACGAACTTCACTCCGAAACGGAATGTGGCCCAGGCGAGCACCGGGAAGGTCAGGAAGGCGAGGGAGACGTTCTGGCCCGGTGAGAAGACCAGGAACACGACCGAAGCGAGAGATGCCAACTGGATGAGCCGCTCGACGCCGCGGCCGACGTACAGCGACGAGGCGCTCGAAAGCACGGTCGGCACGATCACGATCACCGCCGAGGCATGGGATGCCGCAAGCGCGACGACGCTCGCGACGAAGTCACCGCCGAGCAGCAGCGATACCATTCCCCCGGCAAGTACCCCGAAGCCCGCGGCACCCGCCAGTACGGCGACGAGCAGGCGTCCGACGTCGGGCATGCCCTCGAGCCGCGCTTCCCGGCCGCCGCGGGTGATGAGCGTGGCTACCAGCCAGGCCTCGCCTGCGTTCGCCACGCCGAACAGCACCGAGACGGTGAGCGGCTGGCCGGCCACGTAGTTCGATGCCGTGGTGACCAGCGCGATGGCGATCGCCATCCGCCAGGCGGGGCCTTTCATGCAGAGCATTGCCGCGACGCTCACCCCCGCCGCCGGCCACCACGCGGCGAAGAACGATCCCGGCGGGATGAGGAAGACAGCGGCGAGGCCGAGCACGTAGATGAGAAACAGGGTGGCGACGTGCGCGAGAAGCCGCGAGCTTCCGCGTGCAGCGCGCACCGACGACACGATGTTTTGTCCAGCCATAACGCTCCCCCTCGACGGCCCCAGAAGATGACAAGATTGGTCCGCGTTACTCGTAAACTTACCGGCGCACGAAGGGGGGCGGTGGCAATGGCGCGAATTCTCGTGGTCGAAGACGACCCGGACGTGCTGACCCTCGTGATGCACAAGCTGCGACGTGCCGGTCACGACGTGACGTCAGCGATGGACGGGGAGGCCGGTCTGGCCGCCGTTCGCACAGAACACCCTGAGCTCGTGATCCTCGACTGGATGATGCCGAGGATGACTGGACTCGAGGTCTGCCACGCCGTGCGCGAGGATCCTGCGGTGTGGAGGACCCGCATCCTGATGCTGACGGCGAAGGCGCAGGAGGAGGATGTCGAGCGCGCGTTCGAGTCGGGCGCCGACGAGTACATCCTCAAGCCGTTCAACTCGAAAGAGCTGCTCGCGCGCATCGACACGCTGCTCGCGCGGGAGTAGCCCATTTGCTTAGCTAGGCTAATTTGTTAGGCTAAGCAATCGTGACCGACGAGCGCGACATCCCTGACCTGAGCTCAGAGCTGCGCGCATCCGTCATCCGGCTTGCCCGGCGGTTGCGGGCCGAAAAAGCCGACGACGGCCTCACCGATGGACAGACAACCGTGCTCGGGGTGCTCGCCGTGCGCGGCGCCCAGACCCTCAGTCAGCTCAGCGAGATAGAGCGGGTCACCCTCCCGTCGATGAACCGCACCGTGAACGCCCTCGTCGCGGCCGGCTACGTCGAGCGGCACCCGTCGACAGAGGACCGGCGCAAGGTGCTGCTGGCCCTGAGCGTGGACGGCACGAGCATCGTGCGCGAGACCAGGCGGCGGCGGGACGAATGGCTCAGCGGGCGACTCGAGACGCTGACGCCGATGCAGCGCAGTGCGCTGTCAGAGGCGGCCGCCGTGCTGCAGGGGCTCGCCGCGAGTTGAGCACCATGTTCCGCTCGCTGGGCGGGTTCAACTATCGCGTCTGGGCAGCCGGCGCCCTCGTGTCGAACGTCGGCACGTGGATGCAGCGCACAGCGCAGGACTGGCTCGTGCTCACCCAGCTGACCGACAACGACGCCGTCGCGGTCGGCATCGTGATGGCACTGCAGTTCGGCCCGCAGCTGATCCTGCTCCCACTGACCGGACTCGTCGCCGATCGATTCGACCAGCGTCGCATCCTCATGACGACCCAGGCGCTGATGGGCGTGCTCGGCCTCGCCCTCGGGATACTGACCATCACCGGCGTCGTTGAGCTCTGGCACGTGTACGTCTTCGCGGCGCTGCTCGGCTGCGTCGCGGCGTTCGACGCACCGGCCCGGCAGACGTTCGTGTCGCAGCTCGTCGGCCGCGGCAACCTCTCCAACGCCGTCGCGCTGAACTCGGCGTCGTTCAGCGCCGCGCGGATGATCGGGCCGGCGGTCGCGGGCCTGCTCACGGTGCTCGTCGGTGCCGGTCCCGTCTTCCTCATCAACGCCGCGTCCTTCGCCGCGGTGCTCCTCTCCCTCACTTTCCTGCGGGTGCGCGAGCTCCGGCCGGCGCCGCGGGCGGTACGTGAGCGCGGCAACCTCGTCGGCGGCTTCCGCTACGTCGCCCGGCGGCCAGACATCCTCGTGATCCTCGCCATGGTCTTCCTCATCGGCACCTTCGGGCTCAACTTCGGCATCTTCATCGCGACGATGGCGCGGGTCGAGTACGGGGCGGGGGCCGCCGAGTTCGGCGTGCTCTCGTCGGTGATGGCCGTCGGCTCGGTCACCGGTGCGCTGCTGTCGGCCCGCCGCGAGACCCCGCGCCTGCGGTTCCTGCTCGCCTCGGCGGCCGTGTTCGGATTCGGATGCCTCGTCGCCGCGATCGTGCCGACGCTGTGGTCGTTCGGGCTCGCGCTGGTGCTCGTCGGTGTCGCCGCACAGACCTTCATGACCACGGCCAACGGCATGGTGCAGCTCTCGACCGATCCCACCGTGCGCGGCCGGGTGATGGCGATCTACATGGCCATCTTCATGGGCGGCACCCCGATCGGAGCACCCATTGTCGGCCTCGTCGCGAACGAACTGGGGCCGAGGTTCTCGCTCGGTGTCGGAGCGGCATCCGGATTCGCGGCGGCGATCGTGGGCCTCGTCTGGATGGTTCGGCACCAGCACCTGCGGGCTTGGCGCACGGGCTGGCGGGTCGGCGTGACCCACGACGGCGGGAGCCCCGCGAGCGAGATCGCCGTCATCGAGGAGTCCGCGGTGCAGCGCTCCTGAGCCGATCCTCAGCTCTCGCGGGTGATCTCGACCTTGACGAAGAGTTGCGACTTGAAGGGGCCGGCGTACACGCCACGCAGGGGCGGCACGTCGTTGTAGTCGCGGCCACGGCCCACCGTCACATGCCGGTCGCCGATGTCGATGAGGTTCGTCGGGTCGAAGCCTCGCCACTCGCCGCAGAACCACTCGACCCACGCGTGCGACTCCCCGGTGACGGTCTCGCCGATCGCGGCATCCGGCTTCGGGTGCAGGTAGCCGGACACGTACCGCGCGGGGATCCCGACCGAGCGAAGCGCACCGATCGCGAGGTGCGCGATGTCCTGGCAGACCCCCTTGCCGTGGTCCCAGGCCTCTTTCGCGGTGGTCGTGACCGCGGTGACACCCTGCATGTACTCGACGGCGTTGCCGATCGCGACGCAAATGCGCTCGGCCGCCTCGCAGGGGCTCACACAGTCGTCGGCGATCTCGCGCGCGAGCGCGATGACCTCCTCAGGCGGGTCAGTGCGCGGCGTCTGCCCGCGCTGCTCGACGTACTCGGTCGCGCGCTCGGCGGCGACAGCCAGCTCGTCCCAGCTAATGGTGTGCACCGAGTGCACCTTGGGCCGCACCTCGACGAGGCTCGTCGCGGTGAGGGCGAGCTCGCGGTGCGGGCTGAGGATCTCGAAGCTCGAGACCCGACTGCCCCAGTAGTCGACGTAGTTGTGGCTCGCCGACATTGGACGGATCTCGAGGTGGGAGTGCAGCACGAGCTGCCCGTCGGCGCTCGAGGGCAGCATGCGTGCCTCGTTGTACGACGCGGTGACCTCGCCGCCGTAGTGGAAGCCGGTGGTGTGGGTGATGCGCAGGCGGTTCACGAGTTCTCACTCACCCAGTTCGGTGCCGCGTTGGACGGGAAATAGCGTTGCCGGATGGCCTCGGAGGCGGCGCTCGTGGCAAGCTGCACGCTGTCCATGTGGTGGGGCAGGTCGTCGAGGATCTCGGCGATCGGCCGGTACTCGAGCTGGCTGCGGATCTGGCCGAGCAGACGCTGCGCCTGATCGCTCGTGCCCGAGCGGTCGGCGCGCGGGTCGATGTCGCGCATGCACGCCTCGGCCCGGCGCACCGAGAACAGGATCGATCGCGGGAACAGCCGGTCGAGCAGCAGGAACTCTGCCGCGTTCTTGGCGCTCGGCACACCGCGGTAGGTACGAAGATAGGCCTCGTAGGCGCCGCAGGAGCGAAGGATCGTCGTCCACGATGGCCCGCTCGCCTCGGTCAGCGAGCGAGTCGCGAGCAGGCGCGCGGTCATGTCTGCTCGCTCGATGCTGCGGCCGAGGGTGAAGAATTGCCACGCCTCGTCGCGGCTCGTGGCCGACTCGATGATTCCGACCGCGAGGGCGGAACGCTCGCGAACCCAACCGAAGAATTCGTGCACCTTGTCGCCGGAGACCTTGCGTGGCATCCGGGCCCTCGTCGTGTTGAGGCACTCCCAGAGCTCGCTCGAGACGATCTCGCGGGCGCGCCGCGCGTTTTCCCGTGCGGCGCCGAGCGAGTAGGCGATGGATGCCGGCTCGGAGCGGTCGACCGCGAGCAGCGCGAGCACGTCGGCGCGCGAGATCTCGCGGTCGTCGGGAACTTCGGCGCCCATGACGCTGAGCAGCGAACGGCAGGCGAGGTTCTCCTCGATCCACGGGTCCTCGAGCAGCAGTTGCAAGTGCACATCGAGGATGCGCGCCGTGCCGTCGCTGCGTTCGATATAGCGGCCGATCCAGAAGAGGCTCTCGGCGATCCGGCTCAGCATGATGACTCCTCGCTGGACTGCTGCTGCTGCTCCTGCTGCCCGTGGTCGCGCGGCCGGTCCATCGGCGGATGGTCCTGCGGGTTGTCCTGCGGGTTGTCCTGCGCGGCGTGCTCGGCGAGCATCTCCGCGGTGATGATCGTGATCGACTCGGTCGGTGCCGCCTGGTCGGCGACGAGGCCCTGGATGCTGTGCCGCGACACCTGCAGGGGCTCGCGCCCGACCACCCAGGTGTCTTTCGATCCGCCGCCCTGACTGCTGTTGACGACGAGTTGCCCCTCGGGGAGCGCCACGCGGGTGAGCCCTCCCGGGAGCACCCAGACGTCGCTGCCGTCGTTGACCGCGAACGGGCGCAGGTCGGCGTGACGGGCGCGGAGCCCGTCGTCGACGAGCGTCGGGATTGTCGAGAGCTGCACCACCGGCTGGGCGATCCAGCCGCGCGGGTCGGCGATGAGTCGCTTGCGCAGCGTCTCGAGCTCCGCGCGCGAGGCATCCGGTCCCACGACCAGGCCCTTGCCGCCGGAGCCGTCGACGGGCTTCACGACGAGCTGGTCGAGCCGGTCGAGCACCTCCTCGAGTGCTCCTGGATCCTCGAGCCGCCAGGTGTCGACGTTCGGCAGGATCGGGTCTTCGCCGAGGTAGTAGCGGGTGAGGTCGGGCAGGTAGGTGTAGACGAGCTTGTCGTCGGCGACGCCGTTGCCGATCGCGTTCGCGATAGTGACGTTGCCGAGCCGGGCGGCGAGCAGCAGCCCGGGCGAGCCGAGCATCGAGTCGGCGCGGAACTGCAGCGGGTCGAGGAACTCGTCGTCGACGCGGCGGTAGATCACGTCGACGCGCGTCGGGCCGGAGGTCGTGCGCATCCAGACCTTGCCGCCGGAGCAGAACAGGTCGCGGCCTTCGACGAGCTCGATTCCCATGAGCCGGGCGAGCAGGGTGTGCTCGAAGTAGGCGGAGTTGTAGACACCGGGTGTCAGCACGACGATCGTCGGATCGTCGACCCCCTCAGGAGCGCTCGCCCGCAGCGCGTGCAGCAGCTTGTTCGGGTAGTCCCCGACCGGGCGCACCCTCATGCTCACGAACAACTCGGGCAGCGTCTGCGCCATGACCCGGCGATTGGAGATTACGTAGCTCACGCCGCTCGGCACCCGCACATTGTCTTCGAGCACGCGCCAGGCGCCGATCTCGTCGCGGATGAGGTCGATGCCGGAGACGTGGATACGCACGCCGTTGGCCGGGTCGATGCCGGCGGCCTGGCGGTGGAAGTGGCTCGACGAGCTGATGAGCTTCGCGGGGATGACGCCGTCGCGCACGGCATTCTGCGGCCCGTAGATGTCGGCGAGGAAGGCCTCGAGGGCGAGCACGCGTTGCGTGACGCCCGCCTCGACGTTGGACCACTCGGCCTGGTCGATGACCCGCGGAACGGCATCCAGCGGGAAGGGCCGCTCCTCGCCGGCGAAGTCGAACGTGACGCCCTGCGCGAGGTACGAGCTCGCGAGCGCCTCGGCGCGGCCGCGCAACTCGTCCTGCGTCATGTGCGAGAGCGCGGCGTGGATCTCCCGATACGCCGCGCGAGCGGAATCGGGCGTTTCGAACATTTCGTCGAACGGATGCGCGCCCTTGCGCATCTCCGTCGCGGCGGTCGCAGCCGCGTAGCCGTCAAAGAGGTCGCCCATTTGCCCACTCTATTAGGCACGTGTTGCGGGAGTGTTTCGACTGCGCCGCTATCTCGCGCCGGATCCCATGGTGCTCTCGCGGACGATGAGCTCGGGCTGGAATACGACCTGCCGCCGAGGACTCGACGGGTTTTCGGCCTCCTCGAGCAGGATCTCGACCGCCGTCTGCCCGATCAGCGCACTCGGCTGGCGGATCGAGGACAGCGGCACGACGGCGGCGCTTGCGAAGTCAATGTCGTCGTAGCCAACGATCGCGATGTCGTCCGGAACGGTAATTCCGGCGCCTCCGCGCATCAGCAGCGCCTGCAGCACTCCCATCGCGATGAGATCGTTAGCAGCGAAAATGGCGTCCGGTCGGTCCTCCGGCCGCCGGGCCGCTATCGCCTCCCCCGCTGCGCGGCCGGCGATCACGCTCAGTGCCCGCACTTCGACCACTTCGAGCGACACGCCCGGGTGCCTCTCAACGGCCCGCTCCGCTCCCGAATGTCGATCTTCGACCTGTCTGATCTCGAACGGTCCACCGATAAAGGCGATCCGCCGTCGCCCTTGGGCGAGGAGGTGCTCGACGGCCAACCGCCCCCCCGCGACGTCGTCGACCGAGACAGAGCTGAATCCCGAACCGTCAGCGCTTCGGTCGACAAGCACAGCAGGGGTACCTCGTTCGCGCAGCCGCTCTAGCCGTTCAGTCACGTTTCCGAAGGGCGAGACAAGAACGCCGAGCACCCGCTGCTCCTCGAAGAGATCGAGATAGGTGGACTCGCGGTCCGGGTCCTCGTCGCTGTTCCCGAGGATCACCGAGAGCCCTGCCGTGGCGGCTTGATCCTCGGCTCCCCGGGCGAGATCAGTGAAGAAGGGGTTCCGCACATCGAGCACGATGAGACCGATCGTCTTGCTCCGCCCGGCCCGCAACTGCCTCGCGGCGTCGTTGCGCACGAATCCGAGCTCTTTGATGGCCGCGAGCACGCGCTCGGAGGCCGGGCCAGAGACCTTTGCGGGCCGATTGAGCACATTCGACACGGTGCCGACCGAAACACCGGCGTGGGCGGCGACGTCACGAATGCTGGGGGACCCCATGGACCCTCCCCTCCCACCGCCACGTGAGCGGATAAGTATCGAGCACGGCGGGGAGCGCCGTGTGAATCGTTCCATTCTGCCAGATCACGGTTTGAGTACAAATAGCACCTTGTTCAGGGTGCTAAATCGATTGGTGGTTGCAGAACGAGCGCGCACGACCCTAATATGTGGACCTAAGGTTGAAACGATTCATTCCTGATCACACCACACCCCTCACCGCGGAGGCACGAGTCAATGACGACATCAACGCTCGCCGAGGACGTCCCCGTCCTCGAACTTCACCACGCGAGCAAGGCCTTCGGCGCAGTCGTCGCGCTCTCCGACGGCACGATCGAGATCCTCCCCGGCGAGATACACGCGCTGGTCGGTGAGAACGGCGCGGGAAAGTCCACGCTGATCAAGGTACTCGCGGGAGTTCACCGACCCGACTCCGGTGATTTCCGGCTCGACGGGCAGCCGGTCACGTTCAGCACTCCAGCCGACAGCAAGGCGGCTGGTATCTCAGTCATCTACCAGGAGCCGACCCTCTTTCCCGACCTCACGGTCGCCGAGAACATCTTCATCGGCCGCCAACCCCGCGGACGCGGCGGCCTAATCAGCCGCTCCACAATGCGAACCGAAGCCACGAAACTCTTCACGACACTCGGCGTCCCAATTGATCCGGAGCGGATCGCCGCCGGCCTCTCCATCGCTGACCAGCAGATCATCGAGATTGCGAAAGCGATCTCGCTCGACGCCCGCGTGCTCATCATGGACGAGCCGACCGCGGCGCTCAGCGGGGTGGAGGTCGAGCGCCTGTTCGGTGTCGCGAGGTCGTTGCGCGACCGCGGCGCCGGCATCCTGTTCATCTCGCACAGGTTCGACGAGGTCTTCGGCCTGTCCGATCGGATCACCGTCATGCGCGACGGCGCATTCATCGCGACCCACACGACAGGCTCGGTCACCGTCGACGCAATCGTGCGCGAGATGGTCGGGCGGGACATCAGCGCGCTGTTCCCGAAACAGGAGGCCGCCATCGGCGCCCCCGTGCTGAGCGTGCGTGGCCTTGGCCGGGTGGGCGTCTTCAGCGATATCAGCTTCGACGTGCGAGCCGGAGAAATCGTTGGCCTTGCGGGACTGGTCGGCGCGGGACGCACCGAGGTGGCCAGGGCGATCTTCGGGATCGACAAATACGACGCGGGCAGCGTCGAGGTCAGCGGAGTTCCGCTCCGCCCACACGACCCCCAAGCGGCTATCGCCGCGGGGCTCGGGCTCGTTCCTGAAGACCGGCGCAAGCAAGGCCTTGTCATGGAGTTGTCAGTCACCCGCAACGCTACGCTCACCCTGCGCAATGCTCTCACCCGCTTCGGGCTCATCAGCGGAGCTCGCGAGCATGCCCTCGGCGAGGAGTGGTCCCGGCGCCTGCAGGTCAAGACTGCCTCGCCCGACCTTCCTGTCGCGACACTCTCCGGCGGCAACCAGCAGAAGGTCGTGCTCGCCAAGTGGCTCGCGACCGACCCTCAGGTTCTCCTCGTTGACGAGCCGACGCGCGGCATCGACATCGGCACGAAGGCCGAGGTGCACCGCCTCATCTCCGATCTCGCCGGGCGAGGCATCGCCGTGCTCATGATCTCGTCCGAGTTGCCCGAAGTGCTCGGAATGGCGGATCGGATCCTCGTGATGCGCGAGGGGCGACTCACGGCGACGATCGACCGGGCCGATGCCACCGCAGAGCGTGTCATGTTCGCCGCCACCAAAACCCTGGAGAGCATGCCGTGACAACAGTGCAGACACAAACTCCGCCGCGGTCAACGTCGAAGCAGATATCAAGATTCCTCCGTTCGCGCGAAATCCCCGTCGCGAGCGCTTTGATCGTGCTCGTCGTCGTCACCGCGACCATCAACCCGCTATTCCTGACGCCACAGGGAGTCAAAGACCTGTTGCTCAACGCAACGATCGTGGTCATCCTCGCAATCGGCCAGGCGGTCGTGATTATCACGCGCAACGTCGACCTGTCGGTGGGATCCATCCTCGGCCTCGTGGCGTTCGGAACCGGCACCCTCTTTGCCGTGTATCCCGGCATCCCGATCATCCTTGTCTTCCTCATCGGGATGGCGTTCGGCGCCGTCCTCGGGGCCGTCAACGGGCTGCTCGTCACGATCGCGAAAGTCCCTGCACTCGTCATCACGCTCGGAACCCTCTACATCTACCGCGGCCTCAACAACGCCTGGGCAGGAGGAACGCAGTACTTCGCTGGCGACCGTCCGCGCGCGTTCTCCAACCTGTCGACCGACACCATCTTCGGATTCCCCCTGATCACCCTCCTCGCCGTCGTGGTCGTTGTCGGCGTTGCCGTCGTGCTGGCCTACACCCGCGCCGGTCGCGACCTTTACGCGATCGGTTCCGACCCCGCGGCCGCGCGGCTGTTCGGCATCCCCGTCACCCGCAGGGTTCTCGGCGCGTTCGTCGCGAGCGGAGTGCTGGCAGGACTCGCAGCCGTGCTCTACGCCTCCCGCTTCAACGCGGTGGGAGCGACCACGGGCACCGGTCTCGAACTCGACGTCGTCGCCGCGGCCGTCGTCGGCGGCGTCGCGATCTTCGGCGGCAGCGGCACGGTCGTCGGCGCGGCGATCGGGGCCCTGCTTCTCACGACCATCACGAGCGCACTCACCGCGTTGCGAGTCGACAAGTTCTGGCAGCAGGCCATCGTAGGCGTGCTCATCATCGCCGCCATCTCCGTCGACCGGCTCGTGAGCCTGAACCGAGCGCGCAAGCTACGAGTAAGCGAGGCCCGCAATGTCTGAGCGCACGATCATCCGTAGCGGCGAAAGCGCCACGACGACGACAGCTGGAGCCCTCCCCCTGCGCGTGCGCAGCCGGTGGACGCGCATCCTGCTGTCACGGGACGCTGTGATGTTCTACGCGCTCATTGCCGTTGTCGTGTACGCGTACACCCAGGTGCCGTACTTCGCCTCGACGCAGACCGTCGGGTTCCTCCTGCTCGATGTGATCCCGATCCTGCTCATCGCGATGCCCATGGCGCTCGTCATCATCACGGGAGAAATAGATCTCTCGGTCGCGAGCACCGTCGGACTCACCAGTGCCGTGATGGGTGTGCTGTTCCAAGCCGGGGTGCCGATCGGGCTCGTGCTCGTGCTCTGCCTGCTGCTCGGGACTTTCCTCGGCGCGTTCAACGGGTTCCTCGTGACAACCCTCGGTCTGCCATCGCTCGCCGTCACGATCGGCACGCTCGCCCTGTATCGCGGCTTCGCCCTCGTCGTCATCGGCGACAACGCCGTCGCGAACTTTCCCCAGGAGCTCACCCGCTTCTCCACCTCCAAGCTCGGCGACACCGGCATCCCCGTCGTCATGCTCCTCGTGCTCGTCGTCGCCCTGTTCTTCGGAGTGCTGCTGCACTTCACCCCCTTCGGCCGCGCCCTCTTCGCCCTCGGGTTCAATAAGGAGGCGGCCGCGTTCGTCGGCATCCGGGTAGGGCGGGCCAAATTCTGGCTCTTCGTGAGCACCGGGCTTGTGTCATCGCTCGCCGGAATCTTCTGGACATTGCGCTACTCGAGCGCGCGCTCGGACAACGCGACCGGAATTGAACTCGCAGTCATCGCCGCGGTGCTCCTCGGTGGCGTGTCGATCTTCGGCGGCAAGGGCTCGATCCCCGGAGTCATCATCGGCGTGCTGCTGATCGGCACCATCAACTACACCCTTCGGCTCGCCAGATTCTCCGATGTCGTACTCAGCATCGTCACCGGCGCCCTGCTCATCGCCTCGGTCGTCGCGCCGAGCATCGCCGAGTGGGCGAGAGGGCGACTGCACGCGAGGCGCACCACGCGACTCGAACTTCAGAAGGCTGCGGCCCAATGAACCACCCGACACCTGGCACCAGGTGGCGATCACTATGAAGGGAAGAACAATGAAGTTGATCCACACTCCTGCGCCCAGGGGCACACGCTCCGGCCGACGCATCGCCACCATTGCGGCGCTTGCGACCACGGTTGCGCTCGTTGCCACCGGATGCGCCGCCGCCACACCGGGGGACGACGCCGGGTCGGAGGGGGATGGCGCGACCGAGGCGCTCACCATCGCCTTCCTGCCGAAGCAGCTCAACAACCCGTACACCGACGTCGTCCTCAGCGGCGGCAAGGCAGGCACCGACGAGATCGGTGGCGAGTACTCCGTCGTCGGCCCCCTTGAGGCGAGCGCCTCCTCGCAGGTGAGCTTCATCAATACCCTCACCCAGCAGGGGACCAAGGTCATCGTGATCGCCGCCAATGATCCGGATGCCGTGGGCCCTGCCCTAGAGGAGGCCCGCGCGGCCGGCGCGAAGATCGTTGCGTTCGACTCCGACACCAACCCGGACTATCGCGACGTGTTCATTAGCCAGGTCGTGTCGAAGGATGTCGCCCTGATCCAAGTCGAGCAGATTGCGGAGCAAATCGGCGGATCCGGTGAGATCGCCATCCTGTCGGCAACCGCGAACGCCACCAACCAGAACGAGTGGATCAAGTTCATCGAGGAGGAGCTCGCCTCGAACCCCGACTACGCCGACATCACGCTCGTAGCGAAGGTCTACGGCGACGATGACGACGCGAAGTCGTTCCAGGAGGCGCAGGGGCTGCTCTCGGCGTACCCGAACCTGAAGGGCATCATCTCGCCCACCACGGTCGGCATCGCAGCGACGGCTCGTTACCTGTCGACGACGGACTACAAGGGCAAGGTCGCGCTCGTCGGTCTCGGCCTGCCGAACGAGATGCGCGAGTTCGTGAAGGACGGCACAGTCAAGGAGTTCGCTCTCTGGGACCCGGCCCAGCTCGGCTACGTCGCGGCCTTCGCCGGTCAGGCGCTGGTTGACGGGACGATCACCGGGGCCGTCGGCGACACCTTCATGGCAGGCGAGCTGGGCGAGAAGGAGGTCGGTGAGGGCGGAATCGTCATCGTCGGCCCGCCGACTCGCTTCAACGCCGACAACATCGACGACTACGACTTCTAGTCGATCGGAGGAGGCCGGCACACCGCCGGCCTCCTCATCCCCTCATCTCCACCCCGAAAGGGAAGCGCCATGCAACGGATCTCCTTCCTGCTGAAGGTACGGGCCGAACGGCTCGAGGACTACAAGGCCAGGCACGCCGCGGTCTGGCCGGAGATGCTCCACGCTCTCAAGAGCACCGGCTGGAGGAACTATTCGCTGTTCCTCCGGGATGACGGTCTTCTCGTCGGCTACCTCGAGACCGAGGACTTTGCCGCCGCTCAGAAGGCCATGGCGGAGACGGCAATCAACGCCCGGTGGCAAGCCGAGATGGCCGGGTTCTTCGAGGCCCTCGATGGCGCCCGACCCGACGAGGCAATGCACCCGCTCACCGAGATATTCCACCTCGAGGACCAATTGGAGTTGCTGTCATGACCGAGGCATCTGCCCTGGACCTCCTGCCTGCGTTCACGCGACGACGCACCCGCATCGGCCTTGTCTCGGGCGGTCTCGCCGCGTACTGGCCCCAGTTTCCCGACCTTCTGCCGCAACTGAAGCACTCGGTCGACTACGTCTCCACTCGCTTCTCGTCGCTCGATGCAGATGTCATCGACGTTGGCTTTGTATCCGACGCGCAGGAATCCGCCGTCGCCGCCGAGAAGCTCCGGCAGGCGGACGCGGACCTCATCGTGATCTTCCTGACGACCTATCTCACCTCGTCGATGGTGCTGCCGATCGCGCAGCGCGCTAAGACTCCCGTGCTCATCATCGACCTGCAGCCTACTGAGGCGATGGACCACGCGAACTTCGACACCGGCAAGTGGCTGGCCTATTGCGGGCAGTGCCCGGTGCCCGAGGTCGGCAACGTCTTCCGCCGCGCCGGCATCGAGTTCCGCTCGGTGTCGGGACACCTCACAGACGAGAACGCCTGGCGTCGCATCGACAAGTGGATTCGCGCCGCGCACGTTCGCGCCGCACTCCGCCATGCACGCCACGGACTCATGGGTCACCTCTACCCGGGCATGCTCGACGTCTCGACCGACCTCACCCTCGTCTCCACCCAGTTCGGATCGCACGTGGAGGTCCTCGAATTCGATGACCTCCGAGTGCGCGTCGCCTCAGTCACGGATGCCGAGGCGCGGGGCCGCATGGAACTCGCGCGTCAGGTCTTCGAGATCGACGTCTCGGTCGACGAGGACGACTTCGAGTGGGGCGCGCGCGTGTCGGTGGGCCTCGATCGACTTGTCGCCGACTTCGAGCTCGACACGCTCGCCTATTACCACCGCGGCCTCGAGGGCGAACAGCACGAGCGGCTCGGCGCCGGGATGATTCTCGGCGCGTCGCTACTCACCGCCCGCGGCGTGCCGATGGCCGGCGAATACGAACTCCGCACGAGCATCGCGCAACTTGTCAGCGAGTCCATCGGGGCCGGCGGGTCGTTCACCGAGATCCAGGCGCTCAACTTCGCCGACGGCGTCGTCGAGATGGGTCACGACGGCCCCGCACACCTTGCCGTGAGCGCAGCCAGCCCTCTGCTCCGCGGGCTCGGGGTGTATCACGGCAAACGCGGCTGGGGTGTGAGCGTCGAATTCGATGTCAGGCAGGGGCCCGTGACGACCATCGGTCTCGGGCAGGAACGTGACGGCTCGTTCGTCTTCGTCGCTTCGGAGGGCGAGGTCGTTCCCGGCCCGCTCCTGTCCATCGGAAACACCACGAGCCGCGTCGACTTCGGTATGGATCCGGGCGAGTGGGTCGACGAATGGAGCCAGACGGGGATCGGCCACCACTGGGCGCTCTCGGTCGGCCATCACGTGGACGACTACCGTGCCGCCGCGAATCTGCTCGGCATCGAGTTCCGGCAGATTTCGTCCTCTTCTGTGACATCTACCTCCTCCACGCACGGAAAGCGCTGACCCATGAATTCCTTCACCTCCATCACGCCCATGCTCGAGCGCCAGGCCATCGAGCTCCCCTCCTGGGCGTTCGGCAACTCCGGCACCCGGTTCCGCGTCTTCGGAACCCCCGGCACCCCGCGCACCCCTCAGGAGAAGATCGCGGATGCCGCGCAGGTGCATAAGCACACCGGGCTTGCCCCGACGGTCGCCCTCCACATCCCGTGGGACAAGGTCGACGACTACGCCGCCCTGCGCTCGTTTGCGAACGAGCACGGCGTCGATCTCGGCACGATCAACTCGAACACCTTCCAAGACGAGGAATACAAGTTCGGCAGCCTCGCGGCATCCGACCCCGCCGTTCGCCGCCGCGCGATCGACCACCACCGCGAGTGCATCGAGATCATGCACCAGACGGGGTCGCGCGACCTCAAGATCTGGCTCGCCGATGGCACGAACTACCCCGGCCAGGACGACATCCGCCGCCGTCAGGACAACCTCGCCGACTCCCTCGTCGCCATCTACGCCGAGCTCGGCGATGAGCAGCGTCTGGTGCTCGAGTACAAGTTCTTCGAGCCGGCGTTTTACCACACCGACGTTCCGGACTGGGGAACCTCCTACGTGCAGGTCTCCGCGCTCGGGGAGAAGGCGCTCGTCTGTCTCGACACCGGGCACCACGCACCGGGCACCAACATCGAGTTCATCGTGGCCCAGCTTCTTCGCCTCGGCAAGCTGGGCTCGTTCGACTTCAACTCGCGCTTCTACGCCGACGATGACCTGATCGTCGGCGCCGCCGACCCCTTCCAGCTCTTCCGGATCATGGCAGAGGTCATCCGCGGGGGCGGAATGGACGCGGATAGCCCGGTCGCGTTCATGCTCGACCAGTGCCACAACGTCGAAGCCAAAATCCCGGGGCAGATCCGCAGCGTGCTCAACGTGCAGGAGATGACTGCCCGTGCGCTGCTCATCGACCGTGATGCGCTCGAGCTCGCCCAGTTCGAGAAGGACGTGCTCGGCGCGAACGCCGTCTACATGGATGCCTTCTACACGGATGTGCGTCCCGCCCTCTCCGAGTGGCGCGCCTCGCGCGGGCTGCCTGCCGACCCGATGGAGGCCTTCGCTACGAGTGGCTACCAGGAGGGGATCGCGGCGCAGCGCGTCGGCGGCACCCAGGCTGGCTGGGGCGCTTAGACCCACTGCTCGCCGCCCCAGATCGTGAAAGATTTTGAGAACGGATTACCGCATATGACCACCACCGCAGCAGCAGAGCTCATCGCCCGCTCGAACCGCCTGGGCGCCGACCCGCGCAACACGAACTATGCCGGGGGCAATACCTCGGCGAAGGGCACCGACACCGACCCGGTCACCGGTGAGCCCGTCGAGCTGCTGTGGGTGAAGGGCTCCGGTGGCGACCTCGGTACCCTCACCGAGGCCGGGCTCGCGGTGCTGCGCCTGGACCGGCTGCGCGCCCTCGCGAACGTCTACCCGGGCGTCGACCGGGAGGACGAGATGGTCGCGGCCTTCGACTACACCCTGCACGGCAAGGGCGGGGCGGCACCGTCGATCGACACCGCCATGCACGGCCTCGTCGACGCTGCGCACGTCGACCACCTGCATCCGGATTCTGGCATCGCGATCGCGACCGCCGCGGACGGCGAGGCGATCACCGCGACAGCATTTGACGGCCGCGTCGCCTGGGTGCCGTGGCGGCGTCCGGGCTGGCAGCTCGGGCAGGACATCGCCGAGATCAAGGACGCGAACCCGAGAGCTGTCGGCTGCATCCTCGGCGGGCACGGCATCACCGCGTGGGGCGACACGAGCGAGGCGGCAGAGGCGAACAGCCTGTGGATCATCGAGACCGCCGCCGCCTATATCGAGGAGCACGGACGCCCGGACCCGTTCGGACCCGCCCTCGAAGGCTTCGGCCCGCTCGAGCCGGCGGAGCGCCATGCGAAGGCCGCGGCACTCGCGGCGTCGATCCGCGGACTGGTCTCGACCGACCGGCCACAGGTCGGCCACTTCACCGACGCCGACGTCGTGCTCGACTTCCTCTCCTCGACCGAGCACCCACGCCTCGGCGCGCTCGGCACGAGCTGCCCCGACCACTTCCTGCGCACCAAGGTCAAGCCACTCGTGCTCGATCTTCCCTCAGGCGCGCCTGTCGAGGACACCATCGCGCGGCTCACCGAGCTGCATTCGCAGTACCGCACGGACTATGCCGCCTATTACAAGGCGCACGCGAGCGAGGACTCCCCCGCGATGCGCGGCGCGGACCCCGCGATCGTGCTCGTTCCCGGCGTCGGCATGTTCAGCTACGGCGCGAACAAGCAGACCGCCCGTGTCGCGAGCGAGTTCTACATCAACGCCATCAACGTCATGCGCGGCGCCGAGGCGATCTCGAGCTACTCGCCGATCTCCGACGCGGAGAAGTTCCGTATCGAGTACTGGTCGCTCGAAGAGGCGAAATTACAGCGGATGCCGAAGCCGAAACCGCTCGCCGGCCGGATCGCGCTCGTGACGGGAGCAGCATCCGGAATCGGCAAGGCCATCGCCACCCGCCTCGCCACGGAGGGCGCCTGCGTCGTCATCGCCGACCTCGACCTCGCCACGGCGCAGAATGCGGCGGCGGAGATCGGCACCGCGGATGTCGCGATCGGCGTGCAGGCGAACGTCACCGACGAGGTTCAGGTGCAGGCCTCCGTCGACGCGGCACTGCTCGCCTTTGGCGGTCTCGACCTCGTCGTGAACAACGCGGGCCTGTCGTTGAGCAAGTCGCTGCTCGAGACCACGGTCGCCGATTGGGACCTGCAGCACAACGTGATGGCGAAGGGATCGTTCCTCGTCTCCCGCGCCGCGGCGCGGGTGCTGATCGACCAGAAGCTCGGCGGCGACATCATCTACATCTCGAGCAAGAACTCCGTCTTCGCTGGCCCGAACAACATCGCCTACTCCGCGACCAAGGCCGACCAGGCCCACCAGGTGCGACTGCTCGCGGCCGAGCTCGGCGAGCACGGCGTCAAGGTCAACGGCATCAATCCCGACGGCGTCGTGCGCGGCTCCGGAATCTTCGCCGGCGGCTGGGGTGCCAAACGCGCCGCTGTCTACGGCGTCGACGAGGACGACCTGGGCAAGTACTACGCGCAGCGCACGCTGCTGAAGCGCGAGGTGCTGCCTGAGAATGTCGCGAATGCCGTGTTCGTGCTCTGCACGAACGACCTGTCGCACACCACCGGGCTGCACATCCCGGTCGACGCCGGCGTCGCGGCCGCGTTCCTGCGATGAGCACACCGGTCGCGGCCGTCGACCTCGGGGCGACGAGCGGGCGGGTCATGCTCGGGTATGTCGGTCACAACGAGCTGAGCATCAGGCCGGTCGCGCGCTTCCCGAACACGCCCGTTCGCGAGGCCGGAGGCCTGCACTGGAACATCCTCGAGCTTTACCGCAGCGTGCTCGCGGGCCTTGCCGCGGCGGCGCGCGAGGAGCCGGGACTCGGCAGCATCGGCATCGACACCTGGGCGGTGGACTACGCGCTGCTGCGGGACGGACGGATGCTCGGAACCCCGTTCCACTACCGCGACGGGCGCACCGCGGCCGGCGTCGAGGCCACGCACGCCGTCGTGTCGGCCCGCGAGCTGTACGCCGCGAACGGGCTGCAGCACCTGCCGTTCAACACTCTGTTCCAACTCGCCGCCGACCGTGAGTCCGGAACCCTCGACGGCGCCGACCGGATGCTCCTCATCCCCGACCTCCTCGGCTACTGGCTCACCGGCCGTCAGGTCGCCGAACGCACAAACGCCTCGACCACTGGCCTGCTCCACCTGTCGAACCGCGAGTGGGACGACGCTCTCCTGCAGCGGGTCGACCTTCCCCGCGGCATCCTCCCCGAGCTGGTCGACGCCGGCGACCGCATCGCCCCTCTGCTGCCGACGATGCGCACCGAACTCGGTCTCGCCCGAGACATCGACCTGATCGCTGTCGGGTCCCACGACACCGCCTCGGCTGTCGTCGCGGTGCCCGCCACAACCAGCAACTTCGCCTACATCAGCTGCGGCACCTGGGGACTCGTCGGCGTCGAGCTCGAGCACCCGGTCATCACCGAAGCTGCACGCGCCGCGAACTTCACCAACGAGGGCGGCGTCGACGGACGGGTGCGGTTTCTGCACAACGTTATGGGCCTGTGGCTACTGAGCGAATCAGTACGCACCTGGGAGAGCGACGGCCTCACCATCGACCTGCCCGCCCTGCTGGATGCTGCCGCCGCCGTCACCGCCCCAGTCGCCGTCTTCGACGCGAACGACCCCGGGCTACTCGCCCCCGGAGACATGCCCTCCCGCATCGCGCAGCTGTGCCTCAGGGGCGGCATGCCGATGCCCGCGTCGATGGCGGAGTTCGTGCGCAGCATCATCGAAAGCCTCGCGGATGCCTTCGCCGCCGCGGTCCGCACCGCGAGCGAGCTCTCCACACAGCGCGTCGACGTCATCCACCTCGTCGGCGGCGGTTCCCAGAACGACCTGCTCTGCAGGCTCGTCGCCGACCGGGCCGGACTTCCGGTGCTCGCCGGACCGGTCGAGGCGACCGCGATCGGCAACGTACTCATCCAGTCGCGCACCCTCGGCGCCGTCTCCGGCGACCTCGAGTCGCTCAGGGCGGTCGTCGCTGAGTCGTTGCCCCCACTGCTCTACACGCCGCGCACCGCACCCGGCTGATGGAAAAAGCCCAGATCTCGACAGCCCGGATCTCCGCAGCCGCCACGCGCACCTACTCTTGACCCATGAGGATCAGCGCATTTTCTGACGTCTGCCTCCGGGTGCTGATGGTGCTTGCCGAGCCCTCCGACCCGGGCCTGACGACGGCGCGGGTGATCGCGGAACGTGTCGGCACGCCGTACAACCATGTGAGCAAGGCCGTCATCCGTCTCCGGGAGCTCGGTCTGGTCGAGGTGGTTCGCGGCCGCAGCGGCGGTGTACGCCTGAGCGCCCAGGGCCGCGAGGCCACGGTCGGCTGGCTGCTGCGCCGCCTCGACACTCGAACGGACCTCGCCGCCTGCGAAACCCCCCACGGCCAGTGCCCACTTCTGGCCGGCTGCGGTCTGCGGACCGCTCTCGGCCGCGCGCGAGAAGCCTTCTACGCCGAGCTCGACGCTCTCGTGATCGCGAGCCTGCCACACGGCAGCCTCGCGGGCCCAGTCCTGGTGGGACTCAGCACCCGCCCCGACTGACCGCCGTCAAATACTTGCATTTTCAATGCTAGTTTTGAGACTTCCCTACGGAAGAAGGCGCACGAATGCTCTCAGCATCCTCGACCCCGATCATCGAAGCCACCCTGCCGCTTGTCGGCGAGCGGATGCCCGCGATTGCGCGCAATTTCTATAGCCGCATGCTCACCGCGCACCCGGAACTGTTCGACGGACTGTTCAGCCGCTCCAACCAGAAGAACGGTTCCCAGCAACAGGCCCTCGCCGGGAGCATCGCCGCGTTCGCCACCCACCTGATCGCGAACCCCGGCACGACCCCCGAGGCACTGCTGAGCCGGATCGCCCACAAGCACGTGTCCCTCGACATCCGTCCCGAGCAGTACGACGTGGTCTACAAGTACCTCTTCGAAGGAATCGCCGACGAGCTCAGCGACGTCATCACGGCAGAGATCGCTGCCGCCTGGACCGAGGTGTACTGGCTCATGGCCCACGCCTTGATCAAGCTGGAGAACGGCCTCTACGCCGGCCTCGCGAGCGGCAACGCCCTCGCCCCGTGGATCGTCACCGGAAAGACGGCCGCCGGAACCGAGGCGATGACCTTCACCCTCGTGCCCGCCGACGGTACCCCCGTGTCGAAGTCTCTTCCGGGGCAGTATGTCAGCGTGACGGTGATGATGCCCGACGGCATCCACCAGGTGCGCCAATACTCGCTGTCCGCGGGAACCGGAACGGACGTGCGGGTCTTCACGGCCAAGCTCGACGCCGACGGCGAGGTCTCCCCCATCCTGCACCGCGACGTGCACGTCGGGGACACGCTCATCCTCTCGCACCCGTGTGGTGACGTGACGCTCGCCGAGGGCGACGGCGCCCTGATCCTGGCCTCGGCCGGAATCGGCTGCACGCCGAGCGCGTCCATTCTTCGGTCACTCGTCGAGATGAACTCCCAGCGCGCCGTCACGGTGCTGCACGCCGAAAGCACCCTGGAGCGCTGGGCCATGCGTGAGCAGATGGTCGACGACGTTGACCAGCTCGACTTCGCCGCCCTCGAGCTCTGGCTCGAGAACCCGGTGGAGGGGCCCGACGATCGCTCCCATGCCGGGTTCATGTCCCTCGACAACGTCGAGATTCCCGCCGATGCGACGGTCTACCTGTGCGGGCCCCTCCCATTCATGCGCGTCATCCGCAACCAGGCGCTTCTCTCGGGGGTTCCCGCCGCGAACATCCACTACGAGGTCTTCGGACCCGACCTCTGGCTCGCCTCCGCGTAAGCGCGGACGACCGGGCGACTCGCGGTTGGAGGCTAGGGCGAGGTGATCGCGGGGTCGGCAGGGTCATCGCCCTCGAGCTCCGCCGCCTCGAGCTCGGCCTCGGCCGCGACATTGCGCACCCCGCGTGGGCGACCGGCGCGCACCCACATCCAGAAAAGGGCACCCGCAATGAGGAGTGTCGCCGCGAGGCTCACGAGCGGGTAGCCGCGGGTGAGGTTTGCGACGAGGGTGAACCCCACGACGACCGCCCCGAACACGTTGAGGGCGAAGTAGCCTCGGCGTCCGTCCTGCCTCGAGAACTTGGCCATCGCGGCCAGGCCCGCGAGAAAGCTGATGAACACCGCCACTGCGTAGAAGAGCACCAGCTCCTGGTCGCGCCCGCCGCCGACGACAACGATCACCATGGCGAGCGCACCGAAGAGGGCGACTCCCCAGTAGGGCGTGCGCGCCCGGTTGGTGCGGCCCAGTGCGCTCGGCAGGATGCCGATGTCGTGGCCCTTGCCGATCGAGCGCTCGGCGAGCGCGGCGAGCAGGCCGGGACCGGCTTGGAATGACGAGCTCGCGGCGGCGAGCAGCAGCAGCGCCGTGACGAGCTGGAAGGCCGCGAACACGGGCGCCGGTGCGGCGAACCTGGCCAGCTCGGCGACGAGGGTGGAGTCGGCCGACGGCAGCGCGATCTGCAGCCGGGCGATCTCGACCGCCAGACCGATCGTGATCGTGCCGACCACGCCAAGGGTGAGCCAGAGGGTGAGTTGGCCGAATCGGCGGCGGCCCTCGTTGTCGAGTTGACCGAGCTGGGCGATTGCCGACGACGGTGCCTCGACGCCCGTCGCGAGGGCCATCGCGACGGGGAATGCGAGCAGCACCGCGAAGATGCTGGCCCCGCCGGGAGACGTCACCGGAGCATCCACCGGCGGCTGGGGGTCGGCGCCGAGCCCGTAGGCCAGCACGATGACGGCGACGACGATGAACGAGATCGTCATGACCGCGAAGACCACCCGCCCGAGGTGTCCGAACAGCGTGATTCCTCCCACGACGAGCACGAGCCCGAGGGCGAGGGCGAGCCGCATCGGCGCGAGCTGCGGGAAGTAGGCGATCACGGCGGAGGCGCCTGCCGACACGCTGATCGCAATGGTCGGCACGAAGTCGACGATGAGCGCGCCGATCGGCAGGAACGACCACGCGTCACCGAAGGCCTCGCCGGCAGCGCCGGCCGCGCCGCCGCCTCCGGGATAGCGGGCAACGAGCTGCCGGTAGTTGATGATCACGACCGCGACGATGCCGACGACGAGGCCCATAGTGGGAACGAGCAGGGTCAGGTCGCCGTCGAGGGCTCTCAGGGCGGCCTCGACGGCATAGGCCACCGACGAGACGGGGTCGGCCATCACGGCGAACGCGAACGCGAGCAGCAGGATCGGGCGCGATCGCAGCCCTGTTCGCCGGGGCATCCGTGACTCCCCTCCAGCGGGCACGGCAGACCTTTCGCTCGATGAGGCGGGGCGGAATCCTCATCGCGAGCCTAGAGGTAGCGTGAGCGTCGTGGAGAGAAGACTGATCATCGCCCTGCCCGACGAGGAGATCGCCCGGCGCCTGTGCGGACTGCCGGGCGGCGTGCGCATCATCGTCTGGGATCTCGGCGACCCCGCCCCCGACGTGGCCATCGACCTGCTCGTGCTCCGGTACATGATCCCGGCCGCCGAGCTGCGCGGGCTGGCGGCGGTGTCCGTCACGGTCGCGCAGAGCCAGACTCTCGGATTCGACGGGGTGAGCGAGGCGCTGCCGGCCGGCATCGTCTACTGCAACGCGGTCGACGTGCACGAGGCCTCGACCGGCGAGCTCGCCCTGGCGCTCATCCTCGCGAGTCAGCGCGGCATCGGCGAGGCCGTGACGGCGCAGCCGCGCGGCGAGTGGGCGCACGCCCAGCATCCGGGGCTCGCGGGCAAGACGGTGCTGCTGATCGGCGTCGGCGGGGTCGGCCGCGAGATCGAGAGCCGCCTCGCCCCCTTCGACGCGCGAATCGTGCGCGTCGGCAGGTCGGCGAGGACGGATGCCCGGGGCGAGGTGCACGGCATGCACTCGCTTGGCGCGCTGCTGCCGGGAGCCGACATCGTGGTGCTCGCCGTCCCGCTCGTGGGCGACACGCACCACCTCGTCGACGCCGGGTTCCTCGGTCTGCTGCGTCCCGGTGCGCTTGTGGTCAATGTCGCTCGGGGCGGCGTCGTCGACACTGCGGCCCTCGTGGACTGGCTGGGCGCCGGCCGCGGTCGGGCGGCGGTCGACGTGACCGACCCGGAGCCACTTCCCGCCGACCACCCACTGTGGACCCTGCCGGGGGTCATCGTCACCCCGCACCTCGGTGGCCACACCGACGCGATGGCCGGCCGGGTCGACCGGGTGGTGCTCGAACAGGTGCGCCGGATGCGGGCGGGCGAGCCGCCGCTCAATCCGGTTCTTGGCGGGTAGCGCTCTCGACGCGGTCCCCTCCGCGCATGTATGGTGTGGTCAGACCACATGATCGGACCACACGGTCCGGAGCGAGGGAGCACCGTGCCGTCCACCGATCGCCGCGCCTGGCAGGACGTGCTCGCACGCATCGAGGGCGACCTGGTCGCCGGCACGATCGGCCCCGGCGACCGCCTTCCCCCCGAGCGCACCCTCGCGACCGAGCTCGGCGTCGGCCGCTCGTCAGTGCGCGAGGCGCTGCGGGTGCTCGAGGTGCTCGGTCTCATCCGCACTCAGACCGGCTCCGGCCCGCAGGCTGGCGCGATCGTCGTCGCCCGCCCCTCCGGCGGGATGGCGGCGCTCATGCGACTGCAGGTTGCCGCGGGGGGCTTCGATGTCGCGGACGTCGTCGCGACGAGGCTCGTGCTCGAGGCCGCCGTGGTCACTGCGCTGGCCGAGTCGAGAGCGGTTGACCTCACCGCGCCCGCGGAGCTACTCGCCGCGATGGACGGCGAACTCACGACCGCCGAATTTCTCGCGATCGACGCCGCCTTCCACGTGTCCCTCGCCGCGGCATCCGGCAACGACGTCATCGCCGCGGTCATGACAGGGCTGCGCAGCTCGGTTGAGGGCTACGTGCTCGCCGGCGCGGCCTTCCTGCCGTCGTGGGAGCTGATGGCCAAGCGCCTGCGGGCGGAACACCGCGCGATCGTCGATGCGATCGAATCCCGCGATGCACCGCTCGCCCGCACCCTCGTCCATGACCACATCACCGGCTACTACGCCGACAGCAAGCTCGCCCCCCTCGAAAGGTAGACCACCATGGTTCAACGTCGATTGCCGCGCTACAAAGACCTCGCACCGCTGATGAACTTCGCGACGCCAGAGCTCAACGCGAAGAAGCGCCGCCTCGCCAAGGCGCTCACCATTCAGGACCTGAAGAAGATCGCGCAGCGCCGCACACCCAAGGCGGCCTTCGACTACACCGAGGGCGCCGCCGAGGCCGAGATCAGCCTCGCCCGCGCCCGCCAGGCGTTCCAGGACATTCAGTTCAACCCTGCGATCCTGCGCGACGTTTCGACGGTGTCGACGGGCTGGGACGTGCTCGGCGCGCCCGTCGCGCAGCCGTTCGGCATCGCCCCGACGGGCTTCACCCGCATGATGCAGACCGAGGGCGAGATCGCCGGGGCCGGAGCGGCGGGAGCTGCGGGCATCCCCTTCGCCCTCTCCACCATGGGCACCACCTCGATCGAAGATGTCAAGGCCGAGAATCCCCACGGACGCAACTGGTTCCAGCTGTACATGTGGAAGGACCGCGACCGTTCGATGGCACTCGTCGAGCGCGCCGCGGCCGCCGGCTACGACACGCTTCTCGTCACGGTGGACGTCCCCGTCGCGGGGGCGCGCCTGCGCGACAAGCGCAATGGATTCTCGATCCCGCCGCAACTCACCGTCGGCACGGTGCTCAACGCGCTGCCGCGGCCGGAGTGGTGGATCAACTTCCTCACCACCGAGCCGCTCGCCTTCGCGTCGCTCGACCGCTGGTCCGGCACCGTCGGCGAGCTTCTCGACTCGATGTTCGACCCGACCGTGACCTTCGACGACCTCGCCTGGATCAAGGCGCAGTGGCCCGGCAAGGTCGTGGTCAAGGGCGTACAGAGCCTCGCCGATGCCCGCCACCTCGCCGAGATGGGCGTCGACGGCATCACGCTCTCCAACCACGGGGGGCGCCAGCTCGACCGCGCGCCGATCCCGTTCCACCTGCTGCCGGATGTCGCACGCGAGGTCGGGAAGGACCTCGAGGTACACCTCGACACGGGCATCATGTCGGGCGCCGACATCGTCGCATCCGTCGCCCTCGGGGCCAGGTTCACGATGATCGGACGCGCGTACCTCTACGGACTGATGGCCGGCGGTCGCGAGGGCGTCGACCGCACGATCGAGATCCTGTCAGAGCAGATCACGCGCACCATGCGGCTGCTCGGTGTGAACTCGCTCGAGGAGCTGAACCCCGGCCACGTGCTGCAGCTCGAGCGGCTCGTGCCGCGGGCCGTCGCGCCATCGATGGTCGCGGCAGCCGAGCCGGCTGCGTCACGGGCGCGGAGGAGTGGTCCGCCCGCGGCCGCGGCGGGCGTCGCGTCGGGCGTCGCGTCGGGCGCCGCGTCGGGCGCCGCGTCGGGCGTCGCGTCGGGCGTCGCGTCGGGCGCCGCGTCGGGCGCCGCGTCGGGCGCCGCCAGCTGAGAGGCTGGTCTCATGGAATTGATGCGCCTCGGGCCTGTTGGCCGCGAAATCCCCGCCGTCCGGATGCCGAGCGGGGAGGTCTTCGATCTGTCAGGGATCACCGCCGACCTCGACGGCGCGTTCTTCGAGGGCGGCGGCATCCAGCGGGTGCGCGATGCCCTCTCGACGCCGGGCGCGCTCGGCGTTGTGGCGGACGCCGACCAGCTCCGCGTCGGCGCCCCGATCGCGAGGCCGCGAGCGGTGCTGTGCATTGGCCAGAACTACGCCGCCCATGCGGCCGAGTCGGGATCGGCGCCGCCGGAGGTTCCGATCCTGTTCTTCAAGCATCCGAACACCATCGTCGGCGCGTACGACGACGTGCTCATCCCTCCCGGCGCCGAGAAGGTCGACTGGGAGGTCGAGCTCGGAATCGTGATGGGCTCGCGGGCGAGCTACCTCGCCTCACCCGAGGACGCGCTCGGCCACATCGCCGGGTTCACCGTAAGCAACGACGTGTCGGAGCGCGCCTTCCAGCGCGAGCAGTCCGGCGGCCAGTGGTCGAAGGGCAAGTGCTGCGCCACCTTCAATCCGCTCGGGCCGGTGCTCGTGCCGGCCGACGAGATCGCCGATGTGCAGGCGCTGCGCATCTGGTCGCGCGTGAACGGCGAGAAGCGGCAGCACTCGACTACCGCCGACATGATCTTCTCCGCCGCCTACATCGTCTGGCACCTTTCGCAGTACCTCGTCCTCGACGCGGGCGACCTCATCAACACGGGCACCCCGGAGGGCGTGGCACTATCGGGCAACTACCCCTACCTCGCGGCGGGCGACGTGCTCGAGCTGGGCATCGAGGGCCTCGGCCAGCAGCGGCAGCAGCTCGTCCCGACCCCATAGAGTCAGGTTTCATCATTCAGGAGTAACTGCTGAATGCGGCTTTCATCATTCAGGAGTAACTGCTGAATGCGGCTTTCATCATTCAGGGGTTGATGCGGCCAAGGTGACAGATGAGCGTGGGCAATGTGTGTTTGAGGCGGAAAAGTGCTGATGGCGTGACCCGCTCCGGAGCGACGCTGTCTACCCACCTGCCCGACTCCTGAATGATGAATCGAGCCCCGCTCCCACTCTCCTGAATGATGACAGGAGCCCCGCCGTCAGACTCCTGACACGTGAATACCGGTTTTTAGGCTGCGGTGGGGGTGAGGGTCACCTGGTATCCGAGGGTGCGGAGCTGGTTGATGGCGTTGGATTTTGTTCGGTCGGGGTGGCGGTTGGAGTAGTAGTTCGGTCCGAGTTCGGTGAAGGCTTCCCCGGTGGTGCCCATCTTCCAGACGGCGACAAGGATGCTGTGCTCGAGGGCGACGATCGCCTTGATGCTGCCGCGCCGAGCGGCGATCCGTCGGTATTTCACGGCGAGGTGCGTGTTCTTCTGTCGGGTGATGACCAGGGCGGAGATCCCGAGGGCGGCCTTCAGGTGCGCATTACCGGGGCGCGTTTTGGTCGATTTCACTCGTCCCGCGGACTCGTTCGATCCCGGACAGACCCCGGCCCAGGACGCAAGATGTCCGGGGCTGGGGAAAATATGCATGTTCCCGCCGGTCTCGGCGATGATCACGTCCGCAACACGAACAGAGACCCCCGGAATGGTGGTGAGGGTCTCTCGAAAGACCCGAAAGGGTTCCATCACCACCTCGATTCGGGCGGTGATCTCATCGATCAGGGTCGCACTGTGATCGAGTTGGGTGAGGTGCAGGTTCACCATGAACGCGTGGTGGTCCCTAAACCGTCCGGTGAGGGCTTCGACCAGTTCCGGGATCTTCGCCCGCAGCCGGCCCTTGGCCAGAGCGGCAAGTTTCACGGGGTCGCGTTCCCCGGCGACCAGGGCATCGAGGATGCTGCGCGCCGAGACCCCGTTCAGCTGGGACACCACCGAGGACAGCTTGATCCCGGCGTCCTCGAGGATCTTCTCGATCCGCTGGATATGCCGGCTGCGCTCCTGCACGATCGTGGCCCGGGTCCGGGTCAGATCCCGCAACTCCCGGATCGGTTCCGGTGGCACGAACGAGGCCCGCACCAGTCCGTGAGCGGCCAGTTGGGCCAGCCAGCCCGCGTCCGAGACATCCGTTTTCCGGCCCGGGAAATTACGCACATCCCGCGCGTTGACAAGCGTCACCGGCAGCACCGATTCCAACAGATAGTAGAACGGCTTCCAATAATCACCGGTCGCCTCCATCACAACCGTTGTCACCCGGTTCGCGAGGAGATGCTCCCGCAACTCCAGCACCTGCGACGTTGTTGCACCCCAGGTAGTAACTTTCTGCTCGAACGTCCCGGGCCGTTTCCCAGGCACTCGAACACAGACCTTCACGTCCCGCTTGGAGATATCCATCCCCGCAGCACGCTCATGGACCACGTCCATCATTTTCCTCCTCATCCCATATATTGACGGGCCCACCACGGAAGAGGTTAGGAAAAATCAGAAATCTGACACACGTGCTCGGAGCAACAATCCACAGTTCTCGTAAGAAAACCCCTCCTGCCACGCTGAATAACAAGCTCTCAGCATCAAGGAAAAACCGGCATCCCCGTGGCGAGCACCTCCATCATCCGTCCGAGCACGACGCCGCGCCAGACCCGCAACGCGACCCAACCCGAAATTCAGCAACCACCACGGAGGGGCAACGCCCCTGAGACGCTGAATAATGAAAGGAATTGCGCGGGTCGGCTCAGCGCGACGGCGCCGCGTGCGCCTCGAGAAACTCGTACAGTTCGCGGTCGTCGACGCCGGGAAACGTGCCCGATGGCAGGGGAGCGAGGATGTGCGCGTGCAGCTTGGCGCTCGACCAGGCCTTGCCTGACCAGCGCGACGCGAGGCTTCCGGATGGCAGCATGCAGCAGTTCTTGTCCGGGCAGGTCGAGACTGCGCGGGCGGTCGTCTCGCGCCCGCGGAACCACTTCGAGTGCGCGAAGGGCACCCCGATCGTGATGGAAAACTCCTCCGCCGAGGTCGTGCCCGTCTGGGTCGAGTCGAAGAAGGTGCCCTCCGGGGTGTCGGTGTACTGGTAGAACTCCGTCGTGCGGTTGGTGTGCTCAAAGGCCTTGCGCGCGCTCCACTGCCGGCAGACGAGCTGCCCCTCCGTCGATCCGGTCACGTCGACCGGCAACCGCAGCCCGTCGTTTTCGTACGCCTTGTAGACGGCGCCGTTACCGCCGACCCGCAGAAAGTGCAGCTGCATGTCGAGGTGCGCCGTTCCGAGGTTCGTCAGCCGCAGTGCAGCGGCCTCGTGGGTGACCCCGAAGGCGTCGCGGAAGTCCTCGACGGCGATATTCCGCTCCGCCTTGGCCGCCCGCAGGAATTCGACCGACTGGGTGAGCGGCATGAGGCATGCCGCAGCGAAGTAGTTGATCTCGAGGCGCTGGCGGAGAAAATCCGCGTAGCTCTCCGGCTCCGCGTGGCCGAGCAGCCGGTGCGCCATGGCCTGCAGGGCCATCGAGCGCAGCCCGTGCCCACCCGGGATGGATGCCGGTGGCAGGTAGATCCGTCCATTCTCGAGATCCGTGACCGAACGAGCCGAGTGCGGAAGGTCTCCGACATGGACAAGCTCGAAGCCCAAGTGCTCGGCGATCCGGCTCACCGAGCGGTGGGTGAGAGCGCCAGAGACGTGTCCGACACCACGAAGGGTGTCCTCGGCCAGCTTCTCGATGTCGGGGAGGTAGTTGTCGAGTGCGCGCATCTGCTGACGCAGTTCGGTGTTCGCACGCCTGGCCTCTTCTGGCGTCGCGATCGCTTCGCGCTCACGCCGGGCCAGCTCGCGGTTGAGTCCGACGATCGCGGCGAGGGTCTCGTCACTGATTGCGCGCGACGGCTTGACCTGCGGAAGACCGAGAGACGCGTAGACGGATGAGCGCTGCAGTCGGTCGAGCTCGATCTCGAGGGCTGCCCGCGGGTTCGGCGCCGAATCGTCGAGCAGCGCGTTCACGTCGGTGCCGAGCGCCGAGGCGATGCGGGCGAGAAGCGAGAGGCGCGGCTCTTTGCGGCCGTTCTCGATGAGGGAGAGCTGGCTGCCCGCGATGCTGACCTCGGCCCCGAGCTGGTCGAGGGTTAGCCCGGACTGGTTGCGGAAGTGGCGAATTCTCTGTCCGAGCGTGGCAAGATCTTGCATCCGGCCAGAATACCGAAAGAATTGCCAATCTTTCTACCCAATAGGGGCTGCCACGGGCCTGTAGAAGGTCAACCATGGAAGAGAAGGACGATCTTGACCGGATCCCCGCCCCAATGCGTTCAGAGGAGAACCCCATGAGCAGCTCGACCCTCAACAGGCCCACAACGACCGGACCGACGAGAGTTGTCCAAGCCCGGGCTATGGCGCATACGCCCCCCGAAGGCACCGATCCCGGCGTCGTCGCGTGGGTCGAACAGATCGCGGCCCTCACCCTTCCCGACGACGTCGTCTGGTGCGACGGCAACCCGCAGGAGTTCGACGGTCTCATTCAGGTCATGCTCAAGCAGGGCACGATCGTGCGCGTCAACCCGGAGCACCGCCCCTACAGCTTCCTCGCCCGCAGCGATCCCAACGATGTGGCGCGCGTCGAGGACCGCACCTTCATCTGCTCCGAGTTGGAAGAGGATGCAGGACCGACCAACAATTGGGCCGACCCGACCGAGATGCGCGAAACCCTCGACGGCCTGTTCGCCGGCGCGATGCGCGGCCGCCGCATGTACGTGATGCCCTTCTCGATGGGACCGCTCGGCTCACGCCTGTCCCGGCTCGGCGTACAGGTCACCGACTCCCCCTACGTCGTCGCGAGCATGTCGGTGATGACTCGCATGGGATCCGCCGCGCTCAAGCTGATCGGCTCCGACACGAACTGGGTTCCGGCCGTGCACAGCGTCGGCAAGCCGCTCGCGCAGGGCGAGCCCGACGTGCCGTGGCCCTGCAACAACGACGAAAAGTACATCACCCACTTCCCCGAGACCCGCGAGATCTGGTCATACGGGTCCGCGTACGGCGGAAACGCGCTCCTGGCCAAGAAGTCTTTCGCACTGCGGATCGCCTCGACCATGGCCCGCGACGAGGACTGGATGGCCGAGCACATGCTCATCCTCAAGGTCACCAACCCGCGCGGCAAGGTATTCCACGTCGTCGCGGCATTCCCCTCCGCGTGCGGTAAGACGAACCTCGCGATGCTCAAGCCGACCATCCCCGGATGGAAGGTCGAGACGATCGGCGATGACATCGCCTGGCTGCATCCCTCCGCCGACGGCACCCTTCGTGCGATCAACCCCGAGGCGGGCTTCTTCGGTGTCGCTCCCGGCACGGGTGCCTCGACGAACGCGACCGCGGTCGAGACGATCTGGGGCAACACAATCTTCACGAACGTCGCCCTGCGCGACGACGGCGACGTCTGGTGGGAGGGGCTCACCGACAAGGTCCCGGCGCACCTGACCGACTGGCAGGGCAAGGACTGGACCCCGGCGTCCGGGCGCCCCGCCGCGCATCCGAATTCCCGCTTCACCGTCGCCGCACGCCAGTGCCCGACGATCTCGGACGACTGGGACGACCCGGAGGGCGTCATCATCGACGCGATCATCTTCGGCGGCCGCCGCGCCACCAACGTGCCCCTCGTCGTCGAGGCCCGCGACTGGGAGCACGGCGTCTACCTCGGTGCGACGATCTCCTCCGAGAAGACCGCCGCCGCGGAGGGCACCGTCGGTGAGCTGCGCCGCGACCCGTTCGCGATGCTCCCCTTCTGCGGGTACAACATGGCCGACTACTGGGCGAACTGGCTCAAGGTCGGCGACAAGCTGCGCCCAGGCGGTCGGATGCCCCGCATCTTCCAGGTGAACTGGTTCCGCAAGGATGAGGACGGCAGCTTCCTCTGGCCAGGGTTCGGCGAGAACTCCCGTGTTCTCGCGTGGATCCTCGAGCGCGCCGACGGCAAGGTCCCGGCAGCCGATGGGCCGCTCGGGCTCGTCCCTACCCCTGACGGCCTCAACGTCGAGGGTCTCGATCTCCCCGAGGGCGACCTCGAGAAGCTGTTCAAGGTCGACCCGCAGTCATGGCTCGCGGAGGTCGAGTCGACGGAGAAGTACTTCGCAACGTTCGGCGAAAAGCTGCCGCACGCCCTCGCGAAGCAGCTGGCGGCACTTCGGGCACGCCTCAGCTGACTTGCCCCGGCTAGCGTTGGCATATGACACGGGTCGTCTACTACACCGCCTCGAGCCTCAACGGCCTCCTGGCTGACGAGAACAACTCCCTCGACTGGTTGTTTTCTGTCGAGCAGGATGCAGATCACAATGAGGCTGACTTCTCAGGGTTCTTGGCCGGCATTGGCGTGCTCGTCGAGGGGTCAACGACCTACCAATGGGTACTGGAACACGAAGGCCTGCTCGAATACCCGGAGCGCTGGCAGCAGTTCTACGGCAACCGTGCCACCTTTGTCTTCACGTCGAGGACGCTCCCCGCCGTCGAGGCCGCCGACATCAGGTTCGTCTCTGGCGGTGTCGCAGAGGTCTACCCTGAGCTGATCCGTGCGGCCCGCGATGGCGACATCTGGATTATCGGCGGGGGCGACATCGCCGGGCAGTTCGCTGATGCGGGGCTGCTCGACGAGATCCAGGTCACCTTCGCGCCGGCGTTCCTCACGGGCGGCGCTCCGCTGCTGCCTCGTCGAATTGATCCTGATCGACTGCGCCTGCGCAGCGTCGAACAGCGTGGCCAGTTCGCCCACCTGATTCTCGACGTGGTGAAGGCCGAGGTGCCGCGCCCCTAGAGAGCGCCCGACCAGGCGACCTCCCCGAGCCACGCAAGGCTCGGCTTGGGGTGGCGCTGGACCGTCTCGGAGCCCCAGTCGATTCGGCGCGTCGGTTGTAGTGGGAGGAAAAGACGGCAGGGGTGGATGCTGTGGTCGGGCCGCGTGCGTCGGGCCGCGGCCTCCGCTGGTGATGGCCCTCGTCGGTGTCGGAATTGAAGCGGGTGGCGTCGCGTAGCTGTTCGATCGGTCGAGCAGCGCGCGCAGCTTTCTGCTGGTTGGGCAGGTCGCGCAGCGTCCGTGCCGAAACCCGGGGTGCGTTCTCGACACGACCGTGGCTGGCCTGCTCAATCCACTCAGACCCGTTGGTTGAGCAGGTCGCGTAGCGTCCGTGTCGAAGCCTGGCCGTTCTCGTCCTGGTGTCATGGCAGTGCTGGTGGTCATTGCAGTGCTGGTGTGGGGAGTTTTCCGCCGCGTTTGGGTGTGCGGGTGGGGTCGATGTGTGTGGGTGGGGTGAACCAGGGGGTGTTGTCGGTGACCTGCACGGTCCATCCTTTGTGGATGATGTGGTGGTGTCCGGTGCATAACAGGATGCCGTTGTTGAGGTTTGTTGTGCCTCCGTGGGACCACCAGTGGATGTGGTGGGCTTCGGTGTAGGAGGGTGGTCGGCCGCAGCCGGTGATGGCGCAGCCGCCGTCGCGTTCGGCGAATGCGATCCGTTGGGCGCGGGTGAATAGTCGTCTCCCGGTGCCGAGGTCGAGGATTTGGCTGTTCCCGCCGAGGACTGCGGGGATCAGTTCCGCGTCCGCGGCAAGCCTGCGGGCGGCACCAGCCGTGATGGGGTCCTCGACCCCGTCGAGGTGTGCTGCGCCGAGGCCGGAGTGGAGTTGTTCCAGCGTCATCCGGATGATCAGGGTGGTGTGTGGGAGGAGTCCTGGTGCGGTGGTGCAGCCCATCATGTGCCGGGCCACATCGATCAGAGCGTCGGCGGCGATCCGAGGGATCGTCCGCGGGTCGGGGAGCTCGACATGGTGGTCACCGCACGCGTCCCGGTCGAGACCCTCATCGCCCATGCCGTGGCCGTGGTCGTGGCCGCCGGCGGTCCCCGCAGGTCCGGTCGGGTCGGTGTCGAAGCGGACGGCGCGGAGGGCGTCGCCGACCATCGCGTCGATCATGGTGCGCACATATCCGGCGCCGAGGGGGTCGAGGTCGATCGTGCAGCGCTCCAAACCGTTGCCCTGTTTGCTCCAGCGCAGCGACCGGGCCGCGATCAGTGCCTCCTCCCGCGGTGCGATCCCATCGGTATCGAGCGCGTCGCGCCAGGAGATCGACAGCTTCCGCACCGTGTCCGCCGGATGAGACGCGGCGAAGGTGACCAGTTCCTCCTCGGCCGCGACCAGGTGTACCGGCAGGGCGCGGGGGGCGGCCTGGGTGAGGGAGGTGATGATCGACTGGGCCGCATCCACCTGCACCACCGCGCTGTTCACCGCATCCGCGACCAGGGGGAACGGGGCGGGGAGGCGTTCGCCGAGCAGGGACACCGGTGCGGTGGTCGCCTCGCCCAGCCGGACTGTTCTGCCGGCCTCGGCCAGAGTCACCCGACCCAGTTCGGTGATCAGGGAGGCAGGGGAGGTATGCCCGGAAGATTTCGCCAGGCCGCCCTGACCGAGCGAGGGGCGCGAGCGCACACTCAGCTCCCCCGCCGCACGCACCAGGAGGGCATCGACGTGTCGTTTGAGGTCGTAGCCGGACTGGATCGCCCGCACCAGCCCCGCATCGGACATGGTCTCCACATCGAGCTGGGACGGAGCGACCGAGATCGCGCCGAACGATGCTCCGGCGGTTGCACCGACCGAGACGGCTGCAGCCGCTGCGCCGGATCCTGCTCCACGCGCATCGGGCGGCCGGGCATCCGGGTGTTCGCCGACCCGGGCGCCGAACCCGGTGAGCGCACCAGCCCACACCGACGCGAACGCACTAGCGCTTGCGGCGAGGGGATCGGTTGCTTTGGACATACCCACATAGTGACAGACACCACCGACATTCCAACCGACACCAAACCACACCCTGATCTGGGATATGTCCTGTGGACAACCCTCCTGGAGTACGGCCTGTGGAGGAGAAGACGCAGGCGCAATAGCGCGGGATTTCTGCACGGCCACGGGCGGCCTGCCCAATCGGCTGAGATCCGGCACGGACCCGCTGGTTGAGCAGGTCGCCCAGCGACCCGCGAAAATTGACAGAGGACGCCACTCCACGCATTGGAGCGCGCCCCTGTCGGTCAGGCGACCGCGAGCACCGGCCGCTCCTCGATGAGGTACCGGGCGTAGGCGCCGAGGGTCAGGAAGGTCGGGAAGTCCTCCTCGAGGGTCACCTCGCGGAACACCTCGATCGCCGCGTCGAACCGGTCGCCCGGCGACCGATCGAGCCCCGCGACGACCTCGGCGAGGATCGCATCCACCGACTTCACGGTAATCCGATTGCCCTCGGCGGTGACGACCCGCTGGTGGATCCACTGCCAGAGCTGGGACCGGCTGATCTCGGCCGTCGCGGCGTCCTCCATGAGGTTGTCGATCGCCGCGGCGCCCACTCCGCGCAGCCAGCTCTCGAGGTAGCGCACAGCAATCGAGACGTTGGCGCGCACGCCGACATCCGTCACCTCACCCTGGATCCGCAGGTTGAGCAGGTCGCCGGCGCTCACCGACACGTCCTCACGCAGCCGGTCGAGCTGGTTCGGGCGATCGCCGAGCACCGCGTCGAACTCGGACCGCGCGGCGTCGATGAGTCCCGGATGCGCGACCCAGGTGCCATCGAAGCCGTCGGCGGCCTCGCGGCGCTTGTCGTCACGCACCTGCTCGAGTGCACGTGCGGTGACCTCGGGGTCACGTCGATTCGGAATGAACGCACTCATGCCGCCAATGGCATATGCGCCCCGTTTGTGACAGGTCGACACGAGCAGCTCGGTATAGGCGCGCATGAAAGGCACCGTCATCGTGATCCGCGAGCGGTCCGGCAGCACGAAGGAGGCGCCGCGGCCGCGGAAATTCTTGATGATGCTGAAGATGTAGTCCCATCGGCCTGCGTTGAGGCCCGCGCAGTGGTCCTTGAGCTCGAACAGGATCTCCTCCATCTCGAAGGCCGCGGGGATCGTCTCGATCAGCACTGTTGCGCGGATCGTGCCCTGCGGGATGCCGAGCGCGTTCTCGGAGAACGTGAACACGTCGTCCCAGAGCCTGGCCTCGAGGTGGTTCTCGAGCTTTGGCAGGTAGAAGTACGGTCCGGTGCCCCCAGCGATGAGCTCCTTCGCGTTGTGGAAGAAGTAGAGTCCGAAGTCGACGAGGGATCCGGATGCCGGAGCGCGCATCCCCGCCCGGTCGGTGAATCGCAGGTGCTTCTCGACGAGGTGCCAGCCGCGCGGGCGCATCACGATCGTGGGGGTGCTCTCGCCGACCTTGTACTCCTTGCCGTCGTCGGAAATGTAATCGATCTGGCCGCGGATCGCGTCGAAGAGGCTGAGCTGGCCGCCGATGACGTTCGCCCAGGTCGGGCTGGTGGCGTCCTCCTGGTCGGCGAGCCACACCTTCGCACCGGAGTTGAGCGCGTTGATGGTCATCTTGCGGTCCGTCGGGCCGGTGATCTCGACCCGGCGGTCCTCCAAACCGGGGCCGGCCCCGGCGACGCGCCAGGAGGCATCCTCGCGGATGGCGGATGTCTCTGGCAGGAATTTGAGATCGCGTCCGTTGTCGATCGCCTTGCGCTGGTGCATCCGCGCGGCGAGGCGCTCGTGGCGGCGCCCGGCGAACTGGTCGTGCAGGCGGGCGAGGAAGTGGAGGGCCTCGGGGCTGAGGATCTCGTCGTACCGATCGCCGCCGTCGGCGGTGATCTCCATTCGGTTGTTCATGGTGTGTCCTTCGGTCTGAGCGAATGTGCGGTGGGCCCGTTGTGCGGGCGGTTTAGTGGAACTGGGCGGACTCGGTGGAGCCCACGAGAGCGAGGGTGGAGCTGTCGGGGTTGAGAGCCGTGGCGATCCGATCGAAGTAGCCCGTGCCGACCTCGCGCTGGTGCTTCGTGGCGGTGTATCCGTCGGCCTCTGACGCGAACTCGGCCTCCTGCAGCTCCACATAGGCGCTCATGTGGCGTTCGGCGTAGCCACGCGCGAGCGTGTACATCGAGTGGTTGAGCGAGTGGAAGCCGGCGAGGGTGATGAACTGGAACGCGTAGCCCATCTCCGACAGCTCCCTCTGGAAAGAGGCGACCTGGGCGTCGTCGAGGTGGCGCTTCCAGTTGAACGACGGCGAGCAGTTGTAGGCGAGCTTCTTACCGGGGAACTCCTTGTGGATGCTCTCGGCGAAGGTCCGGGCGAGCTCGAGGTCCGGCTCGGCGCTCTCGACCCAGAGCAGGTCGGCGTAAGGGGCGTAGGCGTGGCCGCGGGCAAGCACGGTCTCGATTCCGGGACGCGTCTCGTAGAATCCGTCGGCGGTGCGGCCGCCGGTGAGGAACGGGCGGTCGCGCTCGTCGACATCGCTGGTCACGAGGTTCGCGGCGAGCGAGTCGGTGCGGGCGATGACGAGGGTCGAGGTGCCGGCCACGTCGGCCGCGAGGCGGGCGGCGTTGAGGGTGCGGATGTGCTGGCCGGTCGGCACGAGCACCTTGCCGCCCATGTGTCCGCACTTCTTCTCGCTCGCGAGCTGGTCCTCCCAGTGCACGCCAGCCGCGCCCGCCGCAATCATCGAGGCCATGAGCTCGTAGGCGTTGAGCGGTCCGCCGAAGCCGGCCTCGGCATCCGCGACGATCGGGGCAAGCCAGTCGGTCGCCTCGCCGCCCGCCGAAACCCCCTCGGCGTGCTCGATCTGGTCCGCCCGCAGCAGCGCGTTGTTGATGCGGCGCACAACGCTCGGCACCGAGTTCGCGGGGTAGAGGCTCTGGTCGGGGTAGGTCTGTCCGGACAGGTTCGCGTCGGCGGCCACCTGCCATCCACTCAGATAGATCGCCTTGAGGCCGGCGCGCACCTGCTGCACGGCCTGGTTGCCGGTGAGGGCGCCGAGCGCCGGAACCCACGGCTCGTCGTGGATGAGCTGCCAGAGCTTCTCGGCCCCGCGCTTGGCGAGGGTCTGCTCTTCCCGCACCGAACCGCGCAGGGCGATGACGTCCTCGGCGCTGTAGTCGCGAACGACTCCGTTCCACCGCGCGTCGGTCTTCCACTGGGTTTCGAGCTCGGCTGCGGTCTGCGTCTGGTCGCCGGGGCGGATGCTGGTCATGTGGAACTCCTTCGTCGGTGGTTCTTCGACTCTGGACCCCCTGGAGAGGTTCTTCTCCAGAATGTTCGTCAGAAGATTCGCCGTTCTTCTATTCCGCGAAAGAAGGTTCGATGGCAGGCTGGTGGGATGACTACGACGCCGCTCGATCCGCCCGAAGCTGAAGGCATGCTCGATTCACTGACGATCGGCCGGCGCATCCGCCAGCTCCGCACCGAGCGCGGCTTCACCCTCGACAGCCTCGGTGCCGCGCTCGGCCGCGCGCCGTCGCAGATCTCGGTCATCGAGAACGGCAAGCGCGAACTCAAGCTTGGGGAGGTGCAGCGGCTCGCGCGCATCCTCGGCGTGAGCCTCGACGAGCTGATGAGCCAGGAACCCCCGTCGAAGCGCGCGGCCCTCGAGATCGCGCTCGAGCGCGCGCAGCGCGGACCCCTTTATGCGTCGCTCCCGCTGCCGGTGCTGCCCCTGCGCAAGTCGCTGAGCGATGAGGCGATCGAGACTATCCTCGCCCTGCATGACGAACTGCAGCGATTGCACCGCGAGCGTGCCGCGACACCGGAGGAGGCGAGGAGGGTCAACACCGAGTTGCGTCGGTCGATGCGGCACCGCAACAACTACTTCCCCGAGCTCGAGGCCGCCGCGAAGACGCTGCTCGACGCCGTCGGGCACGCGGGCGGGCCGCTCTCCCAGCGCGTCGCATCCGACCTCGCCTCGCACCTCGGCTTCGCATTGCACTATGTGGGCGACCTGCCCACGTCGACCCGCAGCGTCACCGACCTCAAGAACGGGCGCATCTACCTGCCGGTCGGACAGGCGAGCGGCAGCGACGCCCGCACGACCCTGCTCCAGGCGCTCGCGAGCCACGTGCTCGGGGTCACCGAGCCACGCGACTACGCCGACTTTCTGCGCCAACGGGTTGAGACGAACTACCTCGCTGCTGCGCTGCTCGTGCCCGAGCATTCGGCCGTCGCGTTTCTCACCGCCGCGAAGGAGAAGCGCGAGCTCTCGGTCGAGGACCTGCGCGACGCCTTCGCGGTGAGCTACGAGACGGCAGCGCACCGCTTCACGAACCTGGCGACCGAGCACCTCGGCATCCCGGTGCACTTCCTCAAGGTGCACGAGAGCGGCACAATCTCGAAGGCCTACGAGAACGACCGGGTGCTCTTCCCGACGGATGCTCTCGGCGCGGTCGAAGGGCAGCTGGTCTGCCGCAACTGGAGCGCTCGGCGAGTGTTCGATATCGCGGACCGATTCAGCCCGTACCACCAGTACACCGACAAGCCCACGGGAACGTACTGGTGCACCTCCCGCATCCAGTCAACAGCGAGGGGCGAGTTCTCGGTAAGCGTCGGCACGCCGTTCGCGCACGTGAAGTGGTTCCGCGGGCGCGACACCACCAACCGGTCGACGTCGACCTGTCCGGACGAGGGATGCTGCCGCCGCCCGCCCGCCGGCCTCGCGAGCCGCTGGGAGCAGCACTCCTTCCCGAGCGCGCGGCTCAACAGCTCGCTGCTCGCGGCGATGCCCGCCGGGGTGTTCCCCGGGGTCGACAGCACCGAGGTCTACGAGTTTCTCGACGCGCACGCGCCGCGGGAATAGCCGGCCACTCTCAGCGAGATTACGCGCTCCGCCGTGGCAGGCTGGTCCGATGGAAATCTGCATCTTCACCGAACCTCAGCAGGGCGCGACCTACACGGAGCTGCTCGCCTTCGCCCGCGCCGCGGAGGATGCCGGCTTCGACGGCTTCTTCCGGTCCGACCACTACCTGCGCATGGGCGACGCCTGGGACGGCCTGCCCGGCCCGACGGATGCCTGGACGACGCTCGCCGGGCTCGCCCGCGAGACACGCAGCATCCGCCTCGGCACCCTCGTGTCGTCGGCGACGTTCCGCCACCCGGGCATCCTCGCGATCCAGGTCGCACAGGTCGACGAGATGTCGGGCGGCAGGGTCGAGCTCGGGCTCGGCACCGGCTGGTACGCCGAGGAGCACGAGGCCTACGGCATCCCGTTCCCCGACAAGAGGTTCGGGCTGCTCGAGGAGCAGCTCGAGATCATCACGGGGTCGTGGTCGACACCGATCGGCCAGACCTACAGCTTCGACGGGGCCCACTACACGCTCACCGACTCTCCCGCGCTGCCCAAGCCAGTGCAGTCGCCGGTGCCCGTGATCGTGGGCGGCGGCGGGCGCAAGCGCACCCCCGCGGCCGCGGCGCGCTTCGCAACGGAGTTCAACATCGGCTTCGTCGCCGAGGACGTGATCGCGGAGAAGTTTGCGGGGGTGCGCGCAGCCGCGACCGAGATCGGGCGCGACCCCGAGTCCCTCAAGTACTCGGTCGCGCTACCGACGATCGTCGCGCGCTCCGACGCCGAGTTCCGCGCCCGGGCGGAGGCCATCCACACCGACCCGGATGACTTTCGCCTCATCAATTTCGCCGGCAGCCCCGCGGCCGTCGTCGAGAAGATCGAGCGGATGCGGGAGCTCGGCGCCGACCGCGTCTACCTGCAGCTCATCGACGTACGCGACTTCGACCACGTCGATCTCATCGCCGCGGAGGTGCTGTCGCAGCTGCGCTGAGTGCCCTGTGCTGCCCATCCGCGAGTCGCCCGAATAGGTCAGGTCCACAGCCCCCGAAGGGACACAACAGGGCGACTCGCGGGCTTGGGTTGGTCGCTATCCCCTGAGCAGGGGCGCGGCAGCGGCGTGCGCAGGGGGGTGCGCGGCAGCGGGTTGCGCAGCAGCGGGTTGCGCAGCAGCCGGGTGCGCGGCGGTAGGGGCGGTGGGCGCGTCCACAGCCGCCGGGTGCAGGAGCCCGCGCGCCGCCATGCCAATCACGGCGCTGTAGGTCGGGTACGCGAACTTGACGTTCGCGAGGGTAGCCACGTCGATGCCTGCCGCCATCGCGGTCGTCACCGACTGAATGACCTCAACGGCGTTCTCTCCGACGGCGTGTGCGCCGAGGATGAGCTCGCGCCGCCGGTCGGTGATGAGCTTGAGGAAGCCCCGCTCCCGGTCGTCGATGACGGCGCGATCCAGCGCGGCGTACGGCACCATCGAGACGACGCACTGCGCATCGCGTTCGCGCGCCTGCTCCTCGGTGAGTCCGACGCCCGCGTAGTCGGGGTCGGTGAATCCGCCGGCCGGCAGCAGGTGGTGCGGAGTGCGGCGGTTGGCACCGAGCACCGCGTTCTCTGCCGCCGCCTCACCCTCGAACTGGGCCGCCTGCACGAGCATGTCCTTGCCGTTCGCGTCGCCAACACCGAAGATGTGCGAGACCGAGCTGCGAAAGTACCCGTCGACAGGGATGGCCGAGCGCACGACCTCGATGCCGGCGTTCTCGAGGCCGAGGTCGCTGACATCCGCTGGCCATCCTGTCGCCATCACGATGGCATCGAAGCTCGACGACCGCGGGCTGGCGTCCTTGCGCCAGAGCAGTGTGATGGAGCCGTCGGATGCCCGCACGAGAGCCTCGATCGTGTCGATTCCGGTGTGCACGCTGACGCCCTGCTCGGTGAAGGCCGTCGCGACACCCTCGGAGATCGAGGCGTCGGAGGCGACGAGGATGCGCGGTGCGACGTCGAGCAGCGTGACCTCGCTGCCGAACGAGCTGAACACCGTGACGAGCTGCGCGCCGGTATTGCCTGCGCCGATGACGGCGACGCGACGGGGCAGTTCCGGCAGGTCGAGGATGTGCTCCGGAACGATGGCGAGCTCGGCGCCGAGAACGGGTAGTCGGCGGGAGTGCCCGCCGACGCAGACGAGGATCGAGTCGGCGCTGATGCGGCGGCCGCTGTCGAGCACCAGCGTGTGCGGGTCGGCGAACCTGGCACGACCCTCGAGGATGAGCTCGATCCCCGCCTCGGCGAACCGCTCCGCCTCGCGCTTGATCGACCGCACGCGGTCGACTGTCTGGCGAACGCGGGCGACGGTGGCGTTCCAGTCGAGCTCGAGTGCCTCGCCCCCGATGCCCCAGTCGCTCGCGGTGCGCATCTCGCGCATGATTCGCGCCGTCTTGGCGAGCACCCGGGTGGGCACACAGCCCGTGTTGACGCAGGTGCCGCCGGTGCGGTCGGCCTCCGCGACGGCGACCCGGGCACCGAGCTCGGCGGCGCGGAGTGCCGCTGCCGTTCCGGCGGGCCCTGCGCCGATGACGATCACGTCGAACTGGTCGGAACTGGCGGTGGTCATGGCGCATCCTTCTGGCGTAATGGGGGTCGTGTGAATTGTGCCAGTACCCGCTGGGAATAACGCCGATTCAGGGGCTGTAGCGATGTCACCGGCATCCGCTATCGTCTTCGCATGGCTTTCATCGAGGCGCGCGACCTGGTCAAGTCCTACACCCCGAAGGGGGCGCCGATCGTGCACGCCCTCGACGGGCTGAGCCTGTCGGTGCCGCAGGGAACGGTGACGGCGTTGCTCGGCCCCAACGGGGCGGGCAAGACCACCGCGGTGAAGGTGCTCACGACCCTGATCCGCGCCGACTCCGGCGCCGCGTCCATCGACGGCATCGACGTCGGAGAACGCGGTGACGAGGTGCGGCGCATGATCGGCGTCTCCGGCCAGTATGCCGCCGTCGACGAGAACCTCACCGGCTTCGAGAACCTCGACATGGTCGGCCGGCTCTACCACCTCGGCGCGAAGGAGTCTCGGCGCCGGGCGAGAGAGCTCATCGACGTGTTCGACCTCACCGAGGCGATGAACCGTCCGGTGAAGGGATTCTCGGGCGGGATGCGCCGGCGGATCGACCTCGCCGGCGCGCTCGTCATCAATCCCCGGGTGCTCTTCCTCGACGAGCCGACAACCGGACTCGACCCGCGCAGCCGGCTCGGACTCTGGGACATCATCACGAAGCTCGTGAGCGAGGGCACCACGGTGCTGTTGACCACCCAGTACCTCGAGGAGGCCGACCGGCTCGCCGACGACATCGCGGTGATCGACCACGGCAAGGTCATCGCTCAGGGCACCTCCGACGAGCTGAAGTCATCGATCGGCGGTCAGCGGGTCGCCCTGAGCCTCGTGACCGAAAATGACAGCGATGCCGCCGTCGAGATCCTCCGCACAGTCGGCTCGAGCGCCCCCGAGGTCTCCAGCGACCGGCGCTCGGTGGCGGTGACGGTCGCGAACGGCCCTGCCGCGCTGCGCGCCGTGCTCGCGCAGACCGAGGAGAAAAACATCCGGCTGCATGACGCCGGAATGCAGCGCCCCACCCTCGACGACGTGTTCCTGCAGCTGACGGGGCACGCCGCCACCCTGAACGACGAACAGGACAAGGCATCATGACGACAACAGCACGTGTGAAGGCGCCCACCGCGCCTTCCGCCTCCGGAGCGGCATCCTGGTTCTCCGACGGCTGGATCACCACGCGGCGCAACCTGATCAAGATCAAGCGCGTTCCCGACATCCTCGTGTTCACGACGCTGCAGCCGATCATGTTCGTGCTGCTGTTCAGCTATGTCTACGCGGGCAGCATCGACATCCCCGGCAGCAACTACAAAGAGTTCATCATGGCCGGCATCTTCGCCCAGACGGTCGTCTTCGGGTCGACCTACTCGGGCTCGGCGATGGCGCAAGACCTGAAAGAAGGCATCATCGACCGGTTCCGCACCCTGCCGATGAGCCCGTCCGCGGTTCTGGTCGGCCGCACCAACGGCGACCTGCTGATTAACGCCATTTCGATGGTCGTGATGATGGCGACCGGGTTCATCGTCGGATGGCGGGTGCGCTCGAGCTTCGTCGAGGCCCTTGCCGCGGTCGTGCTGCTGCTGCTGTTCGCCTACGCCCTGTCGTGGGTCATGGCGTTCCTCGGCATGATCGTGCGCAGCCCCGAGGTCATCAACAATGTGTCGTTCCTCGTGTTGTTCCCACTCACTTTCATCTCAAACGCCTTCGTGCCGAGCGAGAACCTGCCCACTCCGTTGCGCATCTTCGCGGAGTACAACCCGGTCTCCGCCCTCGTGCAGTCGGCACGGGAGCTGTTCGGCAACATCCCGCCCGGCGCCCCTGTCGGCGACTCGTGGATGCAGCAGAACCCGATCCCGACGGTGCTCATCGGCATCGTCGTGGTGCTCGCGGTATTCGTGCCGCTGTCAATCCGCAAGTTCTCGCAGATCAGCTCCCGCTGAGCGACACTGGAGTCAGCGACCGAGCGGCACAAAGACCGGAAGGAGTCGGGATGGTCCTCGAAACACGGCACATCATCGTCTGGATCGATTGCCCCGCATTCGACGTGTACCAATTCGCCTCCAATCCGGAGAACCTCCCGACGTGGGCGTCCGGGCTCGGCCAGACCGTCGAGAACGTCGACGGCTCGTGGATGGTCGACTCTCCGATGGGGCGCGTGGAGGTCTCGTTCGTCGGATCGAACGCGCTGGGAGTGCTCGACCATCGGGTGACCCTCCCGTCGGGCGAAAGCTTCTGCAATCCGATGCGCGTGCTTGCCGACGACGAAGGGTCCGAGGTGGTCTTCACGCTGCGGCGGCGCAGCGGGCAGAGCTACAAGGAGTTCTGCGCCGATGTCGGGATGGTCGAGGCCGACCTCGCGCGGCTCAAGCTCACGCTCGAGTCTGCGTGACGCCTGGGCCAGCGCCCGGATTCAGCGTCCAGGAGGCCCCAGCGCGAGCAGCGTCGCGAAGATCGCGACGAGCGCGACTGCCAGCCCGGCGGCGAGCAACAGCGGATGGCGCAGCACCCCGCGCAGCATCCGGTCCACCGCGGTACCGTCGCGGGGGTCGTCGGATGGCGCGGTGCGCCACGCCCCCTCGAGGAGGTTTCTGCGCTCGAGCCAACGGTCGAACGGCACGGTCGCGTAGGGGACGACGGCGGTGAGCAGCGCACCGGCGATCAGCCCCACCCTCCACCGCTGGTTGAGGCCGACGAGCACGGCCGTCATGCCGTAGGCGAGAAACACGAACCCGTGCAGGAAGCCGCCTACCCGAACGCCGACATCGCCCGCGTCGAGCACGTATTTGAGGATCATCCCGGTGATGAGCAGTGTCCACGTCACGGCCTCCGCGATCGCGACCGTGCGGTACAGGCGACGTGGCGAGAGCCGGGGCTGGGCAGCGACGGCGGTCGGATCGGTGGTCGGATCGGATTCGGGCATGCTCCATTATCCTTTGAGGCTCCCGCCGTAGACTCGAACCGTGCCCAAAGACTCCACCCTCAGAGCGATGAACACCGTGCACCGCATGCTGCTGAAGCTCAGCGGCGGACGGGTTGGCTGGCACGCCATGGGGATGCCCGTGATCGAGCTCACGACGACCGGCCGCAAGAGCGGACAACCGCGCACGGCCATGCTCACCGCGCCACTCGTCGAGGGCGACACCTACGTGATCGTCGCCTCCCGCGGTGGCGACGACACGCATCCGGCCTGGTTCCTCAACCTGCGCGACGAGCCGCGGGTCAGCGTCGTCATCAAGGGCGGCGCTCCCGAAACACGTCTCGCCCGGGTCGCGTCGACCGATGAGCGCGCCCGAATGTGGCCGCTCATCACGAGCCGGTACCGAAATTACGCCGGCTACCAGCAGCGCACCGAGCGGGAGATCCCGCTCGTGTTGCTCGAGCCGCTTCCCTAGCCTCACCTCCCGCGCCGTGTGTCCCGGATCACGGTCGACGGGCATTCGGCACGTCTATGCTGTCGGCACGCGCGGTCTGCTGGTGCGGGCTCGCGATCCCCGATGAAGGAGAAGTCCATGCCTGACGAGAGCCCCGACACCTATAGCGACCTCCACGCGGTCTTCATTAACTGCACCCTGAAGAAGAGCCCGGAACTGAGCCACACCCAGGGCCTCATGGACAAGAGCGGCGCCCTGATGCGGGCCCAGGGTGTGACAGTCGACAACATACGCTTCATCGACCACGACATCGCCACCGGAATCTACCCCGACATGCGGGAGCACGGCTGGTCCACCGACGCGTGGCTGGACGAGGTGTGGCCCATCGTCGTCGCCGCCGACATCCTGGTCATCGGCGGGCCGATCTGGCTCGGCGACAACTCGTCGATCACCCGCAAGCTCATCGAGCGCCTCTACGCGATGAGCGGGATGTTCAACGAGAAGGGCCAGTACTCGTTCTACGGCAAGGCGGCGGGCGCGCTCATCACCGGCAACGAGGACGGCGTGAAGCATTGCGCCATGTCGATCCTGTACAGCCTGCAGCACATCGGCTACACGATTCCGCCGGCTGCCGATGCCGGCTGGATCGGCGCGGTCGGCCCTGGTCCGAGCTATCTCGATCCCGGATCCGGTGGTCCCGAGAGCGACTTCACCAATCGAAACACCACGTTCATGACCTGGAACCTTCTCCACGTCGCGCGGATGCTGAAGGACGCCGGCGGCATCCCCGCCTACGGCAACATCCAAAAGGCGTGGAGCGACGGAGAGCGCTTCGGTTTCGACGCCAACCCGGAATACCGCTAACGGGGTTAAGGCGTTTCGCCCTAGAAGTTGAGAATCTGGTAGCCGTCGACGACGAGGTTGCGGATGCTGGCTTCGCCCTTGTTATCCGTGAGCAGCGGCCATCCGCCGGTCGCGATGGGGTCGGAGACCTGATGCGAGGTGACGCAGAATCCGCAGGCGCCCAGGATGTTGTCCTGCAGCGCGACGGCCAGCGGATTCATCTTGTGGCTGGGATCGGAGATTGCGGCGAGGGACTCGACGCCCGACCCGTCGAAGACCACGACGACGTTGTCGCCGGCCTGCTTGAACTCGAGGGCGGTCTTGAGACCGCGGTAGACGCGTGAGGCGTCGGAGCCGATGGGCTCGTAGATGACGACGGCGATTTTGGAATCAGACATAAACGTGAACTCTCCTAGGTAGACCGATCTGGTCAATCACAACTATACCGATCGGTCTGGTAAAGTCAATTTTATGGATTCCCCAGCCACGCCCGCGCCGAGCGCCCGGGAGCGGCTGCTCGCGTCGGCGAGTCGGCTGTTCCACGAGCGCGGCATCAACGCAACGGGAATCGACCTCGTGGTCCGCGAAGCGGGCGTCGCGAAGGCAAGCCTGTACAACAACTTCGCCAGCAAAGAAGCGCTGGTCGTGGCGTACCTCGAGCACGAACTGGACGGCTGGATCGTGGGCGCCCGCGCGCAGGACGATCCGCTTTCGCCGAGCACGGAGCGAGTGGCAGCGCTGTTCGAGGCACTCGCGCGCTCGGTAGAGTCACACACGTTTCACGGGTGCCCGTTCACCAATGCGGTCATAGAGCTGCCCGACTGCCCTCCCGTACGCGCGGTCGCCGATCGGTATCGGGACGTGGTTCGTGCCCATCTGGCCCACATCGGCCGGCAGGATGCCGACTCGACCGCCGCCGCCCGCCTCCTGCTGCTGTACGACGCGGCCATCACCGCGGCGAAGGTGGCGCGCGACGCCGGCCTGGTTCGCGAAGCGAGCACCATGGCCCAGGAGATCGTCTAGCCGTCTCACGGTGAGCTTGTGTGTGCCAGGTCGCAGAACACCGGGGCAGCCGATCCGTATCTTTCTGGCAGTAGCAACAATTTCACTGACGAAAGGCGACTCCAATGTCTGAATCCAACACCGTTACACGACAGCCCGGCGTCCTCACCGCGCCGCTCGGCACACGCGCTCTCGCGGGAGTGCTCGGCGGCCTGGCCGGCGGCATCGTCTTCGGGATGATGATGGCCATGATGGGCCTGCTTCCGATGCTCGCCTCGATGGTCGGGTCCAGCTCGGCCTTCGTCGGCTTCGCGCTGCACCTGATGATCTCGGTCGCGATCGGACTGGGGCTGACGCTTCTGTTCGGCAACTGGCTGCTCACCGGGTACGGGCGCGGTGCCCTCGTCGGACTGGGGTACGGCGCCATCTGGTGGGTGCTGGGGCCGCTGCTCATGATGCCCCTGATGCTCGGGATGCCGCTGTTCACGCTCGACACGACGGCGCTGCTTTCCCTGATGGGGCACCTGATCTACGGGGCTATTCTGGGTCTGACCGCCGTTCGCGTCATGCAGGGCCGACATGAATGAAAGTTGCATAGACGACCTGGGCGCCACCCCAACCGGGGATCGGCGGCCCTGGTCACCGAATTCGCGAGAGGCCAACCCGTTCATGTCACCACCCGCGGAGCCGTTCAGCTGCCTCACCGAGGTTGACCTGTTCGCCGACCTGAGTGCCGCAGAGATCGCGGCTATGGATGTGATGGCTCCGGCCCGGTTCTTCCGCGCCGGAGAGCTCGTCTTCTCACAGAGCCAGCCGGTCACCGCCCTGTTCATCCTCAAGTCGGGGCGGGTGCGGGTCTTCCGTGTCACCGAAGACGGCAAGGCGCTCACCATGGCGATTTTGGAGCCGGGCGCCGTCTTCGGGGAGATGCTTCTGGTGGGCCAGAGGATGTACGACAACTACGCCGAGGCCATCGAAGACGCGAGGATCTGCCAGCTCAACGTCTCGGAGGTCGAGCGCTTTCTCCTGTCCGACCCCCGTATCGCGATTCGTATCTCGCGGCTTCTCGGAGAACAGGTCGTGCGGCTCGAGGAACGGCTGACCGACCTCGCGCTGCGGCCCCTGGCCGCGAGGGTGGCAAGCACGCTCCTCAAGCTGGCCGAGGCCGCTCCCGCTGCCCGGTTCGGCAGTGGCGCGGTCATCCGGCTTACCCACGAACAACTCGCAGGCCTTCTCGGCGCGACCCGGGAGTCGACCAGCAAGATTATGGCCGACTTCGCCACGCGTAACCTGATTCGTCAGGGCCGCGGGCGCGTCATCATCCACGACGCGAACGCCCTGCGCACCATCTCCCGGCGAACAACGTGAAAGGAACTTCCGTGAGGGTTGAGATTCTCCACATCGGCGACTGCCCGAACTGGGAGGAAGCCGGCCGGCGCGTGCGTACCGCACTCGGGGAGGCCGGCGTTCAGGGTGCGGAACTTGACTTCCGGCTGCTCGCCTCACCGGAGGATGCCGCTCAGGTGGCCTTTTCCGGCTCGCCCACCATCCTGATCGACGGGGTCGACGCGTTTCCCGGCGGAGCACGCACGACCGACCTCGCCTGCCGGGTCTACTACACCGAGAACGGTCTGGCCGGGCTCCCCACAACCGAGCAACTCCGTCTCGCGGTCACCGCCGCCGGGACCAGGCCGGCATGACCGGCCGGAGCGAGCAACTGGAATTTCCGGGGTCGCACGGGGCACTCCTGGCGGCCCGCCTCGACCTCCCGGATGGCCCGCCGCGCGCCTACGCGCTATTCGCACACTGCTTCACCTGCAGCAAGGACGGCCTTGCCTCCGCCCGGATTTCTCGGGCACTGACCGAATTCGGAATCGCGGTGTTGCGGTTCGACTTCACCGGGCTGGGCAAGTCCGGCGGCGAATTCGCGAATACGAATTTCAGCTCCAACATCGAGGATCTCGAATTCGCCGCCGCCTTCCTGCGCGAGAGGTACGCGGCCCCGTCGATCCTGATCGGGCACTCGCTGGGCGGCGCCGCCGTGCTGGCCGTCACCCATCGGATACCCGAGGTCACTGCTGTCGTCACGATCGGGGCTCCGGCCGATCCGGACCATCTCGCGCATCTGCTGCGCGAGAGCAGGGCCGAGATCGAGGAGAGCGGCGAAGCCGAGGTTGTCCTTGCCGGACGCACCTTCCGCGTACGCCAACAGTTTCTCGCCGACATCGCCGCGCAGCCACAGGCCGAACGCATCCGCGACCTGGGCGCGGCTCTGCTGGTGATGCACTCCCCCGCCGACGCCATCGTCGCCGTCGACAACGCGCGTCGCATCTACGAGGCGGCGCGGCATCCGAAGTCCTTCGTCGCCCTCGACGGGGCGGACCATCTTCTGACCAGCCCCGCCGACGCGGCGTACGCGGCCGCAATCCTCGCGACCTGGGCCGGGCGCTATGCCCTCGGCCCGCCCGCCGGGGCGGCCGCGCCTGCCCCTCCCGTGCCGATCACTCTTCCCGATCCCGCGGAGGGACTCGTGGTCGTGTCGGAGCGCGGTTCAGGGGCGTACGCGCAGGAGATCATGATCGGCCGACACCGCCTGACCGCCGACGAGCCGCTGCCCATCGGCACCGATACCGGCCCCTCTCCTTATGACCTCGTGCTGGCCGGCTTGGGCGCGTGCACCTCGATGACGATGCGGCTTTACGCGGCACGCAAGAAATGGCCGCTGGAGAAGGTCACAGTGTCGCTTCGACACTCGCGAATCCACGCCAAGGACTGCGCGGACTGCGAGACGACGACGGGCCAGGTCGACCGCATCGAGCGGGTCATCCATTTCGAGGGCGACCTCGACGCCGACCAGATCGAGCGCCTGAGCGGGATCGCAGACAAGTGCCCGGTGCACCGCACGCTGCGCTCGGAGACGGTCATCCACACGACAATCCTCGGCGCGGCCGATCCGGAGTCCACCGGTGACGTCGACCGTGGGGTACCCGCGTGAGCTCTCTACCGATCGCCGACCACGCGATGCTGTCCGACCGGCATTCCGCCGCCCTCGTGACGCGCGCCGGCTCGGTGGTCTGGCTCTGCTTCCCCCGGTTTGACAGCGAGTCCGTCTTCGCCTCCCTGCTGGATGACGACGCCGGCCACTGGGCCATCGGGCCGACCGCAACGGCGACCTCGACGCGGGAGTACGTGGAGGAGTCGATGGCACTGCGCACGACCTTCCACACCGCCGACGGCACCCTCGAACTGCTCGACGCTCTCGATCTGGGGGACTCCTCCGACCCGCACCGCTTGGGCGAGAACGCCTCGCACACCCTGCTTCGCAGCGTGCGCTGCACGGAAGGGAGGGTCACCGTCGAGACGACGTACCGGCCACGCCCCGAATACGGGCTGGTCGTACCGGTGTTCAGCGAGATCGAGTCCGGGTTTGTGGCGGCCGGCGGCCCGGGCCGGCTCACCCTGACGATGCCGATGCCCGCCGCCGCCGCCAATGGGGAAATCCGTGGACGCTTCACACTCGAGGCGGGCCAGAGCCGTAACTTCGCCCTGCAGCGCACCCGACTCGGAGACCCGCTGCCCGGGGCGCTCACCCAGGGCGAGATCGAGGCCGCGCTGGACACCACGGTGGCGGCCTGGCAACACTGGTCGGAGCTCCACCAGACCTATGACGGTCCGTGGCAGGACCTCGTCCGCCACTCGGGGCGGGTGCTTCACTCGCTGATCTACCAGCCCACCGGCGCGATCGTCGCCGCCGCCACGACCTCCCTGCCCGAGGAGATCGGCGGCGAGCGCAACTGGGACTACCGGTACTCCTGGGTGCGTGACGCGAGCTTCACGATGCAGGCACTGTGGGTCGCCGCGTGCCCCGACGAGGCTCACGAATTCTTCGGCTTCATGACGGCCGCCGCCGCGCACTCCCGGCCCGAGCGTCACCTGCAGATCATGTTCGGGATCGGCGGCGAGCACGACCTCTCCGAGCGCATCCTTCCCCAGCTGTCCGGATGGCGCGGGAGCGCGCCGGTGCGGGTCGGGAACGGAGCGTGGGCGCAACCGCAACTCGACGTCTACGGCGAACTGCTCGACGCCGCCTTCCAGCTCCGACACCAGCTGGGCGACATGGAGCCCGCGACCCGCGAGTTTCTGGCTGCCCTCGCCGACGCTGCCGCGAGCCACTGGGAGCAGCCGGACAACGGCATCTGGGAGGTCCGCGGCGAGCCCCGGCACTTTCTCTACTCGAAGCTCATGTGCTGGGTCGCGCTCGATCGCGCGGTGCGGATGGCCGACCAACTGCACGCCGCCCATCGAGTCGACGAGTGGTCCGCGACAGCGGCCACGATCCGGACCGCCATTCTCGACCAGGGGTGGAACGCGCAGATCGGGGCATTCACGCAATCGTTCGGCTCGCCCGAGCTCGACGCTGCGGCGCTCATGGTGCCCATCGTAGGGTTCCTCCCCGCGTCCGATCCGCGCGTGGCGTCAACAGTGGACGCGATCATCCACGGACTCTCCGATGCGCGGGGGCTCGTCTACCGCTACAAGCCCGAGTCGGGTGTTGACGGGGTCACCGGAAGCGAGGGAACATTCCTCCTCTGCACCTTCTGGCTGGCGCACGTCTTGGCGGATGGGGGACGACTGGCCGAAGCCCGTGCGGTGTTCGAGAACGCGGTGAGCCACGTCAACGACGTCGGCCTGCTCGCCGAGGAGATCGACTCGGCCACCGGCGAGCAGCTCGGCAACTTCCCGCAGGCCTTCAGCCACGTCGGGCTCGTGAATGCGGCCTGGTCGATTCAGCAGGCGGAACGCTCGGACTGACCCGCGCGGGGCGCGGGGCGGGAACGAGGCGGGAACGAGCCCCCTGTACGCTCGCACCATGGCGACAGGCAGAGCGGCCGGGGAGCGGGTCGAGCGGGCGCGCGCCGTCTCCGCGCTGATCGGCACGGACGCCGCAGCGCACGGCGCCTTTGACCGGGCCTACGCCGGCCGTGGCGAGGCGCTCGACGCCCTGTCCGCCCTGATTCGGGGGGAGGCCGCCGACCCCGAGCGGAACGCGACCCTCGACCGGCACCGCCGCTCGGCGTTCGCGCGTCCGGCCGGTCCCGCCGCCGAGGCGGCCGCCACGGCCGCACTCGTGGCCTTGAGGCGAGAGGTGGAGTGGTCGGACGCCGATTCGGCCGCGCTCGACCGGGCGATCGCGGTCGTCCTCGAGCGGGATGCCGAGCGCCGGGGTACGGAGAGAGCCGCCACTGATCGGGCGGCCGCCGCGCCCGCCGCCGCATCCGAGTCCGCGGCGCCGCAGCCCCGGAGGTGGGTGCGCCCGGTGCTGGCCTCACTGATCATCGTCGCCGCCATCGCCGTCGGCGTCGGCGTCGGCGTCGGCGTCGGCGGCACGACACTCCTCGCGGGCGCACTGCCCGGGCCCGGGGCCGTCGACGCCAGCCCGAGCCCGATCACCTACTTCCGGGACCCAGCCGCGCGCGACACCGAGACGATCGGCGACACCGAGGCCGCCGACCGGTGGTTCCGGAGCGAGCAGACGACCGAGGATGCCTATCCGGTGCCGTTCGACGGGATCGACCCCGGATCGACGAGACTGGTGCACACGGGAACCGACGGCTGGCGGGCCTGGGTCGGGCGCAGCGAAAACTCGGAGTACTGCCTGCTGGCGTACTCGGATTCGGATGGGTCGGGTGCCTCGTCCTGTATCGTCGCAGAGGGCTTCGCCCAGACCGGTGCGTCGATGAGCGCCGGCGGCATCACCCTCACGTGGACCGGGGCGGATCTGACCGTGGAGACCAGCAGGCGCTGAACGGCCAAGGCACCGGTGTGGGCGCCTCAGTCGCCCGGGTGGCGGATCGCCCAGATGCCGAGCTCGACCTCGGCGAAGCTGGTCGACAGCGGCGAGAGCCCGATGCGGATGCCATTCGGCTCCCGATAGTCGGGGATGACGCCCTGTGCCCACAGCTTCGGCACGACCTCGTCGAAACCGTCCTGGTCGAGGGTGATGTGCGATCCGCGCCGGGCCGGGTCCTTTGGCGAGGCCAGCCGCGCGTCGGGGAGCAGCTCGGCGGCGAGCTGCACGGCGTAGCGGGTAAGCGCAACGGACTTGGCGCGGATGGCGTCGATGCCGACCTCCTCGATGAGGGCGATCATGTCCTGCATCGCGAGCATGCCGATGATCGGCGGCGTGCCGCTCGTGAATCCGCCGATGCCGTCGGCCGGTGTGTAGCCCTGACCCATCTCGAACGGGGTTCGCGAGCCGATCCAGCCCTGGATCGGCTGACGCAGCTCGCCCTGCAGCTCGGAACGCACGTAGGCGAAGGCGGGCGCGCCCGGTCCGCCGTTGAGGTACTTGTAGCTGCACCCGGTGGCGAGGTCGACCCCCCACGCGTCGAGCTGCGTCGGGACGACGCCGACCGAGTGGCTGAGGTCCCAGACGACCAGGGCGCCGGCGGCGTGGATCAGCTCTGTGAGAGCGGGAACCTCGGCGAGGTAGCCGGAGCGGTAGGCGACGTGACTCAGCACGACGACCGCGGTCTTGTCGCTGAGCTTCTTGCTGAGACGTTTCGCCGTGACGCCCGCGTCGGACTCCGGCTCGGATTCGCCGCCGATCCAGGTGACCGTGAGGCCGCGCTCGGCCGCGATGCCCTCGACCACGTAGCGGTCGGTCGGGAAGTTCTCGCGGTCGATGATGATCTCGGTGCGGTCCGGTCGGGCGTCGACCGCGGCGCGGACGAGCTTGTAGACCAGCACTGTTGTGGAATCGCCGATAACGACCTGACCGGGCGCCGCGCCGAGCGCGACGCGTCCGAGATCATCGCCGATTCGGGCGGGGAGCTCGAGCCAGCCCTCGCCCCAGCCGCGGATGAGGCGCGAGCCCCACTGCTCGGTCATGAACTGCTGCACGCGCTCGATGCTCGCCGTGAGCGGCCGGCCGAGCGAGTTGCCATCGAGGTAGGACACGACGGCCGAGTCTCGAAGAAAGAGTCCGCTGTAGCGCGCGAGGGGGTCAGCGGAATCGAGCGATCCTGAGGAGTTCATTCGCCCAGCCTATGCGAGCACCCCCAACGCTCACACAGGAGGGCCGGAACAGGCTCCCGGCCCTCCCCGTGCGTCAGCCGCGCAGTTCGAGCAGCACGGCCTCGAGCTGGTCGACCGCGAAGTCGAGGTCGTGCGGCTCCACCACAATCGGCGGGGCCAGGCGGATGGTCGAACCGTGGGTGTCCTTCACGAGGACGCCCCGCTCGAGCAGCCGCTCGCAGACCTCACGACCGGTGGCGAGCGCCGGGTCGATGTCGATGCCGGCCCACAGCCCGGAGGCGCGGACGGCGACAACACCGTGTCCGATCAGGCGCCGCAGCCCCGCCTCGAGGCGGGCTCCCAGCATCCGTGCCCGCTCCTGGTACTCGCCCGTCGCCAGCAGGCCGACGACGGCGGTGCCGACGGCAGCGGCGAGCGGATTGCCCCCGAAGGTCGACCCGTGCTCGCCCGCGCTCAGCACGCCGAGCACATCGCGGTTGCCGACGACCGCCGACACCGGCACGATACCGCCGCCGAGGGCCTTGCCGAGCAGGTAGAGGTCGGGCACGACGCCCACGTTGTCGCACTCGAAGGTGGATCCCGTGCGGCCGAGGCCGGACTGGATCTCGTCCGCGATGAACAGCACTCCCCGGCGCGTCGTGATCTCGCGCACGCGCGGCAGGTAGTCGGCGGGCGGGATGATGATGCCAGCCTCGCCCTGGATCGGTTCGACGAGCACGGCGACCGTATTCTCGTCGATCGCCGCCTCGATCGCCTCGGCGTCGCCGTAGGGAACGCTGATGAAGCCCGGGGTGAACGGGCCGAAGTCGTTCGTCGCGACCGCATCGCCCGAGAAACTGATGATCGTGGTGGTGCGGCCGTGGAAGTTGCCGTCCGCCACGATGATGTTCGCCTTGTCCTGCGCAACGCCCTTCACCCGGTAGCCCCACGCGCGGGCGACCTTGATGCCGGACTCGACCGCCTCTGCGCCGGTATTCATCGGGATGATCATGTCCTTGCCGGCGAGCTCGGCCAGCGCGGCGGCGAACATACCGAGCTGATCGTTGTGGAACGCGCGGCTCGTCAGGGTGATCCGGTCGAGCTGGGCCTTCGCCGCGGCGACGAGCACCGGGTGCGAGTGGCCGAAGTTCACGGCGGAGTACGCGGCGAGGCAGTCGAGGTACCGGCGCCCGGTGACATCGGTCACCCAGGCGCCCTCGCCGCTCTCGACGACGACGTCGAGCGGATGGTAGGTGTGCGCGAGGTGCTCGTCCTCGAGCCGGACCAGGTCCGCTCCGGTCGGATGCGTCGTGGCTGTCATCGTCGGAGTTCCAGGGTGCAGCACTTGACCCCGCCGCCGCCGAGCAGCAGCTCGGAAAGGTCGACGCCGATGGGGTTATAGCCGCGCTCGCGCAGCTGGCGTTCGAAATCGGTCGCCCGAGAGGCGATCACGACGTTGTACCCGTCGCTGAAGGAATTGAGCCCGAGCACGGACGCGTCCTCCTCGTTGACGAGCACGGCATCCGGGAACCGCCCGCGCAGGATCGTGAGGCCCTCCTCGTCAAAGGCGCTCGGCAGGTAGGCGATGTTGTCGTCGTCGAGCACGGCGATCGCCGTGTCGAGGTGGTAGAAGCTCGGGTTCACGAGGTTGAGGGTGACGACCTCGCGACCGTAGATGCTCGCGAGCTCCTCGTGGCTGTTCGAGGCGCTGCGGAAGCCTGTGCCGGCGAGGATGACGCCGCCGACGAGCAGGAAGTCGCCCTCGCCCTCGTTGACGTTCTCAGGAACGCGCACGTCGAAGTCGTTGGCACCGAACCAGTCCATGTACGCGGGCCCCTCTGGCTGGCGCTCCGGATAGGTGAAGCTCGCCCCGTAGGCGATGTTGTCGATGACGAAGCCGCCGTTGGCCGCGTAAACCATGTCGGGCAGGCCGTCGATCGGGTCGATCAGGTGCACATCGAAACCGAGGCCAACGTAGGTGTCGTAGAGCGACTGCCACTGCCTCACGGCGAGCGCGGTGTCGGTCGGCAGCGCCGGGTCCATCCACGGGTTGATCCGGTAGACAACCGTGAAGAACTCTGGCTTGCACATGAGCACGGTGCGCTTGGTTGCGATGCGGGCGGGGGTTGCGGGGGCGACGTCTGTCGCGGGGCTTATGGCCGACACGGAAGGCTCCTTCGTGAGTCTGGATGTGCGGGGATCGCTCCAGTCTTGCACGCACACATCCGATTTTTTCGGCAGAAGAGCGCACAAAATCACCGTCATGCTCGTGTTGTGCACAAGTATTCCGCGTAGAGTCTCCTAATGGACAGCCTCGACCACGGTATCATCGACCTTCTCCGCCAGAATGCCCGCGCCGGCTACGGCGACATCGGTGAGGTCATCGGCCTCTCCGCCTCCGCCGTCAAGCGCCGCGTCGACCGTCTCGTGGCCGACCGGGTCATCCGCGGCTTCACGATCCAGGTCGATCCGGCGGTCGACGGGCTCGCCACCGAGGCCTACGTCGAGCTGTTCTGCCGCGGCACGGTCGCCCCCGATGAGCTGCGCCGCATCCTGTCGGGGGTGCCGGAGGTCGTGGATGCCGGAACCGTCACCGGCTCGGCCGATGCGATCGTGCACATGCGCTCGCGAGACATCCCCTCGCTCGAACTGGCGCTCGAGAAGGTTCGGATCGCGCCGAACGTCGATCACACGCGCAGCGCGATCGTGCTCTCCCGGCTGATCCACCGGCAGCACGACTGACCGGCATCAGGACAGGATGTCCTTCGTCAGGAACCGGCCGTAAGCGAACGCCCCGAACACGACGATGTACCCCGCTTGGAGCAGGGCGTTGTCGCCGAACGACGCCCAGGAGACGGGATCGCGCAGCAGGTCGACGAATCCGAGCCAGTAGTGGCTGAACAGCCAGGGGTGCAGCCACTCCAGTTGTGGCAGCGCCCCGACGATCTGGGCGGCGACGGCGAGCGAGATGGTGGCCGCCATCGCGCCGACCGGCACATCCGTGATGGTGGAGATGAACAGGCCGATAGCGGAGAGCCCGAGCAGCGAGATCGTCACGTAGCCGGCGATGGCCAGAAACCTCACGAGAGCCTCGCCGACGCCGATCGTCGTGCCCGACAGCAGGGTGACGGGACCGACCGGGAAGAGCAGCGCGCCGATGACGGTTCCCGCGACGACGACCGTCAGTGTCGCTGCGAGGCAGAATGCCGCCGCGCCGATGTACTTCACGACGAGCAGCCGCACCCGCCCGGAGGGGGCAATCAACAGGTAGCGGAGGGTGCCGTGGCTGGCCTCGCCGGCGATCGTGTCGCCCGCGACGACCCCGATCGTGAGTGGGAGGAAGAGCGGGATCGCGACGATGAGCGCCGTCACTCCGACGAACAGTCCATTCTGGCTGACCTGGTCGAGGAAGGCGGGGCCGCGGCCGCGGCTGGGCGACGAGGACAACCGGATGGCGACGGCGATCAGGATCGGGATGGCGGCGAGCGCGAACAGCAGCGCCCACGTGCGTCGGCGGCGGAACAGCACCCACAGTTCGGAGCGCAGCAGCGCCACGCCCGACTCCCGGTGCGGCGCGTCACTGGGCAATGTCGAACCCCTCGCCGGTCAGCGCGACGAACCGCTCCTCGAGGCTGGCCCGCTGCACGGAGAAGCCGCGCACCCTGACGCCCTCGGCGACGAGCGCCGCGACGATGGCCTCGGGGACCGGCGGCTCGCCCGGCCGCTCGCCCGGGGCGGCCGAGGGGGCGGCCGGGGCGGCGCCCGCCACAGCATCCGCGCGGCCCGGGAGCGACGCGGCGACAAGGTAGTCGGCGTCCGGCTCGGGGGTGGCCCTCGACTCGAGGCCGAGCCGCGAGAGAACGCGCATCGCCGACTCCCCGTCGGGGGTGAGCAGACGGATGTGCGCTTGCCCGACCCGACGGAGGTCGTCGAGGGTGCCCTGCGCGACGAGTCCGCCGACGCTCATCACGGCCGCGTGGGTGCACATCTGCTCGATCTCCGCCAGCAGGTGGCTCGAGACGAACACGGTCGTGCCGCCGTCGGTGAGGGTGCGGATGAGGTGGCGCACCTCGCGCGTGCCCTGCGGGTCGAGCCCGTTCGTCGGCTCGTCGAGCACGAGAAGTTCGCGCGGAACCAGCAGGGCATTCGCGATGCCGAGGCGCTGCTTCATGCCGAGCGAGTAAGCCCCCACCTTCTTGCCTGCCGCGTGGCTGAGCCCAACCCGCTCGAGGGCCGTGTCGACCCGCGCGCGACGGGTGGCCGACGGCGCGCCCCGGTCGGCGCTGTCGAGGCGGCGCAGGTTCGCCGAGCCCGACAGGAACGGGTAGAAGCCCGGTCCCTCGACGAGCGCGCCGACCCGGGGCAGCACCTCCGGCAGGTGCCGCGGCACCTCACCTCCCAGAACGCGCACCTCGCCGCTCGAGGGGGCGACCAGGCCGAGCATCATGCGGATGCTCGTGGTCTTGCCTGAGCCGTTGGGCCCGAGGAATCCGAACACCGAGCCACGCGGGACGGCGAGATCGACCGAGTTGACGGCCGTCTGGCTGCCGAAGCGCTTGGTCAGCCCGCTCGTCTCGATCGCGAGGTCACAGTCGCCGGTGGTGGTCACCGACCGTTGGCCGCATCCAGCAATTGCTCGGGCGACACCGCCCCCACGAACGCGCGTCCGTCGTCGGTCAGGAACACATTCAGGAGAGCCGTGCTCAGGAGTCGTCCGCCGCCCATCGGCTCGGTCGCCGCGGAGTAGAGCGGCGACTCGACGAGGTCAGCGGGCAGGTAGGACGCCGGCAGTTCCACGATCGAGCTCCATCCCTCGCCCGACACCGCGTAGTCGCTGGCCTCCATCATGCCGTGGCCGGTGCCCCGGTCGGGCTTCGGCCCTGCGGGCGCGGTGTATTCGGGCACGGTGTACTCGGGCACGGTGTATTCGGTGACGGTGGCGCCGGGCGGCGGCGCGAACGCGAACCGGTCGGCGTCGGGGCTCTCAAGCGTCAGATCGGTGAATGCCACCCGAAACGCTGGGGCGTCCTGCCCACGCGCGAGGATCTCGAATGCCAGCGGGAGGCCCGTCTCGGAGTCGACCGCGATTGACACGGAGCCAACGAGGGTCTGCGCGTCCCGCGGGGTGAGCACGAGCTCGTACGGGGGCGTCCAGCGACGGTCGCGTCGGTGCCGACGGTGACGACGGTGGTGGGGTCCAGTTCGGCGAGCACGCGATCGGCGAGCTCCCCCGGCGTCGGCACCCCACCGGCATCCGGCACCGCCCTCTCGGCGTAGTCGGCATAGTCGGCGTAGTCGGCGGGCAGCACGAGGTGCGTCGCGGTGCGGTCGCTCGAGTCGTAAAGCCAGACCTCGTTGCCGTTGCGCACGATGTTGCGCTCGGCGAGCTGGTCGAAGACCTGCACCCGGGCGAGATCGGGCCCGTCGACGAACACGCGCGCGGTGTGCGATCCCGTCAGGAGTTCGAGGGCGGAGGCGATGTTCGGCTCGTTTCCGGATGCGCCGGGTCCGGATGCGCCGGGTCCGGATGCGCCGGGTCCGGAGACGCCCGACAGGTCGGGGAGGCCGAGGTCGGATTTCTGCTCGACGGTGCCGGAAAAGGCGTCCACCTCTGAGGTGGCAACGAGCTCGAGGAGCTCGTCCGGAGCAATGTCGGGAAGGTCGGCGGCGGCCGTGGCGCCGAGAGGTGCGATGACTGCTCCCGCGACGATGACGGCGGGGACGATCACGGCGGGCAGCCACCGTGAGAGCCTCGCGGGCCCGGGCGTTCGACTCATGGAAGTGACCTCGTCACAAACGAATTCATTCCATCAGGCTACGCCCGGGCCACAGGCAGGAACAGGCCCCGCAACAAACCCGAGGTGTGCCACAGGGAACCGGTGGGCGGCCAGCGCGGTTGGTTAGCACTGTCGGTCAGCCCTGTTGGTTAGCGAGGAACGTCGCCGCGCCAGGCGCCCGTCGGGCTGTTGCGGCTCTCGATGAACTTCTTGAAGTTCTTCAGGTCGGACTTGATGACGTGGTCGTCGACTCCGAAGACGGAGCCGACCTTCTCGAGGAATCCCTCGGCCTCCCAGTCGAGCTGCACGGTGACCCGCGAACTCGTGTCACTGAGCTTGTGGAAGGTCACGACTCCCGCGTGGTCCTCGTCGCCGCCGGTGCTGTTCCACGCGACGCGCTCATCCGCGTGCTGCTCGGAGATCGTCGCGTCGAATTCGCGCTCCACGCCGGCGATCTTGACCTTCCAATGGGTGTGTGTGTCGTCGATCTGGGTGATCGACTCGACGAAGCTCAGAAACTGCGGGAAGGACTCGAATTGGGTCCACTGGTTGTAGGCGATGCTCACGGGAACGTCGACGTCGATTGCTTCAATAACCTGAGTCACTTCATGCTCCTTCGGTTGTTGGTGCTCGTGAATCTGTGGAGTGGCGGTGCTAGGTGCGGCTGGTGCGTGAACGTGGCTTCGCGTTTCCCGCGCTGACCATCCAGGCGAACTGCTCAAGCTTCTCGATGATCGCGTGCAGGATGTCGGCACTCGTCGGGTCTTCCTCATCGATTTCGTCGTGCACACCCCTCATGGTTGCCACGGTCGCCTCGAGTCGCTCGGTGATGAGGTCGACAACAGTGGCGGTGTCCACCTCGTCTCCAGGGTACTTCGGCAGCGTGGTCTGGTCCACGATGGTCTGGCTGCGCCCATCCGGCATCGCGTGCAGAGCGCGCATGCGGTCGGCGACCTGATCGGAGAACTCGCGCGCCGCCACGATGATTTCGTCGAGCTGAAGGTGGAGGTCGCGGAAGTTCTTGCCCACGACGCTCCAGTGGGCCTGCTTGCCCCTGCAGGTGGAGCTCGATCAGGTCGACGAGGACCTTCTGGAGATTGTCATCGAGCGTTTGTGACGCTTTCATGCGTGTTCCTTCCGGTTGGGTACTCCACCAAAGCAACCGAAATTGGATGTCTCCTGTGAACGGGTCAGATGTCTCGGTCGACGGGGAGCCGCCCGCGGCGCACAGCGGCGACGAGAGCTTCGTGGTCCGCCTCGGTCTGGTCGGCGTAGGCACGCGCGAAATTGGCGAAGGCGGTCTCGAGCTTGTCACCCTTGCCCGCGTAGCCCGCGATCATCGACGCGCCGCTCGTGCGCGCGTGACCCTTCGCCAGCAGGCGGCCGCAGACCGTCACGTAGTCAGCCATCGCCGCCGCTCCGATCGCGTCGAGCGGAAGTGTGCCCTTCATGTTGCGGAATTGCCGCACGTAGTACTGGCGGCCCGCCACCGTCGCCCAGCCCAGCAGTGGGTCGCTCACGGTCTGCAGCGCCTGCTGGTACTCGACGACTCGCTGACCCTGGTGCGCGTGCCAGGCAGAGTCTCCGTGCACGAATGGCGCGATGACCGAGCGTCTGGCCTGCTTCAGCTGCAGGAAGACCACGTCGTCGGGGCTCGAGCCCTGGCACAGCGCCACGAACGCGCGCAGGCCGACGCTGCCGACGCCGACGACCTTGTTCGCGATGTCGAGGAGCGTGTAGCCGCCGAGCACTCGCCTCCAGTGCGGCGCGAGCGTTTCGAGGTACCCGTCGAGCGCCTCGGCGAGCAGCACCGACTCCTCCTCGGTCGGATGCATGATGAGCGGGGGCTCCTCGACGATGCGCCGGCGGCCCCCCTCCTCGGTCGCAAAGCGCGGAACCGCACGGTCGCTTGTGCGGCGCTTGGCCCGCTCCGCTGCCTTGTCGATGCCCTTCTGCAGCGACTTCTCCGTTGTCACCGCGTGCAGCCTGTCGACGTCGAGCCGCTGGAAGGAGCGGTCCAGCAACGGCTGCCCCGCGAGCTCGCGCACGTGCTCGCGATAGGCGCGCACGCAGGACTCCACCGCCGTGCGGCACTGATCCTCGGTGAACGAGTTCTGCCGTCCGGCAACCCAGATGCTCGCGGCGAGGCGACGCAGGTCCCACTCCCAGGCCCCGGGGTGCGCCTCGTCGAAGTCGTTGAGGTCGATCACGAGGTCACGCTCGGGCGACGCGTAGAAGCCGAAGTTGCCCACGTGGGCATCGCCGCAGATCACCGGGGTGATGCCCGTCGCCGGCAGTGCCGCGAAATCGTTCGCCATGACGATCGCCGTGCCGCGCAGGAATCCGTAGGGCGAGGCAATCATCCGTCCGACCCGGAGGGGGATCAGCCGCTCCTGCCGCCCCTCGTGGGACTGGATCACGAGGTCGACCGGGTCGGCGCGGTCGGCGGTCGGCGCCCAGTCGGCGAGCGAGGACCGGGGCACCCCCTTCCGCATGCCTTTGCCGAGCGCATACCGCTCGGTTCGCGGTGTCGGTGTGCGCCGCAGCGAGCCGTAGTCGTCGCCGCTCACTTCGGCGTGCACGACGTGGCCGTTCGGATCCCCATGCTGTGCCATGGGACAACTGTGCCACCCCGGAGCGACCTGCGGGTCAGTGCTCGGCGCTCAACGCCGCCCGGGCCAGGTCGAGGGCGGCATCCGGATCCACCCTCAGCTCGCGGATGCGCTGCGCGAACGCGGTCGCCGCCGCTTGCGCCTGCCGCTGAGTCGCGTCGCCCGTCGCGGCGATGAAGGTGCCCTTGCGCCCGCGCGTCTCTATGACCTCGTCGCGCTCGAGCTCCCGGTAGCTGCGGGCCACGGTGTTGGGTGCGATGCCGAGCTCGTCGGCGAGCCCCCGGACGGTCGGCAGCTTCGCTCCGGGCACGAGCGACCCGGCCCGCACGGCCTCGATGATCTGCACCCGGATCTGCTCGAACGGCGGCACGCCCGACGCGGCGTCGATCACGAGGTTCATTGTTCGCTCCGTTCGTCGATGACCCTGATCAGCGCCTGCACCGGTGTGTGGTCCGACGGCCAGGATCCCTCGTACCGGGTCACGTTGATGACTGCCTGCCCAACCTCGAAGGCATCTCCGACGAGTATCCAGTCGATGCGCTCTCCTCCGAGGATCGGCGCGCGATAGTGCGGCGCTGTGCCCCACTGTTCGCTGAGTCTTTCGTGAGCGACCTGCCAGGAGTCGCGCAGCAGCCCCTGCGCGACAAGCACACGGTGTGCCGCGCCGCTCGCATCCGCGTTGAAGTCTCCGATAACCACGGCCGGCATCTCGCTGCGTTCGACGAGCTCCCTGATGGCCTCGGCGGAACGTTCCCTCGACGGGGCGTTGATGTGGTCGAAGTGGGTAGTGATGGCGACGAACACCGCGCCGGTGGCGGTGTCGTGGAACGTCGCGCGCACGATGACGCGGGGAATCTGATTGCCCCAGGTGACCGAGCCAGCCAGCTCGGGGGTGTCGGACAGCGCGCTCTGGCTCCAGTCGAGCAGTTCCAGCCGACGGGAGTCATAGAAGATCACGGAGTGCTCACCGCCATGGTCAGCGCGGCGACCGTGCCCGACGAAACGGTAGTCGGTGCCGAGGGTGTCGGTGAGGAACTGCAGCTGGTCGGGCAGCGCCTCCTGGATGCCGAGAAGCGTCGGCTGCTCGCCCAGCAGGAGCCTCTTCACCAGCCCCTTCCGATGGGACCAGTTGTCGCTGCTGCGCGGGTCCACCTGCGGCATCCGGCGGCGAATGTTGTAGCTCATCACATGCAAATCGGGGGCATCGGCCGGGCCGACCAGCGGAGCATCCGTCATGGCTCAAGAGTACGGGCGGCAGCGCCGTAACAATTGCGCCGCTCACATCCGCCTGGGTGATGATGGGGTCATGGACTTCCCCGCACCGACGCTGACCCTGCCGATTCTCGATCTCTCCCGCCTGGAGGGCGGGGAAACCGAGGCGGAGGCATTCCGTGCCGAGCTGCGCGAGGCTACCCACGAGTACGGGTTCTTCTACCTCACCGGGCACGGGGTGCCTGCCGAACTCATCGAGCGGGTAATGACGACCTCGCGGGCCTTCTTCGACCTGCCCGAGGCCGACAAGATGGCGATCGAGAACCTCAACAGCCCGCACTTCCGCGGCTACACGCGCGTTGGCGGCGAGCTGACCCTGGGCCAGGTGGACTGGCGCGAGCAGATCGACATCGGGCCCGAGCGCCCCGCCGTTCCAAAGGGCGAGGGCGTTCCGGACTACTACGTGCTCGATGGGCCGAACCAGTGGCCGGCTGCGCTACCCGAGCTACAGGAGGTCATCACCGCCTGGCACGACGAGCTGAGCACAGTCGCGCTCACCCTCATGCAGGCCTGGGCAAAATCGCTGGGCGCCGACGAGCACGTCTTCGACGAGGCGTTCGCGACGGACTCCTCTACCCTCATCAAGATCGTGCGCTACCCGGGCAAGTCCGATCCCGAGCCCAAGCAGGGCGTGGGTGCACACAAGGACTCGGGCGTGCTCACGCTGCTGTTCGTCGAGCCCGGCAAGGGCGGCCTGCAGGTGGAGAAGGACGGCAACTGGATCGACGCTCCCCCGGTCGACGGCGCATTCGTGGTCAACATCGGCGAGCTGCTCGAGGTCGCAACAGACGGCTATCTCAAGGCAACCGTGCACCGGGTCATCTCGCCGCGCATCGGCGACGACCGCATCTCCATTCCGTTCTTCTACAGCCCGGCACTCGGCGGGACGATCCCGCTGCTGACCCTGCCGGACTCCCTTGAGGCGCCCGGCATCACGGTAGATCCGGCGAATCCGATCTTCCGCACCTATGGCGAGAACGCCCTCAAGAGCCGTCTGCGCGCGCACCCCGACGTGGCGGCGATCCACCACCCCGAACTGCTTTCGTAACGCAGAAGCGGGCGCCAGCGCTGCTGTCATTATTCAGGAGCAGTGGCCGGATTGCCCGTCGCAGAATTCAGGAGTCGGGCCGGATTGCCCGTCGCAGAATTCAGGAGTTTGCTGCCGTCTCGCGCTCGAAACTCATGACCCTGGTGGGCGAATGCGGCCAGGACCAGCCACTTCCCAGCATCCACCCGCTCGATCGACTGCTAATCGTCCCTTGGCTGGGCCGACCTCCTGAATTCTGCAAGCGCGCCGCGCGCCGAACTCCTGACACGTGAATACCGGTTTTTAGGCTGCGGTGGGGGTGAGGGTCACCTGGTATCCGAGGGTGCGGAGCTGGTTGATGGCGTTGGATTTTGTTCGGTCGGGGTGGCGGTTGGAGTAGTAGTTCGGTCCGAGTTCGGTGAAGGCTTCCCCGGTGGTGCCCATCTTCCAGACGGCGACAAGGATACTGTGCTCGAGGGCGACGATCGCCTTGATGCTGCCGCGCCGAGCGGCGATCCGTCGGTATTTCACGGCGAGGTGCGTGTTCTTCTGTCGGGTGATGACCAGGGCGGAGATCCCGAGGGCGGCCTTCAGGTGCGCATTACCGGGGCGCGTTTTGGTCGATTTCACTCGTCCCGCGGACTCGTTCGATCCCGGACAGACCCCGGCCCAGGACGCAAGATGTCCGGGGCTGGGGAAAATATGCATGTTCCCGCCGGTCTCGGCGATGATCACGTCCGCAACACGAACAGAGACCCCCGGAATGGTGGTGAGGGTCTCTCGAAAGACCCGAAAGGGTTCCATCACCACCTCGATTCGGGCGGTGATCTCATCGATCAGGGTCGCACTGTGATCGAGTTGGGTGAGGTGCAGGTTCACCATGAACGCGTGGTGGTCCCTAAACCGTCCGGTGAGGGCTTCGACCAGTTCCGGGATCTTCGCCCGCAGCCGGCCCTTGGCCAGAGCGGCAAGTTTCACGGGGTCGCGTTCCCCGGCGACCAGGGCATCGAGGATGCTGCGCGCCGAGACCCCGTTCAGCTGGGACACCACCGAGGACAGCTTGATCCCGGCGTCCTCGAGGATCTTCTCGATCCGCTGGATATGCCGGCTGCGCTCCTGCACGATCGTGGCCCGGGTCCGGGTCAGATCCCGCAACTCCCGGATCGGTTCCGGTGGCACGAACGAGGCCCGCACCAGTCCGTGAGCGGCCAGTTGGGCCAGCCAGCCCGCGTCCGAGACATCCGTTTTCCGGCCCGGGAAATTACGCACATCCCGCGCGTTGACAAGCGTCACCGGCAGCACCGATTCCAACAGATAGTAGAACGGCTTCCAATAATCACCGGTCGCCTCCATCACAACCGTTGTCACCCGGTTCGCGAGGAGATGCTCCCGCAACTCCAGCACCTGCGACGTTGTTGCACCCCAGGTAGTAACTTTCTGCTCGAACGTCCCGGGCCGTTTCCCAGGCACTCGAACACAGACCTTCACGTCCCGCTTGGAGATATCCATCCCCGCAGCACGCTCATGGACCACGTCCATCATTTTCCTCCTCATCCCATATATTGACGGGCCCACCACGGAAGAGGTTAGGAAAAATCAGAAATCTGACACACGTGCTCGGAGCAACAATCCACAGTTCTCGTAAGAAAACCCCTCCTGCCACGCTGAATAACAAGCTCTCAGCATCAAGGAAAAACCGGCATCCCCGTGGCGAGCACCTCCATCATCCGTCCGAGCACGACGCCGCGCCAGACCCGCAACGCGACCCAACCCGAAATTCAGCAACCACCACGGAGGGGCAACGCCCCTGAGACGCTGAATAATGACAGCCGACCCCGGCCACTACTCCTGAATAATGACGGCCGCGGCTCAGAGGGTGCGGATCCGCGAGGCCGGGTCGGGGTTGCCGAAGCGGTGCGAGGTGATGCTGATCGCCTGCTCGCGCAGGAAAGGCAGCAGCTCGACCCGGCCCTCGGTCGTGACCGGTCCGGAGTAGATGGCGACATCCGGGTTGCCGCCGAGGGCGTCGGCGAGAACCGCCGCGCTCCCGCCGATGAGCCGGATGCGCTCAGGCCGCGTGCCGGACGCCGCGACGCGAGCGGCGAAGGCCGCATCCGTCTCCACGACTGGCGCGCTTGCGGCGAGCGGGCTGTTCTCGCTGCGCAGAAGCGCGACGACACCGGCCGCGACTGGAACAGCGGTGCTGATCGACACGGAAGTCCGCGCGATCGTCGCGGCGACGAGCAGCCGCACCAGCTGCGCCTGCGAGGCGTCCTCTGAGAGCCTGATGGTGACCGGGATCGGCCGGTAGCGGAATACGTTGCGCTCCGCCTTCAGGCCCGACACGTCGCGGGCGACGCCGAACTCGGCCTCCCACGCGGCTTGGTCGCTCACGGCGGCCGCGCGCACCCGGTCGAACTCGTCGAAGCCGATGCCTGCCTGTGACGCCTCGATCACCTTCTTGACCCTCGGGCTGATGCCCTTGAGTCGCACGGAACCGCGGGGCTTCTCGAAAACGGGCTCGATGTTGCCGAGCGTGAACAGGTAATTCGGTCCACCTGCCTTCGTGCTCGTGCCGACGCTCGAGCGCTTCCACCCGCCGAAGGGCTGGCGGCGCACGACCGCGCCGGTGATTCCACGGTTGACGTAGAGGTTGCCGGCCTCGACCTCGTCGATCCACTGCTCGATCTCGGACGGGTCGAGCGAGTGGATTCCCGCTGTGAGCCCATAGTCTGGCGCGTTCTGCAGAGCGATTGCCTCGTCGAGGGTCTCGGCGTGCATGATGCCGAGCACCGGGCCGAAGTACTCGGTGAGGTGGAACTCGCTGCCGGCCGCAACCCCGTCGCGCACCCCTGGGGACCAGAGCCGTCCGGTGTCGTCGAGCTGCGAGGGCTTTACCAGCCAGCTCTCCCCGTCGGCGAGCACGGTGAGCCCGCGCTGCAGCTTGCCAGCGGCGGGCTCGACGATCGGGCCCATCTGCGTGGTCGGGTCGTCTGGCCAGCCGACCCGCAGGGTGCGCACGGCATCCTCGAGCTGGCGACGGAACCGCGCCGACTTCGCGACGCTGCCGACGAGGATCACGAGTGAGGCGGCGGAGCACTTCTGCCCGGCGTGCCCGAACGCGCTCTTCACGATGTCCGCGGCGGCGAGGTCGAGGTCGGCGCTCGGGGTCACGATGATGGCGTTCTTGCCGCTCGTCTCGGCGAGCAGCGGGAGGTCGGAGCGCCAGCTGCGGAACAGCGCGGCTGTCTCCCAGGCTCCGGTGAGGATGACGCGGCCGACACTCGGGTGGGTGATCAGCTGGGTGCCGAGCTCACCCTCCTCGACGTCGACGAGTGCGAGCACTTCGCGGGGGACGCCGCCGTCCCAGAGGGCCTGGACCATGATGGCTGCGCTGCGCCTGGCCTGCGGGGCCGGCTTGATGATCACGCCGGCACCCGAGGCGAGGGCGGCGAGCACGCCGCCAGCCGGGATGGCGACCGGGAAGTTCCACGGCGGGGTCACGACGATGAGCTTCGATGGCACGAACACGGCCCGCTCGAGCGCCTCGAGGTCGAGCGCGCGCTCGGCGTAGTAGTGGGCGAAGTCGATGGCCTCGCTCACCTCCACATCGCCCTCGGCGATCGTCTTGCCGGTCTCGCTCGCCATGACCTCGATGAGCTCGGCGCGGGCTGCCTCGAGAGCGTTCCCTGCCCCGTGCAGCACCTTCGCCCGCGACTCGGCATCGCGCTCGCCCCAGGCAGTTCCGGCCGCGGCGGTGCTGCGCACGATGACCTCGAGGCTCTGGGCGTCGGTGACGTTCGCGTCGGCGAGCTGGCTCGCACCGAGGGTGGATGTCGCGGAGCGCTGCAGGATGCGCCGACCCCAGTCGCGGTTTGCGCCGATCGCGGGGTCGGTGTCGGCGGTGTTCTCGAACTTCTCCATTGCCGTGTGTGCGGCCGGGGCATCGCGGTTCTGCACGCGGTTCGATGGGGGCACGGTCTGGTCGAGCTGCGCGAGCGAGGCGAGGAACCGTTCGGCCTCGCGGTCGAACACCTTCTCCGAGGTCGCGAGCTCGAACACGCCCGACATGAAGTTCTCCGGGCTCGCGTTCTCCTCAAGCCGGCGGATCAGGTAGGAGATCGCCGAGTCGAATTCGGTGGGGCGCACCACCGGGGTGTACAGCAGCAGCCCGCCGACGTCGCGGCGCACGGCATCCGCCTGTCCGGTCGCCATGCCGAGGAGCATCTCGAATTCGATTCGCGATTCGACCTTGCGGTCCTTGGCGAGCAGCCAGGCGAAGGCGAGGTCGAAGAGGTTGTGTCCGGCGACGCCGATGCGCACGGCATCCGTCCGCTCGGGGGTGAGGGCCCAGTCGAGCACGCGCTTGTAATTCGTGTCGGTGTCCTGCTTGGTGGAGTAGGTCGCGAGCGGCCAGTGGTGCAGCTCCGAGTCGACGTGCTCCATCGCGAGGTTGGCGCCCTTGACGACGCGCACCTTGATTCCGGCACCGCCGGCAACCCGGCGCTCGGTCGCCCACCCGGTGAGTCGCTGCAGCGCGCCGAGGGCGTCAGGCAGGTAGGCCTGCAACACGATGCCGGCCTCCAGGCTCTTCAGCTTGGGGTTCTCGAGAATCCGCTCGAAGACCGCGATCGTGAGGTCGAGGTCGCGAAATTCCTCCATGTCGAGGTTGATGAACTTGGTGGCCCCTGATGCCGCGGCGAGCTCGTACAGCGGAGTGAGCCGGGTCGCAACGCGCTCGACGGTCTCGTCGAAGGCCCACATCGAGAGCTGGCTCGCGACAGAGGAGACCTTGATCGAGACATAGTCGACGTCACTGCGCTCAAGCAGCGCGCGGGTTCCCTCGAGTCGGCGGTCGGCCTCGCCGTCGCCGAGCACTGCCTCGCCGAGCAGGTTGAGATTGAGCCGGATGCCCTGGCTGCGCAGCTCCTGCATGCTCTTGTCGAGCTTCTCCGGGCGCGCGTCGAGGATGAGGTGGCCGACCATGCCGCGGAGCACGGCGCGGGAGATCGGAACAATGGGCCACGGAAGAATCGGAGCGAATCCGCCGCCGAGCTGGATCGCGATGCGCATGTACCAGGGGAGGAACGTCGGAATATTGCGGGAGAGCGTCTCCAGGTTCTTGCCCGCGACCTTCAGGTCTTCCGGGCGAACGACCCGGTCGACGAACCCGATTGTGAAGTCGAGCCCGACCGGGTCCTTGAGCACTCCAGCCAGTCGCTCCGCTGACGTGTCGGGCGCGACATCCGCGCTCTCGGCAAGCCATCGCCGCACCGTCGCAATGGTCTCGGAAGAGATGTTGTGCGGGCGCACGGGTGTACCAGCGAGCTCATTCGACATAGTCACGAGGGTAAACCTTTGAACGGGGGTCGGGCGGATGTTCCCAGTGTGACGCCCGCAAACGATAAGGTGAAGTGACCTTTGTTTATCGATAACAATCGGATTTGCTTACTGTTTTAGGGAGTCGGATGCTGGACCTGCGTCGCCTGCGCCTGCTGCGCGAGCTGAGCATCCGCGGCACCCTCGCGGCCGTCGCCGAGGCGCTGTCGTACTCCCCCTCCGCCGTCTCCCAGCAGCTCGCCCTGCTCGAGGCCGAGGCCGGGGTGCCGCTGCTGCAGAAGAGCGGGCGCCGGGTGCTGCTCACCCCGCAGGGGCAGGTGCTCGTGCGCCACACCACCCTCCTGCTCGAGCGAATGGAGCTCGCCGAGGCGGACCTCACGGGCTCGCTCCAGGCCGTCGCCGGCACCGTGCGCATCGCGGTCTTCCAGTCGGCCGCGCTCGCGATCGTGCCCCAGGCGCTCACACTGCTCGCGGCCGAGCACCCGGGACTCCGGGTCGAGGTCGTGCAGCGCGAGCCAGAGGCGGCCCTCTCCGCCGTCTGGGCGCGCGACTTCGACCTCGTGGTCGCGGAGCAGTATCCCGGCCACGCCGCGCCGATCGTCGGTGACCTCGACCGCATCGCGCTATGCACGGATGCCCTGCGGCTCGGCACCCCGCCCGGCGCAGGCATCCGCTCGCTCGCGGGGGCGAGCGCCCACGCCTGGGTGATGGAACCGCGCGGCACGGCGTCGCGCCACTGGGCCGAGCAGGCCTGCCGCCTCGCCGGGTTTGAGCCCGACGTGCGGTTCGAGACCGCCGACCTCATGGCGCACACCCGCCTCATCGAGTCGGGCAATGCCGTGGCGATCCTGCCCGACCTCGTCTGGGCCGGGCGGGTGCCATCGGTCGACACCGTCGAGCTCGACGGTGCTCCACGCCGTACGGTGTTCACCTCGGCGCGGGCGGCGAGCGCGAGCCGGCCCGCGATCCGTGCGGTGCGCCGGGTGCTCTCACGCTCGGTCGAGTTCGTGGCCCCCGAGGGTGAGCCCGCCGCCACGAACTAGGCTCTCGGCATGAACAGCGACCACGCGACTGCCCGCAACATCGTGATCGTCGGCGGAGGCCACAACGGCCTCGTCGCCGCGGCCTACCTCGCCGCCGCCGGCCGCACGGTCACCGTGCTCGAGCGGCTCGAGAACGTCGGCGGCGCCGCCGTCTCAGCCCAGGCCTTCACTGGGGTCGACGCCCGCCTCTCCCGCTACTCCTACCTCGTCAGCATGCTGCCGGCCCGAATCATCCGCGAGCTCGGCCTCGACATCTCCCTCATCCGCCGCCGCTACTCCTCCTACACACCCGACCCGGGCACCGACCGCGGGCTCCTTGTCGACAACGGCGACCCTGCGGCGACGGCGCGCTCGTTCGAGTCGATCGGCGCGGGGGCGGATGTCGCGGCCTGGGGCGACTTCTACGACGGGACGGGCCGCGTGGCCCGGGCACTGTTCCCGACGGTCTGCGACCCGCTACTGACGCGGGACGAGGCCAAACGCGCCCTCGGCGATGACCGACTCTGGGCGGCGATCGTCGAGGAGCCGATCGGGCGTCATATCGAGGCATCCTTCCGGCACGACCTCGTGCGCGGGGTCGCCCTCACCGACGGCCTAATTGGCACCTTCGCACCGGCCGACGATGAAACCCTCGCGGCGAATCGCTGCTTTTTGTACCACGTGATCGGAAACGAGACAGGCGACTGGGACGTTCCCGTGGGCGGCATGGGTGCCGTGAGCGGCGCCCTCGAGCGGGCCGCCCGGCAGGCGGGCGCGAGCATCGTCACCGGAGCCCTCGTCACCTCGATCACCCCGGACGGCGAGGTGCGCTACCGACGCGGCGACAGCGAGCACACTCTCGGCGCCGGCACAGTGCTCGCCGGGGTCGCCCCGCACGTGCTCGCGGGCCTCGTCGGCGAGGCGCCGGCCGAGAAGCCGGAGGGCGCGCAGGTCAAGGTAAACCTGCTGCTGACGCGGCTGCCCGCCCTGCGCGAGTCCGACATCGACCCGGCCGCCGCCTTCGGGGGAACCTTCCACATCAACGAGACCTACTCGCAGCTCGAGACGGCGTACCGCGCGGCGAGCGCTGGCAACGTGCCGGACCCGCTGCCCGCCGAAATCTACTGCCACTCGCTCAGCGACCCGAGCATTCTGTCGCCCGAGCTCGCCGCGACGGGCGCGCACACTCTCACGGTGTTCGCGCTGCACACCCCCGACCGGATGATTACCGCGGAGAACGCCGAGACGATGCGCGGGCGACTGCAGGCCGCGGCGCTCGCCTCGCTCAACAGCGTGCTTGCCGAGCCGATCGAGCCTCTGCTGCTTGCCGATGCCGATGGCGCCCCCACGATCGAGACCAAGACGACCCGCGACATCGAAACGGCGCTCAACATGCCCGGCGGCAATATCTTCCACGGCCCACTCGACTGGCCCTTCGCCGAGAGCGGCGACGAGCGGGCGACCGCGGCGCAGCGGTGGGGCGTCGCGACGCGTCATCCGCGCATCCTGCTGTGCGGCTCGGGGGCGCGGCGTGGCGGCGCCGTGAGCGGCATCGGCGGGCACAATGCGGCGATGGCCGTGCTCGAGGGCGACTGACCGGCTCTCGCATCTCCGCGAGTCGCCCACCGGCCGCCGCACTGTGGTTGGATGTCTCCAACCCGGGAGGCCAGCATGACCAGCACCACCTCGATGAGCCGCACTCGTCCGCTCATCGGCATCGCAATCGCGATCGCGGGAATCTCCCTCATGTCCTGGGGATTCGTCGCCGGCATCGACGCCGCACTCGATGCCAGCGGGAGCGGCCCCGGTTTCTTCGTCGCGGTCTTCTTCGCCGGCGCCGCACTCGTGATCACGACAGCTGTGCTGGCCGTCATCGGGCTGTCTCGCGGTGAGCACCGAGGCCTGTGGATCGGCTCCCTCGTGCTGTCGGCGCTGCCCGCCGTCGCGATCCTCGCACTCGTGGTGCGGGCACAGGGCTGACCCCCGTTCTCTTTGCCTTTTCTCCCGGGTGCTCGCTAGGCTCAGAGACCGAGCAACACCGCGGGAAAGAGAAGACAATGGGTCAATTCGACCAATTCGCCAACCAGGGTGGCGCTGCCGCATGGGATCCCGACGAGACAGCCAAGGCCAAGCGCGTCGCTGAGGAACAGCTGAAGAACGCCGACTACGCCGGCGACCTGCCCGAGCCGCTTTCCCGCGGCGCCGAGCCGGTTGTGACGGACAGTCCCGCCGACGATAGCGCTAGCGGCACCGCGGACGAGTCGATCGACTCCTAACCGGACTGGCGCTCAGGGCCACTCGAGCTCAGGCATCCATCGGTCTGGCGGCCACTCGCTCTCACGGCCACTCGCTCGCCGCGCTCACCCGTGACGGTGGCATCGCCACGTCGGCCGCCCAGCGCGCGAGCCACTCCGGCAGGTTCACCTCGCTCGGGTCGGCTCCGGTCACACTGGCCAGCTCCGTCACGGTGACGGTGCCCCCAGTGCGCTTGAGGAACTTCGCCCGCACGAAGCCCGTCGCGTAGAGCTCGCCGCCAACCACGAAGCGCTGCTCGATGTAGACGGCGCGCTGGTCGTAGCCGACGATGCGGGTCTCGAGAACGAAGCGCTGCCAGGGCTGCAGGGACCGGCGAAAGCTGATCGTCTCGCTCGCCGCGACCGGATAGAAGCCGGCGGCCGAGATCGCGGTCCAGGCGCCCGAGCGTTGCATCGCGTCCATCCGGCCGAGGTCCATGATCGACAGGTAGACGCCGTTGTTCATGTGCCCGAGCACGTCGAGGTCGGTCGGAACGACGCGCAGCCGGAGGCGGCCGACCTCGTGGATGCCGAGTTTCGGCCCGCGATGACGGCGCAACCAGACGAGCAAGGTTCGAAATATCATGTGCACCCGGGCCACGCTACCGTCGGCCGCGGAACACGGATGCTGTGTTGTGGGCCTCCCACAATTGGGCGCCGGTGCCCGCGGGCGCGGGGAAGCGGTATCCGCCAAGGCGCCCTCCCTCGGCTTTCATCATTCAGGAGATGACACTCGGCACTGCTTTCATCATTCAGGAGCCGGGCATGATCACTGCTTTCATCATTCAAGAGCCGGGCATGATCACTGCTTTCATCATTCAGGAGCCGGGCGGGCGGATGCTGCGGAGCACCCGGTTTCGGCCGATTTCGGCAGCATCCGGCCCTCAAAACCCCGCCCAGGACGGCAGCACCATCGCCAGCTCCTGAATGATGAAAGGGGTGGTCACACCCGGATCCTGAATTGTGCAGCCGGCCAGAAGCCCAAACTCCTGAATGATGAAAGTACGTGGCGCGCCCGCTCAGTGCCCCCGGTGGTCCTGGATGGTCATGCGCGGCCCGAAGCGCGGCTTTCGGAACCCACTGCCCTCGATGATGCGCATGACCCGCTGGCGATGCCCGCGCCACGGCTCGAGCAGCTCGAGCATGCCGTCGTCGTCGACCGGCCTGCCCACAAGCGCCAACCCGACCACGGCGGGAAGGTGGTAGTCGCCGACGCTCACCGAGTCGGGGTCGCCGTGCGCGCGCTGGCTCGTCTCGGCCGCCGTCCACACCCCGACGCCGGGCACCGAGCGCAGCCCACGAGCGACGTCGGCACCGCCCCGACCGAAACGCAGGGTGCGCTCGAGCCCGCTCGCGACGGATGCCGCGGCGAGCGCCGTGCGGGACCGCTGCGGGTCGACGCCCGCCCGGTGCCAGTCCCACGACGGCACAAGCCGCCAGGTCGAGGGCGCCGGGAACACACGCATCCCCTCCGGTGCCGGTCCGGGCGCCGGATCCCCGTGCCCCCGGATGAGCGAGCTCCAGGCGCGCCTCGCCTCCTTGCTGGTGACCTTCTGCTCGAGTATTGCCGCGAGCATTGCCTCGAGCACGAGGTTGGTGCGGAGCAGCCGCTGCCCGGTCAGGCGCCGCTGCGCCTCGTGCAGGAAGGCGTTGCCGCTCACGTCGAACCCCGACTGGTCGTCGCCGTGCCCGAGCAGCTCCGGCACCCCGGCGATCGCCCATTCGGCGCCGTCGCCCCACGCGGCCGCCTCGACGGCTGAACCGCGAACCTCGAGGTGGAGCGTCGCAGTGCCGGCGGGGGTGCGCAGCGCGCGCCACACACCATCGCCGTCCCACCGCAGCGTCGGGTCGAGCGCACCGCGGCCGAGGGGCCGCAGCGTCTGCCGCAGATTCACCGGCGTCTGGGGCGCCCAGACCGTCGACAGCGGCGCGTTCATGCCACGGACCGGACTCCCGAGCACGCCAGCAGGGCTGGTCGCTCGTTCATCGTCATGGGGACATTCTCGCCGAGCGCGGCGGTATCCGCATTCGCGCGGCGGCATCCGCATTCCTGCGCGGGCATCCGCACCCGACGTAGGGTGGTGCGGTGGCCGTTCCGAAGATCCTGCTCTACTACGCGTTCACCCCGCTCGCCGACCCAGACGCTGTGCGCCTCTGGCAGCGCGAGCTGTGCGAGGCGCTCGGCCTGAAGGGCCGCATCCTCATCTCGAAGGACGGCATAAACGGAACGGTCGGCGGCGACCTGCCGAATGTGAAGAGGTACCTTCGGCGCACCCGCGAGTACCCCGCTCTCGCGGACATGGACGTCAAGTGGGCCGAGGGCGCTGGCGACGACTTCCCGCGGCTGAGCGTGAAGGTGCGCGCGGAGATCGTGAGCTTCGGGGCGCCCGGCGAGCTCGTCGTCGACTCCACCGGGGTCGTCGGCGGCGGCACGAAGCTCACGCCGGAGCAGCTGCACGAGCTCATCGCGGCGAAAGACGTGACCTTCTTCGACGGCCGCAACCGCATCGAGGCGGAAATCGGCCGGTTCGAGGGGGCGGTGGTTCCGGATGTCTCCAACACCCGCGAATTCGTCGCGGATCTGGAGAGCGGTCGCTACGACCACCTCAAGGCGCAGCCGGTCGTGACCTACTGCACGGGCGGCATCCGGTGCGAGGTGCTGAGTTCTCTCATGGTCAACCGCGGGTTCACCGAGGTGTACCAGCTCGACGGCGGCATTGCCCGCTACGGCGCGACCTACGGCGACGGCGGACTCTGGCACGGCTCGCTCTACGTCTTCGACGAGCGCCTCTCGATCGACTTCAGCGACGACGCCGAGGTCATCGGGCGATGCTACGCCTGCGGGGCGCCGAGCAGCACGACCGCGAACTGCGGCGAGCGCTCCTGCCGGGAGCAGCGCGTGGTGTGCACCGAGCACGAGGCGACAACCGCCTGCGCAGCGCACGCCTAACCCGCTGCGGGCACGCGGGCGTCCCGCCATAGGGTGGGCGGCATGGGCAATAGACGAATCAGCGCGGCCGCGGTCGGGGCGGTGCTGCTCGCGGCGTCCGTCTGGCCCGCCCTGCACTTCTCTTCGGGCCGGGTGCGCCGCTGGCGCCGGGGCGCGGGGCTAGCGCGCCGCGCCGGGCGTCTCGGCGTCCGCGTGTTCGGCCAGGGCAACCCCGTTCTCGTGCTGCTGCCGGGCATCGCGGCGAGCGAGGCCTACTTCGGAGCGGCCTACGACCGACTCGGAGAGATCGCGACGGTGGTCGTGATCGATCCCCTCGGCTTCGGCTCGTCGATGGATGCCGGGGTCAGCACCGACTCGTTCGCCCTCGAGGAGCACCTCGCCGCCATCACCGGCGCCCTCAGCGCCCTCGACCTCGACGGGCGCCCGCTGCACGTGGCCGGCCACTCGATGGGCGCGTCACTCGCGATCCAGTGGGCGGCGGCGAGCGACGGCGACATCCGCACGGTCGTCGCATTCGACGCCCCGCTGTACCGAACCCGGGCGGAGACAGACGAGCGGGTGCGGCATCTGGGCTGGTTCGAGGCGCTGCTGTCGACTGGCGCGCTCGCCCACACGGTGTGCGCATGGATGTGCCGGCACCGCTCCGCCGCCTCCGTGCTCGCCGTCGCGCTCAACCCGACGATGCCGGCGGCCATCGCCCGGGACGGCGTCAAGCACACCTGGTTCTCCTACATCCAGAGCTTCGAGGCCCTCGTTGCCGCCGACACCTGGACCGGAGCGGTCACCTCGCTGTCGGGCCGGGGCGTGCCACTGCTGCTCGTCGACGGCGAGGTCGATCCGGTGCCGGTCCCCGGGCGCGCGCTCGCCCTCTCGGCGGAATTCGCGGGCGTCACCGCGCGCACCCACCGCGGCGGTCACGGCCTCCCCCTCGCCTCGCCCGGCTGGTGCAGCGACCTGCTCTACCGGCAGATCACCGCGGCCTGAAGCCACTGGTCCGCACCGACGATCAACGATAGGAATGAACGATGACCTCGGTGACAACCCAGTTGCGGCGCTACCCCGTCGTCGCGGTCACACTCGGTGTCGGGCTGATCGGGCTGCTGCTGGAGTTCGTCGGGCCGGATGACTGGGCCCGATGGGTCGTCAGCGCATACGCGCTCGTCATCGCCGCCGTCAACACGTGGTCGATGCTCAGGAAGCTGCTGAAGGGGCACGCCGGGCTCGACATTCTCGCGGTCGCCGCGATCCTCGCCACCGTCGCTGTTGGTGAGTACTGGGCAAGCCTCGTGATCGTGCTCATGCTGTCGGGGGGCGAGGCGCTCGAGCAGTACGCGGGTTACCGCGCCCGGCGCGAACTGCGGGCACTGCTCGATCGCGCACCCCAGTCGGCACACCGCCTCGTCGACGGCGACGTGGTCACCGACGTGCCGATCGACGAGGTGGGGGTCGGCGACCAGCTCGTCGTGCATCCCGGCGAGGTCGTGCCGGTCGACGGCATCCTGCTCTCGGATGCCGCCGCGTTCGACGAGTCGCAGCTGACCGGCGAGAGCCTGCCGGTCGAGCGCGCGAGGGGCGATGCGCTGCTCAGCGGATCGGTCAACGGCGAGCGGGCCGTCACGATGGAGGCGACGGCGATCGCCGCGGAGAGCCAGTACCAGGCAGTCGTGCAGCTGGTGCGGAAGGCCTCCGAGTCGCGCGCGCCGCTCGTGCGGCTCGCTGACCGCTACGCCGTGCCGTTCACCCTCGTCTCGTTTGCGATCGCCGGTTTCGCCTGGTTCGTCAGCGGCGATCCGAGCCGGTTCGCGGAGGTGCTCGTCGTCGCGACGCCGTGCCCCCTGCTGATCGCCGCCCCGGTCGCCTTCATCTCGGGCATCAGCCGTGCCGCGAAGTCCGGCATCATCGTTAAGGGCGGCGGCACCCTCGAGCAGCTCTCGCGCGTGCGCACCGTCGCGTTCGACAAGACCGGCACGCTCACCCACGGCACACCCGAGGTCACCGCCGTGCGCCCTGCGAGCGGATTCACGGGCGACGACCTGCTCTCCCTCGCGGCGAGCGCCGAGCAGTATTCCGGCCACGTGCTCGCGTCGGCGGTCGTCACCGCGGCGGGCGCGCGGGGCCTGCCACCGGCGCCCGTGACCGGGGCGGACGAGACGACAGCCAGCGGGGTCAGCGCGATCGTCGACGGGCGCGCTGTCATGGTGGGCAAGCGCTCGTTCATCGAGTCAGCCGGCATCCCGATCGACTCACCTCCGCCGGAGAGCGGCCAGATGGCGATCTACGTCGCGGTCGACGGCCGTTATGCCGGCGACGTTATCCTGGCCGACCGCATCCGGGACAACGCGAAGGCGACCCTCGACCAGCTCGAGGCGCTGGGGGTGCGCCACACGATCATGCTCACGGGCGATCTCGAGGCGACGGCGCGACACATCGCTGCCGAGCTGGGCATCACCCAGGTGCGGGCGCAGTGCCTGCCAGAGGGCAAGGTGGATGCCGTCAAGAGCGTGACCGACCGGCCGGTGATGATGGTCGGCGACGGGGTCAACGACGCCCCGGTGCTCGCCGTCGCCGACATCGGCGTCGCGATGGGCGCGAAGGGCTCGACGGCAGCCAGCGAATCGGCGGATGTCGTGATCATGCTGGACGACTTCTCACGCATCCTGCGGGCGATCTCGATCGGTAGGCAGACAACCAATGTCGCGCTTCAGGCGATCTGGCTCGGAATCGCCCTGAGCCTGGGGCTCATGATCGTCGCGACCTTCGGGCTGCTGCCGGCGATCGTCGGCGCCGCCCTCCAGGAGGTGGTCGACCTGTTCACGATCCTCTACGCACTTCGGGCTCTCACCGAGAGGAGGGGCCGACGTGGAGGGCCGAGCGTCAGTAGCGCTCCGGCTCCGGGGCACGCTCGAACCGCCGCCCGGTGATCGCGGCCGGGGTGATCCGCACATAGATGTACTTGAGGGTCGGGATCCACGGCACGAGCGGCGTCTGGTCGGCCTCGTCGATCTCGGCCTGCCGCTCGAGCCGGCGGGCGGTGCCCTTCACGACGACGCTCCACGCGTCCTCGTCGGTGAACCCGTCGATCTCAACCGCGACGTGCGAGTTCACGGTCAGCTCGAGCAGCTTGGTACCCGGGGCGGTGCGCAACAGCAGCGTCTCGCCGTCGGCGTAGTAGTTGACGGGAAAGATGTCGATTTCGCCCGCCGCGCTGAGCGCCAGCCGCGCAAGCGAATTGTGGCGCAACAGCTGCCACCTCTCCTCCTCGCCCAGTTCGACGACGGATCCTTCGCCCTCCCACATGCTGTCCCCTTTCCACTCGCGGCCCGGCGCCGCATCCCCAGATCATCAGGATCGGAGACACGGCGCCAGAGACGAACGTCCCTTTAGTGCTCCGATGCCTTTTCGGCGCCGTGCCCGGTGAGCGAGCGAACCTTCATCTCGGCGGCGATGCGCGGGTCTTCCTTGCGCGTCGACGTGATCGAACCGAGCCAGCCGAGCAGGAAGCCGGCGGGGATCGAGACGATGCCCGGGTTGTTCAACGGGAACCACGCGAAGTCGACTCCTTCGCCGAACACCGAAGTGGGCGTGCCGGAGAACACGGGTGAGAAGACGATCAGCAGCACGGTGAGGCCGAGGCCGCCGTACATGCTCCAGACCGCGCCGCGGGTGGTGAACCCCTTCCAGTACAGCGAATACAGGATCGTCGGCAGGTTCGAGCTTGCCGCCACGGCGAACGCGAGCGCCACCAGGAAGGCGATGTTCTGCCCCTGCACGCCGATCCCGCCCGCGATCGCGAGGATGCCGATCACGATGACCGTGCGACGGGCGACCTTGACCTCGGCGTCGGGGTTGACCTTGCCCTTCTTGATCACGTTCGCGTAGATGTCGTGGGCAAAGGATGCTGCTGCGGTGATGGTGAGGCCGGCGACGACCGCGAGGATCGTCGCAAACGCCACTGCCGAGATGATGCCCATGAGCACCGGTCCGCCGAGCGAGAGGGCGAGCAGCGGGGCCGCGGAGTTGACGCCGCCCGGGGCCGATTTGATGACATCCGGTCCGACGAGCGCCGCGGCGCCGTAGCCGAGGATGAGCGTGAACAGGTAGAAGACGCCGATGAGCCAGATCGCCCAGACGACCGAGCGGCGCGCCTCGCGGGCCGTCGGCACCGTGTAGAAGCGCATGAGCACGTGCGGGAGCCCCGCGGTGCCGAGCACGAGGGCGACCGCGAGCGAGATGAAGTCGAGCGGGTTGCCGCCGTACTGGAGCCCCGGGCTGAGGATCGCGTCGGCCGGGATGCTCGTCGATGCGGCGACCGCGGTGTCGAGCAGCTTCGACAGGCTGAACCCGTTGAGCACGAGAACCCAGATCGTCATGACTCCCGCGCCGGTCATGAGCAGGAACGCCTTGACGATCTGCACCCAGGTGGTGCCCTTCATGCCGCCGACGAGCACGTAGACGATCATCAGCACGCCGACGACGGCGACGACGATCGACTGGCCGAGCTTGTCCTCGATGCCCAGCAGCAGGGCGACGAGCCCGCCGGCGCCGGCCATCTGTGCGAGCAGGTAGAACAGGCACACCGCGAGGGTTGTGGTCGCCGCGGCCATCCGCACCGGGCCCTGCTTGAGGCGGAACGACAGGACGTCGGCCATCGTGAACTTGCCCGTGTTGCGCATGAGCTCGGCAACCAGCAGCAGCGCCACGAGCCAGGCGACGAGGAACCCGATCGAGTAGAGGAAGCCGTCGTAGCCGTTGACGGCAATCGCGCCGACAATGCCGAGGAAGGATGCCGCGGAGAGGTAGTCTCCCGCGATCGCGAATCCGTTCTGTGGCCCGGTGAAGGAACGGCCGCCGGCATAGTAGTCGTTGGCGGACTTGCTGTTGCGGCCCGACCGGATGACGATGATCATCGTCAGGATCACGAAGGCGAGAAAGATCGACATGTTGAGGAGCGGGTTGTTCCCCTCGAGCGCCACACTGGGCGCTGCCGCGACACTGAGCATGGTCACTTGTTCTCCGCCCCTTCAAGCTGTTCACGCAGTTCTGCACCGAGCGGGTCGAGGCGGCGATTCGCGAACGAGACGTACCACATGGTGATTCCGAAGGTCGTCACGAACTGGGAGAGCCCGAGCACGATCCCGAGGTTGACGTTGCCGAAGACCGGGGTCGACATGAACTCGGGCGCGAGTGCCGCCACGAGCACGAAAGCGAAATACCAGATCATGAAGGCAGCCGCGATCGGCAGCACGAAGTTGTGGTGGCTGTGCTTGAGCTTGAGGAACCGCGGCGACTCCGCAATCGCCTCGTAGTCGATCGTGGACACCATCGGTGGACCGGGCTGGTCTGGGCTCATGAGGCTTCCTTGTCTCGGTTCGGGTGTGCGATGCGACTTCCTCGTCGAAGCCCTCCATCGCCTTCTGTATGCACAGAACGGCTTCAGCATGGCACGAGGAGCCGTTTAATCCTAAGAAATCACCGATATGTATACAAAACCAGTGCACAGGCTGTTCTACCCCACGGCGCAGTGACCGCGGAAACTACCGCCAGAACACCGCGATAACGGTGTTCACGAGGGCGAGGGCGCCGATCGCCGGCACGACCCAGGCCGCGGGGCGCTCCTTCTTGCGGTTGAGGAATCCGACGACGACGATGACGACGACGACGACGAGTTTGACGGCGACCTTGGCGTTGTTCGACTCGTGGAGGTCGCCCATCTCAATCACCGCCACGAGCGCGAGGCCGGTCGCGAGCTGCGTCCAAGCCCCGTGCATGATGGCCGGGAGCACCACGGCGCGGCCGGTCTTGAACGATCGGATCTGCACAAGCACGCCCCCGAGCAGCGAGGCCAGTCCAACGAAATGCAGCACAACGAGCACGTTCTTCAGGATCTCCACGGCGCCACCCTAGCAAGGGGCGGACGGCCGCGGCAGGCGGCGCGGGGGAGTCGGCCGCATCCGCCGCCCGCCCGCGATTAGCGCGGAGGGGGCGCCGACCACAAAGATAGGAGTCATGAGCATCGGCATCCTGACCAGCGGCGGCGATTGTCCCGGACTTAACGCGGTCATTCGCGGCGCGGTTCTGAAGGGCACCCAGATCTACAACCAGGAATTCGTCGGGTTCCGCGGCGGCTGGCGAGGCGTCGTCGATGGCGACATCATGCCCCTTGCGCGTAAGGACATCCAGGGCATCTCGAAGCAGGGCGGCACGATTCTCGGCACCTCGCGCACCAACCCGTTCGAGGGCGACGGCGGTGCGGACCGGGTACGCGAGAACATGGCCCGGCTCGGCGTCGACTCGCTCATCGCCATCGGCGGCGAGGGCACGCTCGCCGCCGCCAAGCGGCTCACGGATGCCGGCATCAAGATCGTCGGTGTTCCCAAAACCGTCGATAACGACCTCTCCGCCACGGACTACACCTTCGGCTTCGACACCGCGGTGCAGATCGCGACGGACGCGATGGACCGGCTGCGTACAACCGGCGACTCGCACGGACGGTGCATGGTCGCCGAGGTCATGGGCCGGCACGTCGGCTGGATCGCCCTGCACTCGGGCATGGCGGCGGGCGCCCACGTCATCCTGATCCCGGAGCAGAAGACGAGCCTGGACCAGATCTGCGCGTGGGTGCAGTCGGTCAAGGACCGCGGGCGCGCACCGCTCGTCGTCGTCGCCGAGGGATTTCACCTCGACTCGATGGACGACCCGCACTCCGAGCGCGGGCTCGACGCCTTCGGCCGGCCCCGCCTCGGCGGCATTGGCGAGATCCTCGCGCCGATCATCGAGGAGCGCACCGGCCTCGAGACGCGGGCCACGACCCTCGGCCACATCCAGCGCGGCGGAACCCCGAGCTCGTACGACCGCGTGCTCGCCACTCGCTACGGCATGGCGGCCGTCGACTCGGTCATGCACCAGCGCTGGGGACGGATGGTGTCGCTCAGCGGCACGTCGATCACCCACGTCGCGTTCGAGGACGCGCTCGGAAAACTGAACACGGTGTCGCAGTCCCGCTACGACGAAGCCGCGATCCTCTTCGGATAGGGGGCCGACGGCATCCGTCATCTCGAGCGATCACTCGCCGGGGTAGCGTAGAAGGATGTTCCGCGCCCTCAGAGTCGAGAAGCCCACCGGCGATCCTGCCGCCACCCCCGCGACCCTCGTCGAGCTCGACGACTCCGACCTGATGCCGGGCGACGTCACGGTGGACGTCGAGTACTCGAGTATCAACTTCAAGGACGGCCTCGCCCTCACCGGGCGCCCCGGCGTCATCAAGGACTATCCGCTGGTTGCCGGGATCGACCTTGTGGGGGTCGTCGCGGCATCCGCCAACGCGGAATGGATGCCGGGCGACCGGGTCATTCTCAACGGGTGGGGCATCGGCGAGAAGCACCACGGCGGGCTCGCGGAGCGCGCCCGGGTCAACGGCGAGTGGCTCGTGCGCCTTCCCGACGGCCTCGACCCGCACCACGCCGCAGCGATAGGCACCGCCGGGTACACCTCGATGCTCGCCGTGCTCGCGCTCGAGCGCCACGGGATCGGCGACGGCGACGTGCTCGTCACGGGGGCGGCCGGCGGCGTCGGATCTATTGCGATAGCCCTGCTCGCCGGACTCGGACACCGCGTGGTCGCGTCGACCGGGCGGCTCGATGAAACCGAGTACCTTGCGAAGCTCGGGGCGAGCGAGGTCATCGACCGCGCCCTCCTGGGCCTGCCGGGCAAGGCGCTGCAGTCGCAGCGCTGGGCGGCCGCAGTGGACTCCGCGGGCAGCCACACCCTCGCCAACGTGCTCGCGCAGACCAACTACGGCGGCATCGTCGCGAGCTGCGGGCTCGCGCACGGCCCGGACCTCCCGACCACCGTGATGCCGTTCATCCTGCGGTCGGTCACTCTCGCCGGCATCAACTCGGTGCAGGCGCCCCGCGCGCTGCGGGAGGAGGCGTGGGGCCGCCTCGCGCGCGACCTCGACCGCGACCTGCTCGACTCGCTCAGCACCACGGTCGCGCTAGGCGACGCCCCGGGCATCGCCGAGGACATCCTTGCCGGGCGCATCCGCGGGCGCACCGTTGTCGACGTGCGCGCCTGATCGCTTTCATCATTCAGGAGTTCCGGCGCCCGGCCGCCTTCATTATTCAGCGTCTCAGGGGCGTTGCCCCTCCGTGGTGGTTGCTGAATTTCGGGTTGGGTCGCGTTGCGGGTCTGGCGCGGCGTCGTGCTCGGACGGATGATGGAGGTGCTCGCCACGGGGATGCCGGTTTTTCCTTGATGCTGAGAGCTTGTTATTCAGCGTGGCAGGAGGGGTTTTCTTACGAGAACTGTGGATTGTTGCTCCGAGCACGTGTGTCAGATTTCTGATTTTTCCTAACCTCTTCCGTGGTGGGCCCGTCAATATATGGGATGAGGAGGAAAATGATGGACGTGGTCCATGAGCGTGCTGCGGGGATGGATATCTCCAAGCGGGACGTGAAGGTCTGTGTTCGAGTGCCTGGGAAACGGCCCGGGACGTTCGAGCAGAAAGTTACTACCTGGGGTGCAACAACGTCGCAGGTGCTGGAGTTGCGGGAGCATCTCCTCGCGAACCGGGTGACAACGGTTGTGATGGAGGCGACCGGTGATTATTGGAAGCCGTTCTACTATCTGTTGGAATCGGTGCTGCCGGTGACGCTTGTCAACGCGCGGGATGTGCGTAATTTCCCGGGCCGGAAAACGGATGTCTCGGACGCGGGCTGGCTGGCCCAACTGGCCGCTCACGGACTGGTGCGGGCCTCGTTCGTGCCACCGGAACCGATCCGGGAGTTGCGGGATCTGACCCGGACCCGGGCCACGATCGTGCAGGAGCGCAGCCGGCATATCCAGCGGATCGAGAAGATCCTCGAGGACGCCGGGATCAAGCTGTCCTCGGTGGTGTCCCAGCTGAACGGGGTCTCGGCGCGCAGCATCCTCGATGCCCTGGTCGCCGGGGAACGCGACCCCGTGAAACTTGCCGCTCTGGCCAAGGGCCGGCTGCGGGCGAAGATCCCGGAACTGGTCGAAGCCCTCACCGGACGGTTTAGGGACCACCACGCGTTCATGGTGAACCTGCACCTCACCCAACTCGATCACAGTGCGACCCTGATCGATGAGATCACCGCCCGAATCGAGGTGGTGATGGAACCCTTTCGGGTCTTTCGAGAGACCCTCACCACCATTCCGGGGGTCTCTGTTCGTGTTGCGGACGTGATCATCGCCGAGACCGGCGGGAACATGCATATTTTCCCCAGCCCCGGACATCTTGCGTCCTGGGCCGGGGTCTGTCCGGGATCGAACGAGTCCGCGGGACGAGTGAAATCGACCAAAACGCGCCCCGGTAATGCGCACCTGAAGGCCGCCCTCGGGATCTCCGCCCTGGTCATCACCCGACAGAAGAACACGCACCTCGCCGTGAAATACCGACGGATCGCCGCTCGGCGCGGCAGCATCAAGGCGATCGTCGCCCTCGAGCACAGTATCCTTGTCGCCGTCTGGAAGATGGGCACCACCGGGGAAGCCTTCACCGAACTCGGACCGAACTACTACTCCAACCGCCACCCCGACCGAACAAAATCCAACGCCATCAACCAGCTCCGCACCCTCGGATACCAGGTGACCCTCACCCCCACCGCAGCCTAAAAACCGGTATTCACGTGTCAGGAGTGGCAGCCCACGGCCGCTTTCATTATTCAGGAGCGGCAGCCCACGGCATCCACTCAATGAACCTATTCCGCGGTTTTCGCGGCCGGTTCGAGCTCAATTCGTCGATTCTGGGGGCTAGCACCGCACCCACTCCTGAATGATGAATAGTGATTCGCCCACCCCCTCCTGAATGATGAAAGCCGATCGGCCCAGACATTCCTGAATGATGAAAGCTGAGCGGCGGCGTGGGAGCATTGCGGCCATGGGCAGCCTTCTCCTCGTGACCGGTGCCGTGCTCGCCGTGCTCGCCGCCGCGGTGCACGTGTACATCTTCGTTCTCGAGAGTGTGCTCTGGACGCACCCGTCGACGTGGCGGGTCTTCGGGCTGCGGAGCCAGGCGGATGCCGAGACAACCCGGCCACTGGCCTTCAACCAGGGCTTCTACAACCTGTTCCTTGCGCTCGGCGTGGCGGTCGGCATCGCGCTCCTCGCAGTGAACATGTCCGCCGGCCTCGCCCTCCTGCTGACGTCGACTCTCAGCATGGTGCTCGCCGCCCTTGTTCTCGTCACGAGCAATCGCCGGATGCTGCGTGCCGCCGCCATCCAGGGGCTGCTGCCGCTGCTCGCGGCGCTCAGTATCGCGCTCTCCTTCACTGTGTAGCCCGGCGCTGCCCTGCGCAGTCCCACAACCACCGCGAGTCGCCCACACACGTCCCCACCAGACACCCACAAGCCACACAAATGGGCAACTCACGAAAGAGGGACACCACAACCACCGCGAGTCGCCCACACACGTCCCCACCAGACACCCACAAGCCACACAAGCGGGCAACTCACGGGAAATGGGAGCAGTGACACGCGTGTGCAGCTCGCGCAGCGTGGAGTCAGCGCACCGGGCCTCAGGCCGAGGGCACCGCCGCAGCGGCCGCGCGTGCCGCAGCCGGCAGAGCGTCGAGGATGCGCAAGATCGCGACCTCGTCGTGTGCGGCCGACACGAACCACGACTCGAACACCGACGGCGGCAGCGAGACACCCGCGGAGAGCATCGCGTGGAAGAACGGCGGGTACCGGAACGATTGCTGCGTCTTGACCGCCGCGTAGTCCCTGGGCGCCTCCGGGCTGAACACGAACGAGAACAGGTTGCCGGCCCGCTGCACCGAGTGCTCCACGCCCTCAGCCGCCAGCGCGGAGGACACGGCCGCCGAGAGCGTGTCGGCCACGGCATCCAGGCGCGCGTAGACGGCAGGCTCGGCCAGCCGCAGCGTCGCGATGCCCGCGGCGACGGCCACCGGGTTCCCGCTCAGGGTGCCCGCCTGGTAGACCGGCCCGAGCGGCGCGAGGAAGTCCATGACGTCAGCGCGACCGCCGAGGCCCGCGAGCGGCATTCCGCCTCCGATGACCTTGCCGAAGGCAATGAGGTCGGGCGCCCAGTCGGCACCGTCCGGGACGACGCCCGCGGCCTCGAGCCCCCACCAGCCGGCGGGCCCGACCCGGAAGCCGGTCAGCACCTCGTCGAGGATGAGAAGCGCGCCGTGCTCGCGGGCGATGGCCGACAAGGCGCGGTTGAAGCCCCGCTCGGGAGGCACAACCCCCATGTTCGCGGATGCTGCCTCGACGATCACGGCGGCGATGCGCGGTCCATGCTCGGCGAACACCGCGTGCACGGCGTCGAGGTCGTTGTAGGGGAGAACGAGGGTCTGCGCTGCAGTCGCGGCCGTCACCCCCGCCGAGCCGGGCATTGACAGGGTCGCGAGCCCGGAGCCGGCCTCGGCGAGCAGCGCATCGGAGTGCCCGTGGTAGTGCCCGGCGAACTTGACGAGCAGCTCGCGGCCGGTGAATCCGCGGGCGAGGCGGATGGCCGTCATCGTGGCCTCGGTGCCGGTCGAGACCAGTCGCAGTTTTTCGATCGGGGCACCCGCGGATCCGCCCGCGGCATCCGCGGTCACCGAGACGCGCTCACGCACCAGTTCGGCGAGCTCGGTCTCGGCTGGCGTCGACGCGCCGAACGAGAGCCCGCGGGCCGCGGCGGCCTGCACCGCCTCGATGACCTGCGGATGCGCGTGGCCGAGGATCGCCGGGCCCCAGGAGCAGACGAGGTCGACGTACTCGCGGCCCTCGGCATCCGTGATGTACGGGCCCGTTGCCGAGACCATGAAGCGCGGCGTGCCGCCGACCGAGCCGAAGGCCCGCACCGGGGAGTTGACCCCTCCGGGGATGGAGTTCTTCGCGCGCGTGAAGTAGAGCTCGTTGGTCTGCATGGCACCGGTTTCATTAGTGATGGTGGTCGTCATCGCTCGGCCAGCCAGTTGGCGAGTTCGACGGCCCAGTAGGTGAGTACGGCGTCCGCACCGGCGCGGCGGATGCCGACGACCGACTCCTCGATCGCCCGCCGACGGTCGATCCAGCCGTTCGCGGCCGCCGCCTCGATCATGGCGTACTCGCCGGACACCTGATATGCCCAAACGGGAATATCACTGAGAGCGGCCGTCTCGGCGAGCACGTCGAGGTAGCTCATCGCGGGCTTCACCATGACGATGTCGGCGCCCTCGGCGGTATCGAGGATGGTCTCCCGCAGCCCCTCGCGCGCGTTTCCGGGGTCGAGCTGGTAGCTGCGGCGGTCGCCGGTGAGGGTCGATTGCACCGCCTCGCGGAACGGTCCGTAGAACGCCGAGGCGTACTTTGCCGAGTAGGCGAGGATCGCGGTGTCAGTGTGCCCCTGATCGTCGAGGATGTCTCGCACGGCGGCGACCTGGCCGTCCATCATTCCGGAAAGACCGAGCAGCTGGGATCCCGACTGCGCTTGCGCGATCGCCATGTCGCGGTAGCGCACGAGGGTGGCGTCGTTGTCGACGCGTCCGCGGCGGTCGACGACGCCGCAGTGGCCATGGTCGGTGAACTCGTCGAGGCACAGATCTGTTTGCACGACGAGAGCGTCGCCGACCTCCGCGACAGCGGCGCGGGTCGCGACGTTGAGGATGCCGTCCGGATCGGTCGCCCCCGAGCCGGTGGCGTCGCGGTGCTCGGGCACGCCGAAGAGCATCACTCCCCCGATGCCCGCGGCGGCGGCATCCGACAGCGCCCGCTTGAACGAGTCGAGCGAGTGCTGCTGCACGCCGGGCATCGACGAGATGTCGACGGGGTCGGATGCGCCCTCCCGCACGAACATCGGCAGCACGAGCTCCGCTGGGTGCAGCCGGGTCTCGGCCACGAGACGACGCATCGCGGGGGTGGACCTCAGTCGCCGCGGCCGGTCACGCGGGGCGAAGTGGTCAGTCATTCGGGTCCCCCGGCTCGCCACTGAGCTCGAGCGCGTAGTCGACGAGCGATTCGATGAGAGATTCGGCCGAGCGGTACTCGGCGATGATGTGCACGGCGAGACCGGCGGCTCGGGCGTCGAAGGCGGTCCGCGGGCCGATGCAGGCGATCGTGGTTCCCTCGGGGATGGGCGCCAGCTGCAGCGACACCTGCCGCGCGATGCTCCCGGAGGTCACGAGGATCGCCCGGATGCTGCCCGAAGCCACATCGGCCGCGATTCGCTCGCTGACGGGAACGCCGACGGTGCGGTAGGCGGCGACGAACTTGGTGTCGAAGCCGAGGCTGGTGAGGCCAGCGACCAGCGTCGGCTCGGCGATCTCCGACTGCGGGACGAGCACACGCCCGCGGACGGAGGTGCGTGGCCACTCCCTGACGAGGCCCCTGGCGGAGTTGTCGCCCTCGGGAATGAAGTCGACCCGGTAGCCGGCGAGGCTCAGGGCGGCCGCGGTCGTCTCGCCGACGGCCGCGATCTTCGTCGCCGCGGGAACCTTGGTGCGCTGGCTCATTAGAACGTCCACGGTCGTCGCGCTCGTGACAACGAGCCACTCGAATTCGCCGCCCTCGAGTTCCTCCAGTGCGCTCGCGAGCGCGTGCGGGTCCTCGGTGCTGGCGAAGTTGATGAGCGGCGCGATGACGGGGACGCCCGCGTGCGCGCGCAGGGCGGCCGCGACGCTGTCTCCCCAGGCACCGCCGCGCGGTACGAGAACCCGCCAGCCTGCGAGGGCGGTTTGTCGGCGGGAGGTCACGAGATCGACCCGGCCGGCACAAGCTCGCCCGCGCCGAGCGAGAGCAGCTCTCTGGCGACGTGGGCGGCGACCGTCTCGGCGGGCCGCGGGTCGTCGTCGAGGTAGAGGGCGTGCGCGCTCGTGATGTGCTCGGTGCCGTCGGGGCTGTAGACGCGCGCCGAGAGGAAGATCAGACCGTCGTCGAGGAGCGCGTGCGCGCCGATCGGCGCGGCGCAGCCCGCCTCGAGGATGCGCAGCACCTCCCGCTCGGCGGTCACGGTGAGCCGGGTGGGCCGGTGCTCGATCGAGGCGACGGCCGAGCGCACGACACGGTCGGGCTTCGCGACCGTCTCGATGGCGAGGGCACCCTGGCCCGGCGCCGTCGGCCACCCATCGAGGGTACAGAACTCGGTGACGGCCTCGAGCCGGCCGAGCCGGGCGAGCCCGGCCGCAGCGAGCATCACGGCGTCGAGGTCACCCGACGCGACCTTGCCGAGGCGCGTGTCGACGTTGCCGCGGATGTCGACCACCTCGAGGTCGGGGCGGCGGCGGCGCAGCTGCGCGGCGCGGCGCGGCGACCCGGTGCCGACCGTCGCACCGGGCGGGAGGGTGTCGAGGGTCATGCCGTCCCTCGCGCACACGGCATCGCGCGCGTCGGCGCGCTTCGGGATCCCGGCGATCATAAGCCCCTCGGCGGGGGCGGTCGGCAGGTCCTTCAACGAGTGCACGACGACGTCGCAGCGACCGTCGCGCAGGGCCTCGCGCAGGCCGATCGCGAAGACGCCGGTGCCGCCGAGAGTCGACAGGGACTGCTTCGAGCGGTCGCCCTCGGTCGTGATCGGGACGAGTTCGACGGGAAGGCCGGATGCCTTCGCGAGCGAGTCCGCCACGGTCTGGCTCTGCGCCATCGCGAGCGCGCTCGCGCGGGTGCCGAGCCGGATGAGCTCGACCGTCACGGCTGCAGCCCCGCGACGGTCGGTTTGAATCCGAGCCGCACGTTCTCGCAGCATCCGGGACGGCACACGTCGTACCAAGGCCCGAGGGCGGTGAGCGAGGGGCGCTGCTCGACGGGCAGCGCGTCGCGCCGCTCGATCACAAGGTCGATGAGGCCGCTGACATACGCCGCGTGCACCCCGGGGGTCGGTACGCGCACCGCCAGGATGCCGTGCTTCGCCGAGGTCTCCATGGCCTCGGTGTCGAGATCCCACTTCACCTCCATGTGGTCGCTCACGAAGCCGAGCGGCACGATGACGACGGCCTGGATGCCGGCGGCGGCAAGGTCGTCGATGGCGTCGTTGATGTCGGGCTCGAGCCACGGCTGGGTGGGCGGGCCGGAGCGGGACTGGTAGACAAGCGACCAGTTCAGGGGAGCCTCCGCCTCCTGGGCCGTGATGACGACCTCGGCGACCGCGAGGTGCTGGGCCGCATAGGCGCCACCCTCGCCGAAGCCGCGACTGGCCGGGCCGCTCTTCGCGGCATCCGTCGACGGGATCGAGTGGGTCGTGAAGAGCACGTGAGTCTGCTCCAGAGGGATTCCCGCGGCGTCGACCTTGGCGAGTCCGCCCGCGAGCGCCTCGATGAAGGGCGTGACGAAGCCGGGGTGGTCGAAGAACTGGCGCACCTTGTCAATCTCGATGACGCCGTCGAGCCCGGTGTCGGCGAGCGCCTGCGCGTAGTCCTCGCGATACTGCCGGCAGCTCGAGTAGGAGCTGTAGGCGCTCGTGCCGATCGCGATGAGCTTGGTGAAGCCGCGCTCATTCGCCTCGACGAGCGCCTCGCGCAGGTAGGGGTCCCAGTTGCGGTTGCCCCACAGCACGGGAAGGTCGATGCCGCGACGCGCAAGCTCGGCCTCAAGGGCGGCCTTGAGCTCGCGGTTCTGGTCGTTGATCGGGCTGACCCCGCCGAAATGACGGTAGTGGTGGGCGACCTCTTCGAGTCGCTCGTCGGGGATCCCGCGGCCGCGCGTGACGTTGCGCAGGAACGGGATCACGTCGTCCTGTCCCTCGGGACCGCCGAAGCTCGCCAGCAGGATCGCGTCGTACGCGGTGGGCTCGGTGACATGCTCGGGGCCGGATGCTGCGGCGGGGGTCGCGGCGCGAACGAACTGTTCAGTCTGCTCGGCCGGCCCAGTCTGCTCGGCCGGCCCAGTCTGCTCGGCGACGCTCATGCGAGCACCTCCGGGAGTGCGCTGGTCGGAATGCGGCGGCCCGTATAGAACGGGACCTCCTCTCGCACGTGCATCCGTGCCTCCGTCTGGCGCAGGTGGCGCATGAGGTCGACGAGGTCGACGAGGTCCGGCGCCTCGAGGGCGAGGATCCATTCGTAGTCGCCGAGGGCGAAGGACGCGACGGTGTTCGCGAGCACCTGCGGGTACTGGCTGCCCTTTCGACCGTGGTCGCCCAGCATCGCCCGACGCTCGTCCTCGGGAAGGAGATACCACTCGTACGAGCGCACGAACGGATACACGGTGAGCCAGGTTTCCGGCTCCTTGCCCTTCATGAAGGCGGGGAGGTGGTTCGACGTGAACTCCGCGTCGCGGTGCACGCCCATCGCGTTCCACACCGGGTGCAGGTGGTACAGGAGTGAGGTGCGGCGGAGGATGCGCAGCGCGGCCTGAATGTCTTCGGGGTTCGGCCCGTGCAGCCAGATCATGAGGTCGGCATCGGCGCGGATCGACGACACGTCGTAGAACCCGCGCACGGTGACGCCGGTCGCCTCGACCTTGGCGACGGCGGTGTCGAGCTTGCCGACGAGGGCCTCCTCGTCGGCCTCCGGGAGCCTCGTCGCGGTATCGGCGCGGCGAAATACCGCCCAGAGGGTGTAGCCGAGAGTGATGTCTGGTTGTGGCGCATCAGCGCTGTTAGTCATGATCCCATTGTCTCTCGCTGACCTGCATGCTCAAAAACGGGCTGGGAATCAGCCGAGCACGCACAGGGCAGTTGCAGACCAGTCACGGATCAGTCGCGCGACAGCACCGCCCACGCGACGAGTCCGCCGACGATCGCGACTGCGGCGGTGACTCCCGCTACCCACGGCACGGGGTTGTCCTCGTAGCTGGCCTGGGCCTTCCGCGCGAAGACCCCCACCTGCTTGGGCACGTTGAGCTTGTCCTCGATCTCGTCGAGCGTGCTCTCGAGCTGGGCGCGCGTCTGGGCGACCTTGCTCTGGATGTCGGAGGTGCTTCTGGAATCTGTCACTTTGTCATCCCCTTGATGGTGTCGATGTCGCGCTTGACGCTCTCGATGGTTGCAGTGGGCTGCGGCGGCAGGCCGTCCTTGAGCTTGCGGTAGCCGACGAGCGCGAAGATCGCGGCGATCACGAGCAGCACGAAGGCCACGAGAAGGGCGGCGAGCCAGCCGGGCATCACGTAGGACAACCCCAGCACGGCGGCCGTCAGCAGCACACCGAGCATGTACAGCACGACGACGACAGCGACGGCGATGAGTGCGCCGCCGATTCCCCACGCCTTGAACTTGCCGATCATCTCGACCTTGAGCTGCTGGATCTCGCCCATGACGAGTTCGCGGACGAGCGTGGGCACGTCGGCGATCAGCTCGAACAGCGACCGCTTCTTCTTCTTCGTTTCCTGGTCAATGGGAACACTCATGACCTGTCCTCTCCGCGCACGAATGGTTAGTTGGACGCCGGCTGGGGCGAGACGCTGTCCGGCGATGACCGCCTCGAACGCGCCGCGCGCTTCTTGGCCCGCGACTTGTGCATGGCCCGCTTGACGTTGTCGCTCACGAAGTCGACGACATCCGGCGCCTTGTCCCTGGCCAGTTCGCCGGCCTGGTGCATCTGGTGCTGGACGGGTCGGGAGTGCCAGAAGCTGTCGGCAGCCCTGGCGATCTGGTTGTACCGCTCACGGCCAGCCCTGCTGCCGAGCACGTACCCAACGGCCAGTCCCGTAACGAGCATCAGCTTTCCCCGCATGGTGACTCCACTTCCGTCGTTGCCCGTTTTCTAGGCGGTCAAATGTTTCAATGATCCGTCAACCCTAGCCCGGGTTCTCTGGCGAGGTCGGAGAGAAGATCGGCTGCGGCCTGTCGCGCCTGGCCGACGACGGCCGCGAGTCCCGCGCCGGACACGCGCTCGCCCACCCGCACGACGCCCTCGGACGCCTCCTCGGCCTCGCCCGGACCGGTCCAGTCGATACGGTCGTAGGCGAGCACCGCCTCGGCAGCGATGTCGACGCCGAGGAGCCGCGCGGCATCTGCCCTCGCCTGCTCGCGCAGGTCGCGCCCCGCCGGCATCCCCTCGTAGGAGAGCCGAACCACGTGGGCGCCTTCCGCGCGGTCCTCGAGCCAGGCCCACTTGGCGGTGGCGTGGGTGAGGGCCTTCGCGCCGACTCCCGCGGCCCCGGCGGCGACGAGCACGCCGGTGCCGCGCGGGGCGGCGTCGAGAGCGGGGGCGCGAAGGACGAGGGTCGCGAGAGTGATGGGGGTGCCGGTCTGGGCTCCCAGCTCGGCCGCGACGACGACCCGGTCGGCGGTGAGGCGTCGGCCGTCGGCGAGGCTGGCGCCCCCGGCATCCGCCTCCGCCACGGGGGCGGACAGGATGATCTCGGCGCGCCCGTCGAGCTCGCGGGCGAGGGCGTCGATGAGCTGGAAGAGCCCGCCGGAGAGGCCCTGCACGGCGGAGCCCGCCGGCGCCGCCTCGCGCAGTGTCAGCACGGCCTTGGCGAGGGAGCCCTCGCTGAGCATCGCGGTGCGCAGGCGCGGTGCGACGACGTCGACATCGAGGTCGTTCGGGTGGGCCGAGTGGATGGCGCCGGCGACGGGGGTGACGAGCCGGTCGAGCACCGCGCGGCCCATCCGCTTGCGGACCACGGCGCCGAGGCTGCGCTCCCGGGAGCCGACGAAGCCCGACATCAGGGCGTCGAGTTGAGCGCGGAGGGCGCCGCCGAGGCCCACGATGCGGATGACGTCGCTTGCGAGCGGCACGGACGGGATGCCGAGCAGCCCGGCCTTGGGGAGCGGCAGGGCGGCGCCGGTGCGCGGCTGCAGCCACGCCCCGCCGGTGTTGGGAAGCACGAGCGCGCCGGCGAGGCCCAGCTCGGTGACGAGATCGGCGACGGTGCCGCGCCGCGTCGCGAAGCTCTCTGCTCCGGCATCCGTCTCGATGCCGCCGAGGGTGTGGGCCGCGACCTTGCCGCCGAGGCGGTCGCTCCCCTCGACGACGGTGACGCGGGCGCCTCCGGCGACGAGGTCGCGGGCGACGACGAGTCCGGCGATGCCGCCGCCGACGACGATGATGTGGGAATCGGTCACGGCGGTCACTCTTTCATTATTCAGCGTCTCAGGGGCGTTGCCCCTCCGTGGTGGTTGCTGAATTTCGGGTTGGGTCGCGTTGCGGGTCTGGCGCGGCGTCGTGCTCGGACGGATGATGGAGGTGCTCGCCACGGGGATGCCGGTTTTTCCTTGATGCTGAGAGCTTGTTATTCAGCGTGGCAGGAGGGGTTTTCTTACGAGAACTGTGGATTGTTGCTCCGAGCACGTGTGTCAGATTTCTGATTTTTCCTAACCTCTTCCGTGGTGGGCCCGTCAATATATGGGATGAGGAGGAAAATGATGGACGTGGTCCATGAGCGTGCTGCGGGGATGGATATCTCCAAGCGGGACGTGAAGGTCTGTGTTCGAGTGCCTGGGAAACGGCCCGGGACGTTCGAGCAGAAAGTTACTACCTGGGGTGCAACAACGTCGCAGGTGCTGGAGTTGCGGGAGCATCTCCTCGCGAACCGGGTGACAACGGTTGTGATGGAGGCGACCGGTGATTATTGGAAGCCGTTCTACTATCTGTTGGAATCGGTGCTGCCGGTGACGCTTGTCAACGCGCGGGATGTGCGTAATTTCCCGGGCCGGAAAACGGATGTCTCGGACGCGGGCTGGCTGGCCCAACTGGCCGCTCACGGACTGGTGCGGGCCTCGTTCGTGCCACCGGAACCGATCCGGGAGTTGCGGGATCTGACCCGGACCCGGGCCACGATCGTGCAGGAGCGCAGCCGGCATATCCAGCGGATCGAGAAGATCCTCGAGGACGCCGGGATCAAGCTGTCCTCGGTGGTGTCCCAGCTGAACGGGGTCTCGGCGCGCAGCATCCTCGATGCCCTGGTCGCCGGGGAACGCGACCCCGTGAAACTTGCCGCTCTGGCCAAGGGCCGGCTGCGGGCGAAGATCCCGGAACTGGTCGAAGCCCTCACCGGACGGTTTAGGGACCACCACGCGTTCATGGTGAACCTGCACCTCACCCAACTCGATCACAGTGCGACCCTGATCGATGAGATCACCGCCCGAATCGAGGTGGTGATGGAACCCTTTCGGGTCTTTCGAGAGACCCTCACCACCATTCCGGGGGTCTCTGTTCGTGTTGCGGACGTGATCATCGCCGAGACCGGCGGGAACATGCATATTTTCCCCAGCCCCGGACATCTTGCGTCCTGGGCCGGGGTCTGTCCGGGATCGAACGAGTCCGCGGGACGAGTGAAATCGACCAAAACGCGCCCCGGTAATGCGCACCTGAAGGCCGCCCTCGGGATCTCCGCCCTGGTCATCACCCGACAGAAGAACACGCACCTCGCCGTGAAATACCGACGGATCGCCGCTCGGCGCGGCAGCATCAAGGCGATCGTCGCCCTCGAGCACAGCATCCTTGTCGCCGTCTGGAAGATGGGCACCACCGGGGAAGCCTTCACCGAACTCGGACCGAACTACTACTCCAACCGCCACCCCGACCGAACAAAATCCAACGCCATCAACCAGCTCCGCACCCTCGGATACCAGGTGACCCTCACCCCCACCGCAGCCTAAAAACCGGTATTCACGTGTCAGGAGTCTGTCGGTGGGAGGACGTCGCCGGTGGTGCGGAGACCGGTGACGACCCGGGTCGACCGCGGACGACCGGTGAGCTAACCGAGGAGATTCGGGCGACACGCCGAGTTCGTAGACACGCGGAGGCGGAGTGTCTCCTGATCTCCTGCGTTACGTGGCGGCGAGCCCACGCGCCCAAGCTCCGCCGCCACCAGCCCCCACTCCTGAATGATGAAAGTGGGCTGGTGGGCTGGTGGGCTGGCGGGCTCGTGGGCTGGCGGGCAAGTGGGCTAGTGGGCCGAGTGCACGAGCTGAACGATGCGGGTGAGCACGTCGGGGTCGGTCTCCGGCGGAACCCCGTGGCCGAGATTCACAACGTGGGCCGGCGCGGCCCTGCCGCGCTCGATCACGTCGAGCACGTGGGCCTCGAGCACTGGCCAAGGGGCCGCGAGCAGAGCCGGGTTGATGTTGCCCTGCACCGGGACGGTGCCGCCGAGGCGACGGATGCCCTCGTCGAGCGGAATCCGATCGTCGATGCCCACGACATCCGCACCGATGTCGCGCATCGCGCCGAGCAGCTCGCCGGTGCCGACACCGAAGTGCACGATCGGCATGCCGAGGTCGTGCACGTGGGCGATTGCGCGGCGCGAGTATGGGGCGACGTGCGCGGTGTAGTCGGCGAGCGAGAGCGACCCGGCCCACGAGTCGAACAGCTGCGCCGCGCTCGCGCCGGCGAGGATCTGCGCGCGCAGGAACGCGCCCGTCACGTCGGCGGCCCAGGTCATGAGCGCCGCCCAGGTGCCGGGGTCGGCGTGCATGAGCGTGCGGGCGCGGAGGTGGTCCTTCGAGGGTCCGCCCTCGACGAGGTAGGCAGCGAGGGTGAACGGCGCGCCGGCGAAGCCGATGAGTGGAGTCGAGCCGGGCTGCTCGACGGTGCGGGCGACTCCCGCCGTGACGGGGGAGAGGGATGCGGGATCGAGCGGCGCGAGAGCCGCGACATCCGCCGCCGTCCGGATCGGGGCACCGAGCACCGGGCCCCTTCCGGGCACGATGTCGACATCGACGCCCGCGAGCTTGAGGGGCACGACGATGTCGCTGAAGAAGATGGCGGCGTCGACGCCGTGCCGGCGCCAGGGCTGGAGGGTGATCTCGCTCGACAGCTCGGGGTCGAGGCACGCGTCGAGCATTGCGGTGCCGACGCGCAGCTCCCGGTACTCGGGCAGCGACCGCCCGGCCTGGCGCATGAACCACACAGGGGTCGTCTCGGGCCGGTCCCCCCGGTAGGCGCGGATGACTGCGGATGCGGCGGTTCGGCCGTCGACGAGGGGGTGGTCAGCTGGGAGGTTCACGTCTTTCAGTCTGCCACCCGCCTCCGTTCCCTGCTCCCATCGGCGAGCGTTACGATGAGGGAGTGCTTCTTTGCCTGACCGCCAACCACCGGAACGCGAGCTTCGACATCCTCGAGAAGCTCTCCGTTGGCGCACCGTCAGCCGCGGGCGGCCTCGTCGCCGGCACCACGGGGGTCTCCGGCGCCGTCGTGCTCGCGACCTGCAACCGCTTCGAGGCCTATCTCGAGGTCGACGAACCGGTGGCCTCCGCCGACTCCTCCGCCGTCGACGCAACCGTCGACGCGATGAGCGCGGCGAGCGGCGTCAGCGCCGCCGAGCTGCGCGATTCGGTCACCGTGATCACCGGCGACGCGGTCGTCGAGCACCTGTTCTCTGTCTCGGCAGGGCTCGAGTCGGTCGTCATCGGCGAGGACGAGATCTCCGGCCAGGTTCGCCGGGCACTCGAGCAGGCCCGCTCAGCCGGAACGACATCGTCCGGGCTCGAGCAGCTGTTCCAGCGCGCCTCGACCACCTCGCGCACCGTGAAGACGACCACCGCCGTGGGCACCGCCGGACGCTCGCTGGTCCGGCTCGCTCTCGAGCTCGCCTCGAGCCGGGTGACCGACTGGACCCAGGCCCGCGTGCTCATGATCGGCACCGGCTCCTACGCTGGCGCCTCTCACGCGGCCCTGCGCGACCGCGGCGCCGACGACATCACCGTGTACTCGCCGTCCGGGCGAGCGGCGAAGTTCGCTCTCTCCCGCGGCATCCGGCCGACCACGGATCTCGCCGCCGCGATCGCCGCCGCCGACGTCATCGTGAGCTGCACGATCGTCGAGGGCCATATCCTCACCGCGGACCTGCTCGCCGGATCGGAGCGCACGCTCGTGATCGACCTCGGACTCCCCCGCAACGTCGACCCGGCCGTCGCCGAGCTCGCCGGGATCGAGCTCCTCGACCTCGAGACGATCAGCCTGCACGCCCCACTCGAGGAGCTCAACGCGACGACCGAGGCCCGCAGCGTCGTCGGGCAGGCCGCCGCCGCCTTCGCCGCCGCTGAGGCCGAGCAGTCCCTCGCCCCCGCCGTGGTCGCCCTGCGCCGACACATCTTCGACCTGCTCGACGCCGAGATCGACCGTGCACGCGGCCGCGGCGACTCGTCCCCGCAAACCGAGGCGGCGCTGCGCCACCTCGCGAGTGTGCTGCTGCACACCCCATCGGTGCGCGCGCGTGAGCTCGTCCGCGCCGGCGAGGCCCAGGCCTTCACTGATGGCCTCGCCGCCCTCTTCGGCATCGACGCGGGCCCGACCGCGACGATCGCCGCCATCGCCGCCATCGCCGGGGAGCGTCAGGAACTCGCGTGATCCCCGCGCAGTTCGGTCCCCCGGTTCGAGCTGGTCGCGTTCTGCTGCGGATGATGTCGACGGACGACATCGACGACGTCCATGCCTATCAGGGGCGCGATGACGTGTGCCGCTACCTCCTCTTCGAGGCGAGGACCCGGGAGCAGGTGGCCGAGCAGGTCGCCCGCCACGCCGCCTCGACCGTGCTCGCCGCCGACGGCGACTACTGGCAGATCGCTGTCGTCCTGCCCGCGAGCGGCCACGAGGCCGAACGGGTGATCGGCGACATCTACTTCACGCTCAAGAGCCGCGAGAATCTGGCAGGGGAGATCGGCTGGACCTTCCACCCCGACTTCCGAGGCCGGGGCTACGCGACCGAGGCGGCATCCGCGGTGCTGCGTCGCGCCTTCGCCGAGCTCGGCCTGCACCGCGTGATCGCCGAACTCGACCCGCGCAACGCAGCCTCGATCGCGCTCTGCCACCGGCTGGGCATGCGCGAGGAGGCCTACTTTGTGAAGGACCTGATGTTCCGGGGCGACTGGGCCGACACGGGCATCTATGCGATGCTCGACGTCGAGTGGTCGACGCGATCCGTGATCGCCGGCTGAGGGTCGTGCGATGACGCCGGAGGGGATGACGCCGGAGGAGGTGGCCCGGTTCCGCGGGATGCTGCAGCTGCAGCGCACCGGAACTTTGGCGGCGATCGCCGAGCTCGGCTCCTCGCTCGTCGAGTTGCGCGCGGCCCGCAGCGATGGCACGGCCGACGACGAGCACGATCCCGACGGCTCGACCCTCTCCGGCGAGTGGTCGAGGGTGTCGGGCCTCGACGCTGACTTCGCCGGAACTCTCGCCTCGATCGACCGAGCTCTGGGGCGCATCGACGCCGGAGGCTACGGCCGCTGCCTTCGCTGCGACGGCCCGATCGGCGCCGCGCGCCTCGAGGCGCGGCCCGCGGCCGAGCTCTGCATCGAGTGCGCGCGAGCCGCGGAGGAGCGCCGCTGACAGCATCCGTCCCGCGGGCTCAGGCCACGTACTCGAGCAGGTCTAGGCCGAACACGCGCATCGCGTCGTGCACGGAGAGCCGGGTCGCCAGCGACGTGTCGGCGAACTGCACCGTGAGCGCGTAGGCGATGCCCGCGCGGGGACCGTTGAGCAGGCCGACCTCGCTGCGCACGCCCCGATCGCTCCCGGTCTTGTTGATGAGTCGGATGCCGTGGTCGGCCGTCCTGTGGTCGAGCGGGTCGAGGCCGAAGCCGGCGGCGACCATCGACAGGTCGGCGTTGTTGCTCATCCAGTCGAGCACACGCTGGCTCGTGACGTGGTCGACGATCTGCCCGCGGCAGAGCGCCGTGACGAGCCAGGTGAGTTCGGACGTCGAGCCGACCGACAGATGCGGGGCGTCGTCGGGGCCCCTCGTGGCGCGCACAAAATCGAGCAGGGCGGTCTTGCTGAGCCCGAGTGACTCGGCGCGCGCCCGCACCGAATCGAGCCCGACCTGGCGCAGAAGCGCGTTCGTGGCGAGGTTGTCGCTTACCGCGCCGACGAGCGCCGCCAGATCGATGACCGGGAGCACCGGTGCCTGCATGTGCTGCCAGAGGCCGGCGCCGGAGATCCGGTCGGACGGCGACTTGTCGACGATGCCGAATCCCGCGGCATCCTTCGCGGTCATCCTCGCCGACACCTCGATGAGCAGCAGGAGCTTGCCGACGCTCGCCGTCGGCAGCACGATGCGGTCGTCCACGGAGATCAGCGACTGGCCGTTCCGCAAGTCGACGACGTTGGCCGAGACCTGGGCGCCCGCATAGGCGATCCCGCCGAGCGCCTCGAACCCCGCAACGAATGTGCCGGCCGCCTCGTCTCCCCGGTGGCGACCGGCCCTGGGCGTGCGGATGCGTTCGCGGCGGTCCTGTGTCATCATCACCAAATGGTCACGCGCTCGTCCGGGGCAAGCCAGAGCTCGTCGGATTCCCCGAGCCCGAAGGTCTCGTAAAACTCGTCGATGTTGCGCACGATCTGGTTGCAGCGGAACTCGTTCGGGGAGTGCGGGTCGATCGTGAGCAGGCGCACGACCTCCTCGTCCCGCGCCTTCATCTGCCAGGCCTGGGCCCAGGAGATGAAGAAGCGCTGGGCGCCGGACATCCCGTCGATCACGGGCGGAGTCTCGCCGCCGAGCGAGAGAAGGTAGGCCTTCCAGGCGATGCCGAGGCCGCCGAGGTCGCCGATGTTCTCACCGATCGTCAGGGCGCCGTTGACGTGGTTGTCGGGCACCTGCGCCGGGGCGAGGACGTTGTACTGGCCGATGAGCGAGGCGGTGAGCTTCTCGAAGGCGGCGCGATCGGCCTCCGTCCACCAGTCGGTCAGCAGCCCGTCGCCGTCGTACTTCGAGCCCTGGTCATCGAAGCCGTGCCCGATCTCGTGCCCGATGACCGCACCGATCGCACCGTAGTTGGCCGCCGCGTCGCGCGTCTCGTCGAAGAAGGGGTACTGCAGGATCGCGGCGGGAAACACGATCTCGTTGAAGCCGGGGTTGTAGTACGCGTTGATCGTCTGCGGGGTCATGAACCACTCGTCGCGGTCGAGCGGCTTGCCGATCTTGCCGAGCTCGCGCTGGAACTCGAACTCGTTCGTCGCGCGCACGTTTCCAAGCAGGTCGCTCGCCTCGATCTCGAGTCCCGAGTAGTCGCGCCACTTCGACGGAAAGCCGATCTTGGGGGTGAACTTCTCGAGCTTCTCGAGGGCGCGGCCCCGCGTGTCCTCGGTCATCCACGCGAGCGAGCTGATGCTCTGGCGGTAGGCCTCGATGAGGTGCTCAACCAGCACATCCATGCTCGCTTTCGCGGTCGCGGGGAAGTGCCGGGCAACGTAAGTGCGTCCGACGGCCTCGCCGAGCGAGCCCTCGACGAGCGAGACTCCCCGCTTCCAGCGCGCCCGCATCTCAGGGGTTCCGGTGAGTGTGCGGCCGTAAAAGTCGAAATTGGCCGCGACGAAGGGGTCGGAGAGGTAGGCGGCGTTGGAGCGGATGACCTGCCAGGCGAGCCAGTCGGTCCACGCCTCGAGCCGGTCGGGGGTGAGTAGGGCGGCGACGCTCTCGACGAAGCTCGGCTCGCGCACGACGACCTCGGCAAGCGCGCCGGACGGGGCGTCGACACCGTCAAGCCAGGTGTTGAGGTCGATGCCCACCGCGAGCGTCGCCGCCGCGCTCCACTGCATCGGGTTGTAAGTGGCCTCGCTGTCGCGTGTGCGCACGTTGTCCCAGTGGGCGGCGGCGATCGCGGTCTCGAGGTCCACGACGCGGGCGGCGCGCTCGGCGGCATCCGTCCCCGTCCGCTCGTCGGCAGGCGCCGCGAGGGTGAACATCGTCTCGACGAACTCGCGGTACTTGGCGCGGACGGCCGCGAACGACTCCTCGCGGTAGTACGATTCGTCGGGCAGGCCGAGGCCGCCCTGCTCGACGAACACGAGGTAGCGGTCGGGACGGCCTGGGTCGTTGTCGACGAACAGCTGGAGGAAGCCCGACGTGCCCTTGCGCTCGAGGCGCCCGAGAGTGCCCAGCAGGGAGTCGATGTCGGTCACGGCGGCGACCTCGGCGAGCAGCGGGCGGAGTGGGTCCGCGCCGAGCTCGTTGACACGCGCCTCGTCCATGAAGCTCGCGTAGAGGTCGCCGAACTTGCGCTCCTCGGTCGCGGGCTCAGCCGATTGCGCCTCGATGATGATGTCCTGCACCGCCTTCTCCGCCGCCTCGGCCAGCACGTAGAACGAGCCGTAACGCGCCTTGTCGGAAGGGATCTCGGTGCGGGTGATCCACTTGCCGTTCACGTGGCGGAACAGGTCGTCTTGGGGGCGCACCACCGAGTCGAGCTCTGAGGTGTCGATTCCGGACGAGAGGGGGTTTTCGGCGCTCATGGAGGTAAAGCCTAGGCCGTGCCGCTGACACTCCCGCTGCGGGTCGGTGTCGGGTCGGTGGTGTGGTCGTGGGCATCCGCTGCCGCGGTGCGCGTGAACAGCGGACGGCAGGTCGTGCAGACCTCACCGGATGCCTCCGCATCGGCATCCGTCGCCCGCCGTTCGCTCTCGAGGCGATCGCGGAGCGCCCAGAGGAGCAGGGCGATCGCGGCGATCGCGACGACCGGGCGGACGGCTCCGAACAGGAGCGGCTCGGCCGAGCGGAGGTCGGTCGAGAAGTGCAGCGCCACGAGGCCGAGGGCGGGCCAGCGGAGGTCGCAGAGGGTCGCATCGGCACCGATCGGGGTGCGGAAGTAGCTCGCGACGATGAGCCCGGTGAGCGCGGATCCCGAGGCGACCGCGGCGAGCGACCACAGGGCTCCGGCATCCGCTCCCGCAAAGGGAAGGGCGGAGGCCAGCACGAGCAGCGCGGCAGACAGCACGGCGACGGCGAGCGCGGCGAACCAGCGAACGGCAGGCCAGCTGCGCAGGTCGGCGGTCAGGCGTCGCAACGACTGCACGGGACTCCTCACGCTGGGGCACCTCGAAGCGAGGGCTGGTTATACCCTACGGGGTATTACTGGGGATCGGCAAGGAGGACCGGTGGCGGGCGTGCTGACCGTGGCACCGCGGCCGGGCCCCGGGGCCGGGCCCCGGGTACCATCGCCGCGAGTGGATGCCGTGCCGCCGGTAGCGTGGAGGCGTGCGCGCCCCAACTCCCCACCCCCTCGACCGGGAGATCTTCCGGCTCGCGGTCCCGGCGCTCGGCGCGCTCGTCGCGGAACCGCTCTTTTTGCTCACCGACACTGCACTCGTCGGCCACCTCGGCGAGGTGCCGCTCGGCGGGCTGAGCATCGCGAGCGCGATCCTGCAGACCGCAGTCGGGCTGCTCGTATTCCTCGCCTACGCGACGACCCCGATGGTCGCCAGGCGGCTCGGCGCCGGAGACCGGCCCGGCGCGATCCGGGCGGGCATCGATGGACTCTGGCTCGCCGTCGCGGTCGGCGCGCTGCTCCTCACCGGCGGACTGATCGGCGGCGAAGCGCTCGTGCTGCTTTTCGGAGCGCCGGATGCCGTGTCGGACGCGGCCACGACCTACCTGCTCATCTCGCTCTGGGGCCTCCCCGCGATGCTGCTCGTACTCGCCGCGACAGGCCTACTGCGCGGCCTGCAGGACACCAGGACGCCCCTCGTCGTGGCCGGACTGGGCTTTCTCGCGAACGCCGCGCTCAACGCCGTGTTCATCTACGGCTTCGGCTGGGGGATCGCGGGCTCCGCGATCGGAACCGTCGTCGCCCAGTGGGGCATGGCCGCCGTCTATCTCGTCATCGCCGTGCGCGCGGCGCGGCAGACGGGTTCGACGCTGCGACCTGGGCTCTCCGGGGTGTCGGGAGCGGTGGCATCCGGGGGCTGGCTACTGCTGCGCACACTGTCGCTGCGGATCGCGCTCCTCGCGACGGTCGTCGTGGCGACCAGGCAGGGAGTCACCGAGCTCGCCACCATGCAGATCGCCCTCACGATCTTCTCGACGCTCGCGTTCGCGCTCGACTCCCTCGCTATCGCGGGGCAGGCGATGATCGGCCACGGACTCGGGGCATCCGACCGGTCCCGCGTGGCGGCGATCACCCGACGGCTGATCACCCTCGGATTGCTCGCGGGACTCGGGCTCGGGGTGCTCGTTGCTCTCCTCGCTCCCCTGCTCGGCCCGGTCTTCACGGGCGATCCGGCGATCCACGCGGCGCTCGCGAGCGTCGCCCTCGTGATGGCGGTGGGCGTGCCGCTGGCCGGCTACGTCTTCGTGCTCGACGGGGTCCTGATCGGCGCGGGTGACGCGCGCTACCTCGCGGTCACCGGCATCGCCAATCTCGCCGTCTACGCGCCGCTGCTCTGGCTCGCGGCCGGAACCGGCAGCGTCGTGTGGCTGTGGGCGTCGTTCGGCCTCGGCTACATCGGCGCGCGGGCGCTCACCCTTGGCATTCGTGCCCGCGGCGAGCGCTGGATCGTCACGGGCGCCCGCTGAGTGCGGGCAACTCGCGGGGCGTGTGTGCCGTGCCGCCGCTCGGATAACCTGTTCCCTGTGTCGAAAACCGCCCCCATCGCGCTCGCGCGCCCCGAGCTGACAGCGTGGCGCAATTCGCTGTTCGTGCTCTTCGCGCTCTGCGGGATCGGGCTCGCGAGCTGGGCCGCGCGCATCCCCACCGTGAGCGCGTCGCTCGGCCTCACGACGGGCGACGTCGGTGTGCTCCTCTTCGGCATCGCCGCGGGGTCGATCGGCGGGCTGCTCGTCTCGAGCCACCTCATCGCCGCCGTCGGCACTCGCACGGTCATTACCTGGGCGCTCATCATCGGCCCGCTCGGCCTCACTCTCGCCGCCGTCGGAGCGACCGTGCTGGTCAGCTTCCCCGTCGCGATCGCCGGGCTTGCGGTATTCGGCGCCGCGCTCGGCGCCTGCGACGTCTCGATCAACGTCTCCGGTGCCGCTAACGAGCGGGCCATCGGCCGCAACATCATGCCGATCTACCACGCCTTCTTCAGTATCGGCACGATCGCCGGCGCCCTGGTCGCGGCACTCACCGAGCAGCTCCGGGTGCCGCTTGAGGTACACATCGGCGGAATCGCCGTCGTGTCGATCATCGCCATGCTGGCGAGCGTGCGTTTTTTGCGCCCCGAGCCGGTCTCCGAGGCGGAGGCGGGGACGGATGCCGCGAGCGGGCCCAGCGACGGCTGGCGCGGTCGGCTCAGCATCTGGCGCAACCCGCGCACGATCTTCATCGGCCTCATCGTGCTCGGGATGGCGTTCACCGAGGGCTCGGCGAACGACTGGCTCGCGTACGCCATGGTGGAAGGGCACAACACCGACAAGCCGACGGGCGCGCTCGTCTTCGGCGTCTTCGTCACGGCCATGACCGTCGGACGCCTCGGCGGCGTCCGGCTCCTCGACCGCTTCGGCCGCGTGCCGGTGCTCCGCGTCTCGGCTGTGCTCGCCGCGATCGGCCTGATCACGCTCATCTTCGTGCCCGTCGTCTGGATCGCCGTCATCGGTGTTGTGCTCTGGGGCCTCGGCGCGTCGCTCGGTTTCCCGGTCGGCATGTCGGCCGCCGCGGACGACCCCCGAACAGCCGCCGCGAGCGTGAGCGCGGTGGCGACGATCGGCTACGTCGCGTTCCTCGTCGGCCCGCCCGTGATCGGATTCCTCGGCGAGCAGGTCGGCATCCTGAACGGGCTTCTGCTCGTGCTCGTGCTCGTCGCCCTTGCCGGGGTGTTCTCGCACAAGGCCCGAGAACTGACCCCATTGGCGAAGTCGGCCGCTCAGGCTGGATAGGGTTCTAGGCGTGCGTCTTGTCATTGCCCGTTGCTCCGTCGATTACGCAGGACGTCTCAGCGCGCACCTGCCGGTCGCGACCCGCCTCCTCCTGCTCAAGGCCGACGGGAGCGTGCTCGTGCACAGCGACTCCCTCAGCTACAAGCCGCTCAACTGGATGAGCCCGCCGTGCAGCATCAGTTTCCCCGAGGTCGCCGACGACGCGCGGGAGGTCGGAGTCACCGAGACCTGGAAGGTCACGCAGGCGAAGACATCCGACCTGCTCGTGATCTCGATCCACGAGATCATCCACGACTCGGCCCACGAGCTCGGCATCGACCCCGGCCTGCAGAAGGACGGCGTCGAGGCCCACCTGCAGAAGCTGCTCGCGGAGCAGATCGACCTGCTCGGGGACGGCTACCGGCTCGTTCGGCGCGAGTACATGACCGCGATCGGGCCCGTCGACATTCTCGCGACCGACCATGCCGGGGCATCCGTCGCGATCGAAATCAAGCGCCGAGGAGACATCGACGGCGTCGAGCAGCTCACGAGGTACCTCGAGCTGATGAACCGCGACCCGCGTCTGTCCCCTGTGGCCGGCGTGTTCGCCGCCCAGGAGATCAAGCCGCAGGCACGCACGCTCGCCCTGGACCGCGGCATCCGCTGCGTCACGCTCGACTACGATGCGATGCGCGGGCTGGACGACAGCGACTCCCGCCTCTTCTAGACCCACTCGCTTTCGTTATTCAGGAGTGGTGGGCGGGCACACCCGCTCCCGACGGTGACGTGCGGCGCCAAACCGCCACAATCGCCGCATCTGCGGCAGTTCGTGGCGGGTGGGAGGTGGGCCGTCCACTCCAGCCGCCGTCCACTCCTGAATGATGAAAGGATGCGCGCGGCTTAGGCTGTGACGGTGAAGCCCCACTGGACCTGCATCCTCATCGACCTCGACGGCACGATCACCGACTCCGCTCCCGGAATCACCTCGAGCCTCGCGTGGATGTTCGAGCAACTCGGCCGCCCCATCCCGACGCCGGTCGAACTGCTCCGCTATGTCGGCCCGCCGCTGCTCACCTCGTTCCGCGACTTCGCCGGCTTCAGCCCCGCGCAGTCCGCGCACGCACTCGAGGTGTACCGCAGCCACTACATCGTGAAGGGCCTCTACGACAGCTCGGTCTACCACGGCATCCCCGAGGTGCTCTCGGCGATCGGCGCGAGTGACATCCCGCTCTCCCTCGCGACCTCGAAGCCCGAGACGCCGGCGAACCTGATTCTCAACCACTTCGAACTCGCGCGGCACTTCGACATCATCGCGGGGGCATCCGACGACGAGGTGCGCAGTACCAAGGCGGATGTCGTCGCGGTCGCCCTCGAGCGCCTCGCGGCGGCGGGGGCCGACGTCTCGAACCCGATCATGGTCGGCGACCGTGAGCACGACATCGAGGGAGCCGCGGCGCACGGCATTCCGACGATCTTCGTCGAGTGGGGCTACGGCTCGGTCGCCGAGCGGGTCGGATCACACTCCAGCGCGAAACATCCGGGCGAGCTTCCGGGACTGCTGCTCGGTGAGGTCGAACGAGCGGACCTTTCCGCCTGACCGGCTGCTCTCAGCGCGCGAGACGCTCGACGACGCCCCCGAAAAGCCGCGGCAGCGCCACGGCGGCCGGCACGATCGCTCCTCGGAGGGGGGACGTGGCCACGGCGACCAGGCCGGCCGTGAGCACGCGGAAGTCGCGCGTGCGCAGCATCCACTCCCGCTCGTAGTAGCCGGGCCGCCCGGCCGCGATGCACTCGATCGCCGCGCGCGCCTGCGCGAGGCCCACCCTGATGCCCTCGCCGGTGATCGCGTCGACGTAGCCGGATGCGTCGCCGACGAGCATCACGCGCCCGAATGACCGCCGCGTCGCGCGCTGGTCGAACGGCCCGGCGCCGCGAAGTGTGCTCGCCGGTGCGACACCGGCCAGGCGCGATGCGAGCGTGGGGACGGATGCGATGGCCTCGTCGAAGTCGGTGCGGGCCGGGCCGAGCAGGGCGATTCCGACGAGGTCATGCGAGACAGGGGTCACATAGGCCTCGGCGAGCGGAGTCCAGTGCACCTCGATGAGGTCGCTCCACGGCGCGATTGCGTAGTGTCGGCGCAGCCCGAAGCGCCGCCCCTGCTGCGGCACCGCGATCTCGAGACCGCAGAGGCGCCGCACGGTCGAATGAAGCCCGTCCGCGCCGAGCAGGTAGCGGCCGGTGACTCCCGCGGCGGTGACGCTGGCGCCGTCCTGCTCGATCGTGTCGACGCGGTCGGCCACCCGGCCGACCCCGAGTTCCTCAGCGCGCCCGGCCAGCGCCCGGCTCAACTCGGTGCGCCGCACTCCCAGGCCGCTGCCGGAGCGAAACCGGTGGTCGACGCGGCGCCCGGCGGACTGGTAGCTGACCCCCCGAAGCGGATGCCCGTGCGGCGCGACCCCGAGGCGGGCGAGCGCCGGGACTGCACCGGGCATGATTCCCTCGCCACATGCCTTGTCGATCGAGCCCGATCCGCCGTCGGCGGAGCCCGATCCGCCGTCGGCGGAGTCCGGGCCGCCCCGCGGCTCGATGATCGTGGCGCTGAGCCCGATCAGGCGTGCCTCGATCGCCGCCGCAAGGCCGACCGGTCCGCCGCCCACGATAAGCACATCGACCTGAGGCGCCGCCATCATGACGCGGGAGCGCCGCGCGCGTCGAGGGCGGCGAGCGCTCGGTTCTCGGTCGGGATGCGGAACGCGAGCAGCAGCACGGCGTTGAGCGCGGTGAACACGATCGCGGTGACCCAGGCGGTGTGCACGAGCGGCAGCGCGATCCCCTCGATCGCAACGACAATGTAGTTCGGGTGCCTCATCCACGAGAAACGGTACGGGCCGCGCTCGACCCGGCCGAGCCCGGGGACGACGATCACCCGGGTGTTCCACTGGTGGCCGAGGGAGGAGATGATCCAGTAGCGCCCAGCCTGGCAGAGCGCGACGACTGCCAGCATCGGCCAGCCGAGCCACGGGATGAACGGCCGGTCGAAGAAGTAGACCTCCGCGACGCAGGCGACCAGGAGTCCCGTGTGCAGGGCCACCATCGCGGGGAAGTGGCCCTGGCCGTACTCGATGCCGCCACGCTCGAAGGCCCAGCGTGCATTCCGCTTCGAGATGACGAGCTCGACGAGGCGCTCGACCCCCGTGGCGAGGATCAGGGCGAGGTAGCCGATCACGACGGCCACCGCAGCAGCACGAGCTCGCCGGAGATTCCGGGGCCGAGGGCGAACAGCAGGGTGCGGTCGCCAGCCTCGTGGCCCGAGGCGAGCGAGTCGGCCAGGATGTGCAGTACCGACACAGAGGACAGGTTGCCGACGCGGGCGAGCGACGCCCAGCTGATGTCGAGTTCGCCGTCGTCGAGCTCGAGGCTGTGCGCGAAGGCCTCGAGCACCCGCGGGCCACCCGGATGAGCGACCCAGCGGTCGATCGAGGCGATGGAACATCCGTTCGACTCGAGGAACGCATCGACGTCGTCGCCGAAGTGCCGCTCGACGATCTCGCCCACCCTGGCCGTGAGCACGATACGGAAGCCGGTCTCGCTCGCGTTGAAGCCGATCACGTCCTCGGTGTCGGGGTAGAGCTGGCTGCGGGTGTCGACGACGTCGGGCCCGGTCACCGGCATACGCTTCGCCCGCTCGTCGCCGACCATGATGACGGCCCCGGCGCCATCGCCGAACAGCCCGGTGGCGACGAGGTTGGCCATCGAGTCGTCGTCGCGCTGAAAGGTGAGCGAGCAGAGCTCGACGGCGATGAGCGCCGCGACGCCCTCGGGGTGGCCCGCGGGGTAGTCATTGCCCCGCGCGATCCCCGCCGCTCCCGCCACGCAGCCGAGCCCGTACATCGGCACCCGCTTGACGTCGGGGCGCAGGCCGAGCCTCGCGACGAGCAGGCCGTCGATCGAGGGGGCGGAGATTCCGGTGACGGAGGTAAACATGAGGTAGTCGATGTCGGCGGGTTCGAGGCCGGATGCGTCGAGCGCGGCGCGCAGGGACTCCTCGGCAAGGTCCGCGGCGACCTCGATGAACATACCGTTCGTCTCGGAGAAGGTCTGCGGGTCGAGGTACTTCTCGATCGGCATCACGAGGTGCCGGGTGTCGACGCTGCTCGAGCCGTGCAGCCGCGCCAGAACGGCGCGCTTCGAGGGGTCCTGGGTGACCAGTGAACCGATCATTTCGGTGATCTCGGATTGGGAGTACACGAAAGCGGGGAGGGCGGGCGCGACCGCCGCGATTCGGGCCATTGCAGACGGTAACACGGCAGGGTGTGCTCGCCCAACGAAGTGGGGTCCCCCACACAGACGACACCTCTGCCGAGCGGGGTACAAATGCTTCCCCCAGTTCGGGGTGAAGCGCGGCCTGTCGCCTTTCGCCGGTGCAGCGGTGCGGCCTAGGTTCGAAGTCACCACCCGAGTCGGGGCCCAGAACCAGGGCCGACAGCCCTCCTCCACGCATCCCAGTGAGACATCGACAATGACTTCTTTCGCCCTGATCGCCTTCGTCATCGGCGCGGCTCTCGCGCTCGTCTTCGTCGTCGCAGTCCTCGCGTCGAGCGCACGCCGCTCCCACATTTCCTGACCCTGCGAACCTGACATTCGCCCGAGTGGCGGAATACCTCGTTGGAGCGCCTCGTTGGCCCGAGGGTGGCGTGCCCTGCGTGCGCCGGATCCTCTCTTGGAGGATGACGACAGCTCCCAACGAAAGAAGCACCGTGCCGCTCTTCTCCCCGACCACCCTCGGCTCCCTCTCTCTCAGCAACCGGGTCGTGATGGCGCCGCTCACGCGCGTTCGCTCCGGAGAGACCGGGGTGCCGAACGATCTCGTCGTGGAGTATTATTCCCAGCGCGCGACCACCGGCCTGATCGTCTCCGAGGGCACCTACACGAGTGCCGAGAGCCAGTCCTACCCCGGCCAGCCCGGAATCGTCAGCCCCGGGCAGATCGAGGGCTGGCGCCGCGTCGCCGATGCCGTCCACGGGAAGGGCGGGCTCATCGTGATGCAGCTCATGCACGGCGGCCGTGTCACGCACCCCTCGATCAACGGCGGCAACCAGCCCATCGCGCCGAGCGCCGTCGCGATCGCCGGCGATGTTCGAACCCCCGACGGCAAGCTTCCCTACCCCGTTCCGCACGCGCCGTCCGAGGCCGAGATCAGCGGGCTTGTCGCCGAGCACGTGCTCGCCGCCCGCAACGCCATCAGCGCCGGATTCGACGGCGTCGAGGTGCACTCCGCGAACGGCTACCTGCTGCACGAGTTCCTCTCGCCGGTCTCCAACGTGCGCGATGACTCCTACGGCGGGTCGCCCGCGAACCGCGCCCGCTTCGGCATCGAGGTCATCACCGCCGTCGCCGACGAGATCGGGGCCGACCGCGTCGGCGTGCGCATCTCGCCGTCCCACAACATCCAGGACGTCGCCGAGACGGATGCCGATGAGACTCGCGCCACCTATGAGGCGCTCGTCGACGGTATCGCCCCGCTCGGACTCGCCTACCTGAGCGTGCTGCACGCGGAGCCGGCAGGCGAGCTCGTGCAGCACCTGCGCGCGCGCTTCGGCGGCCCGCTGATGGCCAACAGCGGCTTCGGCGTTGTGACCACGCGCGATGACGCGGAGCAGCTCATCGCCGACGACTCGGCCGACGTGATCGCGGTCGGCCGCATGATCATCGCCAATCCCGACCTCGTGCGCCGCTGGAGCGAGCGCCGTGAGGTGAACGAGCCCGATGCGTCGACGTTCTACGGCACGGACGAGCGCGGCTACACCGACTACCCGGCGCTCGCGAGCTGACCCGCGGCGTCAGTCTGCCGGCATGCTGCCCTGCTGCGGCCGGCGGGGCGGCGGGGCGGCGGGGCGGGGCGGCGCGGCAGGCTCGATCGGGCTCCTGGGCTCGTCGGGAGCCGTCAGGCCGACCACCTCGAACAACTCGTCCGGTCCCTGGTCGAGCCGGAACGGCGGGTACTCGTCGCGCATGAGCGCGACGTAGGCGATCACCCGGAACACCCAGCGGTTGATGCCGAGGATGAAGTCGAACAGGCCCCGCCGGTAGCGGCCGGTGAACAGCAGGATGACCGCCGCGATCAGCACGAGAATGCCGATGAGCGAAATGCCGCCTCGGGCTTCGAACCCCGGTGTCTGGTCATCCCACTCCCAGACCTGGCCCGCACTGCCCGTGAGCGCGCCCAGGATGAGCAGGTGCGGGAGCGCAAGCAGCCACCACTTGACGAGCACGAGGCCATTGGAGAGTTTCTCCGGGTACTCGACGTCGAAGTCGGCGGGGTACTCGGTGCTGCTGAGTGAGAACGGCGGATACCGGTCGGTGCCGAGCGCCGAGTAGGAGTAGAAGCCCACGCGCCAACTCCAGCGCAGCACGCCGACATTGAAGTTGAACAGGCCTCGCGGGTACCGACCGGTGAAGAGGATCGCGAATCCGGCGACGATGGTCGTCACGAGAAACGCGAACCAGAGCACGATGAGCACGAGATAGTGCGGGATCGCGAGCAGCCACTTCACCAGCCACAACCAGCGCGAGAGCTGCGGGTCGAGCTCGCCGCGCAACCGCGCGGGGTAGACGCCCCGGCGGTCATCATGAGGCGCACCGACGGGTGTCCCACCACCGAGCCCGGAGGCTCCCAGCACTATCAGCGGGATCCCGAGCACGAGCAGCGGCAACCCGACGAGCAGAAGAGCGACCGCGGCGGGCCCGATCACGCTCGACCGCACGCCCGCGCGCAACCCGACATCGACGGGAGCCGAGGCATCCGCGTTCATGACGACGATTGCCCAGTCGCCCGAGGCAAGTTCCCACTCGAGCTCCTGAAACCCGACGCCCTCGACCGACTCGGTCCAGAACTCCTGCTCACCCGGTGGCGCGGGCGTGCCGGTTCCCAGGATTTCGCGGTAGCGGGGCTGGAACGTGGTGCCCACGGATCTGACGACGGTGTGTTCGACACCCTCGAGGTAGTCGGCGACCTCGTCGGCGGGCCCGATGCCGAGGAACACCTCGCTCTCGGATCCGGCGGTGCCCTGCAGCGCGAAGCCGAGCACGCCCGCCGGCAGCACGGCATTGTCGACGCTGCCATCCACGAAAATCCTGAAGTTCTCGGAGGTGATGGCGTGCCCGTCGGATGCGTACTGCTCCGTCGCCGTGGAGAGGTAGCTGCCCTCCTGCTGCTGCAGCGCCACCCATCCTGCAGTGAGGCCGAGGGAGCTGAGCGCCAATCCGATGGTCGCGAACAGCACACCGATCACGAGCATCGCGGCGTAGACGAATTTCATGAGGAGCTCTTCTCGTGTGGCGCCAATTTATCCCGTGGACGATTCAGAATTTCTCGCCGCCGCACGGGGTGTCAACCCCTGTCGGCGGCCGTGGCGGGGCGGACCATGCGAATGATGTGGCGTCTGCCCGGCCCGGCCCGGTCGGTCCCGGCCCGGTCGGTCCCGGCCCGGTCGGTCCCGGCCCGGTCAGTCCCGACCCGGTCAGTCCCGACCCAGCCGATGCACCGACTTGAGCGCGAGGTAGGCCGAGACGCCCTCCGGCCCGTACTCGGTGCCGAGCCCGCTGTCTTTGCGCCCGCCGAACGGTGCGGCGAGGTTCGAGCCGTAGAAGTTGATGCCGATGCTTCCCGAGTCGATCCGCGCGGCGAGCGACGTCGCGTGCTCCTCGTCGGTACCGAAGATTGCGCCGCCGAGGCCGAAACTCGAGTCGTTCGCGATGCGCACCGCGTCGGCCTCGTCGGAGTAGGGCAGCACCACGAGCACGGGGCCGAAGATTTCCTCCTGGGCGACGCGCATCGAGCTCGTCACGTCGCGGAACACCGTTGGCGTCACGTAGTAGCCGCGGTCGAACTCGCTCGGGGTGCCCCCGGTCGCGATGCGCGCGCCCTCCGCCCGGCCGATCCCGATGTACCCCTCGATGCTCTCGCGCTGGCGCGCCGAGACGACCGGGCCGAACACGGTGAGGGGGTCGAGGGGGTCGCCCTGCTGGGCCTGCCGCACTTCGCGGACCACCCGCTCGACGGTCTCGTCGTAGAGCGCGACCGGCGCCAGGATGCGCGTGGAGTTGTAGCAGGTCTGTCCCGTGTTGCGCAGGCAGGTGCGCAGCACGAGCGAGGAGAAGTTGTCGAGGTCCGCGTCGGGCAGCACTATCGCGGCCGATTTGCCGCCGAGTTCCAGCGTGACGGGGCGCAGCAGGCTGCCGCACTGCGCCGCGATGATACGGCCGGCCGCGGTCGAGCCCGTGAACGCGACCTTGTCGACGAGCGGGTGCGTGACGAGGTGGCCGCCAGCGACGCGGCTGCCCGTGACGAGGTTGATCACTCCGGCCGGGATGCCCGCGGCGATCGCGGCCTCGATGAGCACGCGCAGGTCGACGGGCGTCTCGGATGCCGGCTTGATCACGACGGTGCAGCCGGCGAGCAGCGCCGGGGCCAGCTTGACCATGACGAGCGTCAAGGGGAAGTTCCACGGCGCAATGAGCGCGCACACACCGATGGGCTGGCGGCGCACGAGCGTGTAGTTGTCGCCGCCGGGGAACGGCCGGCGGTCCTCGGCATCCAGCCACCCGGCGAGTCCGGCGAAGTAGCGCAGGATGCCCGCGGAGTGGGCGGCGGCCGAGCGGGACTCCGAGATCGGGGTGCCGTTCTCGGCGGTTATGTGCGCGGCCATCGCCGCCCCCCTGACCTCGAGCTCGTCGGCGAAGCGGCGCAGCACGACGGCGCGCTCCTCGGCGGCGAGCCTCGACCAGCCCGGTCTCGCGAAGGCCGCCGAGGCGGCGCGGACGGCTGCATCGACATCGGCCTCCGAGGCATCCGGAACCGAGCCCCATACCTTCTCCGTCGCCGGGTTGACGATCTCGATGCGGCCGGGCCCGGCGGCCGGGCGCCACCCGCCGTCGACGAAGACGTCGTCGAAGTAGGCGCTCAGCGTGTTCTGTTCGGTTGTGCTCACGGTGCGGCTCCTCGCCTGGGTCAGAGAATGTCGAGCTTGAGCAGCTCGCGGGACCGCGCGAGCTCGGCCGTCGCCATGCGCCTGGCCGCGTCGGTGATGAGCTCGGAGTAGGTCCGCTCGGTGAGCTGCTCGTAGTATTCGGCCGGGGTCTTGTCGAACCAGCCGGAGGCGAGCGCGATGCCGGCGGGGGTGAAGCGCCACAGCCGGTCGGCGTCGCGCACGAGCTCGTCTTCGAGGCAGTGCGCAACGGGCCGCGTGTCATGACCGTCGATGATGCGCGTGACGGCGTCAACGACCCCCTCGGGATAGCCGAGCGGGGGAAGCAGGTCCCGGGCGATGCGGCACCCCTCGACCTCGTGCAGGTAGCGCACGTCGGACGTGCGCCAATCGGCTACGAAGCCCTCGCTGAAGATGCGATCCTCGTCGATCGCCGACCAGCCGGAGTCATGCAGGAGGATCGCGAGCCGCACCACGAGATCGTCAGCCTGCGGATGCTCGTCGAGCAGCAGTTCGGCAAAGAAGAACGACAGCGGTGTGTGGGTGTCGTTCTGGCGGGTGCGCAGGAACGGCGCCGCCGCCCGCCATACCTCGTCGAGGCAATCCCGCTCGACGCGGGGCGACTGGCCGGTCGCGACGGATCCGCCGAGGTCGAGCGGATGCTGGCTCTGAATTGTCACGCGAGAACTCCTGCTGCTGGTGCCGCGCTAACGACGATGGATTTGAGCGGGACCGAGCTGTCGGCGGCGAGCCCGGCGGGAATCTGCCCACCCTGGGCGAGCGCGCGCCTGACGGTCATGTAGTCGGGGACACCATTGACGGAGTCGATGGCGAGCAGGTGACCGGCGCGGTAGTAGAGCACCGAGAACTTCTCGGCCTGCTGGTCGCCGCGCAGCACGATTTGGTCGTACCCCGTCGAGAGCCCCGCGATCTGCAGCTTGAGGTTGCCCTGGTCCGACCAGAACCACGGCACCGCGTGATACTTGGCCGGCTGCCCTACGAGGGTCGCCGCGGCGACCTTCGCCTGGTCGACCGCGTTCTGCATCGATTCGAGCCGAACCCGGCCCTCACCCGTGAGCGGATTCGGCATCACAGCGCAGTCGCCGGCGGCGACGACGCCGGGAAGGCTCGTACGCGCGAACTCGTCCACGACGATTCCGCCCTGGCACTCGAGCCCGAGCTGCTCCGCGATCTCCAGTCGCGGCACGACACCGATGCCGATGAGCACGACTTCGGCGGCGACGACTTCGCCGTCCTCGAGCGCGACACCGGTGACCCGGCCGTTACTCCCCACCAGTCCGGTGACGCTCATGCCCAGGCGCACGGTGGTACCGCGGCGCTCGTGCGCGGCACGGTAGAACTCGCTCACCTCGGGGGCGACGGCCCGCGCGATCAGGCGGTCGGCCGTCTCGAGCACGGTGACGTTCTTGCCGAACGACCTCGCGGCCGCGGCGGCCTCGAGGCCGATGAATCCGCCGCCGATCACGGCGACCGATTCGGCCGTCGCGAGGTCGGCCTGCAGGCGCCGGGCGTCGGCCATGTTGCGCAGGTAGCCGACCCCACTCAGCTCCACTCCGGGCAGGGCAAGTCGGCGTGCAGCGGCCCCGACAGTAAGCGCGAGCAGGTCGAAGGAGAGCACCCTCCCGGCATCCGTCACAGCCTCACCGGCCGTCCCGTCGAAGCGGATCTCACCCACCTGTTCCCCGAGCACGAGACGTATTCCCTTGTCGGCATAGAACGCGGCGGTGCGCAGTTCGAGCGACTCCTCGTCAGCGGTGCCGGAGAGGAAGGCCTTCGAGAGCGGCGGCAACTGGTAGGGCAGCTGGTTCTCGGCCCCGACGATCGTGATCGGGTCAGAGTAGCCAAGCTCGCGCATCGTCACGGCCACCTGGACGCCCGACTGGCTCGCTCCGACGATAAGGGTTCCTGGCGACGGCCGTCGTTGATCAGTCATGGTCGCACTCCTCAGATCTGCTCGGGGGCGACGTGCACGGTGAACCCGTTGAAGTCGGCCTGGATGCGCAACTGGCAGGAGAGGCGGCTGTTCGGCAGCCGCTCGGATGCGGTGCCCTCGAGCATGTCGTCTTCGAGGTCATCCGGTGCGCCGACTAGCTCGAGCGACGCCTCGTCGACGTAGACGTGGCAGGTCGCGCAGGAGCACGCGCCGCCGCATTCGGCGACGATCCCCGGCACCCCGTTCTTGACGCCGGTCTCCATGACCGAGTCGCCGATGCGGCCCTCGATCTCGAAGAGCACGCCGCCGGGGGCGTAGTAGCGAATAGTGGGGGCGGCGACCAGGGTCGAGCCGGCGGTGGCGGATTCTGTGGCGTGAGTGTTCATAGGAATTGCTTTCCTCCATCGACGACGAGCGTCTGTCCGGTGATGTACCCGGCAGACTCGCTCGCGAGAAACAGTGCGGTTCCGACAATGTCGTCGGGCAGGCAGGCGCGTTTGATCGCGCCGCGGTCGACCCCATAGGTGCTGGCGTCGTCCATGAGGGCCAGGCTCGCCTCGGTGAGCGTGAAGCCGGGGGCGATCGTGTTGACGGTGGTGCCCCGCTCGCCGAGCTCGCGGGCGAGCACCCGCGTCATGCCGATCACGGCGGCTTTCGAAGCGACGTAGTGCATCCAGAGGGGTGAGCCCGAGAGCACGGTCGCCGACGAGATGTTGATGATCCGCGCCCCCTCCGCGCTGAGCACCGGGGTCGCGGCTACTGTCATGAGCCAGGTGCCCTTGACGTTGACCGCCATCACCCGGTCCCACTCGGCGGGGTCAATCTCGGTGAACGGGGTGCGGGTCAACGACGAGTAGATCGCCGCGTTGTTGACGAGCACGTCGATCGGACCGAATGCATCGACGGTGGCCGTGATGACCGCGCCGGTCGACTCGGGGGAGGTCACATCGACGTGCGCCCCGAGGGCGATTCCATCCGCTTCCCCGATCAGCCTGGCGGTCTCCACAGCCCCAGCGAGGTCGATGTCGGCGGCCACCACATTGGCGCCCTCCGCGGCGAATGCCAGCGCGAACGCGCGGCCAAGGCCGCGCGCCGCACCGGTGATGACGACGGTGCGCCCCACGAAACCGCTCATGACTGATCCGCCTCGGAGTCGGCGCGGAGCGCGGTGAGCTCGTCGCCCACGCTCACCGAGGCGACCGCGGCGAGCGCTCGACCCATCGCCCGCCCCGGCTCCGTGAACAGCTCGTCCTGCACCCGCACAGAGCACAGCCGCAGCGCCTCCCGGCGGGTGACGCCGAACCAGCGGCACACAGTGTCGATGCCGTGAGGCGTCAGGCGCCATAGCTTGTCGGCATCCTTCACGATCGCGTCATTGAGGGAGAGGGCCTCGAGCCGGCTGTCGTGTCCGTCGATGATCGCAACAATCTCGTCGCGATCACCGACAGGGATGCCCAGCTCGTCGAGAATCGCGGTCGCAATCCTCGCGCCCTCGATCTCGTGGTGGCGCACGAGGTCCTTGCGCCGCCCGCCGGGGGCGATCGCCTCGAGCGCGTCACCCTCCGACACCGTTGACCAGCCCGTGTCGTGCAGCAGGATCGCCGGCAGTACGACCTCCTCCCGCGCCGTGGGCAGCTGGCTCAGCAGTGCGCTCGCGAGGCCCCACGCGTAGAGCGTGTGGGCATCGTTGTCGCGCACGCCGAGATAGGGCAGCGCGCGCAACCAGATGGCCGCGTCCCGCCCGCCCGGCGCCACGAGCCCCGGAACGGCGGACCACTCCGGGATGAGTGGTGAGACGTCCCTCCCGAGCTGACCGGTGACTGTTGATGACGACATGAGGAGCCTTCTGTTCGGTTCGGGACTATTCGCCGTCGAGGATCGTGACGGTGCCGTTGGACCCGTCAACCCGCAACCGCATACCCGTGGTGATGCGAGTGGATGCCGATCCCGTTCCGGTGACGGCCGGAAGGCCGTACTCACGGCAGACGATCGCCGCGTGCGACATCATGCCGCCGATGTCCGTGACGACCGCGCTGATTTTGCCGAAGATCGGGCCCCAGCTCGGAGCGGTCACGGGAGCAACGAGGATCTCGCCCTGCTTGATGTCGGCGAGCTGGTCGGCTCCGGTGATGACGCGGGCGAGGCCCTCGACGGTGCCGGGGGACGCCGCCATTCCGCGAAGCCCGTCCCCGTCGTCGTCACCCGTGCCGAGCCAGCGCGCGACCTGCTCGGTCGTGATGCCGTAGAGCATGACCGTGAAGGGCTCGGTGATGATGGCGGGTGGCGTGTTGAGCACCGGCTGCGGCCGCTCGCTCTCGAGCGCCTCGACGATCGCGCGGCGACGCTCGATCTCCTGCGGCCAGTAGCTCGGGCCGATGGCCTTCGCGCCGACACCCCAGCCCGTGCTGAGGTCGAACAGCGCCTGGCGCACCTCTTCGCGGGTCAGGTAGAACATGTCGTTCGGCTGGTTCCAGAATCCGGCGTCGTGCATCATGCGCGAGAGCTCGCGGGCCTTGCGCCAGAAGACGCCCATCGTCCAGTGCTCGATGTAGAAGTTGTGGTCCTCGACGTAGGGGTAAACCTGGCGGGCCAGCCCGAGCTTGCCTTCGAAGCTCTCCCGCGCCTCCGGCGGGAGCAGCTCGGAGTACTCGCCGGTGATGCGGTCCCGCTCGGCGACGAGCTTGCCGATCGGGCGGTGCAGGTCCTCTCCCGTGGCCGCGCGCACCGTGTAGTCGCAGATGTAACCCATGGGCAGGTCGAGATTGTCCCTCCAGTATTCGTCGCTCGCGTAGAACCCGTTGCCGGAGGTGAAGTTGAACCACGGGTCCTGCGCGGCCTCCCACGCGGCGATCCACTCGTCGCCCCGTGGCGACTTCGCCACGGCCGCGAGCACGCTGGCAGCATCCGATCCGGGAGCGAATGACCCGGTCAGCCCGAGGTCGACGGCGAGCACGGCGAGCTTCTTGAGCTCGTCATCCGGGCGGAAGAGCACGGAGTCGACGCCCTGCACCATCTTCGCGACCGCGAGGTCGGGGATGCCGGGGAAGACCTCCTTGCAGAAGCCGAAGAAGTCGAGGTACGCGACGTAGCCGAGGTTGAGAAACTCGAAGTGGTACTGCCAGTTGCGGTAGCAGTCCTGGATGAGGCGGTCGAAATTGCCGAGCAGGTCGAAGGTGGGGTCGAGGCCTCGGCCACTCGTCACGTCGCTGAGGGGCACGACGTCGGGCAGTGCGGGGAACGAGATCGACTCGAGATCCTGGATGGTGCCGAGCACCTTGCCGTGCCACTGCTCGAGCAGGGAGTCCCAATTGGCAAAATAGTGCCCGGCGCGCTCCATGAAGGGCTCGACGCGGGCCGGGATCTCCTCCGGGGGCACCGCTACCGGGCTCATGTAGCAGTAGCCGTTGTGGATGCGGAATTCGATGCCGTTGGCCGGCGGGATCAGGTAGTGGCGGGGGTTGTACTGGCCGAGGCACTTGACCGCGAACTCGACCCCGATCGTCTCGAAGGGCTTGAACACGTTGGGCCAGTGCTGGCTGTCGCAGAACCAGAATTTTTCGTTCTCGACCTCCCTGAGGTTCTCCTGAAAGACAAGGTTGTAGGGGTAGAGCGCCTTCCAGCCCTCGGCCGCCTCGGGTGACGCGAGGTCATAGGGGCTCGGGAAGCTGGTTCGAGGAGCGGTAAGCGTCATTGCTAGGTGCCTTTCTGGGGACGGGGGTTGAGCGGGGAGGTACGGGAGGGTCAGCGGGCGCCGACCTGGCCGAGGAGGGACCGGGCGATGCTGCCGATTCCGAAGCCGGGGGTCAGAGTCGAGACGCTCGACGCGCGCTGGCTCCAGACCGTCTCCGGCCGCGACTGCAGCAGCAGGATGTTGGAGCCAGCGGGCAGGTCGGCGTCGAGCGCCCACTCGATGTCCTGCGGGCATCCGTAATAGCGCTCGGCTGTCTTGGCGAGCAGCGCGACGCTCGCGAGCTCGTCGTCGCTCAGGCTCGGCTGGGTGCGGCGCTCGGCGTCCACCCCGCGGCGGATGAGGCCCGGTCTATCAGGGTCGGGCACGAGCTCCTCCGCCTTGTCGGACACCGTGCGGCGCACGACGCTCAGCATGACCTTGTCGATGAGGAAGTTGTCGGGAGTCACCTCGCCCGAGACGACGAGTTCGCCAAGGCCCCAGCTCGAGTCGATGACGATCTTTGACCGGTCGCCGTTGCTGGGGTCGATCGTCATCGCGACGCCGGCGGTTCGCGCGTTGACCATTTTCTGCACGCCGACGGCCATCGAGAGCCCGTCGTCGGTGATGTTGTTCGCGGCGCGGTATGAGATAGCGCGATCAGTGTAGAGGCTCGCCCAGCACTCGCGGATCTTCAGCAGCACGTCGGCGAGGCCCGTGACCCAGAGATAGGTGTCTTGCTGGCCCGCGAAACTCGCGTCGGGAAGGTCCTCCGCGGTCGCGCTCGACCGCACCGCGACCGGAACGTCGCCGCCGCACAGCGCCATCAGCCTTTCGTACGCCTCGATAGTGGCGTCGCGCACCGCATCCGGAACCGGCTGCTCCATGATGAGAGCGCGGATCGCGGTCGCGCGCCGCGTGACGTCGGCGGTGTCGTGCATGTCGAGGCCGGCGAGCGCCTCGAGGATGTGGGCGCGGAGCCCCGCACCCATCACGGCGTCGAAGGCCTCGGTCGTGACCGCGAATCCGGGGGGCACGGGTGAGCCGGCCGAAGTCATCTTGGCGAGACTCGCGCACTTGCCGCCGAGGCGGTCGTGCAGCGGCTCGACGGTGGAGTCGAATGCGAAGGTGTAGTTGCTCATGGCTCAGTTCTCCAGGTCTACGAGCACGGCCGCCGGTGTGCGGAACGACAGGTTGTGGCCGAACTCGATGTCCTGACCGGGAACGAGGCGGAGCCCCGGCAGGCGGCGCGTAATCTCCTCGAGCGCAACGCGGGTCTGCAGCTTGGCGAGCAGGTTGCCGATGCAGTAGTGGATGCCGAAGCCGAACGACAGGTGGTTGCGGGCATCCGGCCTCGAGATGTCGAAGAGCTCCGGGTCGGTGAACACGTCGGCGTCGCGGTTGGCCGAGCCCATCACGAGCAGCAGCTGGGACCCTGCCGGGATGGCCACACCCCCGACGACCGTGTCGCTCAGGGCCTTTCGACGCCAGGCGACGATGCTCGGACTGAAGCGGAGCACCTCATCGATCGCGGCGGGAATCGCGTCGGGGCTGCCGGCGAGCTTCGCCCACTGCTGCGGATGCTCGAGCAGCAGCCGCAGGGTGTTCGAGATGAGTGTCGTGGTGGTCTCGTGGCCGGCGAAGAGCAGGCTGTAACAGAACGACGCGATCTCGTGATCGCTGATCTCCGCGCCCTCCGCCTGCAGGCGCACCAGGTCTCCGACGAGGTCATCGCCGGCGCTCTCGTGGGCCGCGGTGACGAGCGACTGACAGAAGGCCCAGTACTTGACGAGGTTGTGCGCGTGCGGCACCTGCTGCTCGTCAGTCAGGTCGCCCCAGGTCATCGCGGCGCGGCTCATGGCCCATTCCTTGACCTGCGCGATCTTCTCGGTCGGCACACCGAGCAGGGTGAGGATGGTGATCGTGGGGAGATCCCAGGCGAGGTCGGCGACGAGGTCGGCCGGGGTGCCGGCATCCATCTTCGTCGTCATCGCGTCGATCGCGAGGTTCACGTTGTCGCGGATCATGGGCTCGAGGACGCGGTATCGGCGCGGGGTGAAGGCCTTCGTGGCGACCTTGCGGATGCGAGTGTGCTCCGGGGGAACACGTGCGGAGAGGCCGGAGTAGGCGGTGAATCCGCCTTCGTCGAGAACGGCCTTCGCGGGCGGGCCGGTCGGACGGATGGGCGCCTGGGCGTTCTCCGATGAGAAGGTCTCCCAGCCGGCGAAGACTGCCTTCACGTCGTCGTAGCGCGTGACGACCCAGTAGCCGATGCGCTCATCGAACATGACCGGCTCCTCGGCGCGGAGCTCCTTGTAGGCGGGGAAAGGATCCTGGAGATCGAAGGGCTCGAAGCCGTGGTGGTCGACAGGACACTTCGCTGCGCCCGTGGGCGACTCGGTCGGCGTGGAAACTGGTGTGTGGGACATCCGTCGCTCCTCCTTGAACGTGATGCCTCAATGGTGCGTGAGCGGACCGACGCGCACCTATCCGAATTCTCGCTCAGTGAGAACGTCTTTCGCTCGCGCGGCGCTTTCTCAGCGGATCGTGATGCGGCGGTCGAGCGCGCGCTCGATCTGGTAGCCGGTCGCCTTGAGCTGGTTCAGGAGCCACGGCACCTCGCTGGCGCGGTGCGACTCGAGCACGATGCCGACCGCGGCGACGACCTGGCCCCCGTGCGAGATCGGAACGGCGATCGAGCACGCGCCAAGGCGCATCTCGTCGATCGTGACTGCGTGCCCCTGCTCACGCACGAGGGCAAGCTCCTTCGCGAGCGTCGCGGCCCCGGTCTGGGTCTTCGGCGTCGGATGCTCGAGCTCGCGTTCGAGGTAGGCCTCGCGGAACCAGCTCGGCTGGTTCGCAAGCAGGATGCGGCCGACCGCCGTGGGGTGCAGGGGGAGGCGGCTTCCGATGCGCGACGCGAGGGGCACCCGGCGGCTGCCGTAGAGCTTGTCGACATAGAGCGCCTCGGTGCCTTCCCTCACAGCGAGATGCACGTTCTCATGGGTGGTGTCGAATAGGTCCTGCATGAACGGATGCGCGCGGTCCCGCAAGCGTCGCCCCGCCTGCTGGCCGAGTTCCCAGATGCGCATGCCGACCTGGTAGCTGCCGTCGGCGGTGCGGTCGAGCACACCCCACTCCTGCAGCTCGTGTACGAGGCGATACGTGGTGCTCACGGGGAGACCGGTCTCCTCAACGATGCGGCCGACGCTCAGCGGACCCGGCGTTGACTCGAACGCGGCAAGGACCGCGAGGGCGCGGGCGACAGGGCCCGGGGCGCGGGCGACAGCGCCCCGGGCGCGGTCCGGAGCGGATGCCGGGGCTCGCGCCGGTGCGCTGCCGGACGGCGAGCTGGTGTCGGCCGGGTCGATCGGCGCGCTGGTCATGGGGCAAGGGTAGACGGTGGGACTGGCGCCGTCGCGACGTCGCGGGCCTTGGGCCGTACCGAGCCGGACGGCGTCGATTCGGTGGCTGGGCGTCCGGCTCGACCGGTGCTGTCTCTGGAGGTTGACGAGCGCGCTCTGGCGCGCGTGGCGCCCCCACCTGGGTGCCTGCGTCTTCTCCTCCACAGGCCGTACTCCAGGAGGGTTGTCCACAGGCAATATCCCAGATCAGGGTGTGGTTTGCTGTCGGTTGGAATGTCGGTGGTGCCTGTCACCATGTGGGTATGTCCAAAGCAACCGATCCCCTCATTGACAGCGCTAGTGCGTTCGCGTCGGTGTGGGCTGGTGCGCTCACCGGGTTCGGCGCCCGGGTCGGCGAACACCCCGATGCCCGGCCGCCCGATGCGCCCGGTGCAGGATCCGGCGCAGCGGCTGCAGCCGTCTCGGTCGGTGCAACCGCCGGAGCATCGTTCGGCGCGATCACGGTCGCTCCGTCCCAGCTGGATGTGGAGACGATGTCCGATGCGGGGCTGGTGCGGGCGATCCAGTCCGGCTACGACCTCAAACGACACGTCGATGCCCTGCTGGTGCGTGCGGCGGGGGAGCTGAGTGTGCGCTCGCGCCCCTCGCTCGGGCAGGGCGGCCTGGCGAAATCTTCCGGGCATACCTCTCCCGCATCCCTGATCACCGAACTGGGTCGGGTGACTCTGGCCGAGGCCGGCAGAACAGTCCGGCTGGGCGAGGCGACCACCGCACCGGTGTCCCTGCTCGGCGAGCGCCTCCCCGCCCCGTTCCCGCTGGTCGCCGATGCGGTGAACAGCGCGGTGGTGCAGGTGGATGCGGCCCAGTCGATCATCACCTCCCTCACCCAGGCCGCCCCCCGCGCCCTGCCGGTACACCTGGTCGCGGCGGAGGAGGAACTGGTCACCTTCGCCGCGTCTCATCCGGCGGACACGGTGCGGAAGCTGTCGATCTCCTGGCGCGACGCGCTCGATACCGATGGGATCGCACCACGGGAGGAGGCACTGATCGCGGCCCGGTCGCTGCGCTGGAGCAAACAGGGCAACGGTTTGGAGCGCTGCACGATCGACCTCGACCCCCTCGGCGCCGGATATGTGCGCACCATGATCGACGCGATGGTCGGCGACGCCCTCCGCGCCGTCCGCTTCGACACCGACCCGACAGGACCTGCGGGGACCGCCGGCGGCCACGGCCACGGCATGGGCGATGAGGATCTCGACCGGGACGCGTGCGGTGACCACCATGTCGAGCTCCCCGACCCGCGGACGATCCCCAGGATCGCCGCCGACGCCCTGATCGATGTCGCCCGGCACATGATGGGCTGCACCACCGCACCCGGACCCCTCCCACACACCACCCTGATCATCCGGATGACCCTGGAACAACTCCACTCCGGCCTCGGCGCAGCACACCTCGACGGGGTCGAGGACCCCATCACGGCTGGTGCCGCCCGCAGGCTTGCCGCGGACGCGGAACTGATCCCCGCAGTCCTCGGCGGGAACAGCCAAATCCTCGACCTCGGCACCGGGAGACGACTATTCACCCGCGCCCAACGAATCGCATTCGCCGAACGCGACGGCGGCTGCGCCATCACCGGCTGCGGCAGACCACCCTCCTACACCGAAGCCCACCACATCCACTGGTGGTCCCACGGAGGCACAACAAACCTCAACAACGGCATCCTGTTATGCACCGGACACCACCACATCATCCACAAAGGATGGACCGTACAAATCACCGACAACACCCCCTGGTTCACCCCACCCACACACATCGACCCCACCCGCACACCCAAACGCGGCGGAAAACTCCCCACACCAGCACTGCCATGACACCAGGCAGCGCCATGACACCAGGCAGCGCCATGACACCAAGCAGCGCAATGACACCAGCACTGCGATGACTACAGGCCGGGCACGGCCAGGTTTCGCCACAGTCGCTACGCGACCCGCTCAACCAACAGAAACAGGTACCCGACCGGCTCAACCAGCCGAAACAACTACGCGACCCCAACCCATCGCAACACATCACCAGCGGAGGCCGCGGCTGGACGCGCGCGGCCCGACCACAGCATCCACCCCTGCCGTCTTTTCCTCCCGCCACAACACGCGCGACCAGCGGGACCCGCCCGACCCACGCTGACGCAGACGGGTTGCGAGACGGTCGCCGCGCGACCTGCGCGACCTGCTCAACCAGCAGAGACCGCGACGATCGGCGGGCATCGGCGGGCATCGGCGGGCATCGGCGGGCATCGGCGGGCATCGGCGGGCATCGGCGGGCATCGGCGAACATCGGGCAGGCAATGCGGCATCCGAATCGAGGCCCGTTCCGCTGGCCGTCGACCGTCGGGGGCGGTCGGGGGCCGTCGACCGTCGGGGCCGTCGAGCGTCGGGGCGGGCCGACGACCGTCGGGGCGCGCGGGCCGGGGAGGCCCTTCTCAGTCCGCGCGGGTCACGGTGACGCCGGCGCCGGTGCTCGTGAACACGAGTTCCGTGAGGCTGTCGACGACGAGGTCGGCGTCGAGGTCGGCCCGCGAGTGCGTGCCGGCGACGCCGATTGTCACGCACCCCGCCGCGCGCCCGGAGGCGAGCCCGGCCGGGGCATCCTCGATCACGAGGCAGCGGGCGGGGTCGAATCCCAGTCCCGCGGCTCCCGCGAGGAACGGATGCGGGTGAGGCTTGCCGAACTCGACGTCGTCGACCGTGATGACGAGGTCGGGCGCTACGATTCCCGCCGCTCCGATCCTCGCCTCGGCGAGCGCCCGCGTGCACGAGGTCACGATCGCCTTGCGGTGGGCGTCAATCGCGACGAGTGTGGCCTCGACTCCCGGCAACACCGTGATCCCGTCGATGTCGCCGGTTTCGATCTGCTGGATGCGGGCGTACGCCTCAGAGAACTGCTGCTCACTCACGAGCGAGGCAACAAGATCACGCGCCGGCTGTCCGTGTCCGCCGTCCCTGAACGACTGCTCGACCCCGTACTCACCGGCCCACTGGAGCCAGGAGCGCTCCACCGCCGGAGTCGAGTCGATGAGGGTGCCGTCCATGTCGAACAGAACAGCGTCGAACAGAACAGCGTCGAACGCAGCACCGAGCATGCCGGAGGTGGAGGGAGAAGTCACCTGCCCAGTGTGCCAGCCGCGCACGGCCCGGCTGGATAGGCTGCAACCGACGACCCAACACGCGCCACCCGGAGCCAACGTGACCCACTCGCACCCCCTGCACGTCGATCTCGAAGCACAGTGCCTGTGCTGCCGGTCGATGCAGCCCTTCCGGTTCGCCTCGCCAACCGACCAGGTCGTCTGCACGTTCTGCGCCAAGCACCTCGGCTCGGACAAGTCGGAGCGGCGCGACCGGGACCACCTCGAGCTGTGGCTCGACCTCCACGCCGAGCTGCAGGATGCCCACGCGCGCGCGGTCTCGGAGGCGCGGGCCACCTCCGCCCGGACCGAGGCGACGATCTCCGAGCTGCGCACCGAGGTCGCCCAGCTGACGGAGGCGATCGCCGACGATTTCGAGAACGCCCCCGCTGGCATCCGCGACGCGCTCGGCAGCGAGGTTCTCACGCGGTCCGAACGCCGCACCGAGCTGCTCTATCGCCGACTCGACCGCCTGATGGCCGCGATCTGGCGTATCGACGCGCTCCACCACGATGCGGACAACCCCGGGCTGTGCTCCTGCGGCACGGCCGTCGCGAGCTGCCCGGAGGGCCGCGCGATCGACGGCGAGCGCCAGGAACTGCGCGCCTGGGAGGCCAAGAACCTCCAGCTGCTGCGAGACGGAGCCAGGCACGCCCTCCCCTCCGAGCATCCAGCGAACCCCAGCACCTAGCTGGTCGGCTTTCCTTATCCTTGCCTTACGCTGCCCCAGCACATTGGCGCGCTGGCCCCCTCGGGGAAGATCCCGCTAACTGGAGGGGCTGAATTCACCCGGCCCACGCCGCTGATTCAGCCGCCGACGTGGATTCCGGGGCGCCGGGAAGGATCCTTCTCGGCCTCTCGAAGGATCTCCCGCACGAGCGGTGCGGTATCGCCGCGCCCCAACAGCATGTAGCGGAACATGGAGGCGATCGGATGCCCCTCCGCCCACTCGAAATGGCACTGGGGCCGAATTCCGGTCGCGTCTCTCACCGCGAGAAGGATCGCGGCGATCGCGTTCGGCACCGCCGAGCTTTGCACGCGGAGGATGTTGTAGCCGTAGTTGGTGTGGCCCCGCACGTTGAGTGTCTGGCTGAACGACGACGGGTCAACGACGTCGACCTCGAGAAATACGGTCGTCGCACCGGCGGGCACCGGGTTCATCGACCTCTGCGCGGTGTCTTTCTCGACGTATTCGGCCTGGTCCGCCTTGTTCCGGCGATTGGCGATGATGTTTAGCTCACCATCCTTCGCCAGCACCTCAGCGATAATCCGGCGAGCGCCGGCATCGAACGTGACCGTGTCGACTCGGAGCTCCGTGGCGCGGTAGACGCGGGATATGACCGATACCGCGACAATCCCGCCGATGAAGAACCCGGAGATCGCAATCCCATCCGGCTTCTCGATGATGTTGTCGATCAGGGCATAGGCAAGCACGAGGCTCAGGAGGCCGAAGCCGATCCGACGCGCGCGCTGCCTCTTGCGAATGGCTGAGATCGTCACGGCGACCGACCCGGACACCATCATCGCGAGCACGCCGGTTGCATAGGCGCCCGCCTGGGCATTTACATCTGCCCCGAAGGCCATCGTGATGACCACGCTCAAGCCGGTGTAGACGAGCACGACCGGGCGGACCGCCTTGCTCCACTCCGGAGCCATCCCGTAAGAGGGGAGGTACCGGGGCACGATGTTGATGAGCCCGGCCATCGCGGATGCGCCGGCGAACCAGAGGATGAGCACGCTGCTGATGTCGTACACCGTGCCGAATGTCTCGCCGAGATACTCGTGAGCGAGGTAGGCCAGCGCGCGGCCGTTAGCCTCACCGCCCTCGTCGAACTCCTCGGCGGGGATGAGAACGGTCGTGACGAGCGTTGTCGCGATCAGGTAGACGCTCATGATGAGCGCCGCCGTGGTGAGCAGCTTTCGCGTGTTGCGCACCCTCGACGCGAGCACCTGGTACTCCGTGAAGCCCTCCGACTTGACGAGCGGCATCATGCTGACTCCCGTCTCAAAGCCGGAGAGGCCGAGCACGAGCAGTGGGAATGCGATCACGGCGGTCCGCGCGACGTCACTCGCGCTCCCGCTCGCGGCGACCCTGTTCAGCCAGTCGTCGAACGTCGCCGGGTCGGCGATGATTGCGCTGACCGCGACGGCCACCACGACGGCGTTAAGGACGAGGAACACGACGACCAGGGGGATCGCCACGTTCACGGCCTCGTTGAATCCCAGCAGGAACACCCCGCCCAGGATGAGCAACAGCACGATCGTCACCGTGACGGCCTGCCCCTCGAGGAACTGGGGGGCGCGCGGGTTCTCGATGATGTGGACGGTCGCGTCGGCGCTCGACAGCGTGATGGTGATGATCCACGACGTCGCCACGAATCCCAGCAGCACGAGCACGAAGATTTTGCCGCGCCAGAACGGCAGCAGCTTCTCGAGCATCGCCACCGATCCTTGGCCGTGCGGGCTCTCCTTGGCAACACGGCGATACATCGGCAGCATGCCGCCCAGCGTCAGAACGACGATGAGGAGTGTCGCGATGGGTGAGAGCGCTCCGGCAGCAAGCACGGCGATGGCCGGCAGGTAGGAAAGCGTGGAGAAGTAGTCGACGCCAGTCAGCGCGGTGACCTTCCACCAGGCGTGGGTCTCGCCCTTGCCGCCGATCGACTCGGGGCCCGCAGGGGCAACGCGATTCGCCAGCATCCATCGAGTAAGCCGGTTTCCCGGGGTACCGTCGGTCGTGCCGAGAGCGATGCTCGCGGGGACTTTGCTACCTGCCACTGACTCGGTCACGAGCGATGACACTACTCCCTGATAGTGAGCGTGCCGCGTACTACTTGTCGACCAGTATTCGCCAGGTGGCTCCGAAGTCGCTGCTGACACTGAGACCCCGATCATCGGCGACGACGAGCACCGGTGTCGGCGAGGCGGCGAAGGTCATCGCCTCGACCTCTCCCGACGTCGATCCGCTCTGCCGCCACGTGCCCGCCTCCTGCACCCAGACGTTTCCCGTCAGATCGATGCCGACGAGCCCTGCGTCGGCACCGTGAACCGACTGGATCAAATAGACCGGCGGCGCGCCCTCGAGGAAAGCGAACGTGGCACCGCGATCGTCGCTGACCATGAGGCCGTCCTCGGTCGTCGCGTATACGGTGTCCGCCGAATCCGCATCCACCGTCAGATCCCGGGCGATCAGGGTCGCTCCGAGACTCCAGGTCGCGCCGGAGTCGCCGCTCGCCATGACGACGCCATCCGCGGCGCGGTAGCCGTAGACGTTCAACTCGCCATCCGGCGCGGGAGCGACGGCGACGTCGTGAAAATCGACCTCTCCACTCAACGAGACGTTCTGCCAGGTCTGCGCGGTGTCGGTGCTGGTGATCAAACCGAGGTTCGCCGGCGAGGTGTCGAGGTCGAGGTCGCGAGGATCGGGGTGCCCCGAGGCGAACATCTGGCCGTCGAGCATGGTGAAGCCCATCGCGTCGAGGGCGCGACCGGCGATGGGGCCCTCAAGCTGCCTCCAACCGATTGCCTCATCGGAGTCTGAGGCCGGTACCTCGTACACGCCGCCGTGCGCGGCGAGGTAGATCGCCCCGGTGAGCGAATCGACGCCGAGGCCGTGGATATGTCCGATACCGGGTGTCGTATCCACGGGTGCGGGGGTGCTCTCCACATCGGACGCGCAGCCGACGACGACGGTTGCCAGGGCAGCCGTGAGTGCCAGGGAGGAGATCGTTCGGCGCGCGGAGCGGGAATCGGAGGCAGCGGGCATGCAGGTCCTTGTCGGTGCGGGGCGCGCGGTGGTCCGCACACATGGTTCCAGTCGGATGACAGTGTGTTAACGCTAACCACAAACCCGGTCACCCCTATGGTGTGACGACAACCTTGCCGAGTGCGCGACCCTCCCCGACGTAGGCGAGCGCGTGCGGTACCTCGTCGAGCGTGAAGGTTCGGTCGATGTGGATGCGAAGGTCGCCGGCGATACACAGCTCGGCAGCGGGCTCGAAGCGAGCTGGCCCCTGCCGGACGGCGAGTACCCTCAGCCGGCGCCCGGTGCGCCGGCAGGCGAATACGGACCGGTGGGCGGCGAGATCCAGCACGAGGTCATACGGCTCGAGCCGCGTGAAGTCCGAGCTCCGATAGTCGACTACCGCGTCGGCGCCGAGCTCGCTCAGATAGTCCAGTTTGCCCGCATTGTCGACGGCGGTCACGTGCGCCCCGGCACGCGCGGCGAGCTGGATCGCGAACGTGCCTGCGCCGCCGCCCGCTCCGTTGACCAGCACGCGCTGACCGCGGCGTACGTGAAGCGATGCCCTGGAGCGCGATCGCGCCCGCCTGCGGCAGCGTCGAGGCCTGGGCGAATGTCAGCCCCACAAGCTTGTGCGCAAGCATCTCCTCTGGCACCACCGCGTACTCGGCGAACCCGCCCTGAGGTCCAAGTTGTCGCCATACACCTCCTCGCCGACGCGGAACCGGGTCACGGCGGCGCCGACTGCGGCGATACGTCCGGCAATGTCGGAGCCGAGGACCCGGCGCGCCGGGGCGCGTAGGCCCCCGATGCGGGAGTACAACGGGGACCCGCGCAGCACCTCCCAGTCCGAGAGATTGACCGATACCGCGGCGACCTCCACGAGCACCTGGTTCGCGCCCGGCGAGGCCACCTCAGTCTCCTCGAGCCTCAGCACGTCGGGCGGACCGTACCGGTCGTAGACGACGGCCCTCATCCTGCTGACCGACCGTTGGCCGCGAGAAGAGGGAAACTGCACATGAAGGTGAGTGTAGGGGCGGCAGCGAGGCATCCTTCGCTGAGGGGCAAAGAAAAAGCCCCCAATCTCTCGGGGGCTTTCTTGGTTTGCTCGGGTTTGTGCAGTTTCTGCACTCACCCCGTGGTGCGCGAGGGGGGACTTGAACCCCCATGCCCTCTCGGGCACACGGACCTGAACCGTGCGCGTCTGCCAATTTCGCCACTCGCGCAGACTCAGCGAGATTATCACAGCGCGAAGGCCGTCAGCGGCGCTGGGCCGCCAGCGCAACCGTTCCGCGCCGTCATTGTGCCGCGATCTCCACTACAAGAGGTAGCGGCTAACATACGAGAAGTCACGAATTGACTGGAACGAGGATCCCGTGGGCCTGTTGGACAACTTCGAGCGAGGACTCGAGCGCGCCGTCAACGGCGTGTTCGCGAAGACGTTCAAGAGTGGTCTCGCTCCGATCGAGATCACGAGCGCGCTGCGCCGGGAGCTCGACACCAAGGCCGCCGTCGTGTCGCGCGAACGCATTCTCGTGCCCAACAAATTCGTCGTCCGCCTCGGCCGCAGCGATTACCAGCGGATGACCGCGATCGGCCCGATGCTCATCGACGAGCTCACCCAGCTGGTTCAGAATCACGCGACGGCGCAGGGGTACCAGTTCGCCGGGGGCATCTCGATCCACCTCACCGAAGACCCGGGTCTCAGCGAGGGGATGATCCGTGTCGACTCCCAGAACGTCAAGGGCGAGGTCTCCTGGACCCCGGTGCTCGACGTGGCGGGCAAACGATATCCAATCGTGAAGTCCCGCACCATCGTCGGCCGCGGCCACGACGCCGACATCACCGTCGACGACACCGGAATCTCCCGCAAGCACGTGGAGGTTCTGTGGGACGGCAAGCGGGCACAGGTCAATGACCTCGGCTCGACAAACGGCTCCCAACTCAACGGCGAACCGGTCTCGAAAGCGCCCCTGGCGCCCGAATCCGTGATTCAGATCGGTCGAACCCGTATTGTTTTCCGAGTGCTTGCCCAATCCTCCGACGTCGACCTGCGCGACGAGCGCGATCGAGGCACCCAGAAGTGAGTGACCTGACACTCCTCATTCTGAGGCTTGCGTTCCTCCTCGTGCTCTGGGGGTTCGTGTTCGCCGTCGTGTACGCCCTGCGAACCGACCTGTTCGGCCAGCGGGTGCGCCGCCAGAGCGCACCGGATGCCGTCGCTGCCGCAGCCGCCCCGTCCGCGCCCCCCTCGGTTGCCCCGGTCCAGCGGCCGCAGACACCGGCGAATTCGCTCCCACACAGCACAGCACCGCCGGCCACGTCGACGACCGCGAGCCGCCTCATCATCACATCCGGTCCTCGCTCCGGAGTGGAGATGCCGCTCAGCAACCAGCCGCTCACGATCGGGCGCTCGGGCGAGAGCGGCCTCGTAATCAGGGACGACTACACCTCGACCCACCATGCACGACTGATGCTCCTCAACGACTCCTGGGTCATCCAAGACCTCGATTCGACCAACGGAACCTTCCTCGACGGGTCGCGGGTTGTTGTTCCCACCCAGATACCCCTGAACACCCCGGTCAGAATCGGCACAACCAGCTTCGAACTCCGGCGGTAGCTCCATGGCGTCTGGTGGCAAGAGCACGGCCGTTTCCCATGTCGGAAAGATCCGCGCGAACAACCAGGATTCCGGGTACGCCGGGGCCCACCTGTTCGTCGTGGCCGACGGTATGGGCGGCCACGCTGGCGGCGACGTTGCCTCGGCGATGACCATCAAGCGCATCACCGAGACGGACAAGCCGTACTCCTCGGCCCAGGATGCCCAGTTCGCCCTGAAGTCGGCTCTGCTCGCCGCCAACTCGCTCCTCGCCGACACCGTGTATGAGCATCAGGAGCTCACCGGCATGGGCACGACCGTCAGTGCCATGCTGCGCGTCGGCAGCGACATCGCGATCGCCCACATCGGCGACTCACGCATCTACCTGCTGCGCGACGGCCAGCTAACCCAGATCACGGCGGACCACACCTTCGTGCAGCGCCTCGTCGACTCCGGCCGCATCACGCCCGAGGAGGCGGCCGTGCACCCGCGCCGCTCGGTTCTCATGCGTGTTCTCGGTGACGTCGATGCATCACCGGAGATCGACACGACAGTTCACGACATCCGTCCGGGCGACCGCTGGCTGCTCTGCTCCGACGGCCTCAGCGGCTATGTCACCGACGACAAGATGCTCGCGGTGCTGACCTCGCTGCCGGATGCCGACGAGGCCGCGCATCGTCTTGTCAAGGAGAGCCTCGACCAGGGCGCCCCCGACAATGTCACCGTCGTGCTGGTTGACATCGATGAGTCGAGCGACTCCGGCTGCAACCCGCCCCGGACCGTCGGGTCCGCGGCGGCGCCGTTGTCGTTCGAGCCCGAGCCGGCCCGTCGTCCGATGCGGCTCCCGACCCTCCTGCTGCATCCGCTGCGCGCGACCCCACCCGCCGACGAGCACTTCGAGCCGGAGTCGGAGGAGTACCTCGACGAGCTCATCCTCGAAGACCGGCGCCGCGCCCGCAACCGCCGAATCGCCTGGCTCGTCACCATCGGCCTCGCGGCCATCGCCATCATCGTGGCGCTCGTGCTCGCCTACCAGTGGACCCAGACCCGCTTCTTCGTCGGGGTGGACGGCACCCGGGTCGCGATCTTCCAGGGGGTCCAGGCCGATGTCGGTCCGATCGCTCTCTCCAGTGTCTACGAGGCGACCGACATCAGGCTCGGAAACCTGCCGAACTATACCCAGAAGACTGTCCAGGAAACGATCAACGCCGACTCGCTCAGCGACGCACGCGACATCATCGAACGGCTGGCCAATGTCAGCGAATAACCAAGGCCAGATGGGAGGGCCCGCCCCTGAGTCCGGCGAGCGGACCACGATGACGGACACCATCCGTATCCGGCTCCGCGAACCGGCGAGGCTGCGCAACCTCGAACTGCTGCTACTCGTGTTCGCGATCCTCATCAACGCTGCCGCGATCCTGCTCGTGCAGCTCGGCGCCCTCGGCGAGGTGCGCAAGGAGGTGTTCACCTACTCGGCCGCACTGGCCGTTCTCGCCCTCGCGATGCACGTGACGCTGCGCATCGTCGCCTCCCAGGCCGACCCGTTCATCCTCCCCATCGCGACCGTGCTCAACGGGATCGGGATCGCAATGATCTACCGTCTCGACATCGCTGCCGGCCGTGAGGGCTGGGCGGCATCCGGTATCCGTCAAATGGCCTGGACCGCGATCGCGATGCTCGCGGCGTTCGTCGTGCTCGTCGTCATCCGCAATCACCGGGTGCTGCAGCGCTACCGTTATATCGCGATGTTCGTCGGCGTCGGGTTGCTGCTGCTTCCCCTGGTGCCGGGCCTCGGCCGCGAGATCAACGGCTCGCAGGTCTGGATCGGCATCGGCCCGCAGCGCGAGGATGGCAGCGTTCCGCTCTCCTTCCAGCCCGGGGAACTCGCGAAGATCGCCCTCGCGGTGTTCTTTGCCGGGTACCTCGTCACGGCACGGGACAGCCTCTCCCTCGTGGGAAAGAAGTTCCTCGGCATGCGCTTCCCCCGCGTGCGTGACCTCGGCCCGATCCTCATCATCTGGGTCGCCGCGATGGGCGTCCTCGTGCTGCAACGGGACCTCGGCACTTCGCTGCTCTACTTCGGCCTGTTCCTCATCATGCTCTACGTCGCGACCGGTCGTGTCAGCTGGGTCATCCTCGGCATGACCCTGTTCGTCACGGGGGCCGTTGCCGCGAGCCAGCTACTGGGTTACGTCAATAGCCGCTTCAACGGCTGGCTCGATGCCTTCAACAACGACATCTACGAGCAAATCGGCGGTAGCTACCAGCTCGTTCAGGGACTGTTCGGCATCGCGGATGGCGGGCTCGTCGGCACCGGACTCGGGCAGGGCAGCCCATACCTCGTCCCCTTCGCCGAGAGTGACTTCATCATTGCGAGCCTCGGTGAGGAACTCGGCCTCGCCGGGCTGTTCGCCCTGCTCGCTTTGTTCCTCCTCTTCGTCTCGCGTGGATTCCGGATCGGCTTCGCTGGACAAGACGATTTCGGACGGCTGCTCGGCATCGGCCTGGCCTTCGTGATCGCTCTGCAGGTGTTCATCGTGATCGGCGGCATCACGCGGGTCATCCCGCTCACCGGCCTCACCACACCGTTCATGGCCGCGGGAGGATCCTCGCTCGTGGCCAACTGGATCATCGCGGCACTTCTGCTGCGACTATCCGACACCGTGCGCAACCAACCCAGATTGGTGGTCGACGCATGAATAAAGAACTCAAGCGAGTGAGCGCGATTGTGCTCATCATGTTCCTGACCCTGTTCACCTCGACCACCGTCATCGCCGTCTTCCAGACCGACAACCTCCGCGTCGACCCCCGCAATACCCGCACGCTCTACGCGAGCTACTCGGCCGAGCGAGGGCCCATTCTCGTCGACGGTGGCGCCGTAGCGGAGTCGACCCCCGTCGACGACCAGTACAAGTTCCTGCGCACCTACAGCAGCCCGGAGCTCTACTCCGCCGTCACCGGCTACTTCACCCTCAACCAGGGCAACTCCGGCGTCGAGGGGGCGCTCAACGACTACCTGAGCGGCACCGCCAACGCCCAGTTCATCGATCAGCTCAATTCGATCATCACCGGTCAGAAGCCGAAGGGCGCATCCGTCGAACTGACGATCGACCCCGTCGCGCAGCAGGCGGCCTGGGATGCCCTCGGCGACAACGCCGGTTCGGTCGTCGCGGTGAACCCGAAAACCGGAGCGATCATCGCGATGGTCTCGAAGCCCGCCTTCGACCCGAACTTGCTTGCCGTTCACGACACGACCGCCGTGATCGACAACTACAACACACTGCTGAGCGACCCTGGCCGGCCCCTGCTCAACCGCGCGATCGCAGGCGACCTCTACGCTCCGGGCTCCGTCTTCAAGCTCGTCACCGCCGCCGCCGCCATCGACAGCGGGCAGTACACGCCCGAGAGCGAATTCCCGAACCCGCCCACCCTGCAGCTGCCACAGTCTACGAGCACGATCAGCAACGCCGCGGACGGCAACTGCGGTGGCGCCGAAACCGTCGACCTTGCCACCGCCCTCCGGCTGAGCTGCAACATTCCGTTCGCGCAGCTTGGTGCCGCCCTCGGCGAGGACACGCTCTCGCAGTACGCTGAGGCCTTCGGGTTCGAGCGGCCCCTCGCCGTTCCTCAGGACGTCACGCCGAGCGTGTTCCCCGCGACCGAGAGCGAGGCGGAGCTCATGCTCGCCTCCTTCGGCCAGGCGAGCGTGCGCGTGACGCCGCTTCAGGTCGCGATGGTCTCTGCAGCTATCGCCAACGGTGGCCGGCTCATGGAGCCGACGCTCGTCGAGTCGATCAGGGCACCAAACCTCACGGTCATCCAACCGCCGCAGGAGGTCGTGCTCAACACTCCCGTCTCCCCGGCCACCGCGGCCACGCTCACCCAGCTGATGGTCGACAACGTGAACAATGGGGCTGCCAGCAATGCAAGAATAAACGGAGTCGATGTGGCTGGTAAAACCGGAACAGCAGAGAACGACGGGGCCGAAAACACCCTGTGGTTCACCGGATTTGCCCCCGCCGAAGACCCGCAGATTGCAGTGGCTGTGGTTGTCGAAAATGGTCAGGGGTTCGGCAACTCGGTGGCAGCCCCAATTGCAAGGAAGGTCATAGAGGCGGTGCTGAACAAATGAGACCCACAAGTGGCCTCACCTTCGGTGGTCGATACCAGTTGTCGAGCCGTGTCGCGATCGGCGGCATGGGCGAAGTCTGGCAGGCGACCGACCTTGTAATCGGACGCACCGTTGCGATCAAGATCCTCAAGGACGAGTATCTCGGCGATCCCGGCTTCCTGGAGCGGTTCCGCGCAGAGGCGCGGCACGCCGCCCTCGTGAACCACGAGGGCATCGCGAATGTCTTCGACTACGGCGAGGAAGAGGGCAGCGCGTATCTGGTCATGGAACTCGTTCCCGGCGAGGCGCTCTCCACGATTCTCGAGCGCGAGCGGGTGCTGTCGACCGATCGCGTTCTCGATATCGTCGCCCAGACCGCCTCCGCGCTCCACGCCGCCCACGCCGCCGGTCTCGTTCACCGTGATATCAAGCCGGGGAACCTGCTCATCACGCCCGACGGCCGGGTCAAGATCACCGACTTCGGCATCGCCAGAATCGCCGACCAGGTGCCGCTCACCGCCACCGGGCAGGTCATGGGCACGGTGCAGTATCTGTCGCCCGAGCAGGCGAGCGGGCACTCTGCGTCGCCGACAACCGACATCTACTCGCTCGGCATCGTGGCCTACGAGTCGCTCGCCGGCCGCCGACCGTTCACCGGTGAGTCGCAGGTCGCGATCGCGATGGCCCAGATCAACGACACACCGCCCGAGCTGCCGGTGACGGTGTCCGAGCCGGTGCGCAACCTCGTCTATTCCTGCATCGCAAAAAAGCCGAGCGATCGCCCAGCCTCGGCGGAACATCTGGCCAGGGCCGCGCGAGCACTCCGGCGCGGCGACGTGAACCAGGCGGCTGCCGCTGTTCCGGCTATCCTCGCCGGCGGCGTGGCCGCCGCAGCGATGGCTCCGGCCGGGCGCAACGCCGACGGCACCCAGTCGACCCAGATCCTCGCTGCTCCGGTGTCGGCCTCCCCACCCACGGGCCCGATCGAGTCGAAGGCCCGCAATCCGTGGACCTGGCCGCTCATCGCACTGCTCGGAGTGATCGCGCTCGCGATCGTGGGTATCCTCATCGCCCTCCTGCTTTCCGGGGACGACGCGCCCGTAGCGTCAGCGAGCCCCTCGACGAGCGCCAGTCCATCCCCGTCCCCATCGCCCACGCCGTCGCCCTCGCCCTCGCCCACCGAGAGCGACACCGTCAACATCGATCCGGCCGAATTCATCGGAGCGAGCGAGGCGGACGCGACCGCGCGGCTTCGCGAGCTCGGACTCGAGGTCACGGTTGTGACCGGCAATGCCGCAAACTCGCCGGAACAGGTGTCGACGGTCTACGCGATCAGCCCGCGCGGCAACGTGCGAAACGGAACGCTTGTCACCCTCGACGTGTATGGCGAGGTCGCGGCACCCGCGCAGCCGGGGCCGGCGACCGCACCAGCGGGTCCCTACGTGCCCGGCGACGAGATCACGGTCACCATTCCCGCGTACTCCGGGTGCGCGACCGGAACCCAGCTCACCGCCTTCCGTGCGAACGTGGAAGGCGGGAGCTTCACGCCGGCCAACCCGCTACCGCCGTCCGCAACGTCGATCACCGTGACTCTCACCGACAACGAGTCCGGCTCGACGAGCATCAGCTACCTCGCGGAGTGTTCCGGGATTCAGTCGGCGCCGTCCGAGCCGCTCGTCTTGCAACACGAGACGGCCCCGGAATAACCATGGTCAACACCTACCCGGGCAGCACCGGCGGCCCCGGCTTCCCGCGCTCCGGCGACGGACCGGCGGTCGATGCGCCCCGAGTCCTCGCCGGACGATACCAAGTCGGGAATCTCATCGGGCGTGGTGGCATGGCGGATGTGCACGTGGGCATCGACAACCGGCTCGGGCGGCGCGTGGCGATCAAGCTGCTCAAGCCCGACCTCGCGACCGACCCCAAGTTCCGGTTGTTGTTTCGGGAGGAAGCGCAGAAGGCCGCGCGCATGGCGCATCCGACGATCGTGCGGGTCTTCGATGCCGGCGAGGAGACCTCGACCGACTCGAGCGGCGCCGAGCACCAGGTGCCCTACATCGTCATGGAATACGTCGACGGCCGACTGCTGAAGGACATCATCGCCGAGGGGCCGCTCGAGCCCAGCGAAGCCGTGCGGATCATCTCCCAGGTGCTCACGGCGCTCGAGTACAGCCACCGCGCGCTCCTCGTGCACCGCGACATCAAGCCGGGCAACATCATGATCACCCAGAACGGCCAGGTGAAGGTGATGGACTTCGGCATCGCCCGGGCCGTCTCCGACAACTCCGCAACGGTGGCCGAGACCGGCGCCGTGCTCGGCACCGCACAGTACTTCTCGCCCGAGCAGGCGCGCGGCGAGACCGTCGATGCCCGCACCGACCTGTACTCCACCGGCATTATCCTCTTCGAACTACTCACTGGCCGTGCGCCGTTCCGTGGCGAGCGCGCGGCCGCCGTCGCGTACCAGCACATCAGCGAACCTGCCGCCGCGCCATCGAGCCTCAATCCGAAGGTCTCGCCGGCGCTCGACTCCGTCGTGCTCCATGCGCTCAACAAGGACAAGTTCAATCGGTACCAGACCGCCTCGGAGTTCCGCGCAGACGTCGAGGCGGCCGGCGCGGGCCAGGTTCCGCACCGCAGGCTCCCCGCGGTCTCGGACGTCAACGCCACACTCTTCGGCGCGAGCCCCGTCACCGGGCCCGAGGCGACCCTGCGCCACCTCTCCGCGCACGACGACGAGCGGGTCGTGCGCACCCAGTCGCGTCCGCCCGTCGCCTGGATCTGGGCGGGCGTCACGCTCATGGCGGCAATCCTCATCGCGGTCGTTCTGTGGGTGGCGAACCTGCCCGACAGCCCGAGGGAGCTCGGTACCAATCTCTCGGTCTCGGTGCCGAACATCGTCGGCGCGACCTACCAGGACGGGGCAGAAACGCTCACGAGCGTTGACCTCGTCGCCACGCAGATCGGGCAGGCGAGCGACTCCGTGCCTGAGGGAACAATCATCAGTACCGACCCGTCGGCTGGCCAAAAGGTCGAGCTGAACTTCGTGGTGCGCGTCTACGTGTCTCTGGGCAAGAATCCCACGACAGTGCCACGGCTGGAACAGCTGTCGGAGGAGGCGGCGAAGGCCGCCCTCGAGGCACGGGGGCTCATCTACGGCATCACCACTCCCGAGTACGCCGTCTCGGTTCCGTCGGGCACCGTCATCTCGAGCACCCCGGCGTCCGGGGCCGATGTGCGCGAGGGCGACACTGTCGACCTCGTCGTGAGCAATGGGCTCGTCGAGGTGCCCATGGTCGTCGGGCAACCGATCAACACCGCCAACACCACCCTCAGCGCGCTCGGGCTCTCCATCGAGGCGAGGCCCGACTACTCCTGCTCCGGTGGCGCCGTGACCGCACAGGACCTACCCTCCGGCGACCACCCGCAGGGGGCGCCGATCATGATCCTGTACTGCGCCGGCTAGACGGCCCCCGCCCCGATCGGACGTTCAGGCCGTCGGGAGTCAGTCGAGGGCGACGAGGGGCGTGAGTCCGACCGCGGCCTGCTGGGCCGATGTGAGCCCGGCGGTCGCGAGCCAATTGGCGAGCATAAGGTAACCGCCCTCGGTGAGCACCGACTCGGGGTGGAACTGCACGCCGAAGATAGGTGCGCTCTCGTGCCGCAGTCCCATGATCACTCCGCCGTCGGTGCGCGAGGTCACGACGAGATCGCTCGGCACCGTCGAGTCGACAACAGCGAGGGAGTGATAGCGGGTGGCCCGGAACGGCTGCGGCACGCCGGCGTAGAAGTCGCTGTCGTCATGGCTGATGAGTGAGGTCTTGCCGTGCATGAGCTCGTCGGCGTGGGTGACGGTCGCGCCGACCGCCTCGGCGATCGCCTGGTGTCCGAGACACACTCCGAGCAGCGGCTGCCCGGACTCGAGCGCCGCGGTCACGACCGGCACCGAGACACCGGCGGCCGCGGGGGTCCCAGGGCCTGGCGAGAGGAGCACCGAGTCGTAGTCGCGGATGACCGACGCCACGTCCGCCACCGCAAAGGCATCGTTGCGTACCACGGTCGTCTCCGCGCCCAGCTGCAGCAAGTACCCGTTGAGCGTGTAGACGAAGCTGTCGTAGTTGTCGATCACGAGAACTCTTGTCATTGTCCAACCGTAACGTCTGTCACATTGATGAAGTTGTTCAGCCAGGGAAAGAAGACGAAGACACAGGCCGCGAGGATCACAGCGACCAGGACGACGAGTATCAACACCCGCACCCACACCGGACCCGGCAGCAAAGACCATAGTGCGGCGTACATCACGTACCTCCCAAATTCAGCTCCGCGAGCTCCTCGGGGGCCCCGGCGGATGCTGGTTGCCAGTCCTCGAAGACCCCATAGGCAATGATGCGCTCGGCGGCCGAGAGCATCGGGTTGCAGCTGGTGAGGGTGATAATGCGCTCGCTCGCGGCCATCCCCGGAGCATGAGGAACCGGCTCGAGTACCTCGATGGCCGTCGGCAGAACGTATTCCATCGACCGGAACGCATAGGTGTACCAGCCATCCGATGTCTGCACATAGATGCGATCGCCGACGGTGAGCTCGGCAATGCGGTTGAACGGCGCACCGTAGGTCGTGCGGTGTGCCGCGACTGCGAAGTTGCCCACCTCACCCGGCATCTGCGTGCCGGGGTAGTGGCCGACGCCGCTGCGAAGCACATTGCTCGCGTCCACTCCCTCGGCGATAGTCCGCACGTAGTCGTCGCCGAACCGCGGAATGTAGATGTTCGCGAAGGCGACCGTCTCGGCGGATGCGGGGCTCACGACGGGCTCACCGAATTCGGTGTCGGGGTCGAGGGGGGTGGCCGGAGGCGCCGCCGACCCGAGCTCACGGCTGAACGCCATCGCGTCCTCCCGTTGCGCGCTGCCAACCACGATGTCGTTGAGCCACAGCTGCCAGCCGAGGAAGAGGAAGACAAACACGCCCGCCGTGATGAGGAGCTCCCCGATCACCCCGACGACGCTGATGCGGGGGCGCCCCGGGGGTGAATCAGGGCGCCGAGTCATGCCGACAATTCTAAGCGACGGCGGCTGGGACGACGGCGGGCACGACGGCGGCGACGCCCGCCGGGCTCGGCGGTCGGCGCGAAAGACGTGCCTTCCCCGCCATTCGCGCTAGAATTCCGGAATGGCCCGATCGAACGAACGCGCGAAGCCCGTTGTTGCGACGAACGACAAGAACGGCGGCCGCGGCCCCGACACGCAGAAACGCGGCGGCGACGACGCCCCCAACCCCGTGTGGTTCAAACCGATCATGTTCGGCCTCATGCTCATCGGGCTCGCCTGGATCATCGTGTTCTACGTCAGCGGCACCACTCTGCCGATCCAGTCGCTCGGCGACGGGAACATCCTCGTCGGCTTCGGAATCCTGTTCCTGGGATTCCTCATGACCACGCGCTGGCGATGACGTACGGGGCCAAGGTCCCCCATTAGGCCGACAATTACATGCCTGTAATTATCCCCACTGTGGATAGGGCTGTGGATAACTCAGGCGCTCGCGTCCGGGTCAGCCGACAAATGTCGTCGTGAACCCCAGGTAGCTCAGCGCGATGAGGCCCGCGGCGATCGCCGCGAGAATCAGCAACTGGCGGTTTTTCTGGCGCGCGAGGCGCGTGCGCATGTAGACGAACGCAACCAGCGCGCCGACGATGAGGCCACCGACGTGAGCCTGCCAGGAGATATTCGGCACGAAGAAGCCGATCGACAAGTTGATCACGATCAGCACGACAAGCTGGCCGCTGTTGCCGCCAAGACCGCGCTGGATCACGAAGAAGGCGCCGAAGAGCCCGAAGATGGCCCCCGATGCCCCGAGCACCCCACCGGTGGGGTTGAGCAGCAGCACGGCAACCGACCCGCCGAGGCCGCTCAGCAGGTAGAGGGCGAGAAACCGCCACCTGCCGACCATCGGCTCGAGGATCCGCCCGAAGATGAAGAGCGAAAACATGTTGAACAGGATGTGCAGAAATGAGCTCGTGGAGTGCACCAGGAGCGACGTCACCATCGTCCACGGCTCGCGCGCCGTCAGCACGGGGAAGTAGGTCAGGTACCTCGTCACGAGCCCGCCGCTCACCAGTTGCAGCACGAACACCAGCGCCGTCACACCGATGATCGAGTAGGTGACAGCGGGTGACCCCGGCGCGGTGAGGCGCCTCGCTGACGTCGACAGCCTCGATTTGGTGCGCGGCGCCCTCGCCCGACCCTCCCGGATGCATTCCGGGCAGTGGAAGCCGACCGCCGCCTGCGTCTGGCAGGCAGGGCATATTGTGCGCCCGCACCGCTGGCAGAGAACGTAGCTCTCGCGGTCCGGGTGCCGGTAGCAGTGGTTCTGCGGGTCGGGCTGGGCGCCGCTCATTGTGGGGTTACGACGACTCAGACAGCTTCGACGGTGACGCTCTCGATGACGACGTCCTCGAGGGGGCGGTCACGGGCATCCTTCTTCACGGCCTCGATCTTCTTGACCACTTCGCGGGACTCCTCGTCGGCGACCTCGCCGAAGATGCTGTGCTTGCCCTGCAGCCACGTGGTGGGAACGGTCGTGATGAAGAACTGCGATCCGTTCGTGCCACGACCACCCTGCGTGCCGGCGTTCGCCATGGCGAGGAGGTACGGCTTGGTGAAGTCGAGCTCGGGGTGGATCTCGTCGTCGAACTGGAAGCCCGGTCCGCCGGTTCCCTGGCCGAGCGGGTCGCCGCCCTGGATCATGAAGTTGTCGATGATGCGGTGGAAGACGACACCGTCGTACAGCTTGTCCTTCGACACCTTGCCGGTGCCGGGGTGGGTCCACTCGATCTCGCCGGTCGCGAGACCGACGAAGTTGGCGACGGTCTTCGGGGCGTGATTGCCGAGGAGATTGACGCGGATGGGCCCGAGATTGGTCGTGAGGGTAGCGACATGGGTGTGAGTAGACATTCCACCATCCTCCCACAGCGGCTCTGCCCACTCAGGATTCGCCCAGTTTTCGCGGTGTTGGCGGCCAGCCTGCAACATGAAAGACTTACCTAGTTCGCTACACCACAACCGGAGGGTGATCTCATGGGACTATCACGTAAGCGCGAGAAGGAACTCAAGCGGCTGAAGCACACCGCCACGGATCTCTGGGAAGAGCAGAGAGAGGTTCTCGACCACGCCTCGAAGGTCGTGCGCGAGGCAGGGCGCCAGCTCGGGAACGTCTCCCGTGAGGAGGTCGCTCCCCGTATCCGCTCCACGGTCGATGATCGGATCGTCCCCGCGGTCGAGACCGGCTTCCTGGCTACGAAGAGCGCGGTCGACGGCACGCGCTACAAGATCATGCACGACGTGCTGCCGAGTGTGTCCGGGGCTCTCGCCTCGGCACTCGCGACGCTTGAGGTCTCGAAGGACCCCCGCGTGCGCGAGGTCGTCGAGCAGGTGCAGAAGACGACCAAGCGCGTCAGCAAGAACGCCGAGCGCGCCTACGCCGACGCATCGAAGAAGGCGAGCAAGGCCTACAAGAAGGTCGGCAAGCGAGTGAGCTTCGTGCCAGCTCCGAAGAAGTCGATGGGTCCCGGTGGATACATCCTCATCGCACTCGGCCTCATCGCCGTTGCGGGCGTCGCCTACGCCGCCTGGCAGACCCTGCGCGCTGACGACGAGCTGTGGGTGCTCGACGAAGCGGATGACACAGAGCCTCCCAAGTAGCGCCCAGGTAGGCCACGCCGAGGCGCCGCCCGCGTCGAGATTCTCGACCGGCGGCGCCTTTGCTGTTCCCCGGGCGACCACGGGCGCCGGACAGGCGCTGTGTGCCCCTGTGGCGCCCTTAGGCTCAGGGGTAGGCGCCCCACCGCTCGAGGTGGTCCACGAGACCCGCGCTCGTCGTCAGGCCGCCCAGCTCCTCAGCGGCGAACCAGCGCGCGTCCCGTGCGTCGTCTCCCGCGACGAGGGTGCCGGAGAGGTATTCGGCCGCGAAGTCGTGAACCTCGAAGACATCCGTCCCGTTTCCGGGGATCTCGATGCTCCCCCACTCGTACAGCGCGCGAACGACAAGCCCCGTCTCCTCGAGCACCTCGCGCTCTGCGGCCTGCGCGAGCGACTCGCCCGGTTCCACCCGGCCGCCCGGCAGGCTCCAGCATCCCGCCTGCGGGGGCCTGCCCCTCAGCACGAACAGGATGCGGCCGGCGGCGTCTCTGATCACGGCTCCGGCCGCGAGAATCCTCGTCACAGCGGAAGCGTATCCCCGCTCGCCGCACGGGACCTATTAATAAGCCTATTAACAAGGGGAGACCCTGACTGTGGAGACGAGGGGAATCGAACCCCTAACCCCCGCCTTGCAAAGGCGGTGCTCTGCCAATTGAGCTACGTCCCCGAGGGGCCCGCAACTGGTGCGGGATTCCCGAGTGGGGCTACCTGGACTCGAACCAGGGACCTCTTCGTTATCAGCGAAGCGCTCTAACCGCCTGAGCTATAGCCCCATGAGGGCAGATACGACAGTATCGCACCCGGTGGGATTCACTAAATCGTCGGGCACCGGTGCGCGCGTCGCGCCGGTGCCCGACCGATCAGTTGTTCTGGAATCCGACGAGCAGCCCGCCGGTGATTCGCGCGGCGAGGTTGTAGAGCACGGCGAAAACGGCGCCGAGGGCGGTACCGATCACGACGTTGAGCGCCGCGACCACCAGGGCGAAACTCGCGACGGTGGCAAGCGAGAACTCACTGGTCACGCTGAAGGTTTCGTCGTTGAGAACCGCGCGGAAGAGGTCATCGAGCTCGCTGAAGATGCCGGTCGAGTTGAGCACCGTCCAGACCAGGATCGCAACGACGACCTGCACGATTCCGAAGCAGATCGCGGTGAGGAACGAGAGCTTGACCACCGACCAGAAGTCGAGATACATGAGCTTCAGACGCACCTGCTTGGTATTGGCCTTCTTTGGTGCCTTGCGCTGAAGTTTTTCGGCGACGCTACTCATCTACTGTTTCGTCCTTCCCGGCCTGGCTCTCGCCGGCTGAAACCGTCTCGGTCGAGTCTTTTTCGACCGAGTCCGGGTTGGGAGCGTCCTCCCCGGTCGGGGCCTCGGCATCCTGGGCAATCAGGTTACGTTCGCTGTTCTTCGCGACTTCGATGATGCGATCGTCGGCGGCGAATCGAGCGAAGACCACGCCCATGGTATCGCGCCCCTTGGCCGGGACCTCGGCGACAGACGAGCGCACTACCTTGCCGCTCGCGAGCACCACGAGCACCTCATCGTCCTCGCCCACGATGAGCGCGCCAGCGAGGTCGCCGCGGTTCTCCGCGAGCTTGGCGACCTTGATGCCCAGCCCGCCGCGGTTCTGTACCCGGTACTGGTCCACGCTCGTGCGCTTCGCGTACCCGCCCTCGGTGACGACGAAGACGTAGCCCTCGTCAGACACGACGGATGCGTCGAGGAGCGTGTCCTCGCCACGGAAATGCATCCCGATCACGCCCGAGGTCGAACGGCCCATCGGCCGCAGCGCCTCGTTGGAGGCGGTGAAGCGGATCGACATCCCCTTACGCGAGACCAGGAGCAGGTCGGAGTCGACCTCCACGAGCATCGCCGAGACCAGCTCGTCGTCCTCGCGCAGGTTGATCGCGATAATGCCACCCGTGCGGTTGGTGTCGTACTCGGTGAGCGCGGTCTTCTTGATGAGACCGCCACGTGTTGCGAGCACCAGATATTCGGCGACGGCGTAGTCGCGGATGTCGAGGATCTGGGCGATCTCCTCGTCCGGCTGCAGCGCGAGCAGGTTGGCGACATGCTGGCCCTTGGCGTCACGACCGGCCTCCTGCACCTCGTAGGCCTTGGCGCGGTAGACGCGGCCCTTGTTGGTGAAGAACAACAACCAATGGTGGGTGGTCGTGACGAACAAGTGCTCAACGACGTCGTCCGCGCGCAGCTGAGCCCCTCGCACGCCCTTGCCACCCCTGTGCTGGGTTCGGTAGTTGTCGCTGCGGGTGCGCTTGATGTAGCCGTCACGGGTAACCGTGACGACCATCTCCTCCTCGGGGATGAGGTCTTCGACGTTCATGTCGCCGTCGAAGCCGAACATGATCTCGGTCCGACGGTCGTCGCCGAACTTCGTCACTATCTCAGTGAGCTCCTCGCTCACGATGTCCCGCTGGCGCTGGGGGCTGGCGAGAATCGACTGGTACTCGGAGATCTCGAGCTCGATGGCGTCGTGCTCGTCGATGATCTTCTGGCGCTCGAGCGCGGCGAGGCGCCGAAGCTGCATCTCGAGGATCGCGCGGGCCTGCAGCTCGTCGATCTCGAGCAGCGCGATGAGCCCATCGCGGGCATCCTCGACGGTCGACGAGCGGCGGATGAGCGCGATGACCTCGTCGAGGGCGTCGAGGGCTTTGAGATAGCCACGCAGGATGTGCGCACGCTCTTCGGCCTTGCGCAAGCGGAATGTCGTCCGCCGCACGATGACGTCGATCTGGTGCGCGATCCACGCCGAGATGAAGCCATCGATGGGGAGTGTGCGTGGGATGCCGTCGACGATCGCGAGCATGTTCGCGCCGAAGTTCTCCTGCAGGGGCGTGTGCTTGTAGAGATTGTTGAGCACCACCTTTGCCACGGCATCGCGCTTGAGCACGATGACGAGCCGCTGGCCGGTGCGGCCCGACGTCTCGTCGCGAATGTCGGCAATGCCGCCAACCTTGCCCTCCTTGACAAGCTCCGCGATCTTGATCGCGAGGTTGTCCGGGTTGACCTGGTACGGCAGCTCGGTGATGACGAGGCAGGTTCGCCCCTGGAGCTCCTCCACGCTCACGACGGCGCGCATCGTGATCGAGCCACGTCCGGTGCGATACGCGTCCTGGATGCCCTTGATGCCGAGAATCTGGGCGCCGGTCGGGAAGTCCGGACCCTTCACCCGCTGGAGGAGGGCTTCGAGGAGCTCCTCGCGCGAGGCATCCGGGTGTTCGAGGGCCCACAGCGCGCCGGACGCGACCTCACGCAGGTTGTGCGGCGGGATGTTGGTGGCCATGCCGACCGCGATGCCGACCGAGCCGTTGACGAGCAGGTTGGGGAACCGCGCTGGCAGCACGTCGGGCTCGAGCGTGCGCCCGTCGTAATTGTCAGAGAAGTCGACCGTGTCCTCGTCGATGTCACGGACCATCTCCATTGCGAGCGGTGCCATCTTGGTCTCGGTGTACCGGGCGGCTGCGGCGCCGTCGTTGCCGGCCGACCCGAAGTTTCCCTGTCCGAGCGCGAGCGGGTAGCGGAGGTTCCATGGCTGCACGAGGCGCACAAGAGCGTCGTAGATCGACGAGTCGCCGTGTGGGTGGAACTGGCCCATCACTTCGCCGACGACGCGGGCGCTCTTGGAGAATGCCCGGTCGGGACGGTAGCCGCCGTCGTACATCGCGTAGATGACGCGACGGTGCACAGGCTTGAGCCCGTCGCGCACCTCAGGCAGCGCACGACCGACGATGACGCTCATCGCGTAGTCGAGGTACGACCTCTGCATCTCGAGCTGGAGGTCGACCTGCTCGATCTTGTCGTGGCTCAGGTCGATCTCGCGGCCCGCGATCTGCTGTTCCGCATCGTCTGGAGTTACTTCGTCGGCCATATCTGGTGAGTCCTTAGTGAGTGGGCGGGTGCGATCGGGGCGCGTCGCGCCCTAACGAACCGAGGTCAGATGTCGAGAAAACGCACGTCCTTGGCGTTTTTCTGAATGAAGTTGCGGCGCGATTCCACGTTCTCGCCCATCAGGGTCGAGAAGATCTCGTCAGCGGCGAGTGCGTCGTCGAGCGTGACCTGCAGGAGCGTGCGGGTCTCCGGGTTCATGGTCGTGTCCCACAGCTCCTTGTAGTCCATCTCACCGAGGCCCTTGTAGCGCTGAATGCCGTTGTCCTTCGGGATGCGCTTGCCAGCCGCGGCACCGGCGGCGAGGAGCGCGTCGCGCTCCCGGTCGGTGTAGACGTACTCGTGCGGCGAGTTGGTCCACTTGAGCCGGTAGAGAGGCGGCTGCGCGAGGTACACGTAGCCGAGGTCGATCAGTGGGCGCATATAGCGGAATAGCAGCGTGAGGAGAAGCGTGGTGATGTGCTGGCCGTCGACATCGGCATCCGCCATCAACACGATCTTGTGGTACCTGGCCTTCTCTGGCGTGAAGTCCTCGCCGATCCCCGCCCCGAAGGCGGTGATCATGGCCTGCACCTCGTTGTTGCCGAGCGCGCGATCGAGCCTGGCCTTCTCCACATTGAGGATCTTGCCACGCAGCGGGAGGATCGCCTGGGTCTCCGGGTCGCGCCCCTGCACCGCGGAGCCGCCAGCGGAGTCGCCCTCGACGATGAAGATCTCGCTGCGCGCGGGATCCTTGCTCGAGCAGTCCTTGAGCTTGCCCGGCATCCCGCCCGACTCGAGCAGCCCCTTGCGGCGGGTCTGCTCACGCGCCTTGCGGGCGGCCATTCGCGCCTGTGAGGCCTGGATGGCCTTGCGAATGACGTCGCGCGCTTGGGTGGGGCTGCGGTCGAACCAGTCGGCGAGCTGCTCGCCGGTGATCTTCTGCACGAACGACTTGGCCTCGGTGTTGCCGAGCTTGGTCTTGGTCTGGCCCTCGAACTGCGGCTCGGCGAGCTTCACCGAGAGAACGGCGGTCAGGCCCTCGCGGACATCATCGCCGGTGAGGTTGTCGTCCTTCTCTTTGATGATGCCCTTCTCGCGCGCGTAGCGATTGACGAGGCTCGTGAGAGCGGCGCGGAAGCCCTCTTCGTGGGTTCCGCCCTCGTGGGTGTTAATGGTGTTGGCGTAGGTGTGCACGCTCTCCTGGTAGGAGTTGGTCCACTGCATCGCCACCTCAACCGAGATCTTGCGTTCCTTGTCTTCCCACTCGAAGGAGATGATGTCGGGGTGCACGACCTCGAGCTTCTTCGCGGAGTTGAGGTACTCGACGTAGTCGACCAGCCCGTTCTCGTAGAGGTACTCCACCTCGGTACGCTCGGCACCATCGATTTCACGCTCGTCGACGAGCGTGATCGTGAGTCCCTTATTGAGGAACGCCATCTGCTGGAAGCGGGCGCGCAGGGTGTCGTAGTCGAACTCGATGGTCTCAAACGTGTCGGGACTCGGCCAGAATGTCACCGTCGTGCCGGTCTCGTCAGACGACTCGCCCATTTCGAGTGGAGCGTTCGGCACACCGTGCGTGAAGCTCTGGCGCCAGATGTGGCCTTGACGACGCACCTCGACATCAAGCTCCCTGGAGAGCGCGTTGACGACAGAGATTCCCACCCCGTGCAGGCCTCCAGACACCGCGTAGCCGCCGCCGCCGAACTTTCCGCCAGCGTGCAGGATCGTCAGCACAACCTCGACGGTCGATTTGTTCTCGCTCTTGTTCAGGTCGACGGGGATTCCCCGGCCGTTATCAACGACTCGGATGCCGCCATTGCGCAGCATCGTGATCACGATGAGGTCGCAATGCCCGGCAAGCGCTTCGTCCACCGAGTTGTCGACTACCTCGTACACCAGGTGGTGCAGGCCCCGGGGACCGGTCGAGCCGATGTACATGCCGGGCCGCTTACGAACTGCTTCGAGCCCCTCGAGTACCTGAATCTGATCGGCGCCGTAACTGTCGTCTGGCAGGGGAGTAGAGGGGGCTGTCGTCATAATGAAGTTGGGCTCCTGCCAGGTAGATCGGGACTGTCAACCGTGGCCGGGCTTTCTCTTCGGAAAGATGCCTCGAGGACCTCCCGATTCTACCAAAGCACTGAGAGGCATCAGTCCTAAACGCCCTTCTGAGGACAGATTTTGTGCGGACCGATCGTTTTTGCCCTGTTATCCATAGGTATCGCGCGGACCACGCCCAGGAATTGATTTGGGGCCGCGTTTCCAGGAGGGGGCACCCGGCCCTTCGAAGCGCACCGACTGGATGCCCGCGTCCGGGTATTTTGCGGCGATCTGGCTCGTAATCTGTACCCGCATGAGACGCAGCTGGGTTGCCCACGCCGTCGAATCGCAGCGTACCGTGAGTGTCCCCTCCTCGATGCCGACCGGAGTTGAGTGCTCGGCCGTCTCGACACCGGCGATATCCGCCCACGAGGCGAGAAGCTCCGACTGGGCGAGGGGTGAATTCCAGCCAAGAGTGGCCGTGAGGTTGTCGAGCACCTCACCGAGGCCGCGGGCATCCCGTCCCAGACCGAACGCGGTGCTCGAACCCGGCTCCTTCTTCGTCCGCTTGCGGGCGTCGCTCGATCGGGCCTGGCCGTTCCCGAACACCCGGCGGAACCTCTCATAGACGGCGCGGGATTCCGACTCCTCGATCATTCGTCCACAATCCTGCCCTGCTGGATGCGCACCGTGTTGGCGGTGAGCTCCTCAGGGACGTCCTCGAGCACCGCGGCGGTGATGAGCACCTGTTCGAAGCCGGCCACGGCACCCGCGAGTCGCGCGCGCCGGGACTGATCGAGTTCAGCGAAGACGTCGTCGAGGATGAGCACGGGGTCTCCGCTGGTCGACTCCCGGCGCAGCACCTCAGCCGACGCGAGCTTCAGGGAGAGAGCGAACGACCAGGACTCACCATGGCTCGCATAGCCGCGCGCCGCCATGCCATTGAGCTCGAGTATGAGGTCGTCGCGGTGGGGGCCGACAAGTGTGACGGCGCGTTCGAGCTCCGCCCGGCGCAACCGCACAAGGGACGCCCGAAACGCCACCGCGGCATCCGCGGCGAAGATCGGCACGAACTCGCCGCCTGTGGAGGCCGGGGAGTTCTCGTCGTCCACGTCCGACGACAGGATGCTGAGCTGGCTCGACAGCTGGGCCCGGTGGTCTTCTCCCGCGATCGCCACGTACGCGGCGCTCACCTGCGGTACCAGCAGGGCAATCAGTCGGCTTCGCGCCTCGATCAGCTCGGAACCCAAGGCGACGAGCCGGTCATCCCAGATTTCCAGGGTCGAGAGCTGTGCCCCTTTCACCCCGGAGGACCTCGCCGACTTCAGCAGGCTGTTGCGCTGCTTGAGCACACGGTCGTAGTCGGCCATCACACCCGACAGCCGTGGTGTGAGAAGCACAAGGAGTTCATCGAGAAAACGACGGCGGCCAGAGGGCTCCCCGCGCACGAGCGCGAGATCCTCCGGGGCAAACAGCACACTCGAGAAATACCGGGGCAGGTCACGGGTCCTGATCGCGGACCGGTTGATCTGAGCACGATTCGCCGAGGTGCGGTTGAGTTGCACCTCAGCGAGCACCTGACGGTCTCCGTGCTGCACCCGGGCCCGAACGATCGCTGAATCACAGCCCTTGCGGATCATCGCGTGATCGGTCGCGACGCGGTGGGAGCCGAGGGTACTGAGATACCCCAGCGACTCCACGAGATTGGTCTTGCCTTGCCCATTGCTGCCCACGAACAGGTTCGCCCCCGGCGCAAACTCGACCTCCGCAGTCTCGTAATTGCGAAAGTCGGTGAGGGTCAAGTGGGTGACTAGCATGCTGATCTCCGCTGCACCGGGCTACCGGGGCTGAGACCCGAGCCAGGTGCGCATGGAATGTGGCAGCTGCCGCTCAGCGCAGCAGCAGATTCGGCTGGAGCAGGTAACGGAAGTCGTCCGCACCCGGCTGGTCCTTCGACGACTGGCTCGTGATGAGGACCGGTCCTGGCTTGTTGGGATTGTCGGTTTTTGTAAACGAGATGCGCACGAACTCCGACTTCACCGCACCGAGTCCGTCGAGCAGGAACTGCGGTTTGAGCGACACGACGGTGTCGGTCCCGGTGAGGAAAGCGTCGATGGACTCGGATGCCTGGGCCTGCTCCGACCCGATCGCCTCGAGCGTGAGCCCATCGACAGTGAAACTGAAGCGAAGGGCCGCCTCGCGCTCGAGAACGAGCGAGACGCGGCGCACCGACTCGATGAGCTCGGCCGTGTTCACCACGGCGTAGTTGTCGACGGTCTCGGGGAACAGTCGCTTGACCGGGGGAAAATTGCCTTTGATGAGCAATGAGGTGACGGTCTTTTTGTCGGCGCGGAAGGCGATGAGCTCGCGCTCGTCGGTGCTCGTTATCGACACGGAAATCGTGCCGCTGTGGCCGAAAGTCTTGCCGATTTCCTGCAGCGTGCGCGCCGGCACCAGCGCTGTGACAGATTCGACCTCGGATCCGGCCGAATCCCAGTCGATCGCGCGCACTGCGACGCGATACCGGTCGGTTGCCACGAGGCTCAACGAGTTTTGCGACACCTCCAGCTGCACGCCCGTGATCACCGGGGTGACATCGTCACGCGATGCCGCGACGGCGACCTGGGCTACGGCGGTGGCGAACTCCTCGGCGGGAAGCAGGCCGGTCTGCTCGGAGACGTGCGGCAGGGTCGGATATTCCTCGACGGGCATGCTGAGCAGTGTGAAGTGCGCCGAGCCGCACGTGACCTTGATGCGGTTGTCCTCGGTTGAGAACTGCACCGGCGCGGAGGGCAGACGGCTTGCGATATCGGCCAGCAGGCGGCCCGAGACGAGGATTTTGCCGTCCTCTTCGACCTCGGCCGTGATCGACGTCTGGGCGGACACCTCGTAGTCGAAGGATGACAGCGTCAGTCCCTCGCTCGTCGTCTCGATGAGCACGCCGCTGAGGATAGGCAGGGTTGTGCGTTGCGGGAGGAGCTTCACGGCAAAGGAAACGGCTTCGCTGAAGACGTCACGGTTGACCTGAAACTTCATGGGGACTCCCCTGGCGCGATTGCGGATGACTCGGGCCTCAATACTGACATAGCCGGAGCCCGGCTCCGTGGCCGGCGATCGAGACACTCGGTCGTGAACAGGTTCTTTTCTGACCCAATGGATTCTTTAAAGAACAATTGTATTAACCGTTGTGTGAACTGTGAGTAACTCGGGGTTTCTCAAACGGGCGTAGGGAACTACACACGTGTGAGTTGTGGAGGGGGTGTGGGACTGGCGTCACAATTGGCCGAAGGTCGGCATTGTTGTCATTCGGAGATTCCACAGGCGAGAGACGTTCTCGACAAGCCAGTGGGTAGTTATCCACCGAATTACACAAGTTATCCACATTGTGCACTACAGCCCCATTTTTGGGGGCAGTGGCCTTACAGGCTGCTGTAGCGGTGGTTTTGTTTGATACGGCTGGTCAGCTCGGTCACTTGGTTGTAGATCGAGCGCCGCTCCTTCATGAGCTCGCTGATCTTCTTGTTGGCGTACATCACGGTCGTGTGGTCGCGGTTGCCGAATAACTGGCCAATCTTGGGAAGGGAGAGGTTGGTCAGTTCCCGGCACAGGTACATCGCGATCTGCCTGGCCGTGGCCACGGCCTGCGACCGGGAGGACCCATAGAGGTCGTCGACGGTCAGCTTGAAGTAGTCGGCGGTGTGATTGATGATGTCGACCGGGGCGATGACGTTGTCGTCGTCGAGCGTGATGAGGTCTTTGAGCACCGTTTGCACGAGCGCCATGTCGACGGGCATCCGATTCAGACTCGAGAATGCCGTCACGCGGATGAGGGTGCCCTCAAGCTCCCGGATGTTCGACGACACCTTCGAGGCGATGTACTCGAGGATGTCGTGCGGTACCTGGAGCCGGTCACTCTGCGCCTTCTTCCGCAGGATGGCGATGCGGGTCTCCAGATCGGGCGCCTGCACGTCGGTGATGAGGCCCCACTCGAAGCGCGACCGCATACGGTCTTCAAAGCCCGTCAATTGTTTGGGCGGGAGGTCGCTCGTGATGACCACCTGCTTGTTGTGGTCGTGAAGGGTGTTGAAGGTGTGGAAGAAGGCCTCCTGGGTGGAGTCCTTCCCCTGCAGGAACTGGATGTCGTCGATCAGAAGGATGTCGATGTCGCGGTAGCGGGACTGGAAAACCGACGCCCGGTTGTTGGCGATCGAATTGATGAAGTCGTTGGTGAATTCTTCCGAGCTGACGTACCTGACCCGGATGCCGGGGTACATGCTCTCGGCGTAGTGGCCGATCGCGTGCAGAAGGTGGGTCTTACCGAGCCCGGAATCACCGTAGATGAACAGCGGGTTGTATGCCTTTGCCGGAGCCTCTGCGACCGCCACTGCAGCCGCATGGGCGAACCGGTTGGAGCCCCCGATGACGAAGTTGTCGAAGTTGTACTTCGGGTTGAGGCGTGAGTCGGCGCGCTTGCCGGTGGCCTCGGCCGGCGAGGGCATCATTGTCTTCTGTTCCTGCCATGGCGCCTCCACACTCTCCTCCCGCCGTTCCTCGGCGGGGTCGAGTGAGTCGTGGGAGATGTCGGGGTTGACCACGATTGCGAAATTCGCCACCGAGACGCCGTCGCCGAGGTCGGCGATGGCGTTGAGCAGCGGCAGCCGGATGCGCTGCTCCAGCATCCCTCGGGTGAGGTCGTTCGGCACCTCGAGATAGATCGTGCCTGCCATCACTCCCTTGGGCTCGACGAGGCTGAGGAAGCCCTGCAGCTGGGGGGTGATTCGTTCATCTGAACGCAAACTGGCGAGAACGGATTGCCAGATCGGCTGGATCTCGTCCGCGGTGTCGGTCATGCTTCCCCTTTACGTGCAATTCTTTGGGTTACTCACAGGGTTATCCACCGGCTGCGTCGTCCACCTACCTTAGTTTGCGGGGGTGTGGGCTCCGCAAAACGGGTTATCCCCATGTGGATAAACTGGGCCCTCCACCGGCGTGGTTTGACCGGAGCCCTTAAAGAACGTATTTTTAATCAGTTGACTTCTGGCCCGCGGGCCATCCCAATCCTTTGCAAGCTGTGTGATATCGCTTGCGGGGGCTCCGGGCATCATCCTTTGACCGCAACATCGTGGAGATTCAATTATGAGCAAGCGCACATTCCAGCCCAACAACCGTCGTCGCGCGAAAGTGCACGGGTTCCGCCTGCGTATGCGCACTCGTGCGGGACGAGCGATCCTCGGCGCACGTCGTCGCAAGGGTCGCACCGAGCTCTCCGCATAGCGGAAAACGGCCAAACCCACCGGTGCTCGCCCGACTGAATCGCATTGTGCGTTCCGATGACTATCGGTTCGTCGTTCGGTCGGGGCGGCGCTCGGCGACCCCGAATTTGGTCATCTACACGCGGAGGGGTACGGCCGAGCGGCCGCCTCGGGTGGGCTTCATCGTCTCGAAGGCCGTCGGCAATGCGGTGCGCCGCAACCTGGTCCGGCGCCGGCTCAAGGCAGCGGTGTCCGTTCTCGTCTCGGATCTCGCTCCGGGCACCGACGTCGTGATTAGAGCACTGCCAGCCGCGGCGCAGGCTTCCTGGGCTAGCCTTAACACTGAAATAACCCAGATCCTACACAAAGGTATGGCGCGAGCATGAGACGAACACTGACGTTCGTGCTGCTGCTGCCCCGGAACATCTGCGTGATTTTTCTCCGCGTCTATCGCGCCGTGATCTCTCCACTCTATGGCGATGTCTGCCGCTATTACCCGTCATGCTCGTCCTATACGCTGCAGGCCATCCAGCACCACGGCGTGATTCGCGGGGTCGGGTACGGATCGCTCCGACTCATCCGCTGCCACCCCTGGGCGGCCGGCGGAATCGACGACATCCCGCTTGCGCGGAACTCCGGCTACACGATCAGTCGATTCGGTTTCGTGACACAACCTCAAGTAACCCGGGTGCATGCTGACCTGGCACTAAGCCACGGAAAGGGCTGACCCGAGATATGGACTTCCTAGGCACAATTCTCTGGCCCATCAAATGGGTCATCGAAGCGATCCTCGTCGCCTTCCACTCGCTGATCACCATGACCGGTATGGACCCGGACGCAGGTATCACCTGGGTGCTCTCGATTGTCGGCCTCGTGCTCGTGGTGCGTGCGGCGCTTATTCCGGTCTTTGTGCGCCAGATCAAGAGTCAGCGACGGATGCTCGAAGTCGCCCCGCATCTGAAGAAGATTCAGGATAAGTACAAGGGAAAGAAGGACCAGTTCTCTCGCGAGGCTATGCAGCGCGAGACGATGGCCCTGTACAAGAAGACCGGGACGAACCCCCTGAGCTCCTGCCTGCCGCTGCTGCTGCAGATGCCGATCTTCTTTGGCCTCTTTTCAGTGCTGCAAAGTGCCCAGAGTGAAGGAAACCCGGCGGGAATCGGGCTCCTCAACCAGGAACTCGCGACATCATTCGGAACCTCCGAGCTTCTCGGCGCTCCGCTGCACCTCGCCATCTCGACCGCCGACGGCAACGTGGCCGTCATTATCATCGCGGCAATCATGGTGGTGCTGATGACGGCATCGCAGTTCATCACGCAACTGCAGATCATGTCGAAGAACCAGTCGCCCGAGATGCAGAACTCCCCCATGTACAAGCAGCAGAAGCTCCTGTTGTACCTACTGCCCCTGGTATTCGCGTTTTCCGGGTTCACCTTCCCGCTCGGCGTGATGTTCTACTGGCTTGTCTCGAACTTCTGGACCATGGTGCAGCAGTTCATCGTCATCAGGAACATGCCAACACCGGGCAGTGAGGCGGCGCTGGAACGCGAGAATCGCATCGCAAAGAAGAACCGGCGCCGCGGGATCACCATAATTGAGGACAAGGAAGATAAGCCGACCGACGAGGTCAAGCCGGCCCAGCGTCAGCAGCCGGTGGGCAAGGCCCGTGCGAAGAAGAAGCCGAACAACAAGCGATAACGGACTACCACTCTCCTCCCCCTTTTTATAGAAAGCAGCGCAGTGAGCGATCCGAACACCCCCATCGAGGCCACGCCGACCGACGCCGATGTGGCCACCGAGGAGGCCACGGCGACACCGACCGAGACCGAGCGCACGGTCGTGCAGCTAGAAGAAGAGGGTGACATCGCCGCGGACTACATCGAGGAACTGCTCGACATCACCGATCTCGACGGCGACATCGATATCGATGCACGCGATGGGCGCGCCTACCTTTCGGTGAACTCCAGCCAGGACAGCAATCTCCGCATACTCTCCAAGCCCGACACGGTGAACGCGCTGCAGGAACTCACGCGCCTCGCTGTTCAGGCGAAGACCGGGTCCTTTTCCAGGCTCATCCTCGATGTCGGTGGATCGCGAGCCGCTCGAGTGGCGGAACTGACGACACTGGTGGATCACGCTGTAGAGCGCATCGAGGCCGGAGCGCAGGCGGCATCCCTGCCCCCAATGTCGTCCTATGAGCGCAAGCTCGTGCACGACATCGTGGGTGCGCGCGGGTTCCTGTCGGCATCGGAGGGCGAGGGTCGCGACCGGCACACCGTCGTCACCCGGGCATAGTTTCACGTGAAACATCGCGGTGCACGCGAGTGACCACGCTGGAGTATGAAGCGGAGCCCGCAGCGGCGGCTGAGCTGTTCGGCACCCACATCGATGTTGCACGAAAGTACACCGATGATCTGGCGCAACGGGGTGAGGAGCTCGGGCTGATCGGTCCGCTGGAACTCCCCCGTCTATGGAGTCGTCACATTCTCAACTCGGCACTTCTTGCTCCATTGGTTCGACGCGGCGCGAGGGTGGGGGATATCGGCAGCGGGGCGGGTCTACCAGGGCTCGTTGTGGCGCTTGCCCGGCCGGACGCGCAGTTCGTGCTCATCGAACCGATGGAGCGTCGCTGTGACTGGCTTCGACACGAGGCGGCGGAGCTGGGCCTGACCAACGTCGAAGTGATGCGCGCGCGCGCGGAGGAAGCGCATCTCTCGCCGCTCCTAGACCAGGCCACCGCGCGTGCCGTGAGTGCTCTTTCGAAGCTCCTCCCCCTGACTGTTCCGCTTGTCCGATCGGGCGGCGAGGTGATTCTCATGAAGGGCGCGAACATTGAGGCGGAGGCCTTGGCGGCCGCGAAGGCCATCAAGCGGCTCCGGTTGACGGATATCGAGATTTTGCTGCTCGGCGACGGTGTTGCCACCGAGGTAACGCGGGTGTTTCGAGCTACAGTGGATTGACCGATCGTTCGCGCAGTCGCCAGCCAGAGTCTGACATTGCGGTGCGTGGGGAGTTGTGCCCAACGACAGCAGCGCCCGCCAAACAAGCATGACCGACCTACTGTGGTCGAGGGGGTTTCACGTGAAACATTTCGGTAGCAAGCGGCGTAGGAAGTTCCTCGGGGGCCCCGTCGATAGCGAGAAGACGAGTATGAACTTCCCGAACACATCGCCGGCACCCGTTAACAGCGTGCCGGCCGACGGGCCAAATCCCGCGTCGGCGACTGCGTTGCTCGGCCGCGAGGAGCAGACAGCACTGAGAGACGCGCTGGCGCTAGCGGAGGCAGGGACAGTGGGCACTGATGAAAAAGTAGTGAATCCGAGCGATTCAGGTGACCTCGGGCGGACCGAGAATATGAGCGGCACAGACATCGCGCGCGATGCGGGCGATGCGGGCGATGCGGGTGATGCGGGTGATGCGGGTGATGCGGGTGATGCGGGCGACATCAGTGGTACGGATCGTGGAGAACCCGAAGACGGTGCAGAGGGTGACAACCTTGGCGCCACCGCCGCCACCGCCGCCCCAGAAGCCGACGAGGAGGCTCTGGACAGCGCGAAGCTCGCCAGCCCAGGGGTCGCGGCCCCCGAGGCCAGTGCGGTCGTGGACACTCCGAAGAAGCGGGACGAGGTCGAGGACACCCCTTTGGCCCGCGAGATAGCTGACCTGACCCGGCGGCGCTCGGCCCTCGCCGCCGTGCAGCTGCCCCTTCCGCCCACGACGCGCATCTTCACAGTCGCGAACCAGAAGGGGGGCGTTGGCAAGACCACCACCACCGTCAACCTCGCGGCAGCCCTCGCCCTCGGCGGTTCCCGGGTGCTCGTAATCGACCTCGACCCGCAGGGCAATGCCTCCACCGCCCTCGGGGTGGACCACAGGGCAGAAACACCGAGCGTGTACGACGTAATCATCGACGACGAGCCGATGACGGAAATCGTGCAGAAGAGCCCGGAATTCGACGGCCTCTACTGCCTACCGTCGACGATTCACCTCGCTGGGGCCGAGATAGAGCTCGTTTCCATGGTCGCCAGAGAACAACGGCTGCGCACCTCGCTACTACGGTTCCTCAACGAGACACCGGAACAGTTTCATTACGTCTTCATCGATTGCCCGCCGTCGTTGGGTCTTCTGACGATCAACGCGTTCGTCGCCGCGAGCGAGGTTCTCATCCCTATCCAGTGCGAGTACTACGCGCTCGAAGGGTTGAGTCAGCTTCTGAACAACATTTCCCTCATCGAACGGCACTTGAACCCGACGCTCACGGTCTCCACCATTCTGCTGACCATGTTCGACTCCCGGACGAACCTGGCCAACCAGGTCGCACAGGACGTGCGGGACCACTTCCCTGATCAGGTGCTTCCGACGCCGATCCCCCGCTCCGTGCGGATCTCGGAAGCCCCAAGCTACGGGCAGACCGTGATCAGTTATGACACCAATTCGGCAGGGTCACTGTCGTACCGAGAAGCAGCAGCAGAAATCGCTAGACGGGGAGCTCCGAACTAATGGCAACAAAACGCACTGGCCTTGGTCGTGGAATCGGCGCACTCATTCCGACCGACGATCCCACGGCGGCTCGCCCCGTCGATGTGTTCTTTCCGACCACGGCAGAATCGGCCGAGGCTCTGGTCGCGGTCCCGGGGGCTCGGCTGGCGAATCTGTCTCCAGCGGATATTGCCCCCAATGCGGTGCAGCCGCGTGCCGTCTTCGCGCAGGAGGAGCTTGACGAACTCGTGCATTCCATCCGCGAGGTCGGGCTGTTGCAACCCATTGTGGTGCGCCCGATCAGCGGCGCGGCCGCGAACGAGCCGCACTACGAGCTCGTCATGGGAGAGCGCCGACTCCGGGCCGTCAAGATTCTCGGGCTCGAGTCGATTCCGGCGGTCGTCAAGAACACCGCCGATGATGCGATGCTGCGCGACGCGCTACTCGAGAACCTGCACAGGGCGAACCTCAATCCACTTGAAGAAGCGTCAGCATACCAACAGCTGCTCTCTGACTTCGGGATCACCCAAGATCAGCTCGCGAGCCGAATCGGTCGATCACGGCCACAAATCACCAACACTATTCGCCTGCTCCGCCTGCCCGAGACGATCCAGGCCCGGGTGGCCGCCGGTGTGCTGAGCGCCGGCCATGCCCGCGCGATCCTGTCCGCGGGGGAGCCTGAGGCCATGCAGCGTCTCGCGGACAAGATAGTCAACGAGGATCTCTCGGTTCGCGCGGCGGAGGCGGCTGCAGCGGTCGGTTCGACGAGCAAGCCGCCGAAACCAAATTCGGGTCGCCGACAGGGCCAGCTCGACGAAATCGCGGAGAGGTTGGGTGACCGGCTCAACACCCGCGTGAAGGTGACGCTTGGCGCTCGAAAGGGTCAGGTCGTCATTGACTTCGCGACCGTCAGCGACCTGAATCGGATCCTCGGAGAGCTTGGCGAACCTGTTTTTGCCTGATCAAGAGCTGGTTTCGTCGCAAAAAAACGCGCGGCCCGGATTGGCGCGCGGTTAGGCGCACGGTCCCCCGCAGCTAGCGCTACGTGGTATTCCGATGGCGGATGAGACACGAATTTCGGTGTCGCGATCGGGTCAGCGGGTAGGCGGCGTTTGGGCAGTCTGCTGGCGCACCAGCCTGGCCGGGTTCAGGCCGTGGCTTCCCGGATTGCCGCATCGGCCAACGCCTCATAGACCCAGCCGAGGTCGTGGCCGGCAGCCTCGAGCGCGAGCGGGAGCAGCGAGGTTTCGGTGAGGCCGGGGAGCACGTTGGCCTCGAGAAACTGGGGAGTTCCGGAGGCGTCGATGATGAGGTCGATGCGTGAGAGGTGACGCATACCGAGTGCGTTGTGGGCCCGGATGGCCGTATTGGCGGCCGCAGCCGCGACCTTGTCGCTGAGCCTGGCAGGGGTGTAGAAGGTCGTTTCTCCCGCGTTGTACCGGGCTTCGAAGCTGTAGACCCCGGAGACCGGTTCGATCTCGACTGCGGGAAGTGCAACCGGTCCGTCGCCGCTATCGATGACGCTCACCGCGATTTCGGTGCCAATCACCTGGCGTTCGATGAGCGCGACGCCGCAATAGGTGTAGGCGTCGACCATTGCGCGGGGTAGCTCGGCCGGGTCGGTGACGATGCTGACGCCCTGGGCGGAGCCGCCGCGCGCGGGTTTGACCACAACGGGAACGGGGAATTCGTCGGCGATCACCGCGAGCACACTGTTGGTGCCCAGTTCGCGGAAGGTCTCCCGTGGCAGGGAAAGCGACCGGGGCGTGGGCACACCGGCGCGCGAGACGATGGCTTTGGCTGTTGGCTTGTCCCAGGCCAGGCGCGCAGCATCGGGGCGGGAGCCGACATAGGGAATCCCGAGCAGCTCGAGCAGGTCGCGAAGTGCGCCGTCCTCTCCGCTGGCCCCGTGCAGTGCGGGCCAGACCACATCGGGTCTGCTGTGCTGCAGGTAGCCGAGCAGGAATGCATCCGGGTCTTTGAGGATCACACTGATGCCGTGCTCCGCGAGGGAGTCGGCCACCCGCCGACCGGAGCGGAGTGATACATCCCGTTCGTGGGATATGCCGCCAGCGAGAACGACAATGCTGCGGTCCGATGTGTGATTCATGAGGGCCCATCTGCTAAAAGTGCTGGTCACAGGCTATATGCCAATTAGCTCATATTCGGCGGTGGAGCGCTGAAGTTTTGGTTCTGGCGCACGGTCGCGATCTGGCCGGACGGCGAGAATGCGTTCACCAACTCAAGCTCGCCGTTGATCACAGTAGCCAGACGACGGATGCCGAGGCGGATGGTGTCGCTGGTCGGATAGCAGAATGACAGGCGAATGAAGCGCTGGCCACTGCCATCGGCGAAGAACGCGGTGCCGGGCGTATACGCGACGAGCTCCTTCACCGCGCGCGGAAGCATGGCCTTCGAGTCGAGCTCCTCCGGGAGGGTCACCCAGACGTAGAAACCGCCGTTGGGATTCGTCCAGCTCAGCTCGGGCAGGTGCTCCCCGAGCGCGGTGAGCATCGCGTCGCGGCGCTCCCGGTAGACGCCCCGGAAGGTCTCGATCTGCGCCTTCCAGTCCGCTGTGCGGAGGTACTCGGAGACGACGAATTGGCTGAACGAGCTCGGCGAGAGGATCGCCGACTCGTTGGCGAGGATGAGCTTCTCTTTGATCGCGTGGGGAGCGAGCACCCAGCCGATCCGGAACCCGGGAGCAAGCGTCTTCGAGAACGAGCCGAGGTAGACGACGCCGTCCTCCTCGACGGAGCGCATTGCCTGCGGCGGCGGGCCGTCGAAGTACAGCAGACCGTAGGGGTTGTCCTCGAGGACGAGGATGCCGTTGTCGCGGCAGATCTCGAGGATCTCCAGTCGGCGCTCCCTGCTCAGGGTCACCCCGGCGGGGTTGTGGAAGTTGGGAATCGTGTAGAGGAGCTTGATCGACTTGCCGGCGGCGTTGAGCTCGGCAATGCGCTCGCGCAGCGCTTCCGGGACCAGCCCACTGTCGTCGAGCGCGACGTGGCTGATCTCGGCCTGGTACGACCGGAACACCCCGATGGCGCCGACATAGCTGGGCGCCTCGGCGAGCACGACGTCACCGGGGTTGATGAAGAGCTTGGTGACGAGGTCGAGTCCCTGCTGGGAGCCCGTCGTCACCACGACGTCATCGACACTGCCGTGGATGCCCTCGAGCGCCATGATCTCGAGGATCTGCTCACGCAGCGCCGGGGTGCCCTGACCGGAGCCGTACTGCAGCGCCTGCGGTCCGGAATCGGTCATCACCCGATCGAATGATGAGCGGATGAGCTCGCTGGGCAGCGCCGACACGAATGGCATCCCGCCGGCGAGGGAGACGACCTCGGGGCGCGAGGCGACAGCGAAGAGGGCGCGGACCTCGGAGGTGCTCAGGCCTGCCGCACGGTCGGCGTAGTGGTGGTACCAGGGGTCGAGGTTGGTGCCCGTGCTGTTGCGTGTGCTGCCGTGAGAAGTCATGGCGTGTCCCCGGGTGGTGTGTGGTGGTGCTCGGCGGAGCCGAGATACGAGTGCTCCAAGAATAGGGGATGCACAAATGGGCCCGCCCACAACGTGGACGGGCCCATTACTGCAACGGGTTAGGCCAGGAACTCCGCGAGGTCGGCCTCGAGGGCGCCCTTGGGCTTCGCACCGATGACGGTCTTGACGACCTCGCCGCCGCGGTACACCTTCATGGCCGGGATCGAGGTGATCTGGTACTTGGCCGCGGTCTGCGGGTTGTTGTCGACGTTGAGTTTCACGATCTGGATCTTGTCGGCGTGCTCCGCACCGATCTGATCGAGGATGGGGCTGACCGCGCGGCAGGGGCCGCACCATTCCGCCCAGAAGTCGACGAGGATCGTCTTGTCGGAGGAAAGGACGAGGTCCTGGAAGGTCTCGTCGGTGACATCGAGTGCGTGTGACATGACTGTTCTGCTTTCGTTGGTGGGTTGTGAGAAATTCGGGAGGGCTGGGCCGACGGTCAGACGCTTGCGGTGTCGAGCACGTGGCGCGGCAGCGAGGCGAGGTAGTGCTCCACGTCGAGGGCGGCGACGGTTCCGGATCCCGCGGCCGTGATCGCCTGCCGGTAGGTGACGTCGAGCACGTCTCCCGCAGCGAACACGCCGGGCAGGCTCGTGCGGGAGCTGCGCCCGTCGACGGCGATCGTGCCGTCGTCGGTGAGCTCGAGCTGGCCGTGCACGAGGTGCACGCGTGGGTCGTTGCCGATCGCGACGAACAGGCCGCTCAGATCGATGGTCGACTCGCTCGCATCGACGGTGTCCCGAAGACCGATGCCCGTCACGAGCGCCTCCCCGTAGATGCGCTCGACGACCTTGTTGAAGACGAATTCGATTTTGGGGTTGGCGAGGGCGCGGTCCTGCATGATCTTCGACGCGCGGAGCTTGTCCGAGCGGTGGATGACATAGACCTTGTCGGCGAACTTCGTGAGGAAGGTGGCTTCCTCCATTGCGGAGTCCCCTCCGCCGACGACGGCGACTGTCTTCTGGCGGAAGAAGAAGCCGTCGCAGGTGGCGCACCACGAAACGCCGTAGCCGCTCAGGCGGGTCTCGTCGGAGATCCCGAGTTTGCGGTACGCGGAGCCCGTGGCGTAGATGACGGTGAGTGCCTCGTGAATGTCCCCGTTCCCGAGGGTGACCTTCTTGACATCGCCCGACAGGTCGAGCGATACGACGTCGTCGAGCACGACCTCCGTGCCGAACTTCTCGGCCTGTTCCTGCATCTTCATCATGAGGTCCGGGCCCATGATGCCGTCGGGAAAACCGGGGAAGTTCTCGACCTCGGTGGTCTTCATGAGCTCGCCGCCGGCCTCGACGGAGCTCGCGATGAGCAGCGGGGACAGGCTTGCCCGTGCCGCATAGATGGCAGCCGTGTATCCCGCGGGACCCGAGCCGATGATGATGACCTGACGCAAGGTGAGGTTCTCCTGTCTGTGCTGACTGCGGTGTGTGCTGGCCGCGATGACCGGTACAACACGCGCTGGTGGTTGACTATTCCGGTGCCTCCGGCGGCCGGTTCCTTCGCGGTAGACGCCGGGCGAACGTGTCGAGCGCACTCCCGGCATCCGGATTCTTCATCAGGAGTAGCACACCGAGATAAACGGCAGCCATTCCGGTTCCGATCACCGAAATCGCCACGATAGCGGTGAAGAGGTCGCGTTGCGCGAAACCCGCTGGATCGAGCCCACCGAGCGAGACGAGGATGCCGACCCCGACGGCGCCCGAGATCGCCCCGGCGAAGAGGTACTGCACGTGGCGGCGCAGGAGGAACCGCCCGCCAACCGGGCCGAGACGGCGGCGCAGCAGGGCGAAGGTGGTCAGGGCCTGGGCGAGGGCCGCGAGAGATGTCACCAGGGCGACCCCGACGCCGATGAACTCGACTGGTAGAAGCGTGCAGGCCAGAGCGCCCATCACGAACACGCTCGCCTTGATCGTCTCGAGGAAGAAGGGAGTGCGGGTGTCCTCAAGCGAATAGAACACGCGGAACATCACGAAACCGGCGCTGAACGGCACGAGCCCGATCGAGAAGGCGATGATCACCATGGCCATCGCAGTGACGTTGTCGAAGCCGCCCGGCTCGAATACCCGTGCGAACGGGAAGGCCGCAACGATGAGTGCCACGGACGCGAACGTGATGAAGAGGTCGATTGTGCGCAGCGACGAGGTGACGTCTTCGCGCACCCCGGCGAGGTTGTTGGTCGACGCGTGCCCGCTCATGCGGGTGAAGTAGGCGGTGGCGATCGAGACGGCGATCACCGAGTGCGGGAGCATGAAGATGAGCCAGGAGTTCTGCAGCGCGAGGAGGCTCGCGCCCTCGCCGGCGGCCTGCGAGACGACTCGGCTCTGGAACACACCGGCCGTCTGGGTCACGAGGATCATGCCGAATACCCACCCTGCGGCCTTCCCGGTGCGACCGAGACCGACCCCCCGCCAGCGGAAGTCCGGCCGGAAGCCGAGTCCCGCCCGCTTCCAGAACAGCACAAGCACGAGCGCCTGGGCGGCGACTCCGAGGGTTGCGCTCCCCGCCAGCAGGGCGATCCGCCCGGCATCCCACACCTCCACAGCGCTGTTCTCGGCCGCGTCGCCGAAGAGCAGCGAGAAGGCGACGAGTCCGGCGATCGCGACGACGTTGTTGAGCACCGGAGCCCAGGTGAACGGCCCGAACGCCTTTCGGGCGTTCAGTACCTCGCCGAGCAGGCTGTAGAGAGCGTAAAAGAGCACCTGGGGCAGACACCAATAGGCGAACGCGGTGGCGAGGGCGACGCCCTCCGGTGAGAAGCCCCGTCCGTTGTTCCCGCCCGCCGAGGTGTAGAGCGCGACGAGCAGCGGGGCGGAGAGGGTCGCGATGATCGCGATCACGACGAACGCGCTCGCGCCGAGGGTCACGACTTTGTTGATGAACCGTTGTCCGCCGTCGTCGTGGAGCCCGGCGCGCACGATCTGCGGCACGAGTATCGCGCCGAGCACCCCTCCCGCAATGAGGGCGTAGATGTTGTTGGGCAGCTGGTTTCCTAGGGCGAACGCGTCGCCGGCGGCGCTGCCGACCTGGCCGAGGGTGGCGGCGAGCACGATAGCCCTGATGAAGCCGAGAAGGCGCGACACGAGGGTGCCGGAGGCGAGGAGCGCGCTCGCGCGGCCCAGACCCGACGACGGCCGTGGCGCGGGATCGGTGGGTGGCTTAGTCACGTGCCTTCGCAGCGGTATTCGATTCGGGTGCGTCTGGCCCGGGCGCACCCATAGGCTCCTGCGCGGCCGTGTCGGTCGTTGCAGCACCCTCGGCCGGCCGACGGCTCCGGCGGACTGTGCGGATGATGCCAAGCACGAAGACCAGGAGGAGGAGCCCCGCAAGAACTGATGTGACGGCTGTCTCCCAGCCGGCTTGCACGGTGATCTCGGCCTGGGCCGGCTGCGAGATGGGCACGCCGGTCTCGCTCGTGAGCGAGATGGTGATGACGACCTTGCCGTTCGCCACGGATTGGACCGGGATGGACGCTCGGTTCTGCGAGTTTGCCGCGATCTCCACCCGCACCTGGGGTTCGGTTACATCGAGGATGGCCGTTCGGGAGGTAACGGTGACGATGACCGTGACCGGTACCGACAGGTTGTTGCTGATGGTGATCGGCAGCGGTCCGCTGTCGGACCACTGGGTGATGGTGGCGGTCTCGACCTGCACCGCGGAGAGGATCTCGCCGGAGGTTGCGAGGTAGTCGGCCACCGCGAGTGCCCACGCCGGTTCCGCCGTGTTCCAGGACTGTGAGGCCAGGGCGAGCAGCGACAGCCTCCGCTCGCCGGTGAGCGCGCTTGGATCGGCAACGATCGTAGCGAATTGCGCCACCGCCGCCTCGGAGGCGAACATCGATTGGAGACCCTGGATCTGCTCGGCTGCGACCGGCATGTCGACGATCTCGCGAGCGGCGGGGGGCGAGGCTCTGGCGTCGTCGAGCGTGGCCGGCGCCGACCAGCCGATCGCGCCGACTGCAGCGATGGTGTCGGACAGCCGGAAGCCGCCGAGTGCGTCGCCGCGGCCGAGTGTGGCAAGCACGGTGCGGCCGGCATCGGCATCCGGGTCCTCGGTGGCGAGCGTCGCGAGCGAGGCCGTCAGCCGCACCATCGCCGCCTCCCAGCTTGCGACGGTGGGGGCGTCGACAGCGTCGCTCAGCAGGTCGGAGATCACGGCGTCTGAGGTGAGCACCGTCCGTCCGCCAATCGTTCCGGCGGCGTTCCCCGTTGTGACGTCCTCGTCGAGGGTGGAGTTCGCCGAGGAGACGATCGTGGTCTCGAGCCCGGCGGCGGCGAAGGTGTCGAGGTCCGTCTCGACGACGGTTCCGGCACGTGGCCACGCGATGCCGGTGGTGCTGTAGTTCCACTCGAGAAGCGATTCCAGGGTCGGAGCCACGGGAGTTGTCGGTTCGGCAGAGGGCGAGGGGCTCGGCGAGGCAGCGTCAGACCCGGCCCCCTCGGGGAAGAGGTCGGTATTGATCGCGAAGCTCGCGGGCCGGAGCACGACACCGCCCGCTTGGCTCGTTGCGGCGATGTCGGTGTCGGCGTAGGTGAGCGGGAAGGTCTGGTTGGGGGCGGATTCGAGCCGCGCCAGCCAGTCGGTCACCGACTCGGGGGCGGAGGTGCCGAGCAGCCGGATCGAGGCGATGATGCGCGGATCGATGGCGAGCGCGACCGGGCGGCCGAAGGCGGCGTCGAGCTGGCGGGTGAGCAGCCCACCCGGCGATGTGTAGGACTCGAGAAGTTCGCCGGTCACCACGCCCGAGGTCGAGGCGGGCAGGGTGATCGGGAGGGCTATCGCCAATCCCGTCGGGGTGAATCCAGCATCGGGGTTGACCGTGATGGTCGACCGTCCCTCGCCCTGGCGGTTGTCGGCCGACGCCACCAGCACCGAGAGGCGTCGAGCGCCGAACGGGGCCGTCTCGTCGAAGCCGGCCACTTCGGCAGGCACGACGATCGTCGCCAGGGCGGTCGATTCGCCGGGGAACAGCTCGGGAGAGCCCACCCGTGCAATGACGTCGCCGCGGTCCGACTCGAGGGGGAGGGCGGCATCCGGTTGCGCGAGCCAGGTCGCGAGGCTGGCCCGACCGTCGACAACGGCGCGGTCGAGGTACACGGTTGCGGTGCCGGCGGGGAGGGTGTCGCTCGAGCGGTTGGCGACTACTACCGACAGGGTGAGGTCGTCGCCGGGACGGAGGATCCCGGAGGCGGCCGGCACGACATCGACCGAGATCTCGGCGGTGGCCGCAGGGGACTCGACCAGCGGTACGGCCGCCGTCGCGGCGGCACCCGGTGCGGCGGGACCCAGCGCGGCGGGCGCAACGAACGCGCCGACGACGACGGCGAGCGCGAGGAGGGGTCTGATGATTCTCATGGCTGGTGATCGATCCGCACGCAACGCAGCGGCCGACAACAAGCGATTCTAGGCCGTCGCCGCCCGTTGGCCCTGAAGGCGAGGGGCCTCCCCGCGTGGCGGTGCGGTGGCAGGGGTGTGGCAAGCTTGACGACCATGGAGAGCGTCGCTTCGGCAATTAAGAGGCTCGCCGACCTCGCTGCACTGCCCCACATCTCCCGGCTTTCCGCGGCCTTCGCCGCCGCGGGCCACGAACTCGCCCTCGTCGGCGGGCCCGTCCGCGACGCGTTCATCGGCCGGCAGCTCAACGACCTCGATTTCGCGACGAGCGCGGTCCCCGACGAGATCCTCGCCGTGGTGAAGCCGCTCGCCGACGTGCACTGGGACATCGGCCGGGCGTTCGGCACGATCGGTGCCCGTATCGACGGGCACACCGTGGAGATCACGACGTACCGCACCGACGCCTACGACGGGGAGACCCGCAAGCCCCTCGTGGAGTTCGGCGACAGCCTCGAGGGCGACCTCGTCCGTCGCGATTTCACGATCAACGCGATGGCCCTGCGCTTGCCGGAGCTCGTGCTCGTCGACCCCTCCGGCGGACTTGATGACCTGCTCGCCGGACGCATCACGACGCCCGGTGCCCCCGAGGAATCCTTCGGCGACGACCCGCTGCGGATGCTGCGCGCCGCGCGTTTCACCTCCCAGCTCGGTTTCACGGTCGCGGAGCCGACGCGGGCGGCGATGGCCGCCCTCGCCGCGCAGATCAGCATCGTCTCTGTCGAGAGGATCAGCGATGAACTGTCGAAGCTGCTGCGCACGCCGCGTCCTCGGGTCGGGCTCGAACTGCTCGATGTGACGGGGATCGCGGCCCTCGTGCTGCCCGAGTTCCCCGCCCTGCGGCTCGAGATCGACGAGCACCACCACCACAAGGACGTCTACGAGCACAGCCTCACGGTGCTCGACCAGGTCATCGAGCTCGAGGCATCCCGGTCGCATCCAGAGTCCCCCGACCTGGTGCTGCGCATGGCGGCCCTGCTGCACGACATCGGCAAGCCGTCGACGAAGCGCACCGAGCCGGGCGGCGTGGTCACGTTCCACCACCACGACGTGGTCGGCGCGAAGATGGTGGCCAAGCGCCTCAAGGCCCTGCGCTTCGACAAGCAGTTCATCGCCGACGTCGCGCGGCTTGTCGAGCTGCACCTGCGGTTCTTCGGCTACACCGAGGGTGCCTGGACCGATTCGGCCGTGCGCCGCTACGTGCGCGATGCCGGGCCGCTGCTGGAGCGGCTCCACATCCTCGTGCGCGCCGACGTCACGACCCGCAACCGGCGCAAGGCCGACCGCCTCTCCTTCGCCTACGACGACCTCGAGGACCGCATTGCGGCGCTCTCCGAGCAGGAGGAGCTTGCCGCCATCCGCCCTGACCTGGACGGCGAGCAGATTATGCAGACCCTCGGCATCCGGCCCGGGCGAGAGGTGGGCGAGGCCTACCGGTTCCTGCTTGAGCTGCGCCTCGACGAGGGTGCTCTGGGCACCGAGGAGGCGACCGCTCGCCTTCGCGCCTGGTGGGCCTCCCGCGCCTGACAAGCGCCCGACAGGCCACGTCGGTGCCTTTCGCTATTTCTGTGCCTTTCGCTATTCAGGAGTGGTGGGCGGTATTCAGGAGTGCGACGCGGTTGGACGAAGTCGGATGTCCGGGTTGGTCAGGTTGGTCAGACCGCCGGCCCCGACAACTCCTGAATACTGGCCACTGTTCCTGAATAATGACAGCGCGATCAGGCGTTGTCGCGGATGAACTGCTCGAGCAGCTCTCGCGCGACCGGGTCCGGGTACTGCGTTGGCGGCGACTTCATGAAATAGGCGGATGCTGACTCCACGGGGCCGCCCTGGCCGGCGTCAAGCGCGACCTTTGCCGCGCGGATCGCGTCGATGACCACTCCGGCGGAGTTGGGTGAGTCCCACACCTCGAGCTTGTACTCGAGCGTCGTCGGCGCGTTGCCGAAGCCGTGGCCCTCGAGGCGCACGAAGGCGAGCTTGCGGTCGTCGAGCCACGGGATGTGGTCGCTCGGGCCGATGTGCACGTCGCGCGCATTGATTTCGTTGTCGATGTTGCTGGTGACGGCCTGCGTCTTGGAGATCTTCTTCGATTGCAGCCGGCGCCGCTCGAGCATGTTCTTGAAGTCCATGTTGCCGCCGACGTTCAGCTGGTACGTGCGGTCGAGCACGAGCCCGCGCTCTTCGAACAGGCGGGCGAGCACGCGGTGGGTGATCGTCGCGCCGAGCTGGCTCTTGATGTCGTCGCCGACGATGGGCACGCCGGCTGCGGTGAACTTGGCCGCCCACTCCGGGTCGCTCGCAATGAACACCGGCAGGGCGTTGACGAACGCCACACCCGCGTCGATCGACGCCTGTGCATAGAACTTCGCGGCCTCCTCGCTGCCGACCGGAAGGTAGCAGACGAGCACATCGACGGAGGCGGCGCGGAGCGCCTGCGTCACGTCGATGACCGCGGCATCCGATTCCTCGATCGTGTCGAGGTAATACTCGCCGAGCCCGTCGAGGGTCGGTCCGCGCTGCACGGTCACGCCGGTCGGGGCGACCTCGGCGAAGGCGAGCGTGTTGTTCTCGCTGGCCCAGATGGCGTCGGCGAGGTCGACTCCGACCTTGGCGGCGTCGACGTCGAAGGCGGCGACGAACTCGACGTCGCCGACGGAATACGGCCCGAACCGGTTGTGCATGAGACCGGGGATGACCTCGTCGGCGGCGGCGTCACGATAGAACGTGACTCCCTGGACGAGGGCGTTGGCGCAGTTTCCCACTCCGACGATAGCGACGCGAAGAGACATGAATTCGAGCTCCTTGATAGTTACAGTGTTCGCTGACTACACTAGGCAGGTTGCCCGGGCTCATTTGACACGCTCACTGAGCCGGGCGCACATGTAACCCTCCTGTCACAGACCGTCTGTGACCGTTTAGTCCGAAGGAGGTGGGTTAGTCATGCAGCAATACGAACTTATGGTCATCCTCGATCCAGAGATCGATGAGCGCACCGTCGCTCCCAGCCTCGACAAGTTCCTCAATGTCATCCGCAACGCGGGTGGGTCGATCGACAAGGTCGACGTCTGGGGACGCCGTCGTCTGGCGTACGAGATCAACAAGAAGACCGAGGGCATCTATGCCGTCGTCGCGTTGACCTCCGACTCCGCCGCGACCGTCGAGCTCGACCGCCAGCTCAAGCTCAGCGAAGCAGTCATGCGCACCAAGGTGCTTCGCGCCGAGGAAGCCATCGCCCAGGTCGCCGAAGCCGCCAAGCTCTCCGCAGAGAAGGCAGCCCGCAAGGCAGCCGCTCCCGCGAAGGCCGCTCCGGTCTCTGACGATTCCGCCGCGAAGGTCGCCGCCGCGCCGAAGGCACCGGCAGCTCCTGCCGCGCCTGAAGCACCCGTCGCCGAGTAGCTCATGGCTGGCGAAACAGTAATCACCGTGGTGGGTAACCTCACCAGCGACCCGGAGCTGCGGTACACGCAGAACGGGCTGGCGGTTGCGAACTTCACCATCGCCTCCACACCCCGGAGCTTCGACCGTGCGTCGAACGACTGGAAGGATGGCGAAGCACTGTTCCTGCGCGCGAGCGTCTGGCGCGAGTTCGCCGAGCATGTCGCCGGTTCGCTGACGAAGGGTTCGCGCGTTGTTGCGACCGGTCGTCTGAAGCAGCGGTCGTACGAGACCAAAGAGGGCGAGAAGCGCACCAGCATCGAGCTCGAGGTCGACGAGATCGGTCCTTCGCTTCGCTACGCGACGGCTCAGGTCACGCGCACGTCGAGCTCCCGCGAAGGCGGCAGCGGCGGCAACAGCAGCGGCGGCGGTAACCCGCAGCAGCAACGCGGCCAGGTCGCCGAAGAGCCGTGGGCGCCATCCGCTCCTGCGGCCGCCTCGGGCGCAGGCGGAGACGTCTGGAACACGCCCGGCAGCTTCAACGACGAGACCCCGTTCTAATACGCGGTCTCGCCCCACATCATTACCTCTACTGAAAGCAGATAAATCATGGCTGGAAAGAGCAGCGGCGATCGCCGCAAGCCCCTCCGGACTGCCAAGGGCGGCAAACCCGTCGCCCCGGCGAAGTCCATTCGCGTCGGCGTCATCGACTACAAGGATGTTGCAACGCTTCGCAAGTTCATTTCCGAGCGTGGAAAGATCCGCGCTCGCCGTATTACCGGTGTCTCCGTTCAGGAGCAGCGTCTCATCGCCCGTGCCGTCAAGAACGCACGCGAGATGGCACTGCTGCCCTACGCCGGCTCAGGCCGTTAAGGAGCCCTGACATGTCAAAGCTGATCCTCACGCACGAGGTCACCGGTCTCGGTGCCCCCGGCGACGTCATCGACGTCAAAAACGGCTATGCCCGTAACTTCCTTGTACCCCAGGGCTTCGCGGTCATGTGGAGCCGGGGCGGCGAAAAGCAGATCGAGCAGATCAAGGCGGCCCGCGCAGCTCACGAGCACGCCACGATCGAAGAAGCCAAGGACCTCAAGGCCCGCCTCGAGGCGACCACCGTCACGCTGAAGGTCAAGGCCGGAGCTGGCGGACGCCTGTTCGGGTCGGTCAAGGCGTCGAACGTGGCCGATGCAGTGGCCGCACAGGGCCTTGGCATCGTTGACAAGCGCAAGATCGAGATCACCTCGGCCATCAAGGCCACCGGTGACCACGAGGCATCCATTCGCCTGCGCGACGACCTCACCGCGACCATCACCCTCCGGGTGGTTGCCGCAAAGTAATACCCTGCAACGGGTGGCGGTGGCTCGGAACTACGGTTCCGGGCCACCGCTTTTTTGTACCCTGTCAAGCCCTTTGTGCACAGTGGGGCGTGTCGTTTCACAACCCTCAAGTGGAACTCTAGACATCTTTCTACACACACCCTGCGCGAATCTAAATGCCTGGTCAGAGGCCAAGTAATATCCGGCAGTACTGGGTTACTAACAATCCAGTCCACAGGTTGTGCACACTCCACACGGCGTTTCGCGCAAACTTTCCACAGGCCTGTCCACAGGTGGGATTAGGTCCGGTTGGGTTGGCGGGCGCCGTGCTCCTAGTGTGTGACAGCGCGTCTTACCCCGGGGGGATGATGCTGCACGGTCCGCCGATATCGGCGATGTCGCCGGCATCCGCTACACAAGTCAATGAAGGAGGTCCATCGTGTCGATAGCCCATTTGGGACTCGCGGGACCAGCCGAAGCCCGATCCGATCAGCAGCGGCAGCAGTCCGAGCGCACGCCTCCGCATGACCTGCTCGCGGAGCAGAGCGCCATCGGCGGCATGCTCTTGAGCAAGGATGCCGTGGCCGACGTCATCGAGGCGGTGCGGGCGGTGGACTTCTACATGCCCAAGCACGAGATCATCTTCGACGCGATCCTCTCGCTCTACTCCCACGGCGAGCCGACCGACGTGATCGCGGTCACCGACGAGCTCCTGAAGGCGGGCGAGCTCACCCGGGCGGGCGGCGCGGACTACCTGCACACGCTCACCGGACTCGTACCGACCGCAGCGAACGCCGGCTACTACTCCAGCATCGTCGCCGAAAAGGCCGTGCTGCGCCGCCTCGTCGAGGCGGGCACGCGCATCGTGCAGATGGGCTACGCGAGCGAGGGTGAGGTTGTCGACCTCGTCAACAACGCGCAGGCGGAGATCTACGGGGTTACCGGCGGCGTCGAGGCGGAGGACTTCATCCCTCTCACGGTCGCCGTCGAGACGGCGATTGGAGAGATCGAGGCGGCCAACGGGCGCGACGGCTCGATGACCGGTGTGCCGACGGGCTTCGCCGAACTCGACGACCTCACCAACGGCCTCCACGGCGGGCAGCTCATCATCATCGCGGCCAGGCCGGCACTCGGAAAGTCGACGCTCGCGCTCGACTTCGCCCGCGCAGCATCCATCAAGCACGACATGCCCTCGATCTTCTTCTCGCTCGAGATGGGGCGGAGCGAGATCGCGATGCGACTGCTCTCGGCCGAGGCATCCGTTCCCCTGCAGAACATGCGCAAGGGCACCGTCGACTCGCGCGACTGGACCACCATCGCGGCGACCCGCGGCCGGATTAATGACGCGCCGCTCTATATCGACGACAGCCCCAACATGACGCTCGTCGAGATCCGCGCCAAGTGCCGCAGGCTCAAGCAGAAGGTCGGGCTCAAGCTCGTCATCATCGACTACCTGCAGCTGATGACCTCGGGCAAGAAGGTCGAATCGCGCCAGCAGGAGGTCAGCGAGTTCTCGCGCGCACTCAAGCTCCTCGCGAAGGAGCTGCAGGTGCCGGTCATCGCGCTCTCCCAGCTGAACCGTGGACCGGAACAGCGCACCGACAAGATGCCCGCCATCTCCGACCTCCGCGAGTCAGGCTCGCTCGAGCAGGACGCCGACATGGTGATTCTGCTGCACCGTGAGAGCGCTTACGAGAAGGAGAACCCACGGGCGGGCGAGGCGGACCTGATCGTCGCCAAGCACCGCAACGGGCCGACCCGCACGGTGACGGTGGCCTTCCAGGGCCATTTCTCGCGCTTCACCGACATGGCGCCCGCCTAACGAGCCTCTCCATCCGCTATCGACGACGCTCGGGATGGGCCTCTCGCATGCCGTGAGCGCAGATCGCGTGCCGTGAGCGCAGAGCTCGAGCCGAACTGGCGACGGCGTGCGGTCAGCCGGGGGCACGTAAACTAACGTCGTTCGTCACTCGAGAAAGGGGTCGTCCTCGTGTCAGTTCTCCCGGATGACCCCGCACAGCGCTCCGCCTACTGGCCGCTGCCGATCGCTCGAGCGGTTCCGGCCGCAGTGCTGGCCGGCATCATCACGTTCTCCGCCGACCACTCGGCCACTCTGGGCCTCATCTCCTTCGGCGGGTTCGCCCTTGTGACCGGTGTGCTCCTCGCGGTGCTCGCCTGGCGTCGCCTCGGCGGCATGGCGGTACGGCCGTACCTCCTGGCCCAGGGCATCGTGTCGATTGCGCTCGGTGCCCTCGCCCTCGCCCTGCCGCGCGGGGTGCCCTCGCTGTTCCTCGTCGTGACCGTGTGGGCCGCCCTGACGGGCGCGCTCGAGCTCTACAGCGGGCTGCGTGCGCGCCGGCGCCACGTCGCATCCGGGGATCTCCTCACGGTGGGGGCGATCACCGCCGCCGCCGCGATCGTGTTCGTGCTCATCCCGCCCGAGTTCGCCCAGCAGTTCACCGGTCCCGATGGCGTGGAGCGGAAGCTGGACTCGGCGGTCGTCGCTGTCGGGCTGCTCGGAGCCTACGCTGCGATCATTGCGGTGTTCCTCGTCATCGCCGGGCTGTCGGCCAAGTGGGGAACCCAGAAGGCCGCCCCGGCCGCATCCGATGCTGTGAAAGGCAAGTCCACGTGAGCACCACACCTTCCCGCCGCGATCGCTTCCGACCATTGGAGCTGCTGGGCTTCTCCGGTGTGGTCGCGCTCTTCGTCGGTCTCATCGTGCTGATGTCCACCCGGCAGGCCAGCCTGACCTTCATCTTCGCCGGAATCAGCTTCATCGTCACGCTCATGACCCTCGCGATGCTGTCGCTGACATCGAAGCCGACGGGTGAGGAACGCCTCGACATGAGCCAGCAGGACCGCGAGCAGGACCGCCAGCAGGACCGCGGGCACTGAGCCGTCCCCGCAGGATGTGCTGCGGCTGACCGGGCCGCTCGATCGCTCCTGGTCCGCCTGGTTGGTCGGCGGCGCGGCTGGCTCGCACGCCAGCCGCCAACCCCTCAGCTGTCGAGGAATCCGACCATTTTGCTCGCGAGTCCCGCGTATCCTGCCGGCGTGAGGGCGGCCAGCCGGTCCTTGGCGCCGTCGCTGATGTCGAGGGCACGCACAAACTCGACCAGTTCGGCCTGACCGACCCGGCGCCCGCGCGTGAGGTCCTTCAGCAGGGCGTACGGATCGCTGATCGAGCTGGTGCCCGCCGTGATCTCTGCCCGGATGACGGTCTGGATGGCCTCGCCCAGAATCTCCCAGTTGCCGTCGAGGTCCTCGGCGAGGCGGACCTCGTTGACCGCGATCTCACCGAGGCCACGACGGAGGTTGTCGAGCGCGAGGAGCGAATGCCCGAGGGCGACGCCGACGTTGCGCTGTGTCGTCGAGTCGGTCAGGTCGCGCTGGAGTCGCGAGGTCACGAGGGTCGCCGAGAGCGAGTCGAGCAGCGCACTCGACAGCTCGAGGTTCGCCTCGGCATTCTCAAACCGGATCGGATTGATCTTGTGCGGCATGGTCGACGAGCCGGTGGCCCCGGCCTGCGGGATCTGGGTGAAGTAGCCGAGCGAGATGTAGGTCCAGATGTCGGTCGCGAGGTTGTGCAGCACCCGGTTGGCGTGGCTGATTGCCGAGTAGAGCTCCGCCTGCCAGTCGTGCGACTCGATCTGGGTCGTGAGCGGGTTCCAGACGAGACCGAGCGACTCGACGAACTCGCGCGACAGCTCCGGCCAGTCCTGGCTGGAGTCGGCCGCCACATGCGCCGCGAACGTCCCGGTCGCGCCGCTGAATTTGCCCAGGTACTCGGTCTGCTCGATCCGCACGACAATTCGCCGCAGGCGGTGCACGAACACGGCGAACTCCTTGCCGACAGTCGTCGGCGTGGCCGGCTGGCCGTGGGTGTGGGCGAGCATCGGTACAGCGCGGTGCGCGACGGCCCGATCGGTCAGCCCGGCGATCACGGTGTCGAGCGCCGGCATCCACACCTCCCGCACGGCAGACCCGATCGTGAGCGCATAGGCGAGGTTGTTGATGTCTTCACTGGTGCAGGCGAAGTGGGTGAGCTCGGCGACATCCGACAGTCCGAGCTTCTCGAGGCGGGCGCGCACGTAGTACTCGACTGCCTTGACGTCGTGCCGGGTCGTGGCCTCGAGGCTGGCCAGCTCGTCGATATCGGCTTGGCCGAAGTCGTCGACGAGGCTCCGCAGGGAGGCGGCCTGCTCGGCGCTGAGGCGGTGCGCGCCGAACAGCTCACGGTCGGTGAGGAAGATCAGCCACTCGACCTCGACGAGCACGCGGGCGCGGTTCAGTCCCGCCTCGGAAAGGTGCTCGCCGAGGCCGACCACGGCGGTTCGGTAACGTCCGTCGAGCGGGCTGAGGGGCTGTTCTGGCAAAGTCATGGCGTTTCCAATCGGATTCCCGGCTTGATCTGGTCGAGGAGTGCCGAGCTCGCGCGCTCGATCATGTTGAGCACGGAGTCGAACATGGCGGCATCCGCGTAATAGGGGTCCGGAACGTCGACCCGCGGGGCCTGGGCTTTGTCGAATCCCAGGAGCATCTGCACCTTGCCCCGGTCGGACTCACTGCCAGCCCAGGCCTTGAGGATGCGGTCCTGGCTGCGGTCGAAGACGACGACGAGGTCGAGGGAGTCGAACCAGTCGGGGTCGAACTGCCGGGCGCGGTGGTCTCCGGAGACATAGCCCCGGGCGGTCAGCGCCGTGACGGTACGGTCATCGGCGTTCTCGCCGACATGCCAGTCGCCGGTTCCCGCGGACATCACCGAGATGGCGCTGTCGTAACCCTGACGGGCGACGAGGTGACGGAACACGACCTCCGCCATGGGTGAGCGGCAGATGTTGCCGGTGCAGACGAAGCAGATTCTGAAGAGCGCGGACTCGTGGAGGGTCCGGTCGAAGCTCATGGCTCCATTGTGGCCCACTTCGCCGGAGGGAACAGATTCTTCCTCCCCCGCCAGCCTCGGCCGCTTCTCCTCACCGATCTCGTGGCGCGTGGCAGGGCGGGGCCGTGGTGCCGCAGGGTGTCTCGAGAGCCGGTGTCGCCAACGAAAGCCGAGGAGAAAATGCCGCAGGGGTCCGACTCCGATCCGTGGGCGCTATCGGTGATGATCGCAAGCCGGATGCTCGAGGAGCAGGCGGCGGCCCTCGCGGTCATGCGCTCTCGAATAGATCGGGCCCGAGCACTCGCGCCGTCGGGAGTCGAGTCGGAGTGGGCAGGTCCGGCCCGCCGGCTCTACGACGCGGGGCTTGATGAGCTGCACCGCACGATTTCGTCGGCGCAGGCATCCGTGGACGTGGCGCTGGCTGACACCCGCCGGGCGATCGACACACTCGCGGGTCATGTCGGATGACCTGGTGGTGGGCGGCGGTGGATCGATCGCGGTGGCGACGGTCACGCTGTTCGCCCAGGCGCAGCGGCTGGAGCGACTCGAGAGAAACCTCGAGGAGTGCGTGCGCACCCTCGGTGCGATGGATGCCGCAGCGGCGTCCCGACTGCCGGGGACCGCCGACTGTCGGCCGGCGCTCGAGCAGGCGGCGCGAGGAATAGACGACGCCCGCGCGCTCCTCGGTCTGGCTGTCGTGCGCACCGGACACCTCGCGGCCGGGCTGCAGCTGAGCGCCAACGTCTACGGTGCCGGGGAGTCGGCGTTGGCGGCGCTCGGCGAACGGCTCGCGGGAGACTTCGCTGCTGGCCTTGGGTTTCTCGCGGCGCGGTTGGGTCTCGTGCTGGCGCCGGGGCTGCTCGTGGCCAGCTCGAGGGCGGCGCTCGCCTACGCCGTGGCGAGCACCGTCATCCCGGACGCGACTCGGCGGGGCACCGACGCCGCCGAGCGATGGGGGGTGGGGCAGCGGGCGATTCTGAGCGATCCGCGGTTCGTGCAGTTCGCCCGCGTCTCGATCGTGAGTGTGGACGAGTTCGCAGCCGGAGCCGCGGGGCTTCCCCTCCCCGTCGTCCGGATGCTCGGCGACGACGGGATCGGAATTCTTGGCATTGACACCACCGTGGGCGCGGTCGCGGCCGGAGCGTCGGTCGTCGGTGCCCTCCGGGAGACCCCCATCAGGATTGCCCCGGTTGCCCGTGGCACGTCGACGCGGGCCGATGGCTTCGCCGACCGGGCCGCCCGCGTGCCGAGCGGCCGCGCGCAGGTTCGCATCGACCAGTACAGCGCACCGGGGCAGCCCGATCGCTTCGAGGTCTACCTCGGCGGCACAGCCGACTTCTCCCCGACGAGCGGAACGGAACCGTGGGACCTCACCAGCAACATCTCCGCCCTCTCCGGTGAGCCCTCCGGCGCCTACCGGGCGGTGGCCGACGTGTTGAACCACGCGGGCGTCGGGGCGCAGTCGCCGCTCGTCGTCACCGGCTACTCGCAGGGCGGACTCGTGGCTGCCCAGCTCGCGGCATCGGGGGACTACGACGTGCGGGCCCTGTTCACGCTCGGGGCCCCGAGCGGGCAGGTCGACGTGCCGCGGGATGTCCCGTGGGTCGCGGTGGAGCACACCGACGATCTCGTTCCGGCGCTCGGCGGCACGTGGGCGAGAGCGGACCCCGTGCTCGTCCGGCGGGAGGTATTTTCCGACGGTCCTCCCCCGCCCGAGCTCGCCGTACCCGCGCATGCCGCCGAGCACTATCGCGCGACGGCCAAGTTCATCGATGCAGCGAACGAGAGGCGTCTGCTGGCAGCCGGCGCCGAGTTCGACGCGGTCGGCCGCGGGGCCGAGCGGGTCGAGACGACCTGGTACCGGGCGTGGCGCGCGCCGTGACGGGTGGTGCCCGGCGGGCGCCGGCATCCGTCCCGCAGTTCGCTCTGGGCCGGGCCTTCCGGTAAGATAGGCTTGCCTAACCTAAGTATCAGAAAAGGACACCCTCAATGCGCACTCTCCGCCGCGGCCTCATTCTCTCCGCGGGCGTCACCGCCCTCGCCCTGACTGTGGCTGGCTGCGCGCCCGCCAGTGACACCGAACCGGCCGCGCCGAACGATGCGGCGATCGAGAGCGACGGCGAGCTCACCCTCTACGCTGGCCGCGACGAGGCGCTCATCGCACCGCTCATCGAGCAATTCACCGAAGACACCGGCATCGAGGTCAGCGCCCGCTACGGGTCGAGCCCCGAGCTCAACGCTCTCCTGCTCGAGGAGGGCGACAACTCGCCCGCCCAGGTATTCCTCTCGCAGGACGCCGGAGCCCTCGGCTCGCTCGCGAACGCCGACCTCGTGAGCAAGATCCCGGCCGAGTTCGCCGACCTCATCCCAGCCGGGTTCACGTCGGAGGACGACAGCTGGATCGGCGTCACCGGCCGCGCCCGCGTGATCGCCTACGACACAGAGAAGCTCAGCGAGGACGAGATTCCCGATGGCGTCGAAGAGCTGACCGACCCCAAGTGGAGCGGCCGGGTTGGCTTCCCGCCCGGAAACGCGAGCTTCCAGTCGTTCGTCACCGCGCTTCGCGTGCTCGAGGGCGAAGAGGATGCCGAGGCGTGGGTCGAAGGCATCAGCAAGAATTCGCCCGTGCTCACCGAGAAGAACGGCGCGACCCTCGACCTGGTCAACAGCGGCCAGCTCGACCTCGCTCTCATCAACCACTACTACTGGTACGAGGATGCGGCCGAGGTCGGAGCCGACGGGATGCGGGCACAGCTCAAGTTCCTGCCCGGCGACGCCGGCGGCATGGTCAACGTCACGGGCGCGGCGATCCTCGCCGGAGCCGAAGGCGACCCGGACGCACTCGCGTTCATCGAGTACCTCGTCTCCGAGAAGGCGCAGCAGTTCTTCGTCGAGAACACCTACGAGTACCCGCTGCTCCCGGGCGTTGCCGCACCTGAGGGCCTCCCGGAACTGGAGAGCCTCGTCAACCCCCAGCTCGACCTCAGCGACCTCGAATCCCTCGAAATCACTCAGGAGCTGCTCGCACAGTACGGTCTTCTTTAAGGAAGGTCGCGCTGCGCTGTCATTGAACCGGCCGCGCAGCACGACCACCCCCGGCACCGACGCGGCCCGCCGCGCCGCGTGCCCCACCCATCAGCAGGAGTCGGATGCAACAGCGAGTCGATGAACGGGTCGCCGACCTCGGAGTCGAGTCGATCGCGGCCGCGTCGATCGCGGTCGAGCCGATTCGCGAGACGGTCGGGCGACGGCCGCCACGGATGCTGCTGCTACTCGCCCTCGTCGCATGCGCCATCGCATCCATTCCGCTCGTCTACCTCCTCGTTCGAGTCGGATCGAGCGGACTCGAGGATGCCGTAACGGTGCTCGGGCGCCCCCGGGTGCCGCAGCTGCTGCTCAACACCGTGAGCCTCGCGGCAGCGGTCACCGCCACCTGCGTGCTGGTCGGAGTGCCGACCGCGTTCCTGCTCGCCCGCACCCGGCTGCGTTTGCGGGGGATGTGGACGGTGCTCGCCGCGCTCCCGCTCGCGGTTCCCTCCTACCTGGCCGCCTACGGCTGGCTCGCCGCGGTGCCGGGAATGCAGGGATTCGGGGCATCCTGGCTCGTGCTGACCCTCGTCTCGACCCCCTACGTGACCCTGCCGGTGATGGCGGCGCTGCGAGCGGGGACCACGGGACTCGACGACGTCGCCCGCACTCTCGGGCGTAGCGCCTGGCACGCCTTCTGGCTCGGCACGTGGCCGCAGATCCGGCCGGCGACACTCGCGGGAGCGCTGCTCGTGTGCCTCTACGTGCTCTCGGAGTTCGGTGCAGTCGCGCTCTTGCGCTTCCCCGTGTTGACCACGGCGATCCAGCAGGCGTACGGGGCGAGCTTCAACCGCAACTACGCGGCGATTCTCGCGACCGTGCTCGTGCTTCTCGCGATGATCATTGTGATCGCGGAGCAGACGGCGCGCGGTCGTGCCCGCCGCCGGTTCGGGGCCGTGACCGGCGTGGCTCGCCACCGCATCGTCAACCTCGGCCACTGGACCGTACCGTCGATCGCCCTGCTCTCCGTCGTTCCGGCTCTCGCGGTCGGGCTGCCGGTGGCGGTGCTCTTCGCGCGGCTGTTCGAGGCGGAGACGCTGCGGGCGCTCGATCCTGTCGAGCTTGGCCAGGCGATCCTCAATACGCTGGCGCTGTCGATCGGCGGCGCCGTGATCGCGGTGATCCTTGCGCTGCCGATCGGTGCGCTGGCAGCCAGGTACCGTGGCCGGCTCGTGCGCCTGATCGAGTCGCTCGGCTATCTCGCCCTCGGCCTGCCCGGCATCGTGGTGGGACTTTCGCTCGTGTTCTTCTCGCTCTCGGTGATGCCCGCGCTCTACCAGACCGGTTTCGTGCTCGCGTTCGCCTACGGGGTGCTGTTCATGCCCAAGGCGATCGGCGCGATCCGGAGTGCCACGGCCCAGGTGCCCACCTCGCTCGAGGATGTCTCCCGGACACTCGGTTACGGTCAGCTGCAGACCTGGTGGTTCGTCACCGCGCGGCTCGCCCGGCCGGGTATCTTCGCCGGGGCGCTGCTCGTCGCGGTCACAGCGATGAAGGAGCTGCCGGCGACGCTCCTCTTGCGCCCGACCGGAACGGATACCCTCGCGATCGAACTCTGGTCGCGCACCGACGTCTCCGCCTACGGTGCGGCTGCGCCCTACGCGGCCGCGCTCATTCTCGTGGCGGCAGTTCCCGCGTTCCTCCTCTCAGGAGCCGGCCGCGGACGAGTGGACGGGACAGCATCATGAGTCGGCTTTCGATGCGCAACGTCGTCGTCGGTTACGGCGTGGAACCGGTGCTGCGCGGCATCTCCCTCGAAGTCCCGAATGGGTCGCTCGTGGCGATTGTGGGGCCGAGCGGATGCGGCAAGACCACGCTTCTGCGCACGATCGCGGGCCTCATCCGGGCACGGTCCGGCGAGGTGCGGTTGGGTCAGCGGATGGTCACGACACACGGCATCCACCTGGCGCCGGAGAAGCGGAGGATCGGCTGGGTTCCGCAGGACGCGGCGCTCTTCCCGCACCTGACCGTTGCCGAGAACATCGCCTTCGGCCTCGGCGGCGGACGTCGCGCGGCGCGCCGGGCGGCGGGCGAAGAACGGGTGCGCCACCTGCTCTCCATGGTCGGGCTCTCGGCGCTCGCCGATCGGTCGCCGGCGCAGCTGTCCGGAGGCCAGGCGCAGCGCGTGGCGCTCGCTCGAGCTCTCGCGTCGGGGCCAGAGGTCGTGCTGATGGACGAGCCGTTCGGTGCGCTGGACCCTCTTCTTCGTGGCGAGCTGCGCACCGAGGTGCGGGCACTGCTCGCCGCCGAGGGGATGACCGGCATTCTCGTCACACACGACCAGGCCGAGGCACTCTCGATCGCGGACTATGTCGCGGTGATGCGTGATGGCGAAATTCTGCAGTTCGGAACTCCGCCCGAGATATACGATCGGCCCGCGACACCGTGGGTCGCGACGTTCGTCGGGGAATCGGTGTTCCTGCCCGGCCTGTGGCGTTCGGGCTCGGTTGTCGGTGCACTCGGGTCGTTGGAGGCGGAGTGGATGCCGGCGGCCGGCACCCGCGGGAATCCTGCGAACGGTGCTTCCTCGCGTCTAACCCTGGACGAGGGGGCGGATCTGGACGAGGGTGCGGTCGCGCGGGGCGCGCTCGCGTACGACGAGAGCGGAGTGCGGCACGACAGGCAACTCCGGAGCGAGATTCGCCGCTCTGGGGAGACGGCCCCGATGATCGTGTTCCCCGCGGGTGCGGCGGCAGCTGCGGAGGATGTTGGCCCTGGTGCGGCTGGTGCTGGTGCTTGTGCTGGTGCTGGTGGGGCTACCCGTGGAGCGGCGGGTGTTGGAGAGACAGCCTCGAACCGCGCTGTCGCACCGACGCGACCGGGCACTCCGACGCGTGCGGGCGCACCTGCGGGACCGGTCGACGACACCCCAGTCACTGTGCTCGTTCGTCCGGAACAGCTCGAGCTGACGTCGATCGATGGATCGGTGCTTGCCCAAGGACTTCGTGCGACCGTCACGGCGGTGACCTACACAGGCCACGACGCGCTGCTCGAGCTCTCGCTTCAGAGCGGAACGAGCTGCATGGCTCGGGTGGCGGCCTCGGGCCTTCTCCCGGTCGGTGCCGAGGTCACGGTCGAGGTGCGTGGTCGAGTACTGGCATATCCGCGCGCTGGCGACTGATCGGGCTTCGCACTGATCGGGGTTCGCCCTGTGCTTGCTGCGCTGTCCGCGCTGCCTGAGCTGACTAAGCGCGGTTCAGTGCGTGTGCAGGAGCTGATGCTGCAACGGCCGTGCGGCAGCAAGTTCGACGCGTAGGTGAGGGCGTCAACCGCGTCATCCCGGACGGAGATCGCTCGAAAACGGACACTGAAGCGGCGCTTAGCTCCGCCGTCCGTGATCGCCGGTGTGGGATGTGCGTGAAGTCCGGTCCGCGGGCCGTCGATCCACCCTGACGCTGCTCCTAGGGGGTGCGCGAGCAATCGAGGCCAAGCCGGCTGGCACTTCGGTATTCACGTTGATCCTTTCGTCGGGTAATTCGGTCGCGTACTTTCTGTTCTCGTCCGGTTGACCTCGCCGCAGGTTGCGGTCAGCTGGCTTTTTTTCTGGTGATGGTGGTGATGGTGGGTGTTTTGCTGGGGAGTGGGATGAGGGTTTGGGTGGGGTCGATGGTTGTGGGTGGTTGGAGCCAGTAGTTGTTGTTGGTGTTGGTGATTTCCCAGTGGTTGTCGTGGAGGAGGAGGTGGTGTCTGCGGCAGAGGAGGATTCCGTTGTCGATGTTGGTGGGTCCGTTGTCTCTGTCCCAGTGTTTGATGTGGTGGGCTTCGCACCAGGAGGGGGGTCGGTCGCAGGAGGGGAACATGCAGCCTCCGTCGCGGGTGGCGAGGGCGATGCGTTGGCGGGCGGTGAAGTGGCGTTTGGTGTGGCCGACGTTGAGGCATTGGCCGTCGTCGTCGAATAGGACGGGGATGTGTCCGGTGTCGCAGAGGTTGCGCTGGATGGTCTCGATTGAGATCGGGTCGAGGGTTCCCTCGATCCATCCGTGGTCGGCGCTGATCCCGGGCAGCAGCGGCAGCGGGGGTGGCGGGGGTGGCTGGGGTGGGAGTGGTTGCAGGGATTGAGATGGCTGTGGCGTGAGGGCCGGCGATGCCGGGAGCGCGAGCGGGTCGACGTCTGGGGTGCGGTCGCCGGGGACGCTCGCGGTGCTGGTGCTGGTGCTGGTGCTGGTGCTGGTGCTGGCATTGGTGCCGGTTTCGGTCGCCACTCCGGTGCCGGTGCCGGTGCTGGTGCTGGTCGGCGTGCTGACGCGGGTGGCGGCGATGAAGCCGGTGCCGGTGCTCGCGTCGGTGCTTGTGCCAGTGGTGGGTGTGGTGTTGGTGGTGAGGTCTTTTTTGGTGATGATGAGTCGGACGGCGGGGCGGCGGGAGCCGAACATGGTGCCGGGGTCGGCGTCGGTGGCGATGCGGATCATGCCGATCAGGGCGTCGGCGAGGATCTGCTCGTCGGTGCGGGGGTCCTCGACCAGTTTCTGGGCTTTGGCTTTCTCTTCCGGATCGATGAATCGGGGTCCGCCGCGTCGCGGGGAGAGGATCGTGGACAGGGCCGAGTCGAGCAGGGCGCCGTCTTCGGGGTGCAGGTGCCAGATGCCGTGGTGCATGCCGTCAGCGGTGCGCCATTTGCGCACCGCGCGCAGGTCGTACTGCTCCTTCTCCCGCCGGCGGATGCCGTCGCTGTCGAGCTCGTCCCGCAACCGCCGGGCGAGGCGTTGCACCTCGTCCGCACCCAGCACCCGACCGGCGCCGGCACTACCGGGGTTACCGGGGTTACCGGGGTTACCGGGGTTGCTGGGGTTGCTGGGGTTGCTGGGGTTGATGGCGGTGATGAGGTGTTCCGCGGCGGCGGTGAGCTGCTCGGCGGTGACGGCGTCATCGATCCCGCCCAACCCGCGCCGGATTGCTTCGGCTCCATCGAGGGAGAGGAGCCCGGCGGCGACCGCCCGCGCGATTGGCGCCTGCCATACCGGCATCCCGACCGGGAAGCGCGGATCCACAGTCCAGGCCGGGTCGGTGGCTGGCCCCGGGCTGGCCGGGGAGCCCGGATCGGACACCGGCGCACCAGCGGTCGGCGCACCAGCGGTGGGCGTGCCGCCGGTGGCGGTGGGATCGGCGGCGGCGAGGGCTTCGGCGGCTTCGGTCTCGGCGAGCAGGGTGCCGATCTGGACCAGTTTCGCGGCCTCGGCCCTGGTGCTGCCGGAGATCGATTGGATCAACGCCTCCGCGCTGACGAACCCGGCACTGATCGCCAGCCCGGCATGGCCCAGGGCCCGGTCGGAGTGCTTCGCGATCGCCGCCGCGATCCACGCCGCGTAGGTGTCCACCGCTCGACGCAGCGCGCTGACCGAGCGTTGCGCGGCGAACAGGGACGCATCATCCAGGGCCGTGAACTCCCCCGCGCACGCCCCGAGGCCGGCGACGGTGTCGGCCGTGTCGCGGAGGGTGTTCGGGAGCTGTTCCATGCCACAATTCTCCCACTTCGAACACACTTTCGAAGGAGGAAATGGCTGATGGGGATAAGAATCTTCCCACAAGGGCTGTGCAGGAGAGGACCCTGTGCAGGAGAAGACCCTGCGCAGGAGAAGACCCTGTGCAGGAGAAGACCCTGTGCAGGAGAAGACCGGGTCACGACGAGCGGCCAAGAAGACGCGACCGCGGCGAGCTGGCTGTGAGGATCGGCAGCAAGGGGCTGACCGCGATGAGCTGACCGCGGCGAGCCGGCTGTGAGGACCGGTAGCAAGGAGCAGGCCGCAAGCAGCAGGCCGCAAGCAGACGGCCGCAAGCAGACGACCGCGAGGGGCAGGCCGCGAGGAGCGACCGCGAGCAGCCGCACGAGCAGCCGGCCGTGGAGCCGCCGCGGCGTCTAGCGGCGCAACTCGTCACGCCCGACGATGGGGCGCACGATGATGCCGATGATCCAACTGATCAGGGCCAGTACGAGCGCACCGAGCACGCCCCACCAGAATCCATCGACTTCGAGGCCGAAGCCGATCAGCGAACTGATCCACTCGACGAGCAGGAGTAGGAGTCCGTTCACAATCAGCGCGATGAGACCCAGCGTGAGGATGTAGAGAGGGAATGCGACGATGCGAACAAAATTACCGATCACGCTATTCACGATTCCGAAGACCAGGGCGACCATCAAAAACGTGAGCACGCTCGCGGTGGTGTCGCCCGGCTCGTAGGCGACGACCCTCACGCCGGCCACGATGAGTGTGGTGAGCCAGAGGGCGATCGCGTTGATGACGAGCCTGACCAGGAATCTTCTCATCTAGCAATGATGCCCGTGCTCTGGCACCGGTGCAAAAGAGCCGCGCGGGGGTGAGCGCGCAATGCGGCCCCGCAGCGAGCACGCAAAGCCGCCCCGTGGCGTCCACAGCGATGGCGAAGAACCGCACAGGCGCCCACCCTAGAATCGGACGGTGATCTCCCGTGACCGCGACCAGCCCCCGGTTCAACTGCGGCCGGAGATCGTCGCCCTGGCCGCCTACCGACAGGGCAAACCGGCGCCCGACGAGGCCTTCAAGCTCTCATCGAACGAGAACCCGTTCGAGCCGATCGACGCGATCCTCGAGGCGATCGCCGAATCGTCCATCAATCGGTATCCGGATGGCAGCGCGAGCGCCGTGCGCGCCCGCATCGCGCAGCGCCACGGCGTCGATATCGAGTCGGTGCACGTCGGGGCCGGGTCCGTTGCGATTCTGGCCCAGCTGATCCAGGCCGCCGCAGGATCCGGCGACGAGGTCGTCTACGCCTGGCGCTCCTTCGAGGCCTATCCCGGTCTCGTCACGGTGGCGGGTGCGACGAGCGTGACAGTGCCGATCGACGAGTCCGACGGCAGCCACGACCTCGCCGCGATGGCCGCGGCGGTGACTGGGCGCACCCGCCTGATCCTCGTCTGCTCCCCCAACAACCCCACCGGCGCTGCGGTGTCGGCGGATGCGTTCGCGGACTTCATGGGGACCGTGCCGCGCAACGTGCTCGTCGTGCTCGACGAGGCGTACGCGGAATTCGTGACCGACCCCACTGCGGTATCGGGCATCGGCCTCCTCGACGATTACCCGAACCTCGTCGTGCTCCGCACCTTCTCCAAGGCGTATGGACTTGCCGGGCTGAGGTTCGGCTACGCCATCGGCCCGGCCTACGTGCTTGACGCCGCACGCACCGCGGCGATCCCGCTCTCGGTGATCGAGCCCGCGCAGAGGGCGGCGATCGCCGCCCTCGACAACGAGGAGTTCCTGCTCGAGCGGGTCGCGCGCATCTCGGCGCTGCGCGACGAGGTCTGGCGGGCCCTCCTCGAGCAGGGCTGGAGCATCCCGCATCCGCAGGGCAACTTCGTCTGGTTCGCGACCGGCGAGCACACCGCCGCCGCCGCCGAAATCTTCCTCAAGCACGGGATCGTCGTCCGCGCACTTGGCAGCGACGGGCTGCGGGTATCGATCGGAGAGGCCGAATCTGTGGGCAAACTCCTAGCCGCGGCCGAAGAGGTTGTGCAGAACCTACCAACGGCGCATGCCCGGACCGGGCTAGATTAGAACCTTGACGTCGGTCCTCCCGACGACCGGACTCCACTGCGCACAGCCCAGGGAACTAATAGGACTGCGAGGTCACCGTGGCAGAATCCGTCGAGATGGTGCAGCTGCTCTCCGCCGATGGCGTCATGCAGAGCGGCGCCACCGCTGAGGAGTACCTCCCGTACATTGAGAAGCTCAGCGACGACGAGCTGCGCCAGTTCCACCGCGACATGGTCGTCATCCGCCGCTTCGACATCGAGGCCGCGAACCTGCAGCGCCAGGGCCAGCTCGGACTCTGGGTGCCGAGCATGGGGCAGGAGGCCGCCCAGGTCGGCTCCGCCCGGGCTGCACGCGACCACGACCACATCTTCCCGGCGTACCGCGAGCACGCCGTCGCCATGGTGCGTGGCGTCGACGTGCTGGGAATCATCGGTTTGCTGCGCGGAACGACGCACGGCGGCTGGAACCCGGCCGAGTCGAAGAACTTCCACCTCTATACCCTCGTTATCGCCTCACAGACGCTGCACGCCACCGGCTACGCGATGGGCATCGCCCTCGACGGGTTGCACGCGACGGGCGACCCCGACAAGGACGAGGCCGTCATGGTCTACTTCGGTGACGGTGCGACGAGCCAGGGTGACCTCAACGAGGCGCTCGTGTTCGCGGCGAGCTACCAGACCCCCCAGGTCTTCTTCCTGCAGAACAACCACTGGGCCATCTCCGTGCCGGTGAGCGTGCAGTCGCGGGTGCCGCTTGTGCAACGCGCCAGCGGCTTCGGTATCCCGGGCGTGCAGGTCGACGGCAACGACGTTCTCGCGAGCTTCGCCGTGACGGCGAAGAATCTCGACGAGGCTCGCAGCGGCGCCGGACCCCGATTCATCGAGGCGCTGACCTACCGCGTCGGCGCGCACACGTCGTCGGACGACCCCACGAAGTACCGGACGGATGCCGAGCTGCAGTCCTGGATCGCTCGCGACCCGATCACGCGCTTCGAGACCTGGCTGAGGTCGCGCGGCGAGGGCGACGCCTTCTTCGCCGCGGTCGACGAGGAGGCGGAGGACTTCGCTGCCGACATCCGTACCCGCACCTACGAGCTCGGCATCCCGTCTACCGACAAGATGTTCGACCACGTGTACTCGGACCCGCACCCGGTGATCGCGGCGCAGAAGCAGTGGCTCGAGAACTACGAGGCATCGATGGGATCGGACTCATGAGCGAACACCTCATCACGAATACCGACGCGCCGCACCACGCGGGATCTCGCGACGGAGAAGCGCCCCGCCCGGCTCGCAAGGCAGCGGGAACGGCGGAGCTGCCCCTCGCGAAAGCCATCAACGCAGGTCTGCGCAAGGCGATGGGCGACGACAGCAAGGTTCTCCTGATGGGGGAGGACATCGGCCCGCTCGGCGGCGTCTTCCGGGTCACCGAGGGACTTCAGGCCGAATTCGGCGAGAAGCGCGTGCTCGACACGCCCCTCGCCGAGTCCGGCATCATCGGAACGGCGATCGGGCTCGCGATGCGCGGCTACCGGCCCGTGTGCGAGATCCAGTTCGATGGTTTCATCTTCCCCGGCTTCGACCAGATCACCTCGCAGCTCGCCAAGATGACCAACCGGCACGAGGGCCAGGTGCAGATGCCGGTCGTCATCCGCGTTCCCTACGGCGGGCACATCGGCGCGGTCGAGCACCACCAGGAGAGCCCGGAGGCGTACTTCGCCCATACCCCCGGCCTGCGCCTCGTGAGCCCCTCAACCCCGAACGACGCCTATTGGATGATCCAGGAAGCGTGTCGTTCGAACGATCCGGTGATGTTCTTCGAGCCGAAGAGCCGCTACTGGCACAAGGGTCCGGTCGATCTCACCGGCAGCGCAGCTCCGCTTCACACGAGCCGGGTCGTGCGCACAGGCAGCGAGGTGACCCTCGTCGGCCACGGCGCGATGGTGACGGTGCTGCTGCAGGCGGCGGAGCTCGCCGCGTCCGAGGGCACGAGCGTCGAGGTCATCGACCTGCGCTCCCTCTCTCCCATCGACTACTCCCCCATCATCGCGTCGGTGCGCAAGACCGGCCGGCTCGTCGTGGCCTCCGAGGCGCCCGGTTTCGTGAGCGTCTCGTCGGAGATCGCGGCGACCGTGACCGAAGCCGCCTTCTACTCCCTTGAGGCACCCGTGCTGCGGGTATCGGGCTTCGACGCCCCTTTCCCGCCTGCGGGGCTCGAGACGATCTACCTGCCCGACGCTGACCGCGTGCTCGAAGCGGTCGACCGGGCCATGGCCTACTAGGTACGGAAAGACAGTCAACATGAGCAGCCGTGAATTCAACCTCCCCGACGTCGGCGAGGGCCTGACCGAGGCCGAGATCGTCGCGTGGAAGGTCGCCGAGGGCGACACCGTGACCGTCAACCAGGTGCTCGTCGAGATCGAGACCGCCAAGTCGCTCGTCGAGCTGCCGTCGCCGTTCGCCGGTGTTGTGACCAAGCTCCTCGTCGAGGAGGGGACGATGGTCGACATCGGCACGGCGATCATCTCCGTGTCGGATGCCGGTGCGCCGGCGACCCCGGATGCGACCCCGGATGCGGCGCCCGCCAGCGCTGCCGCGCCTGCCGCCGCGCCCGCCCCGTCCAACGACGCGACGGAGACCATCGCCGACACGGCCGCGAGCATCGCCGCCGACGACGACAAGCCGGGTGCGGTGCTCGTCGGCTACGGCATCAAGGGCCACGTCGCACCCCGCCGCAACCGCCAGTCGGCCGCCGACGCACCCCCGACCCGTGCTGCCGCCCGGCCGAGCTCGGTACCCGCGGCATCCGCCTCGGCGATCATCGCCAAGCCGCCGATCCGCAAACTCGCGAAGGACCTTGGCGTTGACCTCGCCACCGTCACCGCGACGGGCCTGGCCGGCGAGATCACGCGCGACGACGTCGTGCGCGAGGCCTCACAGGCGAGCCTGTTCCGCAACATCGAGACGCCCCAGTGGGCGACGGACCGCGAGGAGCGCATTCCGGTGAAGGGCGTGCGCAAGGCGATCGCCTCGACGATGGTCTCCAGCGCCTTCTCCGCGCCGCACGTGAGCCTGTTCGTCGATGTCGACGCCACGCGCACGATGGAATTCGTCAAGCGACTCAAGAACTCCCCCGACTTCGCGGGCGTCAAGGTCTCGCCGCTGCTCATCATGGCGAAGGCGATGATCTGGGCGGTGCGTCGCAATCCAACGGCCAACGCGCAGTGGACCGACGAGGAGATCGTCGTCAAGCACTACGTAAACTTCGGCATCGCGGCGGCGACCCCGCGCGGACTCATCGTGCCGAACATCAAGGAGGCCCAGGACCTCCCCCTGATCGAGCTCGCCCGGGCGATCGAGCAGCTGACCATCACCGCGCGCGAGGGCAGGACCCAGCCGTCGGCGATGGCGGGCGGAACCATCACGATCACCAATATCGGCGTCTTCGGCATGGATACCGGCACCCCGATTCTCAACTCCGACGAGGTCGCCATCGTGGCCCTCGGCACGATCAAGCAGAAGCCATGGGTCGTCGACGGCGAGGTTCGGCCGCGATTCGTGACGACCCTGGGCGCGAGCTTCGACCACCGCGTCGTCGACGGGGACGTCGCGAGCCGCTTCCTGGCCGACGTCGCGAGCATCATCGAGGAACCGGCGCTGCTTCTCGACTGACGCCTCCTCGGCCTTGCCGGAGCGTTTCTTCGCGCTATAGTTGATAACGACACTCATTAGCCCCGTTGGAAAGCTCACCCCATGCGCCCGAAACTCTCGACCGGACTGCTCCTCAGCTCAGTCGCCGCCAGCTCGCTCGTCCTCGCCGGATGCGCGTCGCCGAGCGGTTCGCCCACGACCGACGTCGACCTGCTGCAGGTCGTCGCCTCCACCAACGTCTACGGCGACATCGCCTCCCGTGTGGGCGGCGACCTCGTCGACGTCACGAGCATCATCACCGGCCAGGCGCAGGATCCGCACAGCTACGAAGCATCCGCCCGCGACCAGCTCGCCCTCGCCAAGGCAGACCTGGTGATCGAGAACGGCGGGGGATACGACCCGTTCATCGACACACTCCTCGCGGGCATCGCAACTTCCGAGCGAGTCGTCGTGACCGCGTCGGAGGTATCCGGGCTGCTCGACGGCGACGAGGATCAGGGCGACGACCATGCGACCGATGCCGATGCCGATGCCGATGCCGATGCCGACGCCCACGCTCACGTCGAGGGCTTCAACGAGCACGTCTGGTACAGCTTCCATGCGATGGAGAACCTCGCGAAGGCCCTCGCCGACGAGTTCGGCGACTTCGACCCCGCCAACGAGACCGCCTATGTCGAGAACTACGAGGCCTTCGTGGGCGACCTCGCGCTGCTCGAGGAGCGAGCCGCCGAGCTTCGCGTCAGCGTCGAGGGCAACGGTGTCGCGGTCACCGAACCGGTGCCCGCCTACCTCCTCGAGGAGATCGGGCTGGTGAACCTGACCCCGGATGCCTTCTCGGAGGCCTTCGAGGAGGGTGCCGACGTTCCTCCCGCGGTGTTGCAGGAGACCCTGGCGCTCTTCTCTGCCGGCAGCGTCAGCCTGCTCGCGTACAACGAGCAGACGACCGGCCCGGAGACCGAGCAGGTGCGGGGGGCGGCCGAGGAGGCCGGTGTCGCCGTTGTCTCGTTCTCCGAGACCATGCCCGAAGGCGCCGACTACATCGGCTGGATGACCGACAACCTGGATGCCCTGGCCGATGCCCTCGGTTGAGCGCTCCGATACCCCATACTGATAACGACAATCAACACGCGCCGCGACCACTCCGAGCAGCGCGGTGACAGAAGGAATCCGTGTTCCCCGACACCTCGCCCTCGGTACTGAGCCTGCGATCGGCGACCCTCGCGTTCGACGACCGCATGCTCTGGAAGGGCCTCAACCTCGAGCTGAAGGCTGGCGAGTTCCTCGCGGTGCTCGGCCCGAACGGCACCGGCAAGACCAGCCTGCTCAAGACGATCCTCGGCCAGCAGTCGCTCACCTCCGGCACCATTGAACTGCTTGGCGGGCCAGTCGCCCGCGGCAGTCGGAACATCGGCTACATTCCCCAGCAGAAGCTCCTCGACGACGGCACGCCGCTCCGCGCCCGAGACCTCGTCGCCCTCGGCATCAATGGACACCAGTGGGGACTGCCGCTCTCGACCCGGGCGCTGCGCGAGCGGGTCGACTCGATCCTCGACTCGGTCGGGGCCACCGCATTCGCGAACGTCCCGGTCGCGACGCTCTCGGGAGGCGAGCAGCAGCGCGTCCGGGTCGGTCAGGCCATCGCGGGCAATCCGCGAATCCTGCTCTGCGACGAGCCGCTGCTGTCACTCGACCTCAACCACCAGCGTGCCGTGAGTGAGCTCATCGATTCCAAGCGCCGCGAGCTCAACACTGCGGTGGTTTTCGTGACGCACGACGTGAACCCGATCCTCTCCATGGTCGACCGGGTGCTCTACCTCGCCGGCGGGATGTTCCGCATCGGGACCCCCGACGAGGTCATGCGCAGCGAGGTGCTCTCGTACATGTACGACACCCCCGTCGAGGTCATTCGCAGCCGCGGCCGGATCATCGTCGTGGGTGCCCCCGACGGCTATGGGGCGCACGACCACGACCTCCACCACGTGGGAGAGGGACACCACTGATGGGCGACATCTTCGACTTCTCCAACTATGGCGAACTGCTCCTGCTCGTGCAGAACTCGATCTACGCCGGCGCCCTCCTGGGTGTCGTCGGTGGCCTCATCGGCGTCTTCGTGATGATGCGCGACCTGCCGTTCGCGGTGCACGGCATCAGCGAGCTCTCCTTTGCGGGGGCCGCGGCCGCCCTTCTGCTCGGTGCCAACGTCGTGATCGGGTCGACGATTGGATCGCTCCTGGCCGCGCTGCTGATCGGCGTGCTGGGCGTACGGGCGAGGGAACGCAACTCGATCATCGCCGTGCTCATGCCGTTCGGCCTCGGCCTCGGCATCCTGTTCCTCGCCCTCTATGAGGGGCGCAGCGCCAACAAGTTCGGCCTGCTCACCGGGCAGATCGTCTCCGTCGACAACGAGCAGCTCGGCCTGTTGATCGGCATTTCGGTGCTCGTCGTCATCGGGCTCATGATCATGTGGCGTCCGCTGACCTTCGCGAGCGTGGACGCGGATGTCGCCAGGGCGCGCGGCCTGCCCGTCAGGGCGCTGTCGGTCGCCTTCATGATCCTGCTCGGCCTCGCGGTCGCAGTGTCGATCCAGGTGGTCGGGGCCCTGCTCGTGATGGCGCTCCTCGTGACACCGGCGGCCGCCGCGATGCGCGTGACCTCGTCACCGCTGCTCACACCGCTGCTCAGCGTCGTGTTCGCAGTCGTGGCGATGGTCGGCGGCATCCTCCTCGCGCTCGGTGGCGGCCTGCCGATCAGCCCGTTCGTCACCACGATCTCGTTCCTCATCTACGTCGTCTGCCGCATCGTCGGGGCCCGGATGCCGAAGGCGAGACGCTCGGGAGAACCGTCCGGTGTCGTGTTCGCCGGGACGAGCGCCGCGGTGCTGCCGCGTTAGAATCGTTCTCATGAAGCGGAACACCTGGCAACGCGAAGCCGTGCGCGAAGCGCTCGGCAGCAACGAGGGGTTCGTCAGCGCGCAGGGCCTCCACTCGAGCCTGCGCGAGGCGGGATCCTCGATTGGGCTCGCGACCGTGTACCGCGCCCTCGCGGACCTCGCCACCGAGGGCGAGGCGGACTCGCTGCAGTCCGACCAGGGCAAGAGCCTGTACCGCGCCTGCACCCCCGGCCAGCACCACCACCACCTGATCTGCCGCAACTGCGGTCTCACGGTTGAGATCGAGGCGGATGCCGTGGAGGCGTGGGCGCACACGGTCGCCTCCGACAACGGCTTCACCCAGGCCAGCCACATCGTCGACGTCTTCGGCCTCTGCGCGAGCTGCAGCGCCTCACCCGCTGCGCTCGCCCACGGGGCTTAAGGCCGTGTCGCTGCTGGCCCGGCGCGTCTAACGTCGCGTACACGGGCGCGCACCGCTGCGGCCCGACGACGAGAGGCGACAGCATGCGCGATCAGCACGTGGTCTGGTTCGAGGACATCTCACTGGGAGACATCCCGCAGGTGGGAGGCAAGAACGCGTCGCTGGGAGAGATGGTCGGCGCGCTCGCCGCGAGCGGGGTTCAGGTTCCCCCCGGGTTCGCCACGACGGCGGATTCCTATCGGGCCTTCCTCGTCGCGGGCGACCTCGAACCGGCAATTCGAGACCTGCTGGAGCGCTACCGGCTGGGCGACGCGTCGTTGCGGGTGACCGGGGCGGCGATCCGCGAACTCTTCCTCGACAGCCAGTTCCCCGAGGACATCGCCGACGACATCCGCACGGCCTATCGAACCCTCGCCGACCGGGCCGGAATCGACAACCCGCCCGTCGCCGTGCGCAGCAGCGCCACCGCCGAGGACCTGCCCGACGCGAGCTTCGCCGGGCAGCAGGAGACCTTCCTGAACGTCCGCGGAGTGCGCGATCTGCTCGACACCTGCCGCCGCTGCTACGCCTCGCTGTTCACCGACCGGGCGATCAGCTATCGCGAGGCAAAGGGCTTCGACCACCTCGAGGTCGCCCTCTCGATCGGCATCCAGCGCATGGTGCGGTCGGATGTCGGGGGGTCGGGGGTCATGTTCTCGATCGATACCGACACGGGGTTCCCGAACGCGATCGTCATCAGTGCCGCCTGGGGGCTCGGCGAGACGGTGGTGCAGGGCACAGTCGATCCGGACAAGTACCTCGTCTTCACCCCGTTGCTCGCGGATGCGGGGGTGACCCCGATCATCGAGAAGACCGTCGGCGGCAAGGCGAGCAAGATGGTCTACGGCGCAGGCGGCAGCGCACGCATACGCCTCGTCGATACGACCGAGCGGGAGCGCCGCGCGCTCGTTCTCGACGACAGCGAGATCGTGCAGCTCGCGCGCTGGGCGGCGATCGTAGCCGAGCACTACGGCCGCCCGATGGACATGGAGTGGGCCAAGGACGGACTCACCGGCGAGCTGTTCCTCGTGCAGGCGCGGCCGGAGACCGTGCAGGCGGGCAAGGCGGCCGACCGGTTCACCGTGCATCGCCTCGTTGAGTCCGGGCGGGTGCTCGTGACCGGCGCAGCAATCGGCGAATCGATCGCGGTGGGCGAGGCCTGTGTCATCCGCAGCTCCGCCGACATCGAGAAATTCCGCGACGGCGCCATTCTGGTCACCGAAATGACCGACCCGGACTGGGTTCCGATCATGAGGCGCGCGGCGGGAATCGTCACTGACCACGGCGGGGCGACGAGCCACGCGGCGATCGTCAGCCGGGAGCTCGGGGTGCCGGCCATTGTCGGCACGGGGACGGCGACGGTCGACCTCGCGGAGGGGTCGACGATCACGCTCTCCTGCGCGGAGGGAGACGAGGGGCACGTGTACGAGGGCGCACTCGCGTTCGAGACCGAGGAGGTCGATTTGGGCGACGTCCCGCGCACCCGGACGCGGGTCATGGTCAACGTCGCGAGCCCGGCAGCGGCGTTCCAGTGGTGGCGCCTCCCCGCCGACGGCGTCGGGCTGGCACGGATGGAATTCATCATCAACAACCTCATCAAGGTGCACCCGATGGCGCTCGTGCACCCGGAGCGGGTCGCGCAGAAGGATCGCGAGCTGATCACCGAGCTCAGCCGCGGCTTCGCGGGTCCGCAGGACTATTTCGTGCAGACGCTCGCCCGCGGCATCGCCAAGCTCGCGGCGCCGTACTACCCGAATCCCGTGATCGTGCGGTTGAGCGACTTCAAGACGAACGAGTACGCCCACCTGATCGGCGGCGGCGTGTTCGAGCGCGCCGAGGAGAACCCGATGCTCGGTTTCCGCGGCGCATCGCGCTACTACGACCCGCGTTACCGCGAGGGCTTCGCGCTCGAGTGCCGGGCGCTCAAGCGGGTGCGCGAGCACATGGGCTTCACGAACGTGATCGTCATGGTGCCGTTCTGCCGCACCCCCGCGGAGGCCGACCGGGTGCTCGAGACCATGGCGCAGAACGGTCTGGTGCGGGGCGAGAACGGTCTCAAGGTCTACATGATGTGTGAGATCCCGTCGAACGTGATCCTCGCGGAGCTGTTCGCGACGAGGTTCGACGGCTTCTCGATCGGCTCGAACGACCTCACCCAGCTCGTGCTCGGAGTCGACCGCGACTCTGAGGAGCTCGCGGGGCTCTTCGACGAGCGCGACGAGGCCGTGACGAGGTCGATCAGCGAAGCGATCCGCAAGGCGCACGAGGCAGGCATCCCCATCGGCATCTGCGGGCAGGGCCCGAGCAACCACCCCGACTTCGCGGCGTTCCTGGTACGCGAGGGCATCGACTCGATCTCGCTCAACCCCGACAGCTTCCTGCGCACGGTGCACCTGATCGCGGATGCCGAGACCGCGACGCTGCAGGCGGCGCGCTGACCCGGTGCGCCCGCGCGAGCTTGCAGTGCGGCAGCGGCATCCGTAAGATAGTCCCTTGGCTGGGCGGTATCTACGCTCGCTTCGTACGCCGACCCCCTCGTTTCGTTATTCGGGGGTTCTGCGCGTGCCGACAAGAGATCTTGGGTAGGGCACTCGTCCTACGGTAGTCAAGGAGAGAATTATGGCAGCAACCTGCCAAGTAACCGGAGCCATTCCCGGCTTCGGTCACAACATTTCGCACTCGCACCGGCGCACCAAGCGCCGCTTCGACCCGAACGTGCAGAAGAAGACGTACTACGTTCCGTCTCTGCGCCGCAAGGTCACTCTGACCCTCAGTGCCAAGGGGATCAAGGTCATTGACGCCCGCGGCATCGAGACCGTGGTCAAGGACATCCTGGCCCGTGGGGAGAAAATCTAATGGCTAAGCACCAGGACGTACGTCCGATCATCAAGCTCCGCTCGACGGCGGGCACCGGCTACACGTATGTGACGAAGAAGAACCGTCGCAACGACCCAGACCGTCTCGTGCTGAAGAAGTACGACCCAGTAGTGCGCAAGCACGTCGAATTCCGCGAGGAGCGCTAACCATGGCGAAGAAGAGCATGATTGCCAAGAACGAGCAGCGCAAGGTCATCGTCGCGCGCTACGCGACGAAGCGCCTCGAGCTGAAGAAGGCACTCGTCGACCCCGCGTCGACGGATGCCGAGCGTGAGGCCGCACGCCTCGGACTGCAGAAGCTCCCCCGTGACGCCTCGCCCGTGCGCCTTCGTGGCCGCGACGCGATCGACGGACGCCCGCGTGGGTACCTCAAGCAGTTCGGCGTTTCGCGCGTTCGATTCCGCGAGATGGCGCACCGGGGCGAGTTGCCCGGTATCACCAAGTCAAGCTGGTAAATTACAGTCGGATCCTCGGGTTCTACGCCCGGGGTCATGAATTGACCATCAGTCACTCGACTGTTTCACCGATCGAGCAGACCTGTATTGCAACAAAAGTCCGAGGAGGACACAAATGGCTGACAAGTCACTGAACCGCACCGAGCTCGTCGCAGCAGTAGCCGCAGAGTCTGGCCAGAGCCAGGCCGCAGTGAACGGCGTGCTCGACGCACTGTTCTCGACCCTCGCGACCTCGGTCGGCGAAGGCACCAAGGTCACGATCCCGGGATGGCTCGCCATTGAGCGCACCCACCGTGCCGCTCGCGCCGGACGCAACCCGTCCACGGGTGAGGCCATCCAGATCGCCGCCGGATACGGTGTCAAGGTCAGCGCCGGCAGCAAGCTCAAGGCCGCCGCGAAGTAACTCAGCCTCACAACGAAGGGGATGACGTCCGAGAGGGCGTCATCCCCTTCGTCGTTCCCGCCGCGCTGTCTCGCTGGCCTTTCATCATTCAGGAGTTGTCGGGCTGAACAGTGTTTGTGGCCTTTCATCATTCAGGAGTTGTCGGGCTGAAGGGTGTCTGTTGCGTTTCGTTATTCAGGAGCGGGACGTGAGTCACGGCTCTATTTTGCTCTTGCGGGCCGGATGCTGGGGGATAGGGCATCCGGGCACCGAAGTGTCCTGAATTATGAGGCCCAGGTCCGGCTTTCACTCCTGAATTATGAAAGCCGGCTACCGCTCCAGCTCCTGAATAATGAAAGCCGGGCGGGGCCGGGCGGGGCGGCGCGATGCGGGTTTCGCGCCCAGCTTGCTCACCTAGGCTGGTGGACGTGTCTCGGCCTCTTCGCATCCTCGGACCGGCCCTCCTACTGGCCGTCGCACTGGTCAGCCTGCTCGCGGCCCTCGAGTTCGGGGGCGCCGCCGCGGCTCCCGCCCTCGCCGACCCGGGCGCGCTTGTGCGCTACGGACTGCCGATCTCCAAGCTGTTCGTCAACATCGGTGCCGCCGGCACCATCGGCGCCCTCGTGCTAGTGAGTTTCGCACTCAGCCGCGACAAGCCCGAGTTTGACCGGGCTCTCGATTTCGCCGCCGGATCCGCCGCTTTCTGGACCGTCGCCTCCGCCGCCACGGGCTTCTTCACCTTCCTGAACGTGTACCTCGAGCCGTTGTCGTTCGACGCCCGGTTCGGGGAGCTGCTCGGTGCCTTCTTCACCGAGGTGGATTTCGGCCAGGCCTGGCTCGCCACCACCCTCATCGCCGCCGTCACGACGGTGCTGTGCTTCGCGGTGCGAGGCAGAACACTACTGCTGTTCGTCACCGTCTTCGCGATCGCCGGCCTCGTGCCGATGGCGCAGCAGGGCCACGCCGCGGGTGCCGCCGGCCACGACGCCGCGATCTCCTCGCTCGGCCTGCACCTCGTCTTCGCGGCGATCTGGCTCGGCGGACTGCTCACGATCGTCGCGATCCGCTCGAAGATCGACCCGGACCGCCTCGGCACGATCGTCGGCCGCTACTCCTCGTTCGCCCTCGTGAGCTTCATCGTCGTCGCGGTCTCCGGCTACGTGAACGCGTCGTTGCGGGTGGGCTCCCTCGATGGGCTGCTGCGCCCCTACGGCATCCTGGTGGTGGTCAAGGTAGTCGCGCTCATCGCCCTGGGCCTGTTCGGGGCGGTCCAACGCCGGTTCCTGATCGGACGGATGCTGCGCGACGGCGCCACGCGCGGCCGCGCCTTCTGGTGGCTCATCAGCGCCGAGTTCGCGTTTATGGGCATCGCCTCCGGTGTGGCCGCAGCCCTCGCCCGCACCGACCCGCTCGTGCCCCAGGTGCTCGTGACGACGACACCGGCCTACATTCTCACGGGGGAGCCGCTGCCGCCGGAGGCGACTCCGCTGCGCTACCTCACCGAGTGGCGCTTCGACGTGATCTGGGTGCTCGCTGTGGCCTTCCTCGCCTTCTTCTACCTCGCCGGGGTCTGGCGGCTGCACAAGCGCGGCGACACGTGGCCGATCCACCGCACGATCCTCTGGCTCGCCGGACTCGCGCTGCTCTTCTACGTCACCAACGGTGGGCTCAACGTCTACGAGAAGTACCTGTTCAGCGCCCACATGCTCGCCCACATGATCCTCGGGATGATGATCCCGGTGCTCCTTGTGCCGGCCGCCCCGGCGACCCTCGCGCTGCGGGCGATCGCCAAGCGCGCCGACGGCAGCCGCGGCCCACGCGAATGGATCATGATCGCGGTGCACTCGAGAATCGCCGGCCTACTGGCGAACCCCATCATCGCCGCGGTCATCTTCGCCGGCTCCCTCTGGCTGTTCTACTACTCCCCGCTGTTCAGCTGGGCGACGACCGACCACATCGGCCACCAATGGATGCTCGTGCACTTCCTCATCACCGGCTACCTCTTCGTGCAGTCCCTCATCGGCGTTGACCCCGTGCCCTACCGCGCGCCCTACCCTCTGCGGCTCGTGCTGCTGCTCGGCACCATGGCGTTCCACGCATTCTTCGGCCTCTCGCTGATGACCGGAACGGGACTCCTGCTCGCCGACTGGTACGGCGCGATGGGCCGCCCCTGGGGTGTCTCGGCGCTTGCCGACCAACAGACGGCCGGCGGAATCGCGTGGAGTGTCGGCGAGATTCCAACGATCATTCTCGCGATCGTCGTCGCCGTCATGTGGTCGCGCAGCGACACCAAGGAGGCGAAGCGGCTCGACCGCAAGGCGGCGCGCGACGGCGACGTGGACCTCACCGACTATAACCAGATGCTCGAGAAGCTCAGCCACCGGTGACGGCGTCGATCACGACTCGGCCGTCGCCCGGGAACGTGATCAGGTAGCCGATCGTGAACGGCACGTCGTCGTCGAATGTCGACCGGGTGCCATCGAAGAGCGACTGAACGCCGACGACCAGGTGGGCGGTGCCGGCCGTCTCCGGCACCCGCCAGGTGCCCGGGGTGTCGCCCGGCAGGATCGTCACGACCGGGTAGCTTGCGATCGTCCACTCGGGGACGCCCTCGACCCGGTTCGCGATTCTCTCGCCGAAGGGGCATCCGGTCGGCTGGAGCACCGACTGGGTTGCGCACCCGTCGAGCAGCGCGTCGAGCTCGCCCTGGACGAGGTCGACGAACTCCTCGTTCGCGCGCGAGTTCACGGTCGCCAGGGCCATCGACCCCGGCTCGAGCACAATGAGCCGCTCCGCGTCCGCGGTGAGCAGCTCCGAGTCGTGGCCGAGCGCGAAGACGCCCGGGGTGAGTACGTGGTACGCGCTCGCGGCGGCCGCCCCGTTGGTCGCCTCGAGGGTCAGCTCGTTGGCGTCGAACTCCGAGTTGTGCTGCGGGACAACCTCGAGGATGCCTGTCGGGCTTGTCTCGAACGCCCACGAGTCGAAGAACCCGAGCCGGGCGGATGCCGGTGTGACGGCGAACGACGTGCTGCCGGGCGTTCCGTCGAGCTCGAACGAGAACTCGACCACGGTCGTCCCGCCAACACCGGCGGTGCTGCCCACGTGCTCGATCTCGGTGAGCTCGCCGAGGGCATCCGCGGTCAGGAGCTCGCGCGAGGCGGGACCGGCCAGAGTCACGCCGGGCGTCTGGAGTGCCGCGTCGACATCATGCCGGGCGAGCGCAGACAGGTAGGAGCGCACAAAGCCGTCCGCGCTGTACAGGCTCGCGTTGAGGCCGACGACGGTACCGGCGAACGCGAGCAGGATCAGGGTCACAACGATGCCCCAGCGGATCGCCCATCGACGGATCGGGTCGGGCCTGCGCTCGACCCCGTCCCCGATCACCATTGGGCCCCCGATCACCATGGGGCAATCCTAAGCGGGGAGCTTCCCCCTGATCGTCGCCGCTCCGCGGTGGCGCTCGTCCCGGCCCGGTAGTCTGGGCGCAATGATCGGCAACACTGACGAGGACCGCGCGTGAGCAGCTCCCCGATTACCCTCTCCGCCGAACAGCAGGCCCTGTTCGACGCGATCGAGACCACCCGCGAACACATCTTCGTGACCGGTCGTGCCGGCACCGGCAAGTCGACGCTGTTGAACCACCTGTCGTGGAACACCTCGAAGCAGATCGTGATTTGCGCCCCGACCGGCGTCGCGGCGCTCAACGTCGGCGGGCAGACCATCCACTCGCTCTTCCGCCTGCCGATCGGCGTGATCGCCGACCGCAAGATCGAGCAGAACGCCGACGTGCGCAAGCTGCTCAACACGATCGAGACCCTCGTGATCGACGAGGTCTCGATGGTCAACGCCGACCTGCTCGACGCCATCGACCGGGCGCTGCGGCAGGCGCGCCAGCGACCGCTCGAGGCGTTTGGGGGAGTGCAGGTCGTGCTGTTCGGCGACCCGTACCAACTCGCGCCGGTGCCGGGGGATGCCGACGAGCGCGCCTACTTCGCCGACCAGTACCGTTCGATGTGGTTCTTCGACGCGAAGGTGTGGGACGAGGCCGACCTGCGCATCTTCGAGCTCAACACCATCCACCGCCAGCACGAGGAAGAGTTCAAGGCGATGCTCAACGCCGTGCGCCACGGCTCGGTGACGGCCGAGATCGCGGGGCGCCTCAACGAGACGGGCGCGCGGCCGGCACCGGCATCCGGGGCCATCACGCTCGCGACCCGAAACGACACGGTCAACGCGATCAACGCGAGAGCCCTCGCCGGACTGCCGGGGCGCGTGCTCACCGCCAAGGCCGAGATCACCGGCGAATTCGGGGGCCGCGCGTTCCCAGCGGATGATGCGCTGCAGCTCAAGGTGGGTGCGCGTGTGATGTTCCTGCGCAACGATGCCGACCAGCGCTGGGTCAACGGGTCGGTGGGAACGGTCACCGCCATCTCGTCGACCGTCTTCGTCGAGGTCGACGGCGAGGAGCACCAGGTGCAGCCGGCGATCTGGGAGAAGTTCAAGTATTCCTACTCGCCGGCGACGAAGGAGCTCAAGCGCGACATCGTCGCCGAGTTCCAGCAGTTTCCGCTGCGCCTGGCCTGGGCGGTGACGATCCACAAGTCGCAGGGCAAGACCTATGACCGGGCGATCGTCGACCTCGGCCAGCGCTCGTTCGCGCCCGGCCAGACCTATGTCGCGCTCAGCCGCATCGCGGCGCTCGAGGGCCTGTTCCTGACCAGGCCGCTGAGGCCGTCGGACATCATCGTCGACCGAGACGTTCGCCGTTTTATGGAGAAGGCGCAGGCGATCCCTGCGATCCGGGCCTGAGACGGCTCGCCGAAGGCGGCTAGTGGTCGCCGTGCTCCGGGAGGCGGATGCCGGTGAGCGTGCCGCTTCCGCCATCCTCGGGGGGCACGAGGTCGGCGTCGTGGCTGCCGTGCGGCTGGGCGTAACGGCCCGCTTCGGTCGCGGCCAGCGCCGGGGTCGTGAGCGCGCCGACGAGCAGGGCGCCAGCCATGAGACCGACCAGATAGCGGCCGGCGCTCGGCAGAGCGGGCACCGTGGCGGTGCCGCCGGCATTCCGCACCCGGCGCAGGTGGGTGGCGAGAACCGCGGCGACGAAGAGTTCGAGAATCGACGCGACCGCCATGGGCAGCAGCGGCAGCGACGCCGCGAGCCAGGCCGCGTCGAGCATAGTGGCGACGACGACGAGGAGGCTCCACGCCACAAGCGGGGCGATCGCGACAACGCCGGCCACCCGCGGGGTCGGAACGGACTCCCTCGCGAAGGTGGCGACGCCCCACGCGATCTCGGTGACCCCGAGTAGGAGCACGACGGCGGCGATCGGAAGGGGAGAGCTGATGACCAGCGCCAGATGAACCAGTCCGGCCCCGATCGCGGCGAATCCCAGCCACGTGCGAACGATCTGCGACATGGTCGCCCTCCTCTTCTCGATCGGCGCGAACGCCGTGCCTGTGATGGGACGGCGCCGCGGTGGCGGCGCCGTCCCGCTCCTGCCGGTGCGGCTACGCGCGCGCGGCGCGCACCTTCTTGTCGGCACCCAGGCCGACGGCGAGCAGCACGGCGGCGCTCGCGAAGTGCAGCACGTTGTCGGCCGCGTTGATGGCGAGGATGTTGGCCGACGTGCCGATAAGGAAGAGGCCGACGATACCGAGCAGCAGGTAGGCGGCTCCAACGGCGATGTTCACGCCGCGCGCGGCGGCGACGTTCGACACACCGGCGATGAGCAGTGCGGCACCGATCAACAGGTGCGCGACGTTGTGGAACACGTTCACCTCGAACAGGCCGAGTAGCAGCCCGCCGGACGTGTCGAAGAAGCTGACGCCTCCCGTGACGGTGAAGCCCAGCAGGCCGACGAGCAGGTAGACGACACCGAAGACGGTGGCGAGCAGACGATTGGGTGACTTGGTCATGATTGTGCCTCCTAAACACGAGCCCGACGGATGTCGCGCGTACCAGTCATTCGTACCCCGGTTCCAAGCGGATTGGTTGCATTAAGGGCGAACCGCTTTCGAGTCGGCGTGGAGCGCAGCCCCAGCCAGCTACTCCAGAAGGTGGAGTTCGAGGAATCTTGCTGCTCTCGCGTAGGCGAGGGAGGCGGACTGGGCGTGGAGCGATCTCGGGATCGTCGCGTTCGCGAAGCCGTGCCGGGTGCCGGGGTAGGCATACCGGCTGACCGGTGTGCCGTGCTCCTTGAGTCGATCGACGAAGGAGTCGGGATCCTGGCCCTCGGCCCAGTCGTCGTTGGCGGCAAGGTGCAGCTGCACCGGGCAGGGGATGACGCCGTGGTCCTTGCCCTCAAGGCTCGCGTAGTAGGCGACCACGGCATCCGCCGACCCGGCCTGGGCGTGCAGGAGCGCGATCCAGCCGCCCATGGCGAACCCGATGACGCCCACCCGGTCGGAGCCCTGCGCGCGGCCCTCCTCGATGGCATCGTCGATGAGGGAGAGGGCGAAGCCGACGTCGAGCTCGTCGAGCAGCCGCTGCGCCGTGACCTCGTCGGTCGTCGCGACCCCGTTGTACAGGTCGGGAACGACCACCCGGAACCCGTGCCGTACAAGCGCCTCGGCGTAGAAACCGAGGCTCGGCAGCCGGCCGAACCAGTCGTGAATCAGGACGACGATCGGGTTGCCGGGCTCGCCGTACTCGAGCGCCACCCCGGGGGAGGGGATCGGCACGATCTCGGTCATGATCACACCCTACCCAGCCCGCGGCGGAGCCCGCGGATCAGTGCTGGGGTGTCAGCCTCTCGTGCATGGACCAGGCCTGGTCGTCGAGGATGACCTGCACACAGCGTCCTGTCGTGGAGTTGACCACGATGGGGGCCAGGAGATTGACGGTGGTGCCGTCGCCTCCGGGGTTGGCCACCACGAGCACCATCGCGTCCTCCCCTGTTGTGAGGTCGAGTGCCGACCCCTGTACATCCGAGATCTCCGGAGAGTATTCGGGCAGGAAGACGCCGGCGTCGAGCACGAAGAGGCGGATGCGGTCGTCGGCGGCGGACTGCAACGAGTAGACCCCGGCGGCCCCGGCGATGTCGTCGAGGGTGAAGTCGAGGAGGGGCTCGAGCCCGGGAGGAGGCGTGAGGAAGGTGAGGGCCGCGCTCATCGCAGGAAGTCCATGAGGGTGGGCTGCAGCACGCGCGCGGTCACCGCGAGCGCGGCGCGGTAGGTCGTCTCCTGCACTTGCAGGTCGAGGATCACCCGGGCGAGATCGATGTCCTCGACTCCGGAACGCTGCGCCTCGAGGGCTCCCGAGTGTTCCATGTTCGCCTCCTGGGCTCGCTCGATTCTCGCATCTCGGGTGCCGACGCCGGCAAGCTGCTCGACGACGGCGGTGATTCGTGCGTCGACCGCCGAGAGGCGCGTGCCGATGTTGACTCCGGCGCGCAGGTCGGCGGCGATGCCGTCGATCAGGGCGAACGCCGACAACGGCCCGGTGCCGAATGCCGCGGCACCGTCGACGTCGACGCGCACGGTCTGGTCGTCGCCGACGCGGCGCTGCACAGAGCTGCCGGGCGCTCCCGTGTGCGCGTACCCGGCGTCGAAGGCCACGCCGGCGTCGGAGGTTCCGGCGAAGACGCTCCGGCCCAGGTAGCTCGAATTGGCCTTGCTGAGCAGGTCAGCGCCCAACGACTCGAGCTCCAACGCGATCGTGTTGCGGGCGGTCGTCGAGAGAGCGCCATCGTTTGCGCCCTGCACCGTGAGGTCGCGCACGCGGCCGAGAACATCCAGTGCGCCCGAGAGGGCGGACTCGGTTGTCGCGAGCCAGCCCATGCCGTCGGCGATGTTGCTGCCGTACTGCTCCGTCGCGCGCTGCGCCGTTCGCACCCGCAGCGATTCGGCCATCGCGGCAGGATCGTCTGAGGGCCGATCGAGCGCCTTCTGGGAACTCGCGCGGTCCTGGATACGGGCCAGGTCGTTCTTGGCCGACTGCAGGTTGCGCGCGGCGGAATCCACCATTGTCTGGGTCGTCACTCGCGAGATCATCGGCTACCTCCCCACGATTCCGGTTCGGTTGATCAGGGTGTCGAGCATCTGGTCGATCGCCGTCATGACCCGCGCCGAGCCCTGGTAGGCGGTCTGGAAGGTCATGAGGTTCACGTTCTCCTCATCGAGGTCGACGGAGGCTGCCGAGCGCTGGGCGCCGACGGCCGACTGCGAGGCGAGCTCGGCGTTCACCGCCTGCTGGGCATCCGACTTCGTGGTGACCCCCGTGCGCACGACGGCCTGCGCCCAGAGCGCGTTGGGGGACCCCGGCGCGAGGCGCAGCTGGGCGATGGCATCGGCGATGGAACCGTCGAGGCCGCCGGCCCCCGGCGTCGCCGCTGACAGCTCGCCGACGTTCGTGGGGATCACGACGAGCCCCCGGGCCGCGGGCACGCCAGCGGTGAGCTTGAAGAAGTCGTGGCCCGTTGTGCCGTCGGGCCTTGCGCCGGTCTGATGCACGGCGTTGACGGTGCTCGCAAGCGAAATAGCGAGCGCGTTGTACGACGAGGCCAGTTCGGCGAGGGCGCCGCCGCCGCCGGCCGAGGCGGGGGCGAGCAGGGAAAGGGTGCCCGCAATCCGGCCGCCGTCGAGGCTGACGGTGCGGCCGGGGCGGTCCGCCCACTCGAGTGTGACGGGGCTCGTCGTCGCGTCCTCGAGGCGGGTGGATCCGACGACCCGGATGCCGTGGGCGGTGTCGCCGGAGACGATCGCGTTGCCGCCGACCGTCACATCGATCGTCCCGTCATCGTGGGGCCGGATCGTCGCCCCGGTGAGGGAGGAGATCGTCGTGGCGAGGGTCGCGCGCTGATCGACGAGCTCGTTCGCGGACCCCCCGGCTGCGGTCGTCTGCCGGATCGCGGCATTGAGGTCGGCGATCCGGGCGGCGGCGGCATTGACCTCGACGACCATGGAGGCGGTTTTGCCCCGCAGCTCCGACCACTGTCCGACGGCCTCGCCGTAGGAGGAGGCGATGCGGGAGGCGAGCGCGCCGGACTCCTCGAGCAGTACGCGGGCGGCAGCTGGCTCCCCGGTCTGGTTGGAGAGCCCCTGCCAGGCTGCCCAGAAGCCGTCGAGCTGCGTCGACAGTGCGTTCTCGCCCGGCTCGCGCAGGGTGCCCTCGAGATCCATCATGGCCTCGGCGCGTGCGAGCCAATAGCCGGCTGTCGACGCCGTGCCGTTTACCCGGGCGTCAAGGTATTCGCTTCCGAGCCGGGCGATGCCGTCGACCGAGACCCCCTCGCCCGGTCGCACACCACTCGAGAACATGCCGGCGAGGTTCGAGGCGGCAACCGAGCTCGTCGTCACGCGCTGCCGGGTGTAACCCTCGGTGTTCGCGTTCGCGATGTTCTGCCCGACAACGTCGAGGCCCTGGCGCGCGGCCACGAGACCGCGGTAGGCGGTGTTGAGTCCGCTGAAGGTGCTCACGCGCGCTCTCAGAGGCTCGTGTCGAACAGGCGGCCGCCGGCTGAGACGGAGTCGGATGCCCCGGTGGAGTCGTAGGTGCCGCCGGACGACCCGGTGGTGGCAAAGGTTTCCTGGGTCGACCGCAGCGCCTCGCGCAGAAACGTGTCGTTCGAGTCGCGCACGCGCTTGATCTCGGCGGTGACGGTCGTCATCGCGCGCAGATGGGCGGAGAAGATGTCGGACCAGGGCCCGTCGGGCGCCCCGGCGACGAGGTCGCGCAGGCTTGCATCCTCGGTCGTGCTCCACTCGAGGGCGACGGCGGCCACCTCGACGCTGCGGGCGAGACCCGCGGCGCGCAGCCGCTCCATGACCTGCTCGACCTCGCGGGTCGCGTGCTGGATCCAGCGCGACCGGCCGGCGGTCAGCAGCAGCTGTTCCTCCTCCAGTTTGAAGAGCAGCAGCTCGAGAAGCTCGCGTTCGCGCCACAGCAGAGCGGAGAGTTCGTTGGCGCCCACGTCTCCTCCTCTTCTTGTCATTCTCTTCTTGTCAGTGGGTAGTCGCGAAGAGGCGGGCATCAATGCCCGTGTTCTCCACGTGGTTCTCAGCAACTGTCGGCAAGCGTAGCCGCGACGTTAGGGAAATCCCGGCTCATTTGGCGCCGGAACCGGCGGCACCGTGCCTCGAACTGGGGGCGGGCGTCCTGCAGAACAGTCGTTCTACTGCCGATAGTGTGAGCCACGGAGAAGTTCGAGAATTAGTCCCGAACGTCTCCACCCGTTCCACCCTTGTACCGACGGCCCGAAACCAGGTACGTACCATCTCGCGCTCCGGCGCGGGAGTCGCGCATCCAGTCCAGGCCGAACGTCCAAGGGGTCCACTTCGTGAATCGTGCAGATCGCAACAAGCTCGTCGTCGAGAACCTGCCGCTTGTCGGCTACCTCGTCTCCGAGGCGTGGGCGAGGGCGACGCACCTCTCGCGCGATGACCTCGCTTCCGCCGGAACGGTTGCGCTGATCACCTCGGCCGACGCGTTCGATGTCAGTCTCGGGGTTCCGTTCGGCGCCTTCGCCCGCCGTCGCATCATCGGCGCCTTCGCCGACGAGATGCGCGCGGGGGACTGGGCGCCCCGTTCGGCCCGTCGTCGCATCAAGGAGACCGTCTCGGTGCAGGAGACACTCACTGCCTCGCTCGGGCGAGCGCCGAGCGTCGACGAGATCGCGGCGGCCCTGGGAATCGACAGTGCTGCGGCGAAAGTCGCGATCGCCGACTCGGCACGCACGCTCACGGCCCTCGATGACTTCGCCGGCGACTATCTCGCCGCCGACATCCCGCTGCCGGAGGAGAGCCTGCTCGTGACCGAGCGCCTCGCGTACCTCCGGGCGGCGGTCGACGCCCTCCCCGAACGGATGCGCGGCATCATCGAGCAGGTCTATTTCGAAGACCGATCGGTCACCGAGATCGCCGCGTCTCTCGGCATCACCCACTCGGCCGTGTCGCAGCTGCGCGCGGAGGCGGTGCGGCTGATGCGTGACGGCCTCGGCACCCACTACGCCGACGATCCCGAGTTCGCGCATGCCCCCCAGTCGCGTATCGCCGCGTCGAGCCGCACGGCCTACCTCGCTCGTGTGGCCGACGAGGTCATCGCCGGGGTCGCCCAGGTGCAGCGCGCCTCCCCGGCCTGCTGAACCGCCGGAAAAGTTTTGTCGCAGCGTTCCTAACGAGCGCCGCGCGAGTGCCGATAGCTTCTGTTGCCGGCCCACGGATGGGTAGGCGCACCACACCCAGTCACGGAGGAACTCACCATGGGCATGCAGATCAACACCAACATCGCGGCAAACAACGCGTACCGCAACCTCGCCACCACCCAGAACGACCTGTCGAAGTCGCTCGAGAAGCTCTCAAGCGGACTTCGCATCAACCGCGCCGCAGACGACGCAGCCGGCCTCGCCATCTCGGAGGGCCTCAAGTCGCAGGTCGGTGGCCTCACGGTCGCCGCCCGCAACGCGCAGGACGGCATCAGCGTTCTGCAGACCGCTGAGGGCTCGCTCAACGAGGTCACCTCGATCCTCCAGCGCGTCCGCGACCTCGCGGTGCAGGCCGGCAACGACTCGAACAGCCCGGAGTCGCGCACCGCGATCCAGACCGAGGTCACCGCGCTGAGCAAAGAACTTACCCGCATCGGCACCTCGGCCAACTTCAACGGCACCAAGCTGCTCGACGGCACGGCCAACCTGACCTTCCAGGTCGGCGCTGGTTCCTTCGCGGCGGAAGACCAGATCGCCGTGGACCTGACGGGTACGAGCATCGCGGCCCTCGGCACCACCATCGGCGGTCTCATGTTCGACTCCGCCGCCAACGCGCTGACCACTATCGCAGCGCTCGACACCGAGATCACCGCCATCTCCACGGTGCGCGCCGACCTCGGTGCGCAGCAGAACCGCTTCGAGAGCGTCATCCGCAACCTTGCCGTCTCGAAGGAGAACCTCACGGCTGCCGGTTCGCGTATCCGCGACACCGACATGGCCGAGGAAATGGTCAAGTTCACGCGCTCGAACATCCTGTCGCAGGCCGGCACCGCCATGCTCGCGCAGGCTAACCAGTCCAACCAGGGCGTTCTCCAGCTGCTGCGCTAAACCGCGCAACCGACCTCCGGGCCCCGCCCGGTGACCTGCGGCCGGTGGAAGCGGCGGATGAACTGGACCTCATCCGTCGCGCCCCACCGGCCGTTTTTTCACATCACGACGACCAGAAGACCCACACCAGAATCCCCAGGGAGGACGCGCCATGTCGCTCGCCATCGACGGCCTCGTCAGCGGACTCGACACGACGGCGCTCATCAACTCCCTCATGCAGCTCGAGGCGGTTCCGCAGACCCTGCTCAAGAGCAAGGTCACCGCCTCCCAGGCCTACATCTCGGCACTTCAGGGCCTCAACACCAAAGTCGCCGCGGTCGGCGAGCTCGCGGTCACGACCGCCAAGCCCCAGGCCCTCGACCTCTACTCCACGACGAGCAGCTCGGACAAGGTCACCGCGACCGCGACGACGGGAGCCCAGGCGGGCGAGATCGACCTCGTCGTCGGGCAGCTCGCCCAGGCGCAGAAGTCGGTGACGGCGGCGATGTCGGTCTGGGCCGACGACCCGCCCGTGCTGACGATCGTCGGCAGCGATGGCACCGAGACCCAGGTCACCGCCGCCTCGACCTCCCTCGACGCGGTCGTCACGGCGATCAATGCGGCAGGCGCGGGCGTCACCGCGACGAAGGTCTCGGTGGGCGGGGGCGAGTTCCGGCTGCAGCTCTCCTCGACCGAGACAGGAGCAGCCGGCGCCTTCTCTGTGCACCGCGACACCGCGGCGGGCGCCGACATCTTCGCCGAGGTGGGCGCCGCCACCGTGCGGACCGCCGCCAACGCCGAGGTCACGCTCTGGGCCGGCTCGGCCGCCTCGCAGACGATCTCGTCTCCGACGAACACATTCGCGAGCCTGATGCCCGGGGTCTCGATCACCGTCGCCGCGGCATCCGTCACGCCCGTGACCATCGGTATCGCCCGCGATGATGCGCGAATCGGCGATGTTGCCGCACGCCTCGTCACCGGTCTGAACGACATTTTCGCGCTCATCTCGTCTAAGTCGGCCGTGACCACCGGCACGAGCTCCACGGGAGCCACGACAGTCTCCGGCGGAGCATTCGCCGGCGACAGCACGGTGCGCGACGTGAACCGGCGCATAATGGCGGCGGCCTCGCAGCCGATCGACGGCAGGTCGCCCTCGGAGTTCGGCATCGTCATCACCAAGTCGGGCACGCTCGAGTTCAACGCGGAGAAGTTCGCCGCGGCGCTCGCGAAGGACCCCGCGGCGACCCAGGCGGCGCTCCAGAGAATCGCCAGCCGCGTCGGGGACGCCGCGGGAGTCATCTCGGACAAGTACGACGGACTCCTCACGGGACGCATCACCGGCCAGCAGTCGAGCCTGCGGGATCTCAGCGACCGGATCAGCGACTGGGACATCCGCCTCACAACGAGGAGATCGACCCTCGAGCGCACCTACTCGGCGCTCGAGGTACAGCTGAGCTCGCTCAACGCGCAGTCGTCCTACCTCGCCAGCCAACTCGCCTCACTATCGGGATCGAGCAACTCTCAATGACGATGACCACCGGCGCGAGCGCGCTTCGCTCGCAATACAACCGCGACGCCGTGCTCTCGGCGAGCCCCGTGCGGCTGCTCACAATGCTCTACGACCGGCTGATGCTCGACCTCGGCCGCGCGGAGGCGGCGCAGCAGGCGCAGAACTGGGCCACTGCGACCGAGAACCTGCTTCACGCCCAGGCGATCGTCTCCGAGCTGTCATCGTCGCTCAGGGTCGACGTCTGGGAGGGAGGGGAGGGGCTCCTCGCGATCTACAACTATGTGTCGAACTCCCTTATCAACGCCAACATCCACCGCGACGTGGCGCGCACCAGAGAGAGCATCGAGCTGCTCGAGCCCTTGCGCCGCTCGTGGCACGAGGCGGCGGAGTCGCTGCCGGCGGCCCCGGCGTCCGGCCGCGCCGCGGCGGGGACGCTCGGCATTGGCTGACGCGCACGAGGCATGGTCGGTGCTTCTCGACGACCTCGAGGCCGCCGCGAACCGGTCGGAGCAGGTGGCGCCGTCCGCAGCAGGGCCGTGGGTCGCCCCCGAGCTCGGCCCGATCCCGGAGGCGCTCGTCGATCGCGCTCGCCGGGTGCTCACTGCTCAGCTCGCCGCGGCCGAATATCTCGAGGGCCGCCGGGACGAGGCTGCACGCCATCTCGCCGCGCTGCGCGTGGTCCCGCAGGACGAGGGCGCTGGCATCTCGGTCTATCTCGACGTCACCGGGTGACGCGGGGCTCCACCACACATTCGTGACGTGTTCGCCTAACGCCGCGCGACCTTGTGCCGATAGACACCTGTGACGAGCACGGATCGCTCACCTTCAGGCCACGGATAGGCCGTTACACAACGAATAGGGCCCTCGTGTTTAATTCCGTGACTTCGGCCGCCATCGACAGTGCGCTCGATGGGCTCGCGCTGCGCCAGCGCGTGATCGCCAACAACATCGCCAACGTCAACACGCCGAACTACCAGGCCCAGCGTGTGATGTTCGAGGATGCCCTCGCGGCGTCGGTCCAGGCAGGAAGCGGCCGGGCAGACGCCACGACCGCCCGCTCGCTCGAGCCGACGCGGCTCGATGGCAACAACGTGAATCTCGACACCGAGACCCTCTCGAACATCGACACTGTTCTGCGCTTCCAGTTCGCGGCCCGCGCGGCCGAGGGCGCGTTCTCGAGTGTGCGTACCGCGATGAGGACCAACTGATGACGTTCGACGCGATCGGAATCGCCAGCACCGGGCTCACGGTGCACCGAAAGTGGCTTGACGCCGTCTCCGACAACCTCGCCAACATCAACACCGTGAAGCCGACCGACGGGTCGGCGTTCCAGGCGAGATACGTCGTCGCCGAGGAGGGGCAGGGAACGACGGGCGTCTTCGTCGCCGGAGCGGCCTATGGCAGTGAGGAGGGCAGGCTCGTCTTCGAGCCCGCCCATCCCCTCGCCGACGCGGAGGGCTACGTGAGATACCCCGAGATCGACCTCGCCTCGCAGATGGGCCAGCTGATCATGGCCCAGCGGGGCTACCAGGCGAACGCGGCGGTTGTCGACCGCGCCAAAGACACCTACGAGGCTGCCCTGCAGATCGGACGCTCCTGATGATCATTCCGGCACTCACCGCAGTGCAGCCGACGAACTACCTGCCGTCCGCTGCGCCCGCCGCCTCCCCGACCGGAGGAGCCGACTTCGGCGACCAACTCGGCGGCGCGATCACCAACCTGCAGGCGCTGCAGGGAACCTCCGGCGACCTTGCGGTCAAGGCGCTCACCGGCAACCTCAGCGACATCCACCAGGCGACCCTCGCCTCCACTCGCGCGCAGGTCACCCTCGAACTCGTCGCCGCGGTTCGAAACAAGGGCGTCGATGCGTTCAACGAGATCATGAGGATGCAGGCCTGATGCCCGCCCAGGTCACCTCGATGCTCGGCCGGCTGTCTGCCGCGATCGCGAAGTTCACGGTCGCGCAGCGCACGATCGCGATCATCGGTGTCGCCGGGCTCGTGCTCGGCGTGGTCGCGCTCGCCGCCGTATTCGGAAAGCCGGCGTACAGCCCGCTGTTCACGGGGCTCGAGGGCGGCGACGCGAGTGCGATCGTCGACCAGCTCCAGTCTTCAGGCGTGCCCTATGAACTCGCCGACGGCGGCGCGACGATCATGGTTCCGGAGGAGAGCGTCTACACGGAGCGGATCAAGGCGGCATCCGCTGGACTCCCGAGCTCGAGCAAGGGCGGCTACGCGCTCCTCGACGACATGGGCGTCACCTCGTCGGAATTCCAGCAATCGGTCACCTACAAGCGGGCCCTCGAGGGGGAGCTCGCGGCGACCATCGAGGGGATCACGGGAGTCAAGACGGCATCCGTGCGCCTCGCGATCCCCGAGGAGACGGTGTTCATGTCGGAGAAGGGCGTGCCGACGGCATCCGTCTTCGTCGAAATGCGCAACGGTGTGACCCTCGCCCAGAGCCAGGTCGAGGCGATCGTGCACCTCACCTCGGCTTCGATCGACGGTATGGCGGCGACCGATGTCGCCGTCATTGACGCCGCGGGCACCGTGCTTTCCGCCGTTGGAGTGGGAATGAGCGGATCGGCGGATGATCGCGCGACCGACTACGAGGCCCGCGTGGGCTCCGCCGTGCAGGCGATGCTCGACAGGGTCGCCGGTCCCGGCAACGCGACGGTCGTCGTCGCCGCCGATGTGAACTACGAGTCCGCCGAGCGTACCGAGGAGACTTTCAGTGCACCGATCGAGAGCCTGGCGCTGACCGAGTCGACGACGAAAGACGTCCGGGTCGGTGCGGGGGGAAATGCCGCCGGCGTGCTCGGCCCCGACAACATCGCCGTGCCGGCCGAGGAGCTCGGGGACGGCGGCTCGACCTCGGAGGTCACCAACCGCACCAACGCGATCAACAAGGTCACCGAGTCACGGAAGATCCCGGCGGGGTCGATCGAGAGGCAGACCGTGTCGGTGGCGCTCAACGCCGACGTCGCGGGGGCCCTCGACGTCGACGAGATCGCCGCGCTCGTGTCCGCCGCCGCGGGAATCGACCCGAACAGGGGAGACGAGGTGACGGTCAAACTGGTCGGCTTCAGCCAGGCCGGTGCGGTCGAGGCCGCCGAGGCCCTTGCCGCAGCCGAGGCCGCCGCCGAAAGCGAACGCACCGCCGAGATCATCCGTACGGCCCTCATCGCCTTCGCCATCGTCATCTCGATCGTGCTCGGTCTGATCTTCTTCGCCCTCCGCTCACGCCGGCAGAAGCGTGAAGCGGTAGACATGGCCGCGCTCAACGAGATCCTGACCGCGCCCACCGTGCCGATGACGTTCCTCAGCCAGCCGGCGCTCAAGCCGCCCCCGGCATCACCGCCCGCCGAGGCCTCCGATGTCGACCGGCAGCGGGCGGAGATCAGCGCTCTCGCGGAGAAAGACCCGGAACGGGCGGCGGACTACCTTCGCGGCCTCATGGATGACAGGCAGCCGGCCTGATGCCCGCCTCTCTTACACTGACAGGCACGCAGAAGGCCGCGGTGGTGCTCCTGAGCATGGACCAGGCCAGCGCCGCCAAGGTCATGAAGCAGTTCACCGAGGCGGAGGCCGAGGAGATCACCGCCGAGATTGTGCGCCTGCGCCGGGTCGACAACATCGTTGCCGAACGCACGCTCACCGAGTTCCTCGGGCTGACCCTCAGCGGCGGCCGGATGCAGAAGGGCGGGCGCGAGGTGGCATCCGGCCTTCTCAAGGCTTCGTTCGGCGACGAGAAGGCTGCGGGTGTCATGCTGCGCGTGGCGACCTCGATGGCCGGTAAGGGCTTCGAGTTTCTCGACGGCATGGACCCCGCGCGCATCGGGACACTGCTCGACGGTGAGCTCCCGCAGACGGTCGCGCTCGTCTTGGCGCACCTCAGCTCCGAGCGGGCTTCCGCGATCATGGCGGAGCTCGGCGACCCACTGCGCACCGATGTGGCGCGCTGCATCGTGAGCTTGGGCAGTGCCACGCCCGAGACGCTGGCGATCGTCGCGGAGACCCTCAAGGCGAGCGCCGGCGTGCCACTGCCTCGCGAGACGATCGAGGTCGTCGGCGGGGTGCAGCCCCTCGTCGACATCATCAACCGGTCGAACCTCGCGACGGAGCGCGCGATCCTGGAGGGACTCGAGGCACACGATCCCGAGCTCGCCGAAGCGGTGCGCGCGCGCATGCTCACCTTCGCCGACATCGTGAAGCTCGAGGACCGAGACGTGCAGAAAGTGCTGAGGGGCCTGGATGTCGCGGTGCTGGCGGTCGCAATGAAGGGAGCAGCCGATGCCGTGGTCTCGGCTCTCAAGCGCAACCTCTCCGAGCGGAATCGTGAACTCCTCGACGACGAGATCGGCTCGACCGGTCCGGTGCGTGTGTCTCAGGTCGACGAGGCCAGGGCCGAGATCGTGCGCTCGATCCGCGACTTCGAGGCGAAGGGCGAGATCGCGATTCGCCGCGGAGAAGAGGAGGAGAGCTTTGTCGATTGATGCCCCGTTCTCGAGAATGACATTCCCGACCGTGCGCGGCTCCGCCGGCGACGCCGCAAGCGCCGCACGCGGCCACTCGGCCGGATACCTCGCTGGTCTGCGGGCGGCGCGCACCGAAGCCGACACACGCGAGGCCGTCCGCGTGGCCGAGCATGCCGCGGCGATGCGTGAGCAGCAGGCCCACCTCGACCTCGCCCTCGCCGCGCTCGGCGCCGCCGCGCAGGATCTGCGCACGCGCACGGCTCCCGTGCTCGCCGACGCCAACGTCATGCTGGCCACAGCCGCCGTCGACATCGCCGAGGCGATCCTCACCCGCGAACTCGACGACGGTGAACGCTCGGCCAGGTCTGCCATCACCCGCGCCTTCGATGGCATCGACCCAGTCCTCGTGCAGGCGGTGCAGCTCCACCCCGCCGACCTCGCGAGCCTGCCGGCTGTCGACATCGATGCGCTGCGCGCCGCGGGTGTCGAGCTCGTCGCCGACCCCATGCTCGCGCGCGGCGATGCTCTGTCACTGCTCGCGGACGGGCAACTCGATGCGCGCATCTCGACGGCGCTCGCGCGCGTGCGCTCAGAGCTGCTGGGGGAGTCGTGACGCTCTCGCTGGCCCGACCGCTCGCCGAACGCGTTGCCTCCGCGCTCGGAGTGGCGCGCCCGGAGCGGATCGGGACCGTGTCGTCGATCGTCGGCCTGGGCATCGAGATTGCCGGCCTCGACTGCGCGATTGGTGACCTCGTGAGCATCGGTGACGGGGTCGGCGTCGACGCCGAGGTCGTCGCGACGACCCGCGACGGCATCCGCTGCATGCCACTCGGCCGACTCGCGGGCATCCGAGCGGGCTCGCCCGCGCGCACGCGCTCCGGAGCGCTGCTCGTGCCGACCGGCTCCGGTCTCTTCGGGCGTGTGATCGACGGCGCCGGTCGCCCGATCGACGGGAAGGGCCCGCTGAGGGCTTCCGCGATGGTGCCGCTCGAGAACGAGGCACCGTCGGCGATGCATCGCTCGCGCATCGACCGGCCGCTGCAGCTCGGGGTGCGCGTGCTCGACACTCTCACGACCGTCGGGTGCGGGCAGCGGATGGGGCTCTTCGCCGGATCCGGTGTGGGCAAGTCGTCGCTGCTCTCGATGATCGCGCGCGGCACCGAAGCGCAGGTGTCGGTCATCGCCCTCGTCGGTGAGCGCGGACGCGAGGTGCGCGAGTTCCTCGAAGACGACCTCGGCGCGGAGGGGCTTGCCCGCTCGATCGTTGTCGTCTCCACGTCGGACGAGCCTGCGCTCATGCGTCTGCGTGCGGCATTCGTCGCCACCCGCATCGCGGAATCCTTCCGCGACGAGGGGGCCGACGTGATGCTCATGATGGACTCGCTGACCCGCGTCGCGATGGCCCAGCGCGAGATCGGCCTGTCGGTGGGGGAGCCCCCGGCCACACGCGGCTACCCGCCGTCGACGTTCTCGGTGCTCGCCAGGCTGCTCGAACGCGCCGGCACGGGCGAGACCGGGTCGGTGACGGGTGTCTACACGGTGCTCGTCGACGGTGACGACCACAACGAGCCGATCGCCGACGCGGCCAGGTCGATCCTCGACGGCCATGTCGTGCTCGACCGCAAGCTCGCGCTCGTGGGCCATTTTCCGCCCGTCGACGTTCTCGGCTCGGTCTCCCGCGTCGCCTCGCGCATCATCGGCACCGAGCAGGCCGCGGCCGCCACGGGCCTGCGCACGGTGCTTGCGGCGCGGCTCGCCGCCCAGGATCTGCTCGATGTCGGTGCCTACCAGCGCGGCTCAAACCCGCTCGTCGACGCGGGTGTCGACCACCGGGCCGAGATCGACGCCTACCTGCGGCAGGGCATGGACGAGCGCTCCACGCCGCCGGAGGCCTGGGCCCGCCTCGAGAACCTCGCCTCGACCCTGAGGGGGGCGTGATGGCGCGCGCCTTCTCCCTCGCCGGCCTGCTGCGCCTGCGACACCTCGAACAGGATGCCGCGGTGGGCGCACTCTCGGCCGCGAACGCGCGGCTGCGGGAGAACCAGATCCGCCGGGCGCGGATCCGATCCGAGCTCGCCGGAGGCGACGCCGCGCCGACCGACAGGCTCGCGCTCACTGCCGTCGCCGTGGCGCGTTCGTCCGCGCGCGGCATGCTCGCCGAACTCGAGGCCCTCGGCAGCATCGAGGCCCAAGCGGTGGAGCGCGCGACCGCCGCGCTCACGAGCGCCCGCACGAAGACCGTCGGCCTCGAGAAGCTCGCTGAGAAGCACCACGTCGAGGTCATCACGAGCGACCTCAAGACCGAGCAGTCGGCCATCGACGAACTCGCCTCTACCGCATGGCACCGCAACCGCGAATCTGAGGCGACATGACGATCATCCAGCGCGAGGCCCTCCCCCTGGCCGCGGGTGCGCGTACGACTCCGCGCCAGACGGATGCCGGTGGCTTCGCCGCCGCGATGGCGGAGGCGACCGCGGCGGGCCCGTCCGGGGAGCGTGCTCGTGCCACCGAGCGTCTGCGCTCCGGTGGTCAGTCACGCCAAGAGTGCTCGCCCGCTGCGGCTGCCAGTGGAGCGGCCGTAGAGCCCGCACCGGTGCTGTTGCCCGGACCGACGAATGCCCCTGTGACCGGGCCGACTCTCGTGCCAACCACGGGCCTGGCATTCGCGCCGGTGATCGCGCCGGTGATCGCGCCCGACGCCGATCTCGCGACCGAGCGGGCAACCGAGTCCGTGCTCGAGTCCGTGCGCAGGACCGTGCCCGAGACCGCCCGGACAGCCGAATCGACGGCCGGCCCGGCCCTGACGGCGACGCTCGGGTCCGATACCGATACCGCCGCTCCGGCTGCACCTGCACCTGCACCTGCCCCTGCGGCAGCGACGGCCGGCGAGCTGGCCGCGAGCGACACGGTGCTCGCGACGGCACCCGTGCCTATGACGACCGGCGCGACCGCCTCCGCGACGCCGGCACCGACCGTGTCGGCACCGGTGCGTGCCGCGGGGGCGACCTCGTTGCCCGTCGCCGCCGTCGAGGCACAGGCAGGGGAGTCGGCACCCGCACCTGTGGGGACCTCCCAGACCACCCCGTCACAGGCGACGCCTCCCGCTGCCTCGGCAACCGTCGCCGCTGCGCCGGCCGTTCCGCTAGTGAACCCGGCCGCGAGCCCGGCCGCGAGCCCAGCAGTGAGCCCGGGCGCGCAGCCCACACCGGCCCCGCTTGCCGCGCAGGTCGCGGCCCCGTTGTTCACCCTCGCGGCCGCCGGCCGCGGCGAGCACCTCCTGACGATCAGCGTGACGCCCGACAGTCTCGGCCCCGTCACGGTGCGAGCCCACGTCACCGGCGAGGGTGTGCGTGTCGAGCTCTTCGCCCCCAGCGACCTCGGCCGGGATGCTCTGCGGGCCATCCTCCCGGAACTGCGCCGCGACCTCGCTGGCGCTGGGCTCGGCGGAACCCTCGACCTGTCGCAGCAAAACGAGCCGGCCGCCGACCGCGAACGGCACCGCCCGCGCGAGCCGAACACCGGCGACGCGCCGCCGGAGCCCTCGGTTGCCGTGGCCTCCCCGCCCGGCTGGGGCGCCCCCTCGACCATCGACGTATTCGCCTAGAGCAGGGACCACCACCATGACGATCGACGCCATCACCGCAGCCAGTACGACCACTCCGACCTCCGTCGCGACGACCGCCCGCAGCCCCAAGCAGACCCTCGACTCCGAGGCCTTCATGTCGCTGCTCGTCGCGCAGCTGACCAACCAGGATCCGAGCTCGCCCATGGACACCAACCAGATGATCGGGCAGACGACCCAGCTCGCGATGATGGAGAAGCTCACCGAGCTGTCGACCACGGGCACCGAGGGCTTCTCCCTGCAGATGCGCGTCGCGGCGACCACGCTGCTCGGCCAGCAGGTCAGCTACACCGGGGCGGACGGGGCGACCATCACGGGGACCGCGACCGCGGTGTCCTTCGCGACGGGAGTACCGCAGGTGACCGTTGGCGGAGCCACCGTCGGCCTTGACGCCGTCTCGGGCATCGCCCGCCCCGCATCCTGAACCCCGTCACCGTCACCGCCACCGTTAGTCAACCCAGTCAACCCAGCAATCCAAGGAGAACACCATGCTTCGCTCGCTCTACTCCGGAATCTCGGGACTGCGGTCCCACCAGACCATGCTCGACGTCACCGGCAACAACATTGCCAACGTCAACACCGCGGCCTTCAAGGCTTCGGCCGTGCAGTTCCAGGACACGCTGTCGCAGCTGACCCAGGGTGCGGGCGGACCCCAGGCCGAAGCCGGCGGCACCAACCCCGCGCAGATCGGCCTCGGCGTGCAGGTCGCCGGCATCTCGACCAACTTCGCCCAGGGTTCCACCCAGGCGACCGGCCGGTCAGAGGACATGATGATCGCCGGCGACGGATTCTTTGTCACCCGGCAGGGCGGCGAGACGCTCTACACGCGCGCCGGCTCATTCAACTTCGACGCGCAGGGGCGCCTCACCTCTCCCGACGGCGGCCTCGTGCAGGGCTACGCGGCCGTGAACGGCGTCATCCCGGCCGGCGGCGCGACCGGCAACGTCACGCTGCCCCTCGAGGCCGTCTCACCGGCGGTCGCGACCTCGTCGGCGACCCTCAACGGCAATCTGCCGTCGGATGCCGCGATCGGGACCGAGATCGTGATCGACGAGCGCGTGTTCGACGCGTCCGGCGTCGCACGCAGCCTCTCGCTCACCTTCACCCGCACGGCGGGCGGCTGGGATGTCGACGGCGCCGACGCGAACGGATCGACCGGCACCGGCGCCCTCGGCTTCACCGATGGGGCGCTCACCGCCGGCGGTTCGGTCGCGGTAGGCGGCATCACGGTCGACCTGACCAGCCTCACGGGCTACGCGGCGCTGAGCACGGCGACCGTCACGAAGCAGGACGGTCGTAACGCCGGCACGCTCAACTCCTTCTCGATAGCGAAGGACGGCACGGTTGTCGGCTCGTTCAGCAACGGGGCATCCGAGGCGATCGCGCGCATCGCGGTCGCGACGTTCGCCAACGCGGGCGGACTCGAGAAGGCCGGGTCATCCGGCTACCGCTCGACGTTCAACTCTGGCGCGGCCACTCTCGGGGCGCCCGGCCAGGGAGGTGCGGGGTCCCTTATCGGTGGTGCGCTCGAGATGTCCAACGTCGACCTCTCCCAAGAGTTCACGAACCTCATCGTCGCGCAGCGCGGATTCCAGGCGAATGCGCGAATCATCACGACATCCGACGAGGTTCTGCAGGAGCTCACGAACCTCAAGCGGTGACCTGGGGTCGCCCCGCCTAACGATTGGCGCGGGGCGGCCGAAAGTACCCCGTGACGGCCCGCTCGGGCGGTCCAGCGCGAGGGGGCTGCGAATGATCGTCGTGACGAGGCTGAACGATACCCAGTTCGCGCTCAACCCCGACCTCATCGAGCGCATCCACGCCAACCCCGACACGACGATCGTGCTCGTCGACGGCGCTCGCTACATCGTCACAGAGTCGCTCTCCGACGTGATCGAGATGATCGCCCAGTACCGGGCCCGCGTCGTGGCGATCGCCCGCGGAATGTCCGCGACGCCGCAGTACACGGCCCTCGGGCTGGTCCCGCCGTCGGATCAGGACGACCCGCCGCGCCTCGTGGACCTTCCCGGCCGAGGGGGGCACTCCTAATGGATCCCGCGACAATCATCGGCATCCTCCTCGCCTTCGGGGCACTCCTCGCGATGATGGTGATGGAGGGCGCAAGCCCCAACAGCGTGCTTCTCGCCGCGCCCATGATCCTCGTGTTCGGCGCCACGATCGCCGTCGGCATCGCGAGCGCGACGATCCCCGACTTTCTGCTCGCCATCAAGGCGCTGCCGCGTGCCTTCATCGGCAGGACCCAGAAGCCGCAGCTCGTCATCGACCAAATGGTCAAGATCGCCGAGGTCGCGCGCAAGGACGGCCTCCTGGCGCTCGAGCAGGAAGCCGACAAGATCGACGACCCCTTCTTGAAAAGCGCGCTGCAGGGCATCGCTGACGGAACGGATGCCGAAGAGCTCGCGGTGATTCTTGAAGACAAGATCGCCACCTCGGAGCGCACCGCCAGGTCGGCCAGCAAGTTCTACGCCTCGATGGGGGGATACGCGCCGACAATCGGCATCATCGGCACGGTGGTCTCGCTGACCCACGTGCTCGAGAACCTCTCGAACCCCGAGGAGCTCGGCCACATGATCGCGGCGGCCTTCGTCGCGACCCTGTGGGGCGTGCTGTCGGCCAACTTCCTCTGGCTGCCCATCGCCGCACGCCTCGCCCGCCTGGCCGAGCTCGACTCCCAGCGGATGACGCTCGCGATGGAGGGCGTTCTCGCTGTGCAGGCCGGCAGCCAGCCCCGAGTGCTCAGCGAGCGTCTCAGCGCCCTGTTGCCGCAGTCCGCGCCCGCTAAGGCGAAACAGGGCAAGGCGGCGAGCATGTCCAAGCCGAAGCTACCGAAGGCCGCATGAGCCGCCGGGCGCGGCGCGGCGCGGGAGGGCACGCCGAGGAAGCCCATGTCGACGAACGCTGGCTGGTCTCCTATGCCGACATGATCACGGTGCTCATGTGCCTGTTCCTCGTGCTGTTCGCAATGTCGACGGTGGACGCCGCGAAGTACGAGCTGCTCAAAAACTCCCTCGCGACCGGTTTCGGCGCGGTTGAGAGCGACACCATCGACACAGCGAAGGGCGTTGTCGTGCCCGAGGAACTGATCGACTCGCAGGGTGCGCTCTTCGCGCCGGAAGAACTCGCGGCGAAGGAGGTCGAATCTCTCGCCGAGCTTCAGGCGGAGATCGTCGCCGGACTCTCGTTGGATGGGCTGAGCGATACCGTCGAGTTCACGATCGACGAACGCGGACTCACCATCCGCCTCGTCGGATCGGCGACATTCTTCGACTCGAATAGCACGGGCCTCAGCGCGGTCGCGGTCAGGGTGCTCGAGTCGATGGGGCCAACCCTTGCCGCGTCGCCCTACGCGGTGTCGGTCGAGGGCCACGCCGACGTGCGCTCAGCGGTCTTCCCGTTTCCGACGAACTGGGAGCTCTCCTCGGGACGAGCAACCCAGGTGCTGCGACAGATGGTCGAGCGCGGCGGGATGCCGGGCGAACGCATTTCGGCGGTCGGCTTCGGCTCTTCACGGCCCCTCGCGGAGGGGGCAACGGCCGAGCAGCTCTCACTCAACCGCCGCGTCGACGTGGTCGTGCTCTCGGACCAGACCGAGGCCGTGCGCGCGCTGATTCCCGAGATCGTCGCCGCCACGTCGTGAGTGGCGGGGCCCGAAGAAATTTCCGGCAGAGAAGAGCGCACCTCGGCTAACGGCCGCCGGCGCGCGGCCGATAGTAGGCGATGTGACGGTCCAGGAACATTCTGGGAGTCGTGCGCCCAGAACGTCGGTGAAGCCGGCCGAGGCCTACGACTTCCGGCGCCCCAGCTCATTGGTGCGCGAGCATTCGCGCGTGCTCGAGCTCGCCTTTGAGACCTTCGCCCGCCAGTGGGGAACCCAGCTGACCGCGAAGGTGCGCAAGCTCTTCCAGGTGAGCTGCGATCAGGTGCAGATGCACACCTATAACGAGTACGCGTCATCGCTGCCCGCGACGACCGCGATGGTGCTGTGCTCCATCGAGGGGGAGGGCGCCCGCGCGGTCATCCAGTTCCCGACGGCGGCGGCGCTCGCCTGGGTCGGCCACATGGTCGGTTCCACCACCAGCTTCGCTGCACCCTCGCGCAAGTTCACCGCGATCGAACAGGCGCTCATCCGGTCGCTGCTGGACGAAGCGCTCGACGATCTGCGGTACTCGCTCGGCTCGCTGCTCCTGGCACCGATCGCGGTGGACGCGATCCAGTACAACTCGCAGTTCGCCCAGGCCGCGGCAACAGGCGATCTGATGATCGTCGCCTCGTTCACGATCACGGTCGGCGAGCGGGTGGTGCCCGCGACCGTCGCCCTGCCCGCCGAGGTCGTGCTGCCGCAGCTCGGCGGTGCCGGCCGCCCGATTGTTGCCCGAGACGCGCGCGATCTCATGCGGTCGCAGGTCGTGGGCACTCCCGTCGACGTCTCGGTGCAGCTCGCGCCGGCGATGGTGCTCCCCGGCGTCATCCTCGGACTGGCGGTCGGCGACGTGCTCGCCCTTCCGCACCCGAGCCACCGACCGCTCGACGTCGTCGTGTCCGGTCTGCCGCTCGCGACAGCCGCGGTCGGATCCAACGGCTCACGACTGGCCTGCGTCGTCGTCACCACAGAGGAGAACCCATGAACACCACCGAGACGTCGCTGCACCTGGACGCCGCGCGCGCGATCGTCCACCTCCTGCCCAGCGCCGCTCCGCTCGACATCACCGAGGCGCACACGGTCGAGGCCACGCCCGCGGAGCTGGCCACCGCGGTCACGGCCTCCTTCGTCGGCAACGTGTCGGCCGATGTCGCGCTCGTCTTCCCCGAGGCCGGAGCGGTCGCCGAGGCCGACTCCGACCTCGTGACCGTGGTGGACGTGCTGAGGTCGCCGCTCGAGGGGGCGACGGCCGTGCTCGGCGCGGGCGTCCTGAGCGAGGCGCGGACCGACGACGCAGCGGCCCTGTTCGCCGACGACGCGACCACGGTGTTCCGAATCACGAGCGACGCCGGCACGGTCGGCTGGTTCGCCATTCGCACGAGAGGGGTCCAGACCACCCCCGCGGCGCGAGCCGTGTCTGCGGAGAAGCTGGGGCGCATCAACAGCGTCGAGATGGCACTCACCGTCGAGATCGGGCGCACCCGAATGTCGGTACGGGAGGTGCTCTCGCTCGAACCGGGCACGGTGATCGAGCTCGATCGCTCCGCAGGCGCCCCCGCCGACATCCTGCTCAACGGCCGGCTCATCGCGCACGGCGAGATCGTCGTCGTCGACCAGGACTACGCCGTGCGCATCACCGAGATCCTCGACACCGACACCCCTCACGCCTGACATGGACGGCGTTCTGGTTGCCCTTCGCGTTCTGCTGTCCCTCGCCGTGGTGCTCGGGCTGATCTGGGTGCTGCGCCGACGGCTCGACCGTGGAGCGCGGGCACGGATCGCCGCGAACCCGGTCACCGTCGTCGGAAGGCAGAACGTCGGGCAGAAGGCGTCGGTTGTGATCGTGGATGTGGCTGGGCAGCGGTTCCTGCTCGGAGTCACCGATCAGCAGGTGAACGTGCTGCACCAGGCGGATGCCCCGGCCCCGGCCACCGAGGTGGAGTTCGCGGTCGCCATGAGTGGCGCGGTCGCTGCCGTCAGCTCTGGCCCCGCACTCTCGACCTCGCCGCTCGGCGGCTCGATCCTGTCGCCCGCCGCCTGGAAGCAGACCGCCGCGGCGCTGCGGCGGTTCCGGTGACGGCAACGGGCCAGAGCTCTGCGCCGCCCCGACCTTTCACCGGCGTGACCGCCCGCCGCGCAGCGTTCGTCGCAATCGCTGTGCTGCTCGGCATCGCCATGGCGCTCGCCGGGGCATCCGCCGGGCACGCCGCGCCGATCGACCCGGTCGTCCCCGACGACGGCACCGGCGGGCTCTCCGTCGACATCAATGGCCCCAACGGGGCGCCCTCGTCGTCGGTGATCACACTGCTCGGCATCACGCTGCTCTCGGTGGCGCCCGCACTGCTGCTCATGATGACCTCGTTCACCAAGATCTTCGTTGTGCTCGCGATGACGAGGAACGCGCTCGCGCTGCCGTCGATCCCGCCGAACCAAGTGCTCGCCGGGCTCGCCCTGTTCCTGTCGCTGTTCATCATGTCTCCCGTGCTCACCCAGGTGAACGAGCTCGGGGTGGCGCCCTACATCGACGGAACGATCGACTTCCAGGCGGCGATCGACGCGGCATCCGGCCCGCTGCGCGAATTCATGCTCGCCCACACGCGTGGCGAAGACCTCGCCCTGATGACCCGCGCCGCCGACCTGCCCAACCCCGACTCGCGCGAGGACGTGTCGATGCTGACCCTGATTCCCGCGTTCATGATCTCCGAGTTGCGGGCCGCCTTCATCATCGGTTTCGTGATCTTCGTTCCCTTCCTCGTGATCGATATCGTCGTCTCGGCCGCGCTCATGTCGATGGGCATGATGATGCTCCCGCCGGTCATGATCTCGCTGCCGTTCAAGATCCTGCTCTTCGTGCTCGTCGACGGGTGGGGGCTCATCATCACCTCGCTCATTCGCAGTTATTCGGGGGGATGAGATGGATCCGAACGCCGTTCTCGACATCGGGCTCCAAGGCCTCCTGATCACCGCGAAGCTCTCCGCCCCGATTCTCATCACCGCACTCGTGGTCGGCTTCTCGATTTCCCTGCTGCAGTCGATCACGCAGATCCAGGAGGTCACGCTCTCATTCGTGCCGAAGCTCATCGCCGTCGGCATCGCCCTCGTCATCAGCGGCAACTGGATGATCTCCGAGATGGTCTCGTTCACCAGGGCGCTCTTCGAACGCATTCCGTCGCTGCTGGGCGGGGGCTGAGGTGGAGATCGAGCTCGACCTGCCCTGGATCGAGGCGACGATGCTCGCGGGGGTGCGCATGATCGCCTTCCTCGTGATCGCGCCGCCGTTCTCGTCGAGTGCCATTCCGCTGCGCATCAAGGGCATGCTGTCGCTCGGCCTCGCACTCGCCGTCGCGCCGCGCGCGAGCGCGGGGTACGTCTCGCTCGACACGGCCGCGTTCTTCGTGGCCCTGCTGAGCGAGGTCCTCATCGGGGCCGTTCTCGGCTTCCTCGTGATGGTCGTCTTCTCGGCGCTCCAGTCCGCGGGAAGCCTCATCGACCTCTTCGGCGGCTTCCAGCTCGCCCAGGCCTTCGACCCGCAGATGATGATCAACGGTGCACAGTTCACGCGGCTGTACCAGATGACCGCGCTCGCGCTGCTGTTCGCCTCTGACGGCTACCAGCTCATGATCGGCGGGCTTGTGCGCTCGTTCGGTGCCCTCCCCGTCGGTGGCGGGATCGACCTCGCCGAGCCGGTGCAGGCGATGACCGCCGCGGTGACCCAGATGTTCCTCGCCGCGGTACAGATCGCCGGACCGCTCATCATCGTTCTCTTCCTGGCGGATGCCGGACTCGGCCTGCTCACGAGGGTCGCGCCGGCGCTCAATGCTTTCGCGCTCGGCTTTCCTCTCAAGATCCTGCTCGTGGTGCTGCTCGTCACGCTCGTCTACGTGGCGCTGCCGCAGCTTGTCGGCACGCTAGCGGACACCGCCTTCGGCCTCCTGACGGCGGTGAGCTGAGATGAGCGAGTCCGATTCGGGAGAACGCACGGAGCAGGCGACCCAGAAGCGCATGAAAGAGGTGCACGAGAAGGGTCAGCTTTCCCGTTCGCAGGATCTCACCGCGTGGACCGGTGTCGGCACCGCCGCTCTCATGATGCCCATGACGATCGAACGCGGCGGTGCGGCGGCGACGTCGCAGCTCGGCGCCGTCGACGCCCTCATGGCCAGCCCCGACCCCGTCGTCGCGGTGCGGGCCCTCGCGGATGCCGGCGGCTCGCTCGCGGCGACCCTCACGCCGCTGCTCGTGGCGGTCTCGATCGTGGTCCTCGCCACCGCTGTCGTGCAGGGCGGGGTACACCTCAAGAAGTTCCGCGGCAAGTTCGAACAATTCGACATCGTGAAGGGAGCCGGGCGCACGTTCGGCGGCCAGGCGATCTGGGGAGGCGTCAAGGCGCTGCTCAAGACCGCCGTCGTCGGGTTCGTGCTCTACATCGTGGTGCAGGGCCTGATGCCCGTGCTCACGAGCGCGGGCGGTCTCTCGGTGTCGGCGCTCGTTGCCGCCGCGACCGCAGGCAGCGAATCACTCCTGCGGTCGGCCGTGCTCGCCGGTGTCGTGCTCGCGATCGCCGACGCCATCGTCGTGCTGCGTCGAAACCGCAAGAAGACGCGCATGACGAAGAAGGAGGTCAAGGACGAGCACAAAAGCTCGGAGGGTGACCCGCTCGTCCGCTCGCAGCGACGGTCCCGCCAGCTCGCCATGAGCCGCAACCGCATGATCGCCGCCGTGGCGACCTCCGACGTCGTGCTGGTCAACCCCACGCACTTCGCGATTGCCCTGCAGTACGAGGCGGGCAAGTCGGCCCCCCGCGTGGTCGCCAAGGGCGCTGGCATCATCGCCGCGCGCATCCGCGAACAGGCCGAGACCGACCGTGTACCCGTCGTGCGCGACGTCCCGCTCACCCGAGCCCTGCACGCCTCGTGCGAGCTCGGGCAGGAGATCCCCTTCGAGCTCTATTCCGCGGTCGCGCGGGTGCTCGCCTTCGTCATGGCGTTGAAAACGCGCGGCACCGCCGCCGGCGTTCACACCATGGCCACCGACTCGACTGTTCCCGGAGGAAACTGACGTGCTGAAGTCGATAACGAAGCTCGCCGTGCCCGTCTCGGTCGTCGGGATCATCATGCTGCTGGTGGTGCCGATCCCCGCCTGGCTGCTCGATATTCTCATCATCATCAACATCCTCTTCGCGCTCGTCGTGCTGCTGACGAGCATGTTCGTGAAGAAGCCGCTGGACTTCTCGGTGTTCCCGTCGCTGCTGCTCGTCGCGACGCTCTTCCGCCTGGGCCTGAACGTGGCGTCGACCCGGCTCGTGCTCGGCGACGGCTACGCGGGCCAGGTGATCGAGGCATTCGGCGAGGTCGCCGTCGGCGGCTCGCTCGTGATCGGCGCCGTGGTGTTCCTCATCCTCGTGGTCATCCAGTTCGTCGTTGTGACGAAGGGAGCGGAGCGCGTCGCCGAGGTGGGAGCGCGCTTCACCCTCGACGCGATGCCCGGCAAGCAGATGGCTATCGACGCCGATCTCAACGCGGGTCTCATCACCGACGTTCAGGCACGCGAACGCCGCGCGGAGGTCTCGGCCGAGGCGGATTTCTATGGGGCCATGGACGGCGCCTCGAAGTTCGTGAAGGGCGACGCGATTGCCGGAATCGTGATCGTGATCATCAACATCGTCGGAGGCATCGCGATCGGCATGCTGCAGCGCGGGATGCCGATCGATGAGGCGGTGAGCACCTACACGCTCCTCACGATCGGCGACGGCCTCGTCACCCAGATTCCCGCGCTGCTCATGGCGGTCTCGACGGGAATGATCGTGACGCGCTCGAACGTCGACTCCGACATGGGGTCGACGGCGTCGGCACAGCTGACCCAGTCGCGAACCGCGCTCATGATCGCCGGGTGCGCGGCGATCGTCATGGCGCTGATCCCCGGGATGCCGAAGATTCCGTTCATCGTCGTGGGGGCGCTGCTGATTCTTGCCTCCCAGCGAATCAGGGCGGCGGAGGCATCGCGGGAGGCGATCGAGGTCGCAGCGTCGGCCGACATCCCGGGCCCGCAGACCGAGACGACCGAGCAGCTCATCGAGCAGATGCGCGTGCACGCTCTCGAGATTCTGCTCGCACCCGACCTCGTCGACCTCGTCTCCGGGGCGTCCGACGACCTCCTGGGGCGGGTGCGTTCACTGCGCCGCAAGGTCGCGATGGAGCTCGGCATAGTCGTCCCGCCCGTGCGCACCCGCGACAGCATCGACCTGCCGACGTCGACCTACGCGATCCGAATCGGCGGTGTCGAGGTCGGCCGCTGCATCGCGCCGTCAGGCAAGGTGCTCGCGCTCGGCGACGCGCTCGATAGTCTCCCGGGCGTCGCGACGATCGAGCCCGTCTTCGGCCTCAGCGGCAAGTGGACGCCGAGCGAGATGCGGCACAGCGCCGAGATGGCCGGCGCGACGGTGATCGACAGGGTCTCGGTCGTCGTCACGCACCTGTCGTCGGTCATCACGGCCAACGCGGGCAGGCTGCTCACGAGGGAAGACGTGCGCATCCTCACAGAGGGGGTCAAGCAGGTGAACCCGGCCGCCGTCGACGAGCTCGTGCCGGGGCTGCTCTCGCTCGCGGAGGTGCAGCGTGTGCTGCAGGCACTGCTCGCCGAGCAGGTCGCCATCAACGACCTACCCCGTATCTACGAGGCCCTCGCCCTGCGGGCGAAAGTGTCAAGCGACCCGGAGGGACTCGTGGAGGCGGCCCGCCTCAGTCTGGGGCCCGCGATCGCGCAGCGCTACCTCGACGGGCCTGTGCTCCGCGTGATCATGATCGACCCCGGGGTCGAGCAGTCGATGCTCGAGGCGATGAGGCCGTCGGAGCTCGGCACTCAGATTCTGTTCGACCAGTCACGCATCGAACAGCTCATGAGCTCACTCAGCCAGACCATGCAGGCCGTGGAGGCGAGCGGTCGGTCCGCGGTTCTCGTGTGCGCGCCGGCCGTTCGGCCCGCTATCCGCCGGTTGCTCTCGCCGCAGCCCGGCGGGGTGCCAGTGCTCTCCTACCAGGAGGTCACCGCAGCGAACATGGACATCGAGACCGTGGGGGTGATCCGTGCCGCCGCGACGATTGCACCTTGAGGGCTCGAGCCTCGAGGAGCTCGGCGCCCGGGTCAAGGCGGAGTGCGGGCCCTACGCCGAGATTATCGCGGCAGAGAAGGTCACTGTCGGCGGCATCCGGGGCTTCCTCGCGCGGCACCACTTCGAGGTGACCGTGTCGATCCCGGATGCCCCGCGCGACGGCGTTCACCTGCTCGACATGCCCGCGAGGGTCGGAATCGCCGCGCTTCTCGATGACGCCGACCGGCAGGAGGCGCTCGTCCACCTGGAGCGGATGCCCGTCGCCGCTGAGTCCGTATCGACGAGTTCCGCGCTGTTCGACGAGCTGATGGGCTCCCTCGACTTCAGCGGACCACCACCGTCGCGGGGCCCGGCGCCTCGGCTGCTGACCGGTGCCGGCGACCTCGTGCTGCTCATCGGGGTGTGGCGCGATCCGTTGCGCGTCGCCCGCGCGATGGCGGCACCCGTCGGCGCGGCCGTCTCCGTGGCCGGGGGCGTGCTTGCGCCGGGATCATCGAGGATCGAGGATCGCCGTGGGGCGACCGAGGCGCGCGCGGTCGGGGTGCGGAGGGAGCACGGGACCCTGGTCGCGCTCGGCCTCGGCCCGGCGCAGGATGATGCCGCGATCGCCACCGCTGATCTCGTGCGGGCGATCGGCGCCGACCAGGTCTGGGCCGTCGTCGATGCGAGCCGCAAGACGGAGGACACTGCGGCGTGGGTGCAGGCGATGGCCGAGATCGTGCCGCTCGACGCGCTTGCGGTGCTCGGCCGGCACCAGACCCTCACCCCCGAGTCGACCGAGACCCTCGGCCTGCCCGTGGGCTGGGTCGACGGTGCTTCGGTAGGCTGAGCCCATGCTGGTTCTCACGCGCAAACCCGGGGAAAGCGTGCTGATCGGCGACGACATCACGATCACGATCCTTGAGACGCGCGGCGACGGTGTGCGCATCGGAATCGACGCGCCGCGCGGTGTTCGCATCCAGCGCGACGAGATCGTGCGCGCCCTCACCGAGGCGAACGTCGCGGCCGTCACGGCGGGCGGCGACGGCCACACGCGCATCTTGGCGGCGCTGGGCCTGTCGCCCGCCGCTGCAGCCTCGGCCGCACCTCCGGAAGCTGCCGTCCCAGCGGCAGCGATCGACCCTGACCCCGGCGCACAGGCCTGAGCCAGCCGCCGGGCAGTCATCCCGATCGGTCGGTGGGGCCTATCCGCCGGTGAGAACCGCGCCCTCATTGGGCGGCTCTGGAACGAGCCTGAGCCCCGCCGTCGTGTTTGCGGACTGCATCAGGTGGTCGATCCAGACCTTGTTGAGCCCGGGCGGCTGGCCCCCGTCGTGCTTGAACTGCAGCGGGATCGCGGGGTGGATCCACACCGTCGAGCGTGCCCCGGACTCGTCCTCCCAGGTGAACGCGAAGCTTTCATTGCGCCGGAGCTTCGCGAGCATCACGGCCTTGAGGTGTGACAGCGCGCGGTCCTCGACGGGGATTTCAGTGCTGCTCGGGCCGTAGATCAACATCGCCATTGTCGTACATCCTTACTCTGCCGGCCCCCCGGGTTGGGTCCGGAATCACAGGACATTCTCGCCCCGATCCAGTGCGGCGACAATAACGTCACCGAGGCCACCGAGGCCAGGTTGCCTTGACTTTCGCTCGAAGTATCGCGCCCACGGCCTGATGTGTCAAGGGGGCTCGCGTATCCTTAATCGATGGTCGTCCCATTGTCCCCACCGTTGATAGTCCGCCAGGGCGGGCTCGAGTGCCGCCTGCACTTCGCGGGCACCCCGGTAGCGCCGGGCCGGCCGACCTTCGTACTCGTTCACGGCATCGGGATGTCCCACCGCTATCTGCGGCGCCTTGCCGCTGTGCTCGCCCCGCACGGGCGGGTGTGCTCGATTGACCTACCGGGGTCGGGGGCGAACGCGACGCCCGCGCATCCGCTCACCGTGGAGACCTTTGCCGCCCTGATCGGGCACGCCCTCGACATGGCCGGCATCTCGTCGTGTGTGCTGCTCGGCCACTCGATGGGGGCACAGTTCGCGGTCGAGCTCGCGGTGCGCCGCCCGGCTCTCGTCTCGCACGTGGTGCTGGTCAGCCCGGTCGTCGATCCCGAACGGCGGAGCACCGTGCACCAGGCGCTTGGGCTCGCGGCCGACTCGCTGCTCGAGTCTCCGTCGGCCAACGCGATCGTGTTCTCCGATTACTGGCGTTGCGGTCCGCGCTGGTATTTCGCGTCCCTCCCGGCGATGCTGGACTACCCGATCGAGAACCGGATCCGGCTAGTCGAGCAGCCGGTACTCGTGCTCCGCGGCTCCCGCGATCCGATTGCACGCGGCCCGTGGTGTCGCGAGCTCGCCGGGCGCGCCCGCGACGGTCGATTCGCCGAGGTCGAGGGACAGCCGCACGTCGTGCAGCACAGCGCGCCGGACGAGGTGGCGGCCCAGATTCTCGCCTTCCTGGCCGCCCCGGTCGGGCGCGGCGCGTGAGGGGCATTCTGGCCAAGGGCTGGTTCTGGGTCCTCGACTACCTCTACGTGTCGTACTGGCAGGTGCGGTACGTGCTGTTCCGCGCTGACCCGGGCGAGTACCTCCGAGCGGATGCCGCGAAGCCTCCAATCCTCATTCTTCCGGGAATCTACGAGACCTGGCAGTTTCTTCGACCCCTCGCGGACCGGCTGAGCCAGGCCGGGCATCCGGTGCACGTTGTCGAGGGGCTCGGCCGCAACGCGCGGAGCGTCGTGGCGAGTGCCCCGATCGTCGCGGACTACCTGCGCGAGCACGACCTGCGCGACGTCACGATCCTCGCCCACAGCAAGGGCGGCCTCATCGGCAAGTACCTCATGCTCCGAAGCGATCCGGAGGGCCGGGTGAATCGCATGGTCGCGATCGCCACCCCGTTCTCCGGGTCGGTCTATGCGCGCCTGATGCTCGTTCCGAGCCTTCGGGCGTTCTCGCCACGGGATGCAACGACTCAGATGCTCGCGGGCAACCGCGAGGTGAACTCCCGCATAACCTCGGTCTTCGGGAGCTTCGACCCGCACATTCCCGCGGGCAGCGAGCTGCCGGGAGCCACCAACATCCGCCTTGACGTCGCGGGGCACTTTCGGATCGTCGCCGACCCGCGAGTTCAGGATGCCGTGGCGCGCGCCGTGCAGTCACCCGCAGCCTCGTGACGAACCCGGCCTACTCTGGGGGGATGGCTGCCAAGATCCTTCTCGTCGCGAGCGACCCCGTCGAGGCGCTCGTCCTCTCCGAGACGCTCGTGCAGGGCGGATACCGGGTGATCCCGTCGGACGACACCATCACGGCGCTGCCCCTGGCGCGTCGGGAGGCTCCCGACCTCGTGCTCGTCGACCTGACGCTCCCCGGTGGGTTGATGCTGCTCTCGCGGCTCAGTCTCTTTCCGGACACCGCGATGATTCCCACCGTCGCGCTCGCCGACAGCCAACTCCTGGCCGGTGAGGCGATGCGCATGGGAACCCGTGCCGTGCTGAACAAGCCGATCGTGACGCCCGATTTGCTTGCGGCTGTCTCCGACCACGTGATGTCGCCCGGGGCGCTCGAGGCCGCACCGCCCGCTCTCCTCGCGCATCAGCCCCGGCTCGACGCACTGCGGGACCTCGGCGTGCTCGACACCCCGGCCGAGGAGACCTATGACCGCTTCACCCGGCTCGTCGCACACATTCTCGATGTGCCGGTCGCGCTCATCTCCTTAGTGGACGATGAGCGGCAGTTCTTCACGAGCCAGGTGGGGCTGCGTGAACCGTGGGCGACCATGCGGCAGACCCCGCTCTCGCACTCGTTCTGCCAGTTCACCGTGACCTTCAGACAGCCGGTCGTGATCAACGACGCGGCGGAGCATCCGCTCGTCAGGCACAACCTCGCCGTGAGTGAGATGGATGTCGCGGCCTATGCGGGTGTTCCCCTGATCACGAGTTCCGGCGAGGCGGTCGGGTCCCTCTGCGCGATCGACGCGAAGCCGCACGAGTGGAGCGACGACGAGGTCGCCGCCCTCACCGACCTCGGTGCGATCCTGATCGAACTGCTCGAGCTGCGCGGCCCTGGCCCTGCGAAGGGTAGCGAGGCCAGCCGCCCCGACGTCGCCTGACACGGCATCTGCCCCCGCGCCGCGCCGCACGGTGTTGACGGGGTCGTCGCTCAGCGAACAGACTCGACTCGTGGATGATTCAGACGACGACCAGTCAATGGAACAGGTGCTCGAGAGACTGCTCGAACAGTTCCCCACCGTGCCTCGCAGACAGGTCGCGGAGCTTGTCGATGAGGAACTGGATTCCTACGACGGGGAGATCCTCGACCAGGAAGAAGTGCCGTCGGAGGTCGAGCAGAGCGCCCGCGAGCGGCTGACCGAGCTGACGGCATCCCGTCCGGACTCCACTCCCGACGAGGATTGACCCTCGTCGCTCTGGCGTGTCGCCCTGATACCCCTTACAGTTGATATTCGAACATAGGTTCGAATGCGCGACGAGGAGGCAGACGATGACGATGGTCGAGGAAGCGGTCGCGATCTGGCTCTCGCCAGACGGCGTTCCGGAGCGACTCGTCTGGCGAGGTCAACGATTCAGGGTGAGCGACACCCCGACTCCGTTCGGCCCCACTCCGGAGGAGGTACTCGGTTTCGTCACTCACCCGCCGCGGCACGGCGTCGGCTGGCGCTTTCAGGGCACCAGCGACGAATCCGGTCACGAGACGCTCATGTTCGACGTGCTGCGCGACGACTACCGGCAGCAGTGGCGGCTGCTGCGTACCTACGCCTGACCTGCTCCGCTCGCCCCACCAGGTGGCGTTGCGCGCCCGCCGGTGGTATCCCTTGAACAGCGACGCCCACCACCTGGCGGGCACCGAGATCGAAGGAGCTGCAATGACCGAGAACCATGACGAGCACGAGTTGATCGAGTGGGGCCGCCGGCTCGCCCAGGCGCTGCAGATTCTCGACCTCGACGTCGCGCCCCGGGAGTTGCTCGAGATCGCCGAGAGGTCTGCGCACGCCGTGACCGGCTCCGCCGGGCCGATCACCACGTTCTACGTCGGATATGCGGCGGCGCTCGCGGCCCAGACGGGAGAGAAGACCCCCAACGAGGCGGTCGCCTCCGCCGCCTCCGTCGCCGCGCAGCTCGCGGAGGCCGGCGCCGAGGGAGGGCGCGCGGGCAGCGGCTGGACCGACACCGCGCAGTGAGCCGCGGCGCCGGTCGGCGTTAATCAGCTCGTCCCTCAGCTCCCTGAGGCGGAGAAGACGTCCTCCGCGATCTCGTCACGATCGGCCGACACCGGATCGAGCCGCACGATCACCGCCTTGGACACGGGCGTGTTGCTGCCCTCGGCGACGTGGTCTAGCGGCACGAGCACGTTCGCCTCGGGGTAGTAGGCCGCCGCGCATCCCCGTGCCGTTTCGTACGAGACGACGCGGAAGCCGCGGAGCACACGGTCGACGCCATCGTTCGAGACCGTGTGCACATCGACGCGCTGGCCGTCGGCAAGGCCGAGTTCGGCGAGGTCCTCCGGGCTCACGAAGACCACGTGACGGCCGCCCTTGACCCCGCGGTAGCGGTCGTTGTGCCCGTAGATCGTGGTGTTGAACTGGTCGTGCGAGCGCAGTGTCTGCAGGATCAGCGTGCCGGCCGGACGCTCGATGCTTTCGAGATCGTTCACGGTCAGCATCGCCTTGCCGGTGGGGGTGTGGAAGGTGCGCGAGTCGCGTGGCCCGTTCGGTAGCACGAACCCACCCTCGCGGCGGATTTTCTCGTTGTACCCGTCGCATCCGTCGACGACCCGCGAGAGGTGGTCGCGGATCAGGTTGTAGTCGCGCTCAAACCCGGCCCAGTCGACGGCGACCCTGTCGCCGAGGGTGGCGCTGGCGAGCCGGCTGATGATCGCGACCTCGGAGAGGAGCGTTGGCGAGACCGGCTCGACCTTTCCCCACGACGGATGCACGGCGCAGACCGTGTCCTCGACCGAGACGAACTGCTCGCCCGAAGCCTGCCGGTCGATCTCCGTGCGGCCCATCGTGGGAAGGATGAGCGCCTCCCGGCCGACCACAGCGTGCGAGCGGTTGAGTTTGGTCGAGATCTGCACGGTCATCTCGGCGGCGCTGAACGCGGCCTCGGCGGCGGTCGTGTCGGAGATCGCGGCCACGAGGTTGCCGCCGACGGCGAGGAACACCTTGATCGCCCCGTCCCGCATCCCCTTGATCGTCTGCACCGCGTCGAGCCCGTGCTCGCGCGGCGGGCCGAACCCGAACTCCCGCTCGATCGCGTCGAGGAAGGCGGGCGGCATCTGTTCCCAGATGCCCATGGTGCGGTCGCCCTGCACGTTGCTGTGGCCGCGGATCGGCGAGGCACCGGCGCCGGGCTTGCCGATGTTGCCGCGCAGCAGCAGCAGGTTGATGATCTCCTTGATCGTCGGCACGGCCTTCTTCTGCTGGGTCAGTCCCATCGCCCAGGTGATGATGACCCGGTCGGCCCGCAGGTAGCGGTCGGCGAGCTCGTCGATCTCGGATGCCCGCAGACCGGTCGCCTCGAGCACCGCGGTGTCGTCGAGCCGGGCGAGGTGGTCCCGGAGGGCGTCGAGGCCCTGGCAGTGGCGCTCGAGGAAGTCGTGGTCGAGCACGGTTCCGGGGGCCTTGGCCTCGGCATCCAGCACCCGCTTCGACAGCGCCTGCAGCAGCGCCATGTCGCCGCCGAGCCGGATCTTGAGGAACTGGTCCGCGAGCTTGGTGCCGCGGCCGATGATGCCCTTGACCCGCTGCGGGTTCTTGTAGCGCTGCAGCCCGGCCTCCTGCATCGGGTTGACGGCGACGATCTGCGCCCCGTTGTCCTTCGCCTCCTCGAGCGCGGTGAGCATGCGCGGGTGGTTCGTGCCCGGGTTCTGCCCCATCACGATGATCAGGTCGGCCTTGCCGAAGTCGTCGTAGGTGATGGTGGCCTTGCCGACGCCGATGGTCTGCCCCATCGCCCAGCCGGAGGACTCGTGGCACATGTTTGAGCAATCGGGCAGGTTGTTGGTGCCGAAGGCGCGCACGAACAGTTGGTAGGCGAAGGCGGCCTCGTTCGAGGTGCGTCCGCTCGTGTAGAACGCCGCCTCGTTGGGCGAGTCGAGCGAGTTGAGTTTGTCGGCGATGATCCGGAAGGCCCGCTCCCAGCTGACCGGGTGGTACTGGTCGTCGCTGGCGCTCTTGTAGACCGGCTCAGTCAGCCGACCCTGCATTCCCAACCAGTACTCGCTACGGGTCAGCAGGTCGGAGATCGGATGCTCCGCCCAGAAGTCGGAGCCGATGACGACGGGGGTGGCCTCCCAGGTCACGGCCTTCGCGCCGTTCTCGCAGAACTCGAAGGTCTTGCGGTGGTCGGGATCGGGCCAGGCACAGCTCGGGCAGTCGAAGCCGTCCTTCTGGTTGAGTGCGAGGAGGGTCTTCGCCGTGCGGGTGACGCCCATCTGCTCGACCGCTGGCTTCAACGAGTGGTAGACGCCGGGGACGCCTGCGGCCCACGACTTCGAAGGACCGACCTCGATCTCGCTCTCGTCGGCCTCGTTCACGGTGTCTTCTGTTCCGGGGTTCTCATTCTCGCGAGTCATCGGTCCATCCTGCCTCTCACCACGTTGTAAAGCTCTCCATCAGGGCTAACAGTTATGAGCATCCACCGCAACCGCAGCGGTTCATTTGGTTCGTTATCAGCTGCCGCGGCCAACTCGTGTCTGGTTTCCGAGCACCAGCGTGCAGAGGTTCTCCACCGCAGGAAGTTCGGGTGACACGCCGCTGTTGCTGGCGTCGCGGCGCGGCGTGTCGCAGAATGTCCTGCGTCAGGTGAACGACTATGGCGCCCCGCTCCAGTTCGGATCGTTCATCACGCCAGCTGCCGCCGACCCTCTCGGAGTCGTCGCGCTCGCCGTGGCGAGCGAGACGGCCGGGCTCGACCTTGTGTGTTTTCAGGATGACCCGTACCAGTCGGCGTTTCTCCACGCGTGGACGCTCATGTCGTTCGTCGCGGCGCGCACCGATCGCATCCAGATCTCCGCGAGCGTGCACAACCTGCCACTTCGTCCGCCAGCCGTGCTGGCTCGGGCCGCGGCATCCCTGGACCTGCTCAGCGCCGGACGGTTCGCGCTGGCTCTCGGCGCGGGGGCCTTCTGGGACGCCGTCGTCGCGATGGGAGGCGAGCGCCGCACCCCCGGCGCCCGCGCATCCGATTCCCGTCTGGCTCGGTGCCTACGGGCCGCGGATGCTGCGGATCGTCGGAACCCTGGCCGACGGATGGCTGCCGTCGATGGGCCCGCTCGCTCGCTCTCCGCGATCACGACGGGCAACGCGCGCATCGACGACGCGGCGGCGAATGCTGGGCGCGACCCTGCGGCGATTCGGCGAGCAGACGGCGCCGGCCGCACGGCAACTCGTGGCCGCCGAAGGGGGTATCCGGCACAACCCCGGTGAATAGCCCTGACCCGGCGTGGAGGCACGGCGTAGTCTCTGCCCATGATCACCGACGATCCCGTTGAGACGAATCCGCTCCACTACCGCATCGTGTTCGAGAATGAGTTCGTTCGCGTGCTCGACTACACCGACGAACCGGGCACCACGACGACACCGCACGACCATCCGAACAGCGTCATGATCACGCTGTCCGACTTCCGGCGCAGGCTCGCGAGCGGCGATCAGGAGCGCGAGGTGGCATTGGCCGCCGGGCAGGCGGTGTGGCTTCCCGCGCAGCGGCACTTCGGCGAGAACATTGGCGATACCGTCACCCACACGATCTTCGTGGAGCTCAAGGGAGCTGCGGCAGGGGAGGCCTCCGGCGCGACGCTCGGCCCCGCCGCGGCGAGTTCATAGCGCACCACAGCTGCCCGACAACGACGAAGGCGGCCAGCAGAAGCTGGCCGCCTTCGGGTCGAATGGTGGGATCTAGCCGCCGAACAGCGCGGTAACCCTCGTCAGGGTCATGAAGATCCCATAGGCCAGCGGAACGCCGACAAGCGCCCAGACGATCGCGATTCGTGCCTTGGTCATTTTCTGTCTCCTGCGAGCTCGAGGTCTTCGGGGCGGACAACGACGGATTCGTGGAAGCGGTCAGACACCGGCTTGACCATGAGGTTGGCGATGAAGCCGACCACGAGCAGTGCCGCCATGGTGAGCAGCGCCGGCTGGTAGGCCTGGGCGGTCAGTTCACCGGGCGTCCCCTGGGCGTCCAGGAATCCGTTGACGATAAGCGGTCCCGCGATGCCGGCAGCCGACCACGCGGTGAGCAGGCGGCCGTGGATGGCGCCCACCTGGAAGGTGCCGAACAGGTCGCGCAGGTAGGCCGGCACGGTCGCGAATCCGCCGCCGTAGAACGAGATGATGATGAACGCGAGCACGACGTAGAGTGCCGTCGTGCTGGAGCCGAGCAGCGCGAGCAACACGTAGGCGACGGTTCCGACACCCAGGTACACCATGTAAATGCGCTTGCGGCCGGTCACGTCCGACGTGGACGACCAGACGAACCGGCCACCCATGTTGGCGATCGACAGCAGGCCCACGAAGCCACCCGCGACGACGGCGGTCACGAGCGACGTTCCGTCGGGCTGGCGGAAGAAGTCCTGGATCATCGGGGCGGCCTGCTCGAGGATGCCGATTCCGGCTGTCACGTTGCAGAACAGCACGATCCAGACGAGCCAGAACTGCTTGGTCTTGATCGAGTTCGCGGCGGAGACGTTGTTGTTCGTTACGAGCGACTTGACCTTGACCTTGCTGGCGTCGAAGCCGGCCGGCTTCCAGTCCGCGGCGGGCACCTTGATGGTGAATGCACCCAACATCATGTACGCGAGGTAGATGACGGCGAGCGTGAGGAACAGCTTGGCGACCGCGTCGCCACTCGCGACCCAGCCCTCGACTCCCGAGTTGGGGTCGTAGAACGCCATGAGCGCCGTGGAAACGGGGCTCGCGATGAGCGCGCCACCGCCGAAGCCCATGATCGCCATGCCGGTGGCCAGCCCCGGGCGGTCGGGGAACCACTTGATCAGCGTCGACACGGGGGAGATGTACCCGATTCCGAGGCCGATGCCGCCGATGACGCCGTAGCCGAGGTAGACGAGCCAGAGCTGGCTGGAGAAGATGCCCATCGAGCCGATGAGGAACCCGCTCGACCAGAACAGGCCCGCGACGAACATCGCCTTGCGGGGACCGCTGCGGTCGACCCAGGTGCCCATGACGGCGGCGGAGAGGCCCAGCATCACGATCGCGATCGAGAAGATGAACCCGATCTGCGTCAGGCTCACGTCGAAGTGCTCCACGAGGGCGGTCTTGTACACGCTCGTCGCGTAGGCCTGGCCGATGGACAGGTGCACCGCGAGGGCGGCAGGGGGAATGAGCCAGCGGTTGAAACCCGGAGGGGCGATGGTGTGGTCGCGGTCAAGCCAACTCATAGTGTGTATCTCCTCATTGAGACGAACGCGGCACGCCAAACGGCAGCGGCGCATCCGCCACTGCTGGGCATCTGGGGTCCCCCGTCGGCCGATCGGCCGCGTTTGCCACAGTAGCTTCTTCTTTCCCATCAAGAAACATGCATTTGCATTTTCGGTCGATTACTTCGCATATTTCGGGGCAAGATGGGCCTATGACACGTGGAGCACCGGTCGAGGACATCAACGAAGACAACCTCACCATCAAGAAGCCCAAAAAGTCCGCAGCAGGCGTGGAAGCGGTGCTCGTCGCCCTCGATCGCGGCGTCGCCCAGGCGGGAGTGGTGCGCACCGCCCGCTCATTGCTGCGGCTGAACCAACGCGATGGCACCGACTGTCCCGGATGCGCCTGGCCCGAGTCGCAGGGACACCGCAAGACCGCGGAGTTTTGCGAGAACGGAGCGAAGGCCGTCGCCGAGGAGGCGACGCTGCGCACTGTCACGCCCGAATTCTGGGCGAAGCACTCGATCGCCGAGCTGGCTGAGAAGACCGAGTATTGGCTCGGCAACCAGGGCCGCATCACCCACCCCGTCGTCATCCGCCCGGGCGACACCCATTATTCGCAGATCTCCTGGGACGACGCGTTCGAGCTCATCGGCGAGTCCATCCGCGCCACCGTGCCGGAGCGCACCGTCTTCTACACCTCAGGGCGCACCGCCAATGAGGCCGCGTTCATGTACCAGCTGTTCGCCCGGTCGATCGGCACCAACAACCTGCCCGACTGCTCGAATATGTGCCACGAGTCCTCGGGCTCGGCGCTCAACCCGACCATCGGCATCGGCAAGGGCACCGTTTCTCTAGAGGATATTCACCAGGCGGAATTGATCTTCGTCATCGGGCAGAACCCGGGCACGAATCATCCGCGGATGCTGTCTGCTCTCGCCGAATGCAAAGACAACGGCGGCAAGATCGTCGCCGTCAATCCGCTGCCCGAGGCTGGCCTGTTCAACTTCAAGGACCCGCAGACCGCTTCAGGAGTGCTCGGAAACGGCACGAACCTCGCCGATGAGTTTCTGCAGATCAAGGTCGGGGCCGACCTCGCGCTGTTCCAGGCCCTCGGCCATCTGCTGCTCGAGGAGGAGGAGCGCGTTCCCGGCTCCGTTGTCGACCACGAGTTCGTCGCCGCGAACACCGACGGCATCGACGCCTACCGCGCCGCCCGGAAGACCATCGACTGGGACGAGACCGAGGCGGCCACCGGCCTCTCCAGGCTCGAGATCGCGAAGGTCGCCCAGATGATGGTCACGTCGAAGGCGACCATCATCTGCTGGGCGCTGGGTCTCACCCAGCAGCCGCACTCGGTCAACACGCTCAAGGAGATCATCAACCTGCTCCTACTGCAGGGCAACTTCGGCAAGCCGGGCGCGGGGGCCTGCCCCGTACGCGGGCACTCCAACGTGCAGGGCGACCGCACGATGGGTGTCTGGGAGAAGCCGAAGGAGTGGATGCTCGATGCTCTCGACAAGGAGTTCGGCATCACGTCGCCGCGCGAGCACGGCCTCGACTCGGTCGACACCGTCGAGGCGTTCGAGAACGACGAGGTTGACGTCTTCGTCTCGATGGGCGGCAACTTTGCCCTCGCGTGCTCAGACACCGTGGCGCTCGAGGGAGCGATGCAGCGTGTGGGCCTGACCGTCTCGGTGTCCACGAAGCCGAACCGGTCGCACGTCATGCACGGACGCACCTCGCTCATCCTGCCGACGCTCGGCCGCACCGACACCGACGACAAGCATCCGGGTGGGCGCCAGGTTCTCTCGGTCGAGGACTCGATGTCGGTTGTGCGCACGACACAGGGTCGGCTCACGCCGGTCTCAGATCACCTGCTCGCCGAGCCCGTGATCGTCGCCCGGATGGCCAGGGCCACGCTTGGTGACGACCACCCGGTCAACTGGAAGGGCATGGCCGAGGATTACGACGTCATCCGCGACCACATCGCGCGAGTGCTGCCCGGGTTCGAGGACTTCAACAAGCGGCTCAAGACGAAGAACGGCTTTGTGCTGCCGAACCCGCCGCGCGACACCCGTAGCTTCGCGACCGACATTGGGCTGGCACGGTTTACCGTGAGCCCGCTGGAGTACCTGACCCCACCGGCTGGCCACCTCATCCTGCAGACCATGCGCAGCCACGACCAGTACAACACCACGTTCTACGGGCTGGATGACCGCTACCGTGGCATCTCCGGAGGACGTCGCGTGATCCTGATCAACAAGGATGACGCGGTCGACATGGGATTCGCGGATGGCGACATGGTCGACGTCATCAGCACGTTCCAGGGGTCGGAGCGGCGGGCCGACAAGTTCAGGCTTGTGGCCTATCCGACGCCTCGCGGATGCGTCGCAGCGTACTTCCCGGAAGCGAACGCGCTCATGCACCGCGAGCTCGTGGCGCGCGAGTCGAACACGCCCGGCTACAAGGCCATGGCGGTGCGATTCGTGGCGCACGAGGAGAAGGCGGCGTAGCGCCCGCAGATTGTGTAGGTCGCTTAGCGGTTTCTGCTGGTTGAGCAGGTCGCATAGCGACCGTGTCGAAACCCGTCCGCAGCCGGCGGATGGTCGGCTAGGAGCGCGGGTTGCGCCCGTCGTTGTGGGAGAAAAGACGGCAGGGATGGATGCGCTGGTCCGGCCGCGTGCGTCGGCTCGCGGACTTCGTTGGTTGCCAGCCTTCGGCTAGTTGAGGTCGCGTAGTTGTTTCGGCGAGTTGGGCAGGTCGCGTAGCGACTGTGGCGAAACCTGGCCGTGCCCGGCCTGTGGTCATGGCAGTGCTGGTGGTCATGGCAGTGCTGGTGGTCATGGCAGTGCTGGTGTGGGGAGTTTTCCGCCGCGTTTGGGTGTGCGGGTGGGGTCGATGTGTGTGGGTGGGGTGAACCAGGGGGTGTTGTCGGTGACCTGCACGGTCCATCCTTTGTGGATGATGTGGTGGTGTCCGGTGCATAACAGGATGCCGTTGTTGAGGTTTGTTGTGCCTCCGTGGGACCACCAGTGGATGTGGTGGGCTTCGGTGTAGGAGGGTGGTCTGCCGCAGCCGGTGATGGCGCAGCCGCCGTCGCGTTCGGCGAATGCGATCCGTTGGGCGCGGGTGAATAGTCGTCTCCCGGTGCCGAGGTCGAGGATTTGGCTGTTCCCGCCGAGGACTGCGGGGATCAGTTCCGCGTCCGCGGCAAGCCTGCGGGCGGCACCAGCCGTGATGGGGTCCTCGACCCCGTCGAGGTGTGCTGCGCCGAGGCCGGAGTGGAGTTGTTCCAGCGTCATCCGGATGATCAGGGTGGTGTGTGGGAGGAGTCCTGGTGCGGTGGTGCAGCCCATCATGTGCCGGGCCACATCGATCAGAGCGTCGGCGGCGATCCGAGGGATCGTCCGCGGGTCGGGGAGCTCGACATGATGGTCACCGCACGCGTCCCGGTCGAGACCCTCATCGCCCATGCCGTGGCCGTGGTCGTGGCCGCCGGCGGTCCCCGCAGGTCCTGTCGGGTCGGTGTCGAAGCGGACGGCGCGGAGGGCGTCGCCGACCATCGCGTCGATCATGGTGCGCACATATCCGGCGCCGAGGGGGTCGAGGTCGATCGTGCACCGCTCCAAACCGTTGCCCTGTTTGCTCCAGCGCAGCGACCGGGCCGCGATCAGTGCCTCCTCCCGCGGTGCGATCCCATCCGTATCGAGCGCGTCCCGCCAGGAGATCGACAGCTTCCGCACCGTGTCCGCCGGATGGTGGGCGGCGAAGGTGACCAGTTCCTCCTCCGCCGCGACCAGGTGTACCGGCAGGGCGCGGGGGGCGGCCTGGGTCAGGGAGGTGATGATCGACTGGGCCGCATCCACCTGCACCACACCGCTGTTCACCGCATCCGCGACCAGCGGGAACGGAGCGGGAAGGCGCTCCCCGAGCAGGGACACCGGTGCGGTGGTCGCCTCACCCAGCCGGACTGTTCTGCCGGCCTCGGCCAGAGTCACCCGACCCAGTTCCGTGATCAGGGAGGCGGGAGAGGTATGCCCGGAAGATTTCGCCAGGCCGCCCTGCCCGAGCGAGGGGCGCGAGCGCACACTCAGCTCCCCCGCCGCACGCACCAGCAGGGCATCGACGTGTCGTTTGAGGTCGTAGCCGGACTGGATCGCCCGCACCAGCCCCGCATCGGACATGGTCTCCACATCCAGCTGGGACGGAGCGACCGAGACGAGTCCGAACGATGCTCCGGCTGCACCGACCGAGACGGCTGCAGCCGCTGCGCCGGATCCTGCTCCACGCGCACCGGGCGCATCGGGCGGCCGGGCATCCGGGTGTTCGCCGACCCGGGCGCCGAACCCGGTGAGCGCACCAGCCCACACCGACGCGAACGCAATAGCGCTGTCAATGAGGGGATCGGTTGCTTTGGACATACCCACATAGTGACAGACACCACCGACATTCCAACCGACACCAAACCACACCCTGATCGGGGATATTGCCTGTGGACAACCCTCCTGGAGTACGGCCTGTGGAGGAGAAGACGCAGGCGCAATAGCGCGGGATTTCGACACGCGCGCCAGAGCGCGCTGCTCAGTCGACGGGCTGCAGCGCGTCCTGCGCGATGCGCTTGTCGCCCGCGTAGAGCACCATCGACGAACCGCGCATGAATCCGACGAGGGTCATGCCCACCTCGGTCGCGAACTCGGCGGCGAGCGACGAGGGGGCCGATACGGCGGCGAGCACGGGGATGCCGGCCATCATCGCCTTCTGCGCAAGTTCGAAGCTCGCCCGGCTCGACACCATGAGTACGGTGCCGGTGAGTGGCAACAGGTTTTCCTTCACGGCCCAGCCGATGACCTTGTCGACCGCGTTGTGGCGACCGACGTCCTCGCGTGCGACGAGCATCTCGCCGGTGGTCCCGTCGAACAGTGCCGCCGCGTGCAGTCCGCCGGTCTTCTCGAAGACAGCCTGGGCCTCCCGCAGCTTGTCGGGGAAGGTGCTCAGGAGTCCGGCATCCACAACGAGGGGGTCCTCGTCGACCGAGAACGCCGACTTCGTGCGCACAGCGTCGATGCTCGCCTTGCCACACAGCCCGCACGAGCTGGTCGTGAGGAATGACCGCTCTAGGCTGGGGTCGGGAGCGGCGACGCCCGGGGCGAGGGTGACATCGAGCACGTTGTAGGTGTTGACTCCTTCGGCGGTCGCTCCGGCGCAGTATCGCGCGGTGAAAAAATGCTCGCCAGTGGTGATGATGCCCTCGGAGACGAGGAAGCCGGCGGCGAGGTCGAAGTCGTGGCCGGGCGTGCGCATCGTGACCGCGAGGGAGCGCCCGTTGACGCGCATCTCGAGCGGTTCCTCGACGGCGAGCACGTCGTCGCGCATCACCGACGATTCGCCCAACTTCACCCGAATGATCTTGCGCCTGGCCGTGATTCTGGTCATTTCACTCCCACTCGTGCCCCTGCCACCTCCCATTCTCCCCCTCCGAGCTGGGCGTGACCGTCGTGACGACGAAGTGACCGCAGGTAACGGTTGTGGAAGCGCTCTCCGATTGTCCTTGTCTTTTGTTGGGAGGTTGTCATATGGTGCATGAGAGCGCTCCCATATGACTTGCCAGCGGGGGTAGAGCAGGAGCGCTTTCCGGTTTCGCAACGAGGCGGACCGGGGACCAGGGGGAAGCACATGACTATCTATGACCACGCCCACGGACCAGCGGAATGCCGGGGGAGTAGAGACTCCAGCAGGTCCCGAGCACGCGGTATTGCAGTCCTCACTGCCGCCGCCGTCATGCTCGGCGGATTCACCGCGACCGGCGCCGCCCACGCCGAAACCCTTCCGGTTGGAACCGGCAGCTACACCACCAACGCCGTCGGCCCGGCACCCGAGGGCTGCGCGCCGCTCGCGACGGATGCCCGCGCCTACGTCACGGACTCCGCCCCCGCCGGCGCCGTCCCGACCAACGACTGGTGGTCGTCGCTCCTATTCAAAAAGTACAACTGCGTCGGCAGCGAGCCGCTGCACGCCCACCCCCTCTCCTACCTTCCGCAGGCTGCTGGCCTGGGCCTGTCGAACACCACGACACCGACCATGAGCGGCACCCCCGGAGGCATCGGAGAGTTCCACTACGTCTACGCGCAGGATGTCCTCGTCGGCGTCGCCGGGCTCACCGCCCCCGTCGTCGAGGTCGCGGACTGGACCGACTGGACCGTGACCCCGTCGTGGAGCGACGGCACCCGGTCGATGACCGCGACGATCGGCCACGGCCTTCCGTTCGGCTGGTACGACATCACCGGCGGCGACGCCGTCATCACCGCTGGTGCCGACCTCCGCGTCTGGCTCAACGACGCCGAGCGTATCGGCTTCAGCTCGGGCGGCGCCGACTACGTCGCCTTCGCTCCGACCGGTGCCGCATGGACCGTCGCCGGCAGCACGCTCAGGAACACCCTTGACGGCAAGGGCTACCTCTCCGTCGCCGCGCTGCCGACGACCCCCGCGGACTCGGATGCTGCTCGCACCGCGATCGCCGATGATTACACGCCCTACGCGTACGCCAAGGTCACCGGAACCCGCGCCGACTTCGTCTACAACGAGGCCGAGAGCATGGTCGAGACCACCTACACGGCAGAGACCGAGGTGCTCGAGGGAACCAACTCCGGCACCGTGCTGTCGCTGTATCCGCACCAGAGCGTCTACCTCGACGGCGTGACCGGCGACGGACCGTCGGCGGGCGCGACCCTCGACCGCACCTACGTCTCCCCTCGCGGAGCCATGACGACGCTCGTCGGCGCCACGTCGTTCACGACGTCCACCCCGTTCACGGGCGTGCTGCCGGAGCTCCCCGCCGTCGCCACAGGCGAGGGTGACGCCAACGCCCGCCTGGACGCGCTTCTCGACCAGGTCGCTGTCGACCCGATGAGCATCGACAACGACGACACCTACTGGACAGGCAAGGCGCTGGGCCGCGCCGCCCGGATCGTGGAAATCGCCGACCAGCTCGACCGCACCGCGGTGCGCGACACGGCACTCGCCCAGATGAAGGCCACACTCACCGACTGGTTCACCGCCTCGCCCGGCGAGACCGGGCAGCTGTTCGCATACAACGCCAACTGGGGCACGCTCGTCGGGTTCCCGGGGTCGTACGGCTCGGACAGGGAGCTCAACGACCACCACTTCCACTACGGATACTTCGTCGTCGCAGCCGCAACGCTGGCGCGCTTCGAACCGGAGTGGGCGGCAGGCTCGGCGTACGGCGGCATGGTCGACGAACTGATCGCGGACGCGAACAACTTCGACCGCAACGACACCCGGTACCCCTACCTGCGCGACTTCGACATCTATGCGGGCCACGACTGGGCATCCGGTCACGGCGCGTTCGGTGCCGGCAACAACCAGGAGTCGAGCTCCGAGGGCCAGAACTTCGCCAACGGACTCATCCAGTGGGGCACCGCCACCGGCGACACCGCCACGCGCGATGCGGGGATCTACCTCTACGCCACGCAGACCGCCGCGATCCAGCAGTACTGGTTCGATGAGTCGGGCGCGATGCCGGATGCCTTCGGGCACAGCACCGCGGGCATGATCTGGGGCGACGGCGGTACGTATTCCACGTGGTTCAGCGCCCAAGCGGAGATGGTCCAGGGCATCAACACCCTGCCGATCACCGGCGGACACCTGTACCTGGGTTTGCGCCCGACCGACGTCGTGGAGAACTACAACGAGATGGTCGCCGTCAACGGCGGCAACCCCGACGTCTGGCAGGACATCCTCTGGTCGTACCTCGCACTCGGAGACGGCACTGCGGCGCTTGCAAAGCTCGACAACGACCGCGAGTACCCCGAGGAGGAAGGCGAGAGCCGCGCTCACACGTACCACTGGGTTGCGAACCTCGCGACCCTCGGAACCCTCGATTCCAGCATCCACGCCGACGACCCGATGGCCGCGGTGTTCAGCAAGAACGGCGCCAGGACCTACGTCGCGAGCAACATCACGCAGGCGCCGATCTCGGTGGCGTTCTCGGATGGCACCGTGCTCGATGTACCGGTGGGACAGACGGTGACGTCGGGTGCCCAGGTCTGGAGCGGCGGTGGAGCGCCCAGTGGAGCAGTAGTGCCGACCGATCCGACCGATCCGACCGATCCGACGGATCCGGGAACTCCCGCAGCAACCACAACCGCGTTCTACCTCGGTGCCACTGGGTCACTTCTCGCCGAACCGGGCACGGCAACAACGGCAACGCTGGCACCGCGTAGCGGAATGGATGCTGTTGGCGACGCGTCGGCGGGGCTCGTCCTCACGGCGGAGAATCTGAACGGCACGTTCGCCGGCAGCCGCACCGCTTTCGACATCGGAGTCGACACCCTTGGAGTCGGAAACGCAACGCGGATCAGGGTCTCCTACGACCTGACCGGTGACGGCACCTATGACCGGATGGAGACGTATAACTATTTCCCGACGGACCCGGTGCCCGGCTATGAGCGTTACACCGCGGACCGCGGAATCGCCGAGGTCGTCGGCGACTTGGGAGCCCTCGCCGACGGTTCGATGAAGGTCGAGCTGTGGAGCGTGCTCGGCAACGCGGAGTCGACGATTGACCTCGCGACCTCGGTCGTGAAGGCTCCCTTCGCCGGGCTCACCCTCGGTGCCCCTGAGCCGGACCCGGGGACGGACCCGGGAACCGACCCGGGGACGGACCCGGGAACCGACCCGGGAACGGACCCCGAGCCGGCGGCCGAGCCGGCGCCCGAGCCGGCGCCCGAGCCGGCGCCCGAGCCGGCGCCCGAGCCGGCGCCCGAGCCGGCACCCGAGCCCGAGGTCGTCGTGCCCGGAAGCCCCGGCGAGGTGATGCTGGCGCCTGTGGACGGCACCACGATCAACGTGGTCTGGGACGCACCGCTCGAAACCGGGAGCAACCCGATCACCGACTACCGCCTCGAGTACCGGGTGCCCGGTGCACCGGAGTGGACGCAGGTGTACGACGCGGTCACGGCCACGACGGGCGCCCAGATCCGGATGCTCGTCCCCGGCACCGAGTACCATGTGCGTGTGCAGGCGGCATCCGCCGCCGGACTGGGCGAGTTTTCCCGGCCGGTCGGGGCGAGCACCTTCCCGCCTCCCGCCGTACCCCGCGGCGCGGTCATCACAGCGAACCGCAAGTCCCTGCTGGTCTCGTGGACGGCGCCGATCTCCGACGGAGGCTTCGCGATCACGGACTATCTGATCGAGACGTCAGTCGACGGTGTGAACTGGAGCACCTTCGGCGAAGGCGTCGGCACGGAGACGGGCACGAAGGTCACCGGGCTCTTCCGCAAGACCCAGTACACAGTGCGGATCGCGGCGGTGAGCGACGTCGGCACCGGCGCCTGGCTCACGACGACGGCCACGACGAAGTAGTACACCGCACCGCCAGCAACACAGCGGCGCCCCCGCATCCGATCGATGCAGGGGCGTTGCTGGGTTCGGGGCATCCGCTCCACAAGGGATTTCGCGGCGCCTGACAAACCGGGCGTCAGCCCCCGATGTACGACATTTCGATTCGCTTCTTGCCGGATGCCCGGAGGCCGCCGGTCGCGGAGCCGCGCCGCTCCGAGTAGTTGTCGGTGCGCTGTCGCCAGATGGCGGCCATCGCACCGGAGAGCTCGTCGTCGGAGCATCCGCCGCGCATGAGTGCCCGCAGGTCGTGGCCCTCGGTGGCGAACAGGCAGGTGAAGAGCTTGCCGTCGGTCGAGACGCGTGCGCGCGAGCACGAGTGGCAGAACGATTGGGTGACGCTCGAGATGACGCCGATCTCGCCGCCGCCGTCGACGTAGCGCCACCGCGACGAGGTCTCGCCGCTGTAGTTCGGCGCGATCTCCTCGACGGGGAGCTCGGCGTGGATGCGGCTGATGACCTCGGCCGACGGCACGACGCCGCTCATCTCCCATCCGTTGCTGCTGCCGACGTCCATGAACTCGATGAAGCGGAGAATGTAGGGAGTCCCTTTGAAATGCCGCGCCATCGCGACGATGTCCTGATCGTTCTGGCCGCGCTTCATGACCATGTTGATCTTGATCGGCCCAAGCCCGACCTCGTGCGCGATATCGATGCCCTTGAGTACCTTCGCGACCGGGAATCTGACGTCGTTCATCGCCTGGAAGGTCGCATCGTCGAGCGAGTCGAGCGACACGGTCACGCGCTTCAGGCCGGCATCCTTGAGGGCCTGCGCCTTGTGGGCGAGGGCAGACCCGTTGGTCGTGAGGGCGATGTCGATCTCGCGGCCGTCCGGGGTGCGCAGCGCGGCGAGCATGCCGACGAGTTCCTCGAGCCCCTTGCGCAGCAGGGGTTCGCCACCGGTAAGGCGGATCTTCTCGACGCCGTGGGCGACCGAGACCCGCGCCAGGCGCGTCATCTCCTCGAAGCTCAGCAGCTCGTCGCGTTCCATGAACGCGTAGTCCTTGCCGAAGACCTCTTTGGGCATGCAGTAGACACAGCGGAAGTTGCACCGGTCGGTGACCGAGATGCGGAGGTCGTGCAGGGGGCGGTTGCGTGTATCGAGCAGTGCGCCGGAAGGCTGGGGGATGTCGGCGCCGGTCATACTCCGACCATAACCCGCGCGCGTGGGGAGTTGGACCCCGGCGGGAGCCCTCATCCGGCCCGAAGCTTGATAGGTTCGGCCAGGTGAGCATCGACGACAACACGAGACCACTCGAGCCGGGGATCACCACGGACTTCTCCCAGAGAATGAACTACGGCTCCTACCTCGCCCTGGACGAGTTGCTGAGCATCCAGCGCCCGCAGAGCTCGCCCGCCCACCACGACGAGATGCTGTTCATCATCCAGCACCAGACCAGCGAGCTCTGGATCAAGCTGCTGCTGCACGAACTGCGTTCGGCCCGCGACCTGCTCCGGGCCGACGACATCCGCACGGCTCTCAAACGGATCGCCCGCGTCAAGCACATTCAGGAGGTGATGACGCAGCAGTGGTCCGTGCTCGCCACGCTCACGCCCTCCGAATACTCCGAGTTCCGTGATGCGCTGGCGAGCTCGTCCGGATTCCAGTCGCACCAGTACCGGGCGGTTGAGTTCATCTTCGGCAACAAGAACGAGAAGATGCTCGCGGTGTTCGACAGCGATCCCGCGTCGCGCCAGGTGCTCAGCGACCTGCTCGACGAGCCGAGTCTCTACGACGAGCTGCTGCGCTACCTCAGCAGGGCCGGCCATGCCGTGCCCGACTCGATCCTGAATCGGGATGTCAGCAAGGCGCACACCTTCACGCCGGAACTCGTTCCCGTGTTCAAGAGGATCTACGAGAACGCGGGAGAGAACTGGGAGGCCTACGAGGCGTGCGAGGAGTTCGTCGACCTCGAGGACAACTTCCAGTTCTGGCGGTTCCGGCACCTCAAGACGGTGGGTCGCACGATCGGCACCAAGATGGGCACCGGTGGGTCGTCCGGAGTGGAATTCCTGCAGCGCGCGTTGAGCCTCACCTTCTTCCCGGAGCTGTTTGCGGTGCGCTCCGAGATCGGCCGCTGACCGCCCGCCTAACAGGCCCGAGGGGCGCTCAATTGGCGATCGGGTCACCGACCTGAGAAAATGGTTGCTTCTGTAGGGGCGACCGCTATTCGGTCTGGTGATGGGGGCGATGGCGTGCGCGCGAAGTCAGTTGTGCCCGCCGCCGTGGCTCTCGGCGTCGCCATCGCCATCGGCACCGTGATCGCAAGCGAACTTGCGGGGGTGCGGATCGGCATGTTCACCCGCGACATCCAGTCGCTGAGCGCATCGGGCGGACTGGCGCTGCCCCACTATGCCGGCGCGCTGAGCATGCTGACGATCATGGTCTGGACGGCGGGCAGCGCTTTGGCGTTCGCCGCTGCGGCGCTCGTGCCAGCGCGGCGCTCGTGGCTGCTCGTTCTCGGCGGCCTGCTGCTTGTGATTGCCGCCGACGACGCCTTCATGCTGCACGAGGGGCTCGGGCTGCCAGAGGTCGGCTTCGTGATTGTCTACGGCGTTGTCGCCGGATGGCTCGCGTTCCGTTCGCTCGCGCACCATCGTGACGGATCGGGGACGGCGATGCTCGTCGGGGGCGCGGCGCTGGCGCTATCGGCCGCCCTCGACCGGTGGGCCACCGACCCCTACCTGCTCGAGGACCATTTCAAGCTGATCGGGGCGCTCGTGCTGCTGACCATCGGCCCGACGATGATCGCGCCGATGCTGTCCGACCGGCCCGCGGAGCCCATCGCCGGAGCGCGACAATCGCGCGCGAAGGTCACGGTCTGACCGTTTACCGGGTGTTCGCGAGCCAAGCCGCGCGGGAGCGAAACGCGCAGCGACGGATCTACGAGGCTGCGACCTCGAGCCCGAGAGCCGCGGCGACGTGCGGATTCGTAACGTGACCGGCGTGAACGTTGAGCCCCTTGGCGAGCGCCGCGTCCTCGGCAATGGCAAGCTCCCAGCCCTTGTCGGCGAGTGCGAGCACGTAGGGGAGCGTGGCGTTGGTGAGAGCGCGGGTCGAGGTCGCCGACACCGCTCCGGGCATGTTCGCGACGCAGTAGTAGATGCTGTTGTGCACCGCAAAGGTCGGATCGTCGTGCGTCGTCGGGCGTGACCCCTCGAAGCATCCGCCCTGGTCGATCGCGATGTCGACGAGTACGGAGCCCGGCTTCATCTCGGCCACCATGGCGTCGGTCACGAGCTTCGGGGCCTGAGCACCGGGGATGAGCACGGAGCCGATCACAAGGTCGGCCTCGCGCACCTGGGCGGCGATTTCATAGGACGTCGACGGGCGGGTCTGCACTTGGCCGGCGAAGCGCACCTCGAGCTGGCGCAGCCGCGGGAGCGACAGGTCGATGATGGTCACGTCGGCTCCCATGCCGAGCGCGTTCGCGGCCGCATGCTCGCCCGCGACGCCGCCACCGATGACGACCACCTTGGCCTTCGGAGTGCCGGGCACGCCGCCCATCAGGATTCCCTGGCCGCCGACGGCGCTCATCAGGTGGTACGCGCCGACCTGCGCGGCCAGACGCCCGGCGACCTCGCTCATCGGGGAGAGCAGCGGCAGGCTCCGGTCGGGCAGCTGCACCGTCTCGTAGGCGATCGCGGTCGTGCCCGAGGCGATGAGCGCGTCGGTGCAGGCGCGTGAGGCGGCGAGGTGCAGGTAGGTGAACAGCACCTGTCCCTGCCGCATCAGCGGGTACTCGGATGCGATGGGCTCCTTGACCTTGAGCAGAAGCTCGGCCGAGGACCAGACTTCGGCGGCGGTCGCCGCGATCGTGGCGCCCGCGGCCGTGTAAGCGGCATTGTCGAAGCCCGAGCCGAGCCCGGCATCCGACTGGATGAGAACCTCGTGGCCACGACGGGTGAGTTCGTGCACGCCCGCCGGCGTCACGGCGACCCGGTTCTCGTTGTTCTTGATCTCGCTGGGGATCCCTACGCGCATGATGCCGCTCCGCTCCGTGCCGTGCCGATTGATTGGTGGTACTAATTGTGCAGATCTCACGGTGTCTGTAGTGAGTCACCGAATTTCACGATACTTTTGTCCGACAAGCAAGTCATATCCGCGAGAAAGGCCAGAACGAGTGGTGGGTGCTCCGCAGAATCCTCAGACCCGTCAGCTCGACGATGTCGACCGGATCATCATCGACCTTCTGCAGCAGAACTCGCGGGCGTCGAACATCCAGCTCGCTGCCGCCGCCGGCATCGCTGAGTCCACCTGTATCGCCCGGGTGCGGTCGCTCGTCGCACGCGGAGTCGTGAGCCGATTCACGACCGAACTCGACCCGGCCGCGCTCGGTCTCGACCTGCAGGCGCTGATCAGCGTCGGCATCCGGGCGGGCCAACGGCACCTCATGTCGAGCTTCCAGACGGAGGTGCGCGCACTGCCCGGCGTCGTGCAGGTCTTCTTCCTCAGCGGCGCCGAGGACTTCATCATCCATCTCGCCGTGCGCAACTCGGCCGAGGTGCGCGAGTTCGTGCTCCAGCACCTCTCCGTTCACCCCGCCGTGGCATCGACCCGCACGAGCATGGTCTTCGACCACGAGTACAACGGATTCCTCGCGGGGGCGCCCTCCGGCGAGTGAGCGCTCAGCCGGGCATCTTCGACGAGACCACCGCGAGCACGTTGCCTGCCGGGTCCGTGAACCAGGCGATCTCAGCCTCACCGTTCTCATTGTGCATGATTCCCTTCGCGTCGTTCGGGGGCATGTCGGGCAGCTCGTCGTCGTCGTAGATCTTGGTCGTCACGCCCTTCGCGTTGAGCTCGTCGACGCTCTTCTCGACGTCGTCGCTCACGAAGTTGAGGATCGTGAACCCCGCCGGCGTGTGATCGGGCTTCGCGTAGATCAACGCCCGCGAGCCACCGCCGAGTCGCAGAGTGAGATTGCCCATCATCCCGTCCTCGACGCCGAGCCCGAGGGTCTCGCCGTAGAAGTGCCGGGCGGCTTCGATGTCGTTGACCGAGAACGAGCTGAACGCTTCCGTCGTGCCGAACATGGCGATGTCCTTTCTGGGGTGCGCTGCATGATCGCATCCGAGAATTCCACTGCCCGCTGCCGCGGTCCAGCCCTTGCGGTGAGGCGCTCACCGGGAGGCATGCAGCGCATCGGCGATAGATTGGAGCGGATGCACACCGACCAGACCGACGACGCAGCGCGCTTCCTCGAGGAGCGACACCTTGCCATCCTCTCGACCTTCGGGGCCCAGGGCGGAATCCACTCCGTTCCGGTCGGATTCACTCTCGCGGGCGGGCTCGTGCGCATCATCACGTCGGACTCCACCCAGAAGGTGCGGAACGTCGAGCGCGGCGGGGAGGCATCCGTCGCCCAGGTCGACGGGCGTCGCTGGATCTCCTTCGCCGGCGACGCGCGCATCAATCGCGACCCCGAGGCCGTCGCGCTGGCCGTGGAGCTCTACGCCGGGCGATACCGCCAGCCCCGGGTGAATCCGAGACGCGTTGTCGTCGAGATCACCGTCGTCAAGATGATGGGCTCGTCGGGAATGGTGCCCGACACCGCGATCGAAAGGCTGAACCCATGAAATATGTGCGCCTCGGTAACTCCGGCCTCGAAATCTCCGCGGTCGTGCTCGGCTGCATGAGCTATGGCGAACCGGAGCGCGGCGGTCACGCCTGGACCATTCCCGAGGAGCAGAGCCGCCCCTTCATCAAGCAGGCGATCGAGGCGGGCATCACGACCTTCGACACCGCGAACGTCTACTCCGACGGCAGCAGCGAGGAGATCGTCGGCCGCGCGCTCAGCGACTACGCCTCACGCGACGAGGTCGTGATCGCGACAAAGGTGCATGGACGGATGCGCCCGGGGCCGGGCGGTGCCGGGCTGTCCCGAGGGGCGATCATGACCGAGATCGATGCGAGCCTCAGGCGGCTCGGAACCGACTACGTCGACCTCTACCAGATCCACCGTTGGGACCCGGAGGCACCGATCGAGGAGACGATGGAGGCGCTGCACGACGTGGTCAAGGCGGGCAAGGCTCGCTACATCGGGGCCTCATCGATGTGGGCGTGGCAGTTCGCGAAGGCCCAGTACACCGCCGACCTCGGTGGGTGGACCCGGTTCGTGTCGATGCAGGACCAGTACAACCTGATCAATCGGGAGGAGGAGCGCGAGATGCACCCGTTCTGCGTCGACCAGGGTGTCGGCGTGCTCCCGTGGAGTCCGCTCGCCCGCGGCAAGCTCACCCGCGACTGGGACGAGAGCACCGCCCGCAGCGAGACCGACGAGTTCGGTCGCACGCTGTACGGGCAGCAGGAGGAGGGCGATCGTACGATCGCGGATGCCGTGGCGGCAGTCGCAGGCGTGCGCGGGGTAAGCCGAGCCCAGGTTGCCCTCGCCTGGGTGCGCCAGCAGCATGCGGTGACGGCTCCTATCGTCGGCGCCACCACGCCGCAGCACCTCGACGATGCCGTCGCGTCGGTCGACCTCGTACTGACCGGTGAGGAGCTCGACCTGCTCGCTGCCCCGTACCTTCCGCGGTTCGCGGAAGGGTTCTAAGCAACCGGGAGGTCAGAGGAGGTCAGCGACCTCGTCGTAGCCCCGCGCCAGACCGTCGTCGTCGTCCACAGGGTCAGCCTCAGCGCTGTGGGGGGACAGGGCCGCAGCCTGGGCGTGGAGCCGCCTCACCAGCGGGTAGTTCGACGGCCCGACGTGGGTGGTGTCGACGGGGATCAGGAAGGGCACGCATTCCCCGAGCGTGACCCGCGCGCGCGATTCCACACCTCGGAGATCGATCGTGGGTATCCACAGCGCGTCGGTCTTTCCGGCAGCGAATAGAGCGCTCGCGTAGTCGACGACCGCCTTCGCGATTTCGTCTCCCGTGAGGACGTGAGTGCCCACCATTTCGATTCGCCGCACGCGCTCACTGTATGACGTGCCGGCAGCGAGGGGTAGGGGGTCGGCGGACGGATGCACGAGTCGACGGCCACCGGAGGTCCGCGGCGCCCTTCTGCATCCGTAGTCTTGATGGACCACGTTCCGAGGAGATACACACATGGCCGAACTGCTGTACCGCCTCGGCAAGCTCGCAGCGAGGCGCGCGTGGACGGTCGTCGTGGCGTGGACCCTCGTGCTCGTCGTCGCGGGTGTCGGGTTCGCCGTCGGATTCACGGGTCTGACCTCGAGCTTTGACGTTCCCGGCACCGCCTCCGGAGAGGTGATCGAAGAACTCCAGGAGCAGCTTCCCGACTTCGCTGGCGCATCCGGCACCGTGGTCTTCGAGACGACCGACGGCTCCGAGTTCACCACGGACCAGCAGTCGGAGATCAGCGCGCTCGTCGCCGACGGCTCCGGCCTTCCGGACGTCGCGGACATCATCGACCCGTTCGAGGCGGAGGAGCAGCGGGCCGACCAGGCAGAGGAATTGGCCGGCGGGCAGACCCAGATCGACAGCGGGCGCGCCCAGCTCGATGCGCAGCAGGCGCAGCTCGACGCCAGCACGCAGCAGCTCGACGAGCAGCAGGCCACCCTCGATGCCTCGCGCGCGGAACTCGACCAGCAGGCGGAGCAGCTCGAGCTCGGCTCCGAGCTCGTCGCGCTCGCCGACGAGATCCACATCGTGTCGGAGGACGGCCAGGCCGCCCTCGTCAACGTCGCATTCACGCAGCCGCGGCTCGAGCTGTCGGATGGCACGAAGAACGCCGTCATCGCGCACTTCGAATCCGAACCGATCGACGGGGTCGAGGTCTCGTTCTCCACCGACCTGGCGCAGGGCGTGCCGAAGATCTTCGGCATCGGAGAGGTCGTCGGCGTCGCCTTCGCCGCCATCATCCTGCTCGTCATGCTCGGATCGGTGCTCGCCGCGTCGCTTCCGCTCGTCACGGCGCTCGTCGGCGTCGCGATCTCCGCTCTGGCCGCGCTCGCCTTCTCCGGTGTGGTCCAGATGGCCTCGGTCACGCCGGTGCTCGCCATCATGCTCGGCCTCGCGGTCGGCATCGACTACTCCCTCTTTGTCATCAACCGGCACCGCACGCAACTGCTCCAGGGGGCAGAGGTTCGCGAATCGATCGGACTCGCGAACGGCACCGCCGGCAACGCGGTTGTCTTCGCCGGCACCACCGTCATCGTCGCCCTGCTCGCCCTGAACATCACGGGCGTGCCGTTTCTGGGTCTCATGGGCACCGTTGGTGCCCTCGCCGTGCTGATCGCCGTGCTCATCTCGATCAGCCTCACCCCCGCGATCCTCGGCCTTGTCGGTCTGCGGGTGCTGGGCCGTCGCGCCCGCGCGCGGGTCGGCGAGGAGCACTACGAAGACACGAAGTCGAAGCCGATGCCCACCTGGCGCGCCATCGTCACCGTGCTCGTGACCGTCATCGTGCTGCTCGTCGTGGCCATCCCGGCGCTCTCGATGCGTGTCGGGCTGCCCGACGGGTCATCCGAGCCCGAGGGGTCAGCGTCGTTCAGGGCATTCACGACAACAGAGGAGGCCTTCGGTGCCGGTGCGAACGGCCCGCTCCTCGTCACGGCCGCCCTGCCGGATGCCCTCGACGATGCCGGCCTGCTCAAGGCGCAGGTCGAGGTGGCGCGCACCCTCGCCGAGCTGGACGACGTCGTCGCGGTCGCCCCGATCGCCGTCTCTGACGCGGGCACGCTCGCGGCATTCCAGGTCGTGCCGGGGGAGGGCCCGAACAGCGTGTCGACGGAGCGGCTCGTTCGGGACATCCGCTCCCTGCCGCCCATCGGTGACAGAATCGAGCTCGGGGTCGCGGGGCAGGCGGCCATCAACATCGACATCTCCGAGAATCTCGCCGATGTGCTTCCGATCTACATCGCGGTCGTCGTCGGCCTGTCGCTGCTCATCATGATCCTCGTGTTCCGCTCGATCCTCGTGCCGCTCATCGCGACGGGCGGGTTCATCCTGTCGCTGTTCGCCACCTACGGCGCCACCGTGGCGGTCTTCCAGTGGGGCTGGTTCGCCGACGTGCTCGGCGTCGCCACCGGACCGATCCTGAGCTTCCTGCCGGTGATCCTCGTCGGCATCCTGTTCGGGTTGGCGATGGACTACCAGCTGTTCCTCGGCTCCGGAATGCGGGAGGCCTACGTGCACGGGGCATCAGCCCGCCTCGCGGTCGCCCGCGGGTTCCGCGCCGGTCGATCCGTCGTCATCGCGGCCGCACTCATCATGGTGTCGGTCTTCGGCGGCTTCATCTTCTCGGACTCCCAGATCATCCGCTCGATGGGCTTCGGGCTTGCGTTCGGAGTGCTCGTCGATGCGTTCGTGGTGCGGATGCTGCTGATCCCCGCGCTCATGCACCTGCTGGGCGCGTCGGCATGGTGGATCCCACGATGGCTCGACAAGATCATGCCGAACGTCGATGTGGAGGGCGCCGCGCTCGAGCGACGGCACCACCCATGACGCCCGCCTCGTCCGGCGGCCGCTGACCAGCGGTAGCGTGAGGGAATGCACCGGGAGGGTGGGACCAGCATGCCAAGCAGTGATGACGACGAGGTCGATCTGCTGATCACGGCGTGGGCAGACCGCCTGCCCGACGTGGATTTTTCGCCCCTCGACGTGATGTCCCGGTTGCGGCGGGTCGCGCACAAGCTCACCGGGCTGCGCAGGGACGCCTTCCAGAGCGCGGGACTGAGCGTGTGGGAGTTCGACGTGCTCGCCGCTTTGCGCCGGGCCGATCCGCCGCACGAGATGAGCCCGGCGGAGCTTGTGCACGCGACCATGATCGGGAGCGCGGCGATGTCGAACCGACTCGAGAATCTGGCGGTGCGCGGTCTCGTCGCGCGCAAGGGCAATCCGCGCGACGGCAGGAGCAACCTCGCGAGCCTCACCGCGGAAGGCGCCGAACGGGTGGACTCCGCGATGATCGCGCTCGTCGAGAGCGAGGCACGAGAGCTGCAGTCCCTGTCTCAGCAGGAGCAGACGCAGCTAGTCGCGCTGCTCCGCAAACTGGCCACTGATGGTGGGGAGTGGCGAGGGCGATAAGGCGAGGGCTCGACGCCTGGATTAGCGATGTACATAGCATCTCTAGGTACCTAGAACTACAAGGTATAACGTGGCAGCGTGAACATCGACAAGGATCTGGTTGCCGCGATGGCGACCCCGCTCGTTCTTGCCATCCTCGTGCAGGGCACGAGTTATGGCTACGCGATCCTGGGGCGCGTGCGCGAGCTTTCCGGGGGTGACGTCGAATGGACCGACGGCATGCTGTACCCGCTCCTGCACCGGCTGGAGCGACTGGGGTATATCGGCGCCGAGTGGGGAGCGTCCCCGGAGGGCAGGCGGCGGCGCTACTACGAGATCACCGAGGCCGGCCGCGCCCAGCTTGTCGAACAGCGCACCCAGTGGGCCACCGCGAACCGCACGCTCGGCGCTCTCTGGGGCCAGACCGCTTCACCGGCCGGGGCATGACCGTGGCCCTGGTCGAGACCCGGATCAGCGAGTGGCGCGCGGCGGTCCTGCGCGGCGGCGCGGTCGCCGATACCGACGCCGACGAACTGGAGGGACACCTGCGGGAGCAGATCTCCGACCTCGAGGCTGTGGGGCTGGCTGGCGACGAGGCGTTTCTCGTCGCCGTCAAGCGGCTCGGCGAGGTGCACCAGATCACCGCCGAGTTCGCGCGAGAGCACGGCGAACGGCTGTGGAAACAACTCGCCATGCCGCGGCCCGACGACGGCCGGCTCCGATCCACAGTGACGATGCTCGCCTTCGCCGCCGTCACCGCCGTGCTGATCCAGCTCGCGCGGGTGCTGACCGCCATGCCCGGCGCGAGCGAGGCCTGGTTCGTCCGCGACGTCAGCCTGTTCGTGCTCCCGGTGCTCGCGGCCTATTTCGCCCTCGTGAGACGGATGCCCGGGCGCCGGGCGCTCGTGCTCGTCGCCATCGTCGGAGTGCTGGCGCTCGCCGTAAATCTCTTCCCGTTCGCGGACGGCGCGGGCACCGAAATACTCGTCGCCATCCACCTGCCCGTCGCGCTGTGGTTCGTCGTTGGTGCCGCCTACGTGGGCGGCGACATCCGAGCATCCGCCCGGCGCATGGACTTCATCCGCTTCACGGGCGAGTGGGCGATCTACTACGCGCTCATCGCTCTCGGCGGCGGCGTGCTGGTCGGGCTGACGATCGCCGTGCTCACCCCGATCGCTCCCGGCGCGGTGGAGCAGGTGATCACCTGGGTTCTCCCCTCGGGGGCGGCCGGTGCAGTCATCGTCGCGGCCTGGCTCGTGGAGGAGAAGAAGAGCGTCATCGAGAACCTCGCGCCGGTGCTCACCGCGATCTTCACGCCGCTGTTCGCCGTGATGCTGCTGGGGTCCGCGGTCGTCTACGGGGTCGTCGGCAGCGGACAGGAGTTCGACCGCGACCTTCTGTTCGTGTTCGACCTGCTCCTGTTGGTCGTGCTCGGCCTCGTCGTCTACGGCATCTCCGCTCGGGACGGCGCGAGGGGCGCGGGCGCGATGGATGCCGTGCGGCTCGTTGCCGTCGTCGCCGCGATCGCGCTCGACGTGCTCGTTCTCGCCTCGATGTTCGAGCGGGTCGGCGAGTTCGGGTTCACGGCCAACCGGGTGGCCGCACTCGGGCTGAACCTCGTGCTGCTCGTGAATCTCACCGTCACGGCGTGGCTCACCGCGCGCCTGCTCACCGGGCGCGGGCAGGCCGTTCGCGTCGAGCGGTGGCAGACCGGGTATCTGCCGGTGTTCGCGGCGTGGGTCGCGGTTGTGGTGCTCGCCCTGCCGCCGATTTTCGGGTTCGCCTGAAGCCGCCGACTACGGAGTTGTGGCTGTTCAGATCGCTCCCGTAGCGACCACTACTCCGTACTGGGCGTAGATGCCTGAGTGCCCATGGCCGAGCGCGAGCCGCGGCGCATCCCTGATGGTGTGCCCGCGACCGCTGTTCCGCGTTCAACCCCGCACGTAGGCGGCGAGGTGCTCCCCGGTGAGCGTTCGTCGGGTGGCGACGAGGTCGGTGGGGGTGCCCTCGAAGACGATTCGACCCCCGTCGTGCCCGGCGCCCGGCCCCAGATCGATGATCCAGTCGGCGTCGGCCATCACCGCGTGATGATGCTCCACAACGATGACCGATTTCTCCCGCCTCTCTCGCCCATCCGGGTGGCGAGCTCGAGCCGCTGGCGCTCGCCGCCGGACAGCGCCGTGAGCGGCTGGCCGAGGCTGAGGTAGCCGAGCCCGAGGTCGGCGAGCCGGTCCAGCACGGCGTGCGCGGCGGGTGTGCGCGCGTCGCCCGCCATCATCCCCAGGTCGATGTCGCTTACCCTGCCCATGCCCTCGCACCGCGGGCACATGCCCCGGTGATGCTGAAGCTGCGCCGCTCCTTCACCGTCTGTCCGGCGCGCTCGAGCGTGACCGCCCCGGCCCCGCTGATCGAGGCGACGTTGAAGGAGAAGGCCTGGGGTGAGCCGATTCGCGGCTGCCCGAGACGGCTGAACAGGATGCTCAGCATCGCGTTGGCGTCGGTGGCGGTGCCGACCGTGGAGCGGGCGTTGGCGCCCATCCGCTGTGACTCCGCGGCAATCGTGCCGACACCAGTGAGCTTTTACCCGATCCGGAGATGCCGGTGAACACCGTCAGCCGACGCTTCGGGATCTCGACGGTGACGTCTTTGAGGTGGTTCACGCGGGCACCCTGCACGCGGATGCGATCGTGGGTGTCGGCGGCGTGTGGTTTCGGCGACTGCGTGGTCGTGCTCATCGTGTCTCCCTGCGTTACCCGGGTTTGCCACGGGACCGAGTGTCTAGGCTGGTCGGCATGGCCACAGTAATCCTCGTGCGGCACGGGCGCACCACCGCGAATGCCGACGGCACGCTGGCGGGGCGCACCCCCGGGGTGCTGCTCGACGACATCGGGCGCGCCCAAGCGGCCCTCACGGGCGAACGGCTGGCCGTGGTGCCGCTGGTCGGGGTGGTCTCGAGCCCCCTCGAACGCTGCCGGCAGACGTCACAGCTCATCCTCGACCACCAGACCGGCTCGCCGGCCGCTCCGGTCGACGAGGACATCACCGAGTGCGATTACGGGCAGTGGCAGGGGCGAGCCCTCAGCGAGCTGGCCAAGGAGCCCCTGTGGTCGGTGGTGCAGGCGCAGCCGTCAGCCGCGGTGTTCCCGGGCGGAGAGTCGCTCGCGGCGATGCAATCGCGTGCGGTGGCCGCGATCCGGCGTCACGACGCGGCATTCGAGGCGGAGCACGGCCCGGGCGCGGTGTGGGTGGCGGTGAGCCATGGCGACATCATCAAGTCGATTCTGGCCGACGCGCTCGGCATGCACCTCGACCTCTTTCAGCGCATCAACGTCGGTCCCGCGTCGGTCTCGATCGTGCGCTACGGGACCAGCCGCCCGAGCGTGCATGCCGCCAACACCGATGCGGGCGACCTCTCCTGGCTGGCCGCCAGCACCCCCGCGGCCGACGCGCCGGTCGGTGGCGGGGCCGGCACTCAGGCGCCTCAGCCCGCGCGCTCGTAAAATACCGGCATGCCCACAATCCTCCATGAGTTCGCCTGGCCCGACCGCGTCGTTGTCGGCACTGTCGGCACCCCCGGATCCCGCACGTTCTACTTCCAGGTGCGCAGCGGAGCGAAGATCGTCAGCGTCGGGCTGGAGAAGCAGCAATCGGCCCTGCTCGCCGAGAAGATCGACGAGATCCTCGACCAGCTGATGACGGGCGAGGGCAACCCGTTCAGCATCCCGACCAACACCCCCATCGAGCTCGTCGACAACGACCCGCTCGAGCAGCCAGTCGAGGAGGAATTCCGGGCCGGGGCGATGAGCCTGGGCTGGGATCCCACGACGGCGCAGGTCGTGATCGAGGCCTACCCGGTCGTGCTGGACGACAACGACGATCCGGAGATGGTCGTTATGGAACCGACGGAGATGCTGCTGGTTCGGATGCCCGTCGGCACCGCCAGAGCATTCGCGAAGCGCACCCGAGAGGTGGTGGGGGCCGGTCGGCCGCTGTGCCCACTCTGCGCGAATCCCGTGGACGCGGACGGGCACTCCTGTACCCTCCCCGACTCGCCCTGGTGATGCCGGAGGCCACCGACGGCGACGGTGAGCTCGCGCTCACCGGTCGGATCACGACGGCCTCGAATGCGACCTTCCTCGCCCAGCTCGACGGGGTGCCGGTCGTCTACAAGCCCATCGCCGGCGAGCATCCGCTCTGGGATTTCCCCGACGGCAATCTCGCCAGCCGGGAGGTCGCGGCGTACCTGGTCTCGGAGTCGTTCGACTGGAATGTGGTGCCGCGCACCTGGCTGCGCGAGGGCCCCCTCGGCCCCGGGATGGTGCAACTCTGGCAGAACGTGGACCCCGATCAGAGCGCCGTCGACCTGGTCGCGGCGGAGGACGTGCCCGACGAGGGATGGCGTCACGTCTTCGACGGCACCGATGAGCGCGACCGGGCGGTGGCGCTCATCCACGAGGACTCCGCGGCGCTGCGTCGAATGGCCGTATTCGACATCGTCGTCAATAACGCCGATCGCAAGGGCGCACACGTGCTCGCGATGGCGGATGGCCATCGCCACGGAGTCGACCACGGAATCACCTTCCATTCACAGCACAAGCTGCGCACGGTGCTCTGGGGGTGGCTGGGAGAACCGCTCACCGCCGACGAGCTCGACGGGATCGATCGGGTTCGCGCCGACCTCGACGGCGCGCTCGGCGATACGCTCGCCGGGCTGCTCGGCAGTCACGAGATCGCGGCGCTCGTCGAACGCTGCGACCGGCTGCAGTCCACTGGCCTGTTTCCCGCCCCGCGGGGCGCCATGCCCGCGGTGCCCTGGCCGCTGTTCTAGCATCACGCGCGGTCGGGCGAGCGATCAGGCGCGACCCTTGAGGATCAGGTGCCAGTACACCCAGGGCAGAATGTGGCGGTCGAGAACCCAGGTGAGACGCCGCTCCCGCGCGAGGCCCTTCCAGAAAGGAACCGTCGGCTTTTGGCTGTACTCGTCGTCGAACTCGGCGAAGACGACTGTCGAACGCGAGACGGTGAACGGGCACACCGAATAGCCGCTGTAGGTCTCCGAAGGCGCGTCGCCGTTGATGGCGGCGGCCAGATTCTTCGACAACACGAGGCTTTGCTCGCGCAGTGCTCCGCCTGACTTGGAGTTCGTGGTTGCAGCGGCATCACCGAGCGACCACACGTTCGGGTACCTGAGGTGGCGGAGGGTCCGCGGGTCGACGTCGACGAAGCCTCCGGGAGTGCCCGGCGCCGACAGGCTGGTGGCCTTCAGCCAGTCGGGTGCAGACTGCGGCGGCACCGCGTGGAGCACGTCATACACGATGCTCTCGGTCTCGACCCCGGCCGCCCGGCCGATGGTGACCGTGAGATTCTCGGCATCCACCTCGAGCAGTTCGGTCTCGCACCTCAGCTCGATTCCATACTGCGCGATCTTCCGCTCGAGTTCGCGGTCGATCGCGGGGATGCCGAAGACGGTTTTGTCGGGCACGAGCATCACCACTCGGATGTGCTTCAGTACCCCGGTCGCCCGCCAGTAGTCGCACGCAAGATACATCGGCTTCTGTGCGGCACCCGCGCAGGTCGCCGGTCCGGCTGGCTGAGTGAAGACCACGGTGCCCTGTCTGACATCCCGCAGCAGCCGGGAGGCCTTTCTCGCGAGGTCGAACTCGTAGTTGGACGCGCCAACGGGCGAGTCCATCGCCTCGGTCAGGCCCGGCACGCGGTCCCAGTCCCTTTGGATTCCCGGGCACACCACCACCTGGTCGAAGGTGATGCGGCGGCCCGACGCGAGAGTCACGGTGCTGGCCTCCGGCACGACATCGACGACGCGGTCCCGGATCCACCGCACACCCCTCGGCATCACCGAAGCCTGGGGCCGGACGGCCATCCCGGCCCGCGCGGTTCCACCGGCGATGTGCGAGAACATCGGCTGGTACAGGTGGTGGTCTCGCGGCTCGACCACCACGACGTCATCGACCCCGGAGCGGCGCAGGCGGCCTGCGACCGAGAGCCCGGCGTTTCCCCCACCGATGATCACCACGCGGTGGTGCTCGATGGCCGTGCTGGTTTTCGTCACCCAAGCGTGGTCCTGAGGGGAATCAGTCATTCCTCGACCCTAGTTCGCAACCAGTGAGGCGTGGTGGGTGGGAGTCCCCGGACGATGAGTAAACTCGACGGCACCCTCGCCGCAGCGCTCAGTGCCGTCGAGGCTGTCGCACTGCCGAGGGAGCGTGGATCATGGATCTCGAGGTGTCGCCCTCGCTGACGATTCCCGCGGCGGAACTGGGCTGGCGGTTCTCGCGGTCGTCCGGGCCGGGCGGTCAGCACGTGAACACCTCGGACACCCGGGTCGAACTCTCCTGGAGCGTCGCCGACTCGGCCGTGCTCTCCGAGAGCGAGCGGATGCTGCTCCTCGGCCGGCTCGCCCGCCGCCTCGTTGACGGGGTGGTCACCGTGAGCGCCTCCGAGCAGCGCTCCCAGCTGCGCAACCGCGAGATCGCGCTGGCGAAACTTGCCGACCTCGTCGCCGCGGGACTCGCCCCGGATGCCGCTCCGCGCCGACCGACCACACCGACGCGTGGTTCGAATCGGAGGCGGCTCGCCGCCAAGGGACAGCGGGCGGTGACGAAACAGACCCGTCGGCGCCCGCCCGCCGAGTAGCTCGTCGCGCTCAGCTGGTCGAGCAGCGCGCGCGTCCGTTTGGCTGGATTTTTGCATAGGTGTTGCGAAACACGCTGCGCATACTTGGCGAAGCGTGCAACTGCATGCGCCTACACGGGAGTAGACACTCATGCATTCGAGAACGCGGCGAATTCGATGGGGAGCCAGCGCAGCAGCGGTCGTCCTCGTGCTGGGTTTGGTAGGGACCACGGTCGCGGCGCCCGGGGATCCCGCTTACGCCGGCACTCCGGCCGACTACGCCGAGTATCCCTATGCCGCGACGAATTACACAGAAGATTTCCGAGGCCAGTTTCACTTCAGCCCGCAATCGGGGTGGATGAACGACATCAATGCTCCGTTGTACTACCGGGGTGTCTACCACCTCTTCTACCAGCACAACCCGCACGGTCTCGCGTGGGACGCCATGCACTGGGGACACGCGACGAGCACCGACATGCTGCACTGGATACAAAAGCCAATTGCCCTCGAGCCGGGTGTGCACCCGGGCAATCTGTGGAGCGGAGCGGGCTGGGTCGACGCCAACAACGTCACCGGGCTCAAGACTGGAACGCACGACCCGATCCTGCTCTTCACCGGCACCGAGGGCGTCAGCATTGCGTACTCGGTCGACGGAGCAGAGACCTTCCAGAATTACAACGGCGGCACGAAAGTCATCACGATCGCAACCGAAAGCCGCGACCCGAAGGTACAGTGGGATCCGGCGACCAATCGCTGGATCATGTCGATCTTCAAGGCCGGCACAGGCGCCGTTTTCTACACCTCGACGAATCTGCTGAGCTGGACCTACCGCGGCGAGTATGCCGCGAATTGGTTCGTCGAGTGCCCCGACCTCTACCAGCTTCCCGTCGACGGCAACTCGGCCGCCACGAAGTGGGTGCTCCAGGATGCGAGCGGCGAATATGTCATCGGGTCCCTCAATGCCAACGGTGTCTTTGTCTCCGATTGGGCAGCTCCGCAACGGATGGAGTGGGGCCTGTCGAGCGCCGCATTCGCGCCATCCACCTGGTACGCGCCACTTACGTTCAACCAGCTGCCCTCCGGTCGCGTCGTGCAGCTGGGTTGGCAACCGAGCAACGCGGGCGTGACCTGGACGGGCAATGCTTCACTGCCCGTCGAGCTCGGCCTGAAAACGTATCCCGAGGGAATCCGCATCACACGCAATCCGATCTCTGAGATCTCGACGATCCGCACCTCGACCCAGTCCTGGGGGAGTCGAACGATCACGACGAGCGCGGCATCCGACCCGCTCCTTGGGATCAACGCCGATACCTACGAACTGACGGCCGTCTTCGATGTGGCGGGAGCCACGGCAAACGAGTTCGGATTCCGGTTGCACGCACGCTCGGATGGCTCAAGCGACCGAACCGTCGCCTACAACCGCTCGGCTCAATCGCTCTATGGAATCCCGATGCCGCCCATCAACAATTCGGTGACGATGAGAATCATCGTCGACCGTGGGCAACTCGAGATCTTCGGCAACGGCGGCAAGACGGTCGTGAGTGACAACGTCAACTTCAACTCGGCGTCCTCGAGCCAGGGCATCAAGCTCTTCGCGACGGGCGGGTCGGTGACGCTGCGCTCCCTAAGTTTTTCGCCGCTCGGATCGACGTGGGTAACGGCGGCTGGAGGAACCGGGCTCAACGGCGGAATCGTGTCGACAACCCGCCAGGACATGTGTGTTGATCGCGATGTCGCGACCGGCAAGGCGCAGATCTGGGATTGCTTGGCCAACCCGAATCAGACCTGGGCGCTCGACGGTTTCGGCGCTCTGACAACTGGAGGAGCGTGCCTGCAGACGCCAGCCGGCGTGACAGCCAACATGACGCCTGTCACGATTGCCACGTGCACCGGGAGCCCGCATCAGAAGTGGAGGCAAGGAAACTTCGGATCACTCGTCAACGAACAATCCGGCCGCTGCCTCGATATCCCGGCAGCAAACTGGACGAACGGCAACCAGCTGCAGATCTTTGATTGCGTCGGCACAGCAAACCAGAGCTGGCTCGCGCCCGCCTACACGGCGCCGGTCGGTCAGATCTCGTGGAGCACGTCATCCAAGTGCGTTGATCGTGATGTCGCGACCGGCAAAGCCCAGATCTGGGACTGCCTCGGCAATTCGAACCAGAACTGGCGCCTCACGGTCAACGGCACCCTCGTTTCGGGCGCGACGTGCTTGCAATTGCCGTCAGGGGCGACCGCCAACGGCACTTTCGTCAGTGTCGCGGCCTGCGACGGCGGCCTCAACCAGGTGTGGAGCCGCAACTCCGACGGTTCGTTCACGAATCTCGCCTCGGGCAGATGCCTCGACTTGGATGCGGGAATCACGACCAACGGACGGCAACTGATCACCTGGACCTGCGTCGGCGGCCCCAACCAGACCTGGGCCGGACCAGCGTAGGCAAAGTTGCCGGGCTGAACCACCCAACCCCGCTCCACGTGCTCCTGTGGGCTGGGTTAGGGAGTTGCGCGAAACCCGAAGGTCGCGCCGGCAAGGGGATTGAACTCCCCGTTCGTTCCGCAATCCAACACCTTTGTATTCGTCGTGCTGCCGTCGAGCACGACGGTCTTGACGGCGGCGTTTGCGATCGTGTGGTTCGTCGCGATGTAGTTGTTCGCACCCGACTTCACGAGCACGATCGTGGGGGTCGCTCCCGACGGCGTGATGCTGGACGGGGGAACATCGAACGAGAAGTGATTCGACACGACGGTGTTGCCGGAGCCGTTGACGTGCACGAGGCCGTACAGGTCATCCCAGCCGTTTGAGACTCCGTGGAATGGCGGGAAGGATTCCCGCTGGCGCAAGAAGTGGTTCGAGGCGACGAGGTTGTTCGCACACGCCGCTTCGAGCACGATCATTCCGGGGTAGAAGTTGTGTAGCCGGTTAGCCGTGACCGTTGAGTTTGTACACGCTTTGAGGTGCACCATGCTCTTGCCGCGCGGAAATACGTTGTTGCCCGAGATGAGCAGCCCGAAGTGGTTCTCGGCAAAGATCGAGAAACCGAGCGGGCCAGCGCCGATGAGGTTGTCGTTGACCACGCATGCCTGGCCCGATCCGACGAGCTCGATGCAACTGCCGCACTCCGCGATGAAGTTGTTCGTCACCGAGAGCGCGTCGGCGCCGGTGATGACGATCCCGCGCTGGAGGTAGACCATCCCCATTCCGGTGATGCGAAGCGAGTCGGTGTCGCTCGTCGACCGAATTCCGATTTTGCCGTTGAGGTAGCTGTTCTGGTTCGGGGTGAACGAGACGCCGTCGAGACAGAAGTCGAGGAACTCGATGGACGAGAGACGAGGGCTGCCCCCGCGATTGATGAGGAACGCCTCGGCATTGCCATCGGTGTTTTCCACGCGGATGCGGCTGCCTCCGGGCCAGACTTCGTGCCAGGTTGCCGTGCTGCCGGCGTTGTAGCGGATGCTCGACGAGGTGAATCCGTGACCGGATCCCTTGATCTGCAGGTAGCTGATGTCGACGACGACCCGTGTCTTGAGTGAGTAGTCCCCGGGCGGGATGTAGACGACAGCTCCGGGCTTCGATGCCTGGCTTGGCTGGTTGATCTTGATATCGGCGATGATGCTGTTGATGATCGCGCCGATGTCGGTAAAGGCGGTCGTGTCTGGGCTGCTCGGTATCGTCCAGGTCGTGACGTCGTAGATCGTCGAGGGCATTGATTCCTCCTTCTGAGAATGCCGGGGCTCAGAGAACGCCGACGAGCGTTCGATGAGCGCGAGCCGGCGTGGCGGTGGCCGCCGCCGCGGCCGGCGGAGTCGACGGTGCGGCAACCGCCGACTCGGGGTGAGCGCCAAGTCCCGCCACCTCCGCGGCGACCACCGAACCGAGGGCGGCGCCGAGGAAGGCGCGGCGTGAGACGTTGGTGTTGCTCATGCGTGATCTCCCTGGCCAGTGACTGCAGCGTTGGCAAAAGGATTTGGCAGCGCCGCCACGCCTCAACTTAGAGTGGACTGCTCAACCAGGTCAATAGCTGGTGGGCGGCGTGGGCTGTTTGGCAATTTTTGGCATTGACTCCTGGGCGGCAGAACACGGAAACTCATGCCAAGACGTTTTGTCAAAACGTTTGACCACCTATACGGTGATCACAATCACAGTCCGTAGCAGAGCTGCTACAAAGAACGGAGTCGAAGTAATGATGCCTCGCAACCTACGCAGCAGACGCGCTGCGATCGCTGGCACGGCCCTCATTTCTGTCGCAGCACTAGCACTCACCGGTTGTGGTGCGGGCGGAGGCGGCACCGGCGCAAGTGGAGCTACCGAACTCACCGTCCTCGTCGAAGGCGGCGGGCTCGCCGAGCTCCAGCCCATCGCCGACCTCTACACGGAGGAGACGGGCACCGAAATCAAGCTCGTCGAGCTTCCCTACGACGGTCTGTACGACCGCATCCAAACCGAGCTGTCATCCGGGGCTGTGTCGTTCGATATCGCCGCTCTTGACGCCATCTGGTTGACCGCATTCGCCGACGGCGTCGCTCCCCTCGACGACCTGTTCACTGAAGAGGTGAAGTCCGATCTGTTCCCGGGCCTCGTCGCAGAAGCGCAGATCGACGACACCTACGTCGGCATGCCCATCTTCACGAACTCAGAGATCCTCTACTACCGCACGGACCTCTTCGAAGACCCGACCAACATGTCGGACTTCGAGACCGAGTTCGGCTACCCGCTCGCTCCGCCCACGACGTGGGAGCAGTACACCGACGTCGCGAAGTTCTTCACTCGCGATACCGACGGAGACGGCGAAATCGACCTCTACGGCACCGACGTCAAGGGCGCGGTCGAGACCGAATGGCTCGCGACAGTCTCGCAGGCCGGCGAAGAGCAGATGATCCTGGACCCGGCAACGGGCGAAGTCACGATCGACAGTGCCGAGCACCTCGAAGCGCTGGACTTCTACACGAGCTTGCTTCCCTATGCGCCCGCCGGAGCTTCTCAGCTCGACTGGGCCGGTTCGCAGAACCTCTTCTACCAGGGACAACTCGCGATGATGCGCTTCTGGGGTCACGCCTACACGCAGACTCCCGAGGATGCGGCGGTCGCTGGCAACATCGGCGCGGCACCCATGATCGGTGGCCCAGGAGGCGTGGCAGGAGTTCCCGGTGCGTGGTACCTCTCGGTGCCGACCGCAACAGAAAAGCAGGACGAGGCGAAAGACTTCATCGCCTTCGCCTTCGAACACAACGAGCTCTCGATCGATACCTCGCTCGGGCTTGTGTCTCGCATTTCGGCATTCGAATCGCAGAAGGATGTCGCGGGCCGCGAGAACTACCCCGCCATCCTCGAGACGCTCAACTCGCCGGCAACGTTCGCGCGACCTGCTTCGCCGAAGTGGCAGGAGATCGTGAACACCGTCCTCACCCCCATGCTGCAGAAGGCTGTGGAGCCGGGTGCTGACAATGCGGCGCTCCTGGAGGATGCCAAGTCGCAGATCGAAGCGATCATCAAGTAGTTCCCCCGTCACCGGGTGGCCGACCTTCGTGGAGGTCGGCCACCCCACTTCGAACGCAAAGGAACCTCTCCTCGTGCGCACTTCCGACCGCCGTTTCGCCTTATGGCTTATGGCTCCAGCCGCTGCTTTCCTCGCGGCATTCGTTCTCTGGCCGCTCATTCGCTTCGTGTCGAACAGCTTTTTCGAGATCTCGCCGATGGCTGGCGGCCCCCGCGAGTTCGTGGGTTTCGACAACTTCGCCGACGCGCTGGCGTCGCCGGCGTTCCAAGGGGCGTCGGCACGAACCCTGCTCTACACCGTCATTGTCGTGTCTCTCGAATTCGCCTTCGGTCTGGCTATCGCTCTAATCTTCGCGTCGCTCGGCGAACGCTCCGCCGTCTTCCGCACCCTCTTCATGTACCCGCTTATGATTGCGCCGGTCGTTGCCGGTCTTCTCTGGCGCTTCCTCCTCATCGACAACTTCGGGATCGTCAACGAGCTGCTCCAGAATGCGGGCATCCTGAACCAGGCGAGCGACATCGGGTGGCTCAGCGACCCGGACATCGCACTGTTCGCGGTTGCCCTTCCCGACGTGTGGCTGACGACCTCATTCATCACCCTTGTGCTCTTCGCAGGCCTGCAGAATGTGCCCGGAGACATCATCGAAGCGGCCAAATTGGACGGCGCCCGGTTTCACACGCTGTTGTTCCGGATCATCATCCCGTTGCTCCGACCGGTGATCGCGGTCGCGCTCATTGTTCGCGGTATCGATGCGGCTCGCGCCTTCGACATCATCCTCATTCAGACCAATGGCGGACCTCAGGAAAGCACAACGACGTTGAGTCTTCTCATCTACCGCACCATGACCAGATATGGCGATCCGGGGCTCGCGAGCGCCATGGGCACCATGTTCCTCATAGCGATGCTGATCGTGGCGACGTTCGCCATCTATGCCATCTGGCGACCAGGGAGTGACAAGTGATCGGCCTCGAAACCAACCGACGATCATCGCGGATTTTTCTCTGGATTGCCCTTGCGGTTGTTCTGGTCGCCTACGGGTTTCCGTTTCTGTACCTGACGCTGACCTCGTTCAAGACGCCGCTGGATGCCATCGCGGTGCCGCCAACCGTCTTCCCCTCGGAGTGGACGCTCGAGAACTACGTGACCGCGCTCAGCAAAGACGGGGTCATCCCGGCACTCGTCAACAGCGTCGTAACTGCCGTCTTGAGCACCGGTTTCTCGCTCGTGCTTGCCGTGCCCGCGGCCTACGCGATCACCCGCTACAAGACCGTGCCCGGGCAGGTATTCGTTGTCGCGGCCCTCGTCACGCGCATGGTGCCGACAATTGCGATTGGTGCGCCGCTCGTCGAGACGATGCGCACCCTCGGGATAAGCGATACCTCGCTTGCGCTGGCTATCGCGCACACGACGATCTCCCTCCCTCTCTCCATCTGGTTGATGGCGAGTTTCTTCGAGGCAGTTCCGGATGAACTCGAGGAGGCGGCCAAGGTCGATGGCGCGTCGCGTCTGGGAGCGCTGTGGCGAGTGGTCCTTCCCGTGGTGTCAGGTGGGCTGGCTGTCACAGCGATCTTCGCCTTCCTTGCGTCCTGGAACGAATTCCTCTTCTCCCTCCTGCTCACCTCGGTGCGAGCGCAGACCACGCCGATCGTCATAGCGAACTTCCAAACACAGTTCGGGCTGGACTGGGGAGGCATGACCGCGCTCGCCGCGATCTACTCGATCCCCGTCATCCTGCTCACGCTCGCACTCCAGAGGCACATTGTCGCCGGCCTGACTTTGGGCGCGGTCAAGGGCTGAGTGCCCGACCCGTCTTGTTCACAACCATCAAGAGAAAGAAAAAACATGGAGTTCTGGCAACCTAACAGCCCACTTGGCGGGCTGGCGCACGTGAAGTCCGGACGATCGAAGCGGGAGTCCAGCTGGGATCAGACCGGTGGCAACCGCGACTTCAAGATCGTGCCGCCCGGAGAGACGTTCGTGATCGCCGACATCACGGGGACCGGTCGGATCGAGCACATCTGGCTCACGACCCGCTGCTATTCGGAGAAGTACCTGCGCAAGCTCATCATCGAGATGTACTGGGACGGCGAAGAGAACCCCAGCGTCAGAGCGCCGCTCGGCGACTTTTTCGGGGTCGGTCACGCCGTCGCGAAGCACTTCATCTCGTTGCCGCTGAACGCGATCTTCGGTCCGCGCCGGGGCCCGAAGGGTCCGTTCGCAGCGGCGATGAACTCGTACTTCCCGATGCCCTTCGGGTCGTCCGCAAAGATCCAGATCATCAACGAGAGCGACCAGCCGATTCAGAACCTGTTCTACTACGTGGACTATGAACTGACGGATGAACCGCTGCCGGATGATGTCGGACGCTTCCATGCGTACTACCGCCAGGAGAAGCCCACGCAGAAAGTCATCCACACCTCGGACGAGGAGGATCCCGCCCCGTGGGATCTCCCCGGAACGAACCTGACCGGTGACGACAACTACGTCATCCTCGATGCCGTGGGCAAGGGCCACTACGTCGGCTGCGTACTCAGCATCGACAACTTCGATGCGGGCAACCAGGTCTTCACCTGGCCGGGCGAGGGCGACGACATGTTCTTTATCGACGGAGAAGTCTGGCCGCCGTCGCTCCACGGAACCGGCACGGAAGACTACTTTGGCGCGGCCTGGGGATTCCCCAGCGGCGAGTATTCCGGGCCGTACCACGGGATAACGCTCGGGGCGAGCCCGCAGGAGCACTTCGGGCTCTGGAGTATGTTCCGCTGGCACATTGAGGATCCGGTACGTTTCGAGAAGAGCCTTCGCGTCTCGATCGAGCACGGGCATGCCAACGACCAGGGCAACGACTATTCGAGCGTCGCGTATTGGTATCAGGTCGATGCCCACGCGGAGCACGCAGATCTCGCACCGGTCGCCGAGCGCTTGCCTCGTCGCTGGCCCGAGCACGGGCTCTGGGACGAGTAGGTCTTACCATGCCGAGCAGAAGGAGGCGGTCGTGAAGAGCGTGGGAATTCGTGATGTCGCGAAGGCGGCAGGCGTTTCGATCACGACCGTCTCCCATGTGCTCAATGAGACCCCGAACACCCGAACAAGCGAGTCCACCCGCGAGCGAGTGCGCGACGCGGCTTCAGAGTTGGGGTACTCTCCGAATCGCCTGGCTCGTGGGTTGAGGACGCGGTCTTCGGGGATGATTGGCCTGCTCACCGAGGACATAGCTACAACTCCTCACGCGGGCCGGATCATCCTCGGCGCTCAGGAGGAGGCGAGCAGCCACAACCTCACGTTGGCGATTATCAATTCGCATGTGGATGCGGGTGCTGCAGCTCGCCGCGCGGACGCTCGCGAACTGATTGAGCGCCATGCCGACGGGATCATTTACGCCACCGTCTTCCACCGCGAGGTGTCGGTTCCCGTCGAGCTGCGGGCCGTGCCGGCGGTCCTCATCGGTGCGGTCGACGTTCAGGGCCTTGTGCCCGCGGTTCTTCCGGACGAAGCGACCGGTGCGGCGAATCTGACCGCACTTCTCGTTGCGGCTGGGCATCGACGAATCGGGTTTACGAACTCAAGCGTGGATGTGCCCGCGACCAGGGGACGGCTCATCGGACATCTTCGGGCGCTCGCTCAGGCGGGTATTGCGCGCGACGACAGCTTGATCGTCTCCGGGTTGTCCGAAGCCTCGGGCGGTTATGCAGCAACTTTGGAACTGCTCTCCCGGAGGGATCGGCCCACGGCGGTGTTCTGCTACAACGACCGCATGGCAATGGGAGCCTACCGAGCGGCCGCTGAACTCGGGCTTCACATCCCCAGAGACGTCTCGATAGTGGGCTTCGATGACCAGGCTCCGATCGCGGAGAGCATCCATCCGTCACTCACGACGGTGGCGCTCCCGCACTACGAGATGGGGGCGTGGGCTGTTGCGACGCTGACCCGACTCATCCAGGGGAGCAGCGACGCCTGGTATCTGTCGACTCATCCCACGCTCATGCAATGTCCGGTCGTTGAGCGGCACTCAGTTGGTCCACCTCAGCTGGTCAAATCTATTTCGAATTCCGCAACCGACCTCAATTTGTGAAAGCCAGAACGCATGCGCCCCCAGTTCCACTTCACCGCTCCGTCAGGCTGGATCAACGATCCCCACGGAATCACCTTTCGTGATGGCCAGTACCACCTCTTCTATCAATACGTTCCCGACAGTCTGAAGTGGGCGCCCAATTGCCACTGGGGGCACGCCCTCTCTCCTGACCTGTTCACGTTCGAACATCTACCCGTAGCCATCGCGCCAGGCGATGGGGATGACGGGATCTGGAGTGGATCGCTCGTCACCGACGATTCGGGCAGTGCCAGAATCTTCTACACCTCGGTCACGGAGCCTGACATAGGTAGTGGGCGTGTGCGGGTCGCGACTCCCGTTGATGAGGACTGGGTCGAGTGGAAGAAAGGCTCAGTGGTCGCCGAGGTTCCGGCTGGGCTACACACTGTCGCCTTCCGTGACCCCTTCGTCTTTCGGGACGGGTCGCACTGGCGGATGTTCGTCGGCGCTGCGCTCGAGGACGGCTCCGCCGCCGCAGCATCCTACGAATCCGAGGATCTGAGCACGTGGGCGTATGAGGGTGTTGCGGCCAGCAGGTCGACGTCTCTCGTTGACCCGGTGTGGACCGGACGCCTGTGGGAGTGCCCCCAAGTGTTCGAGATCGGTGGGCGCCACGCGTTGGTCACCTCTGTCTGGGATGCCGACACGCTTCACTACGTTGCCTACGCACTCGGCTGCTATCACGACGGAAAGTTCACGGCTGACACGTGGGGCCGGCTGAGCTATGGCGACAGCTACTACGCCCCGTCATTCTTTCGCGATCGCGACGGACTGGCCTGTCTCACCTTCTGGCTCAGGGGTGTGGGAGACCACGCGGAGGGCTGGGAGAGCGCTCACAGCGTGCCCCATACGTTGACTCTGAGGGATGGACGGTTGGAAGCCGCGCCGCACGCAGCTCTCGAAAAGTATCGAGGTCGCGAGGTCAGTGAAGGCGAGACCGTCGGACCTGCCATCGACTGTGACTGGCAATCAGGCGGTGAATTCGTTGTTTGCTCGGAAGGCGAGCGCGCGGCATCCGTGCAGGCAGGGGAGTCAGGCGCAGTGACGCTCCACGTCGGAGAATATAGCTGGACCATGCCACACGATTCGACGAAGGTCCGCGTCGTCGTCGACGGGCCGACGATAGAAATTTCTACAAGTCGGGGAGTTCTCGCGGCGTCGATCTCCCCGAAGTCGAACACACTCAGTTTCAGCTTCGATGGCGTTGCGACGATTTTCGAGCTCGTTCGATGAGTGCGACGGCGTTGGTGGTGGGTGAGGCACTCGTCGACATCGTCACAGGACCGATCGACACCGCCGTACTGCCGGGTGGAAGCCCCATGAACGTCGCGATCGGTCTGCAACGGCTAGGTGTACGAAGTGTCTTCCACTCGCAATTCGGCCGCGACGAATATGGCCGAGTGCTGGCGTCTCATCTTGAGAGCAACGGCGTCGAAACGACGTCCTCGTCGGTGGACGATCAACCAACATCGCGAGCTATCGCCACCATCGGTGCTGACGGCGGCGCCGAATACGACTTCTCCGTGACGTGGAGCCCTGCTCCAGAAGCGATGCCACGGGGACGTTTTGATGTGGTTCACGCGGGGTCGATTGGAGCCCTCCTGGATCCAGGCGCATCGGCGGTCGAAGCGCTTATCGGCCGCATGAGATCGACAAGTACGATCTGTTTCGACCCGAACATTCGGCCTGCCGTTGTGGGACGCCGTGACCATGCAGTTGAACGAGTTGAACGATTTGTAGCGATGTCTGACGTGGTCAAAGCCAGCGACGAAGATATTGCATGGCTGTATCCCAACGAAAGCCAATCGAGCGTCATGGGACGCTGGTCAACGATGGGCCCAGCACTGGTCGTGGTCACGAAGGGGGCGGCAGGGGCAGTTTCGGTTACCCAGGCGGGGATCGTGTACGTTCCCGCTCCGAGTGTCGTTGTGACAGACACCATCGGCGCAGGAGATTCGTTCATGGCGGGCGTGATCGCAGGTGTGACTGAACTTGGTTTGACCGGATCTGCTCAGCGGACACACCTGACCGAGATTGGCCCACGTGCCCACGAGCAGGTAATTCAGTTCGCTGTAGCCTGTGCCGCGATATCGACGCAACGCGAAGGAGCAAACCCGCCGTTGCGAAACGAGCTGAGTGCCGAGTGGTTCAGTAGCGCTGAGTGACGGGCTGAAGCCGCGGATCCGCTGGCGGCCGAGCCAGCACGAAAACCTCTCCCAGCGTTTACTGCAAGTGGTTGCATTCTATCGAATTGTGGAGTAGCTCCGCAATGGGCTCGCGCTTCGCCGGTGCACGGAGTTCACTGCTGGTGACCGGTTCGCCCATCGGCGGTCGGGGTAGCGGCCCCAACGGCGGACACCGATTTCAGTGCAATACGTGAAAGGTTGAACCCCATGAAAACAACCCCATTACGAGTGACCGCCGCGCTGGTCGCGGGCGCCACCGCGCTCGCCCTTGCCGGTGCGGCACCGGCGACGGCGGCACCGCCGGACCACGCGAAGGGAGGTGACAATGGCAAACAGTCACAGCAGAGCTACCCCATCGACGGCGACTACACCGACACCTGGACCCGGGCCCAGGTGGCCGACATCGAGCTGACGGATCAGAACACCCTCCCGCTGTACGAGGAGATGCCCGTCGAGATAATGACCGATGAGGTCTGGGTGTGGGACACCTGGCCGCTCACGGACCTGTCGACAAAGACGGTGAACGTCAGCGGCTGGAAGATCGCCTTCTCGCTGACCGCAGACCGGGACTTGGCCTTCCCCCAGAGGCACTGGACCGCCGAGATCGGCTACTTCATCTCGCGCGACGGCAAGGACTGGCAGTACATGGGCGACGTCTTCCCTGAGGAAGTGGACCCGCCGGGACTCCGGGAGTGGGCAGGCTCGGCGGTGCTGGTCGACGGCCGGGTGCAGTTCTACTACACCGCATCCGGAGCAGACGGGGCAGCCGACGGCACCCCCGCCTACTTCGAGCAGAAGCTGGCCATGGCCAGTGCCGACATCAACGCCGGCCCTGACGGCGTGAGCTTCGACGGGTGGTCTGAGCACAAGGTGCTGGCCGAGGCCGACGGTGAGCTTTACCAGACCCTGGAGCAGTCGCTGGTCGGGCCGATCATCTACGGCTTCCGTGACCCGTTCGTGTTCCGCAACCCCGACGACGGCGAGGTGTACATGCTGTTCGAGGGCAACTCGCCCGGTGAGAGCGTCGAGTGCCTGCCCGAGAACATCGGCGAGGGCGACTCCCCGCCGATCGACCCTGAGGCGAAGTACTATAACGGCAACATCGGTCTCGCGGCCTCCGTGGGGGGCAGCCTGAGCGAGTTCGAGCTGCTGGCGCCGATCATGAACGCCAACTGCGTGAACCAGCAGCTGGAGCGGCCGCACGCCACCTTCCGAGGCGGCGACGTCTACCTGTGGACCATCACCCACAAGTTCACCTTTGCCCCCAACCTTCAGGGCATCGGCAGCGACTCCCTCATCGGCTTCGTCGGCCCGTCGCTGCGCAGCGACTACCAGCCGCTGAACGGCAGCGGGCTCGTGCTGTCCAACCCTCCGGAGAACAACACCCAGGCCTACTCCTGGTACGTGATGCCCGGCGGTTTCGTTGAGTCGTTCTTGGACAATGTCCAGGGCGAGTATGCGGGGACGCTGGCTCCGACGGTCAAGTTGGCCATCCAGGGCAACGCCCGAACGAAGATCGCCACGATCTTCAACCAGCCGTTCATCAAGTGACCGGCCGCTGAGGTTCCCCTGGTGCCGGGGCAGCAGCCCGGCACCAGGGTCAGCAGCGTCGCCACAGACCGTGGGCGAGGAACAGCGCCGTGAGTGCGGCCATGCCCACCAGGTGCGAGCGCAGCCAGGGTCTACCGATCGATCGATCGATCGCTTCGGTCGTCGTGTCGAGCGGGTCATCGGGGTTCGCGAGCACGAGGTCGTCGCCGACCGCGACGAGCACGACCCCGCCCACGAGCAGCATGTGCATGTAGGTGTAGGTCACCCGCGCGATTCGACCGGTCTGCTGGGACCTGTTGATGAACCGGTGGCCGTTTTCAGCGCCGAGGCTGAAGTAGAGCAACCAGAAGAGGATCGAACGCAGCGAGGAGAGCAAGCACCGACGATGGCGGGATCTCGTTGCGGCTGAACAGTGTTCCGGTGACAATGATCGACTCGCCGAGGGCGAGGATCATGAACAGCCCCGCAGGTTCGGCCATGTTCCCGCCAAGAACTTGCCAGCTCTCGATCGGGGTAGCCTTGATGACCGGCATCCAGTAGCGCACGGCAATGATGTTGTGCGAGAAGTGGAGCGAGTGACGGGAATCGAACCCGCGCTATCAGCTTGGGAAGCTGAAGTTCTGCCACTGAACTACACTCGCGCGGCCAGCTGAGCTGGCTCGAATCACATCGTACCCCGCGGGTTCCGGGGCGGGCGAACCGGTGGCGCGGTCACTGTTCGCTCGCGTGGTGGCTATCGCATGCACGGGAGCGAACAATACCCGCGCGGAAAGTGTTCTCACCGCGGGCGACGACCGCGAGCGTGCCAACGGGGCAAGCAAAGTGCTCACGAGCGCCGGGGTAGTCCGGCCCTGAGGAGGATGTCTCTCAGCAAGTGCCCCGACAGCGCGTCGGCCCAGTCCCACCTGGCGAAGTTCAGGCCCTCGGCTCGCAGCTCGTCCTCGCGTCGCTTTTCCTTCACGACCGCCTCGCCCGGCGTCATCCGTCCCAGGTATTCGGGCTTCAGGTACTTGCCCTTGCCGTCGAACTCACCGGCCAGCTGCCAGCCGGGCCACTCGAAGTCGGTGAGATACCGGTGTCCCAGCGCGGTCAGATGCTCGACCTGCAACATCGGAGCGGGGAACCCCAGCTCGTGGATGACCGCTCGGCTGAGGGATTCACCCGGGTTGGCAGCGAGACCATTCGCGAACTCGATGACGCGCCGTGCCTTAGCGAAGCCCCGCCCGAAATTGGCGAGCTCGAGGCCGGCCCTGAGCGCCTCGATCGAGGCTGTGTGCAGCAGGTGATCGGCGGGGGCAACCGCAAGTCGGAACGGCTGGAGCCGTGAGAGACCGACGACGGTGCGTAGTGGGGTCTCGACGCGCAGGGCTCCCGCCTCGGTGAGCTCGGCCGGAGTGATGCCGAGGCAGTGCCGAAGTAGTCCGGGCTCGGATCGACCGCCGTTGGCGCGATCGGCGACCACGTGCACCAGATCGGGAACACTCCCGATGAACGGGATGCCGTGAAGCACTGCCGCCGAGTAATGGGAGAACACCAACCCGTGATGTGAGAACGCGAATGCCTCGATTCGGATGCGGTGGCGCTGCTGGTCGGTCAGCGCCTGCCACACTGCCGCGTCGTAGTAGGCACCGCGCTTGATACGGACGCGCGCGCCGCGGTCGACGTCTCTGGCGAGGCTGCGCGGATCGATTCGGTCGCGCTGAACAAGGATGAGCGGATCGAGGAGGGTGGTCACGTCACTGAGCGTGGTAGTGCTCCGGCCGCCGCGGTGGAGATGCAGGCGATCTGTGGTGTTCCGCGAATCATCCGCAGCGGGGGAGGAGCGAATGCGGTGACCGAAGCGGTTGCTGCGTGGTGGCGTTGCGCTCGCGCGACGCTCGCGCGGGTGTTGTTCAGTCGCGTGCATGCGATTACACCCGCGCCAGCGAACAGCACTAGCGCAATCGGACGGGCGTGCCCGCGGGCACGCGAACGACACCAGCGCAAGCGAACAACACCCGCGCGAGCGGGTGCGCTCGCCGCCGGGCCCCCTTCACGGCGTCCCGCGCCAGCCCACCCCGTCCTCGCCCGGTACCATTGCCGCATGCTCCTCTCAGACCGGGATATCAAGGCCGAACTCGATTCGGGACGGGTCTCGCTCGAGCCGTACGCCCCCGAGATGATCCAGCCGTCGAGCATCGACGTGCGCCTCGACCGCTACTTCCGGCTCTTCGACAACCACAAGTACCCCTTCATCGACCCTGCCGAGGACCAGCCCGACCTCACCCGGCTCGTCGAGGCGAAGCCGGATGAGCCGTTCATTCTGCATCCGGGCGAATTCGTGCTCGGTTCGACCTTCGAGCAGGTGACGCTGCCGGATGACCTCGCCGCGCGCCTCGAGGGCAAGAGCTCGCTCGGCCGGCTCGGACTGCTGACGCACTCGACGGCAGGCTTCGTCGACCCCGGGTTCAGCGGACACGTCACCCTCGAGCTCAGCAACGTCGCGACCCTGCCGATCAAGCTGTGGCCGGGGATGAAGATCGGACAGCTGTGCTTCATCCGTCTGAGCTCGCCCGCCGAGCACCCCTACGGCTCCGCCGCGTACAGCTCGCGGTACCAGGGCCAGCGCGGCCCGACGGCGTCCAGGTCGTTCCAGAACTTCCACCGCAGCAACACCTTCGACCGCGACGAGAGCCGACTCGACTGACCCGCGTCCCCCGCACTGGGGGTACTGAGCCTGTCGCGAACTGTGTGCGGGCCATTCCCGCGCGCCACGAGGTTGGATACTCTCGGAAAACACCAAGGTCAGCGGCCAGATCCCTCGAATCTCACCTGCTGAGATAAGCATCGGAGGGGCCATGCCCGATCTCAACTCGCTCGTGACGAGCAAGCTCGCCTTCGGCGTGCTCATCGGCTCGCTGATCGCGACGGGCGGCACCGCGATGGCTGCCTTCGCAGGGGCCCTGCCTGACCCGCTGCAGCAGAGCGCGCATGTGGTTCTGGGTGCGCCTGAGCCCGCGGATGCGCCGGTCGACGACGAGCTCGATGCCGCGACGGACAGCGAAGCGGATGCCGACGACGACGCCACCAACGACGACGCCACCAACGACGACGCCGCCTCCGACGACGCCTCCGACGACGACGCCGCCTCCGACGACGCCTCCGACGACGACGCCTCCGACGACGACGGCAAGGGCCCTGGTGTCACCGGCTCCGCCGCGTTCGGTCTCTGCACCGCGTACACGAACGGCGGACTCTCCGAGAACTCCACCGCGTACAAGGCCTTCGATGGCGTGGAAGGTGGCATCGACGCGTATTGCGACACCGTGATTGCCGCCAAAGCGGACAAGCCCGGCAAAGCGGACAAGTCCGGCAAAGCGGACAAGCCCGATAAGCCCGACAAGTCCGAAAAGCCGGACAAGCCCGAAAAGGCGGACAAGCCCGACAAGCCCGACAAGTCCGATAAGTCCGATAAGTCCGATAAGCCCAACAAGCCCGAAAAGGCGGAGGAGTCCGACAGCACCGGCGAAGGCACCGACGAGAGCACCGGAGAGAGCGACGACGAGGCGACCGACCAGCCCGCTGACGAACCGGCAAACGGCTCCGGCGACGCTCCGGTCGAGGCCCCCGCCGAGACGGTGCCCGACGAGTAGGAGTCGGCCCCGGAGGCTGAGACCCCCTCCACCGAACTTCCCGCGGCAGCAAGGACCGTTAGAACCTCACGGGCCGCGCCCTGCTAAGGCAGGTCGCGCGCCGCATCCGGTTTCGGCCACTCCTGCAGCTGCATCACGAGCCAGGGGCTGAAGGCGAACGGCGCGGCCTCGACGGCAGCGCGCAGCTCGTCCGGGCGCAGCCACGCCCACTCGGTGACCTCGTCGGGGCTGGGGTTCACGGTATCCGTCGTCACGGCCGAGAACACCGGGCAGATTTCGTTCTCGACGATGCCGGATGCGTCGACCGCGCGATACCGGAAGTCGGGCAGCATCGGGCTCACCGCCGAGATCGTGATGCCGAGCTCGTGCTGGGCGCGGCGGGCGACGGCATCCTCGGGCGCCTCGCCGGGGGCCGGGTGCCCGCAGAAGGAGTTCGTCCAGACACCGGGCCACGTGCGCTTCGACAGCGCACGGCGGGTGAGGAGCACCCGCCCGTCCGCGTCGAAGACGTGGCAGGAGAAGGCGAGGTGCAGGGGAGTGTCGGTCGTGTGCACGGTCGCCTTGTCGGCGGTTCCGAGCGGCGTTCCGTCGTCGCCTAGCAGCACTACGTACTCTGTCGTTGCGGTCATGCTGGTCAGATACCCTAATTGAGTGAACGCACAGCGCCTGCACGACCTCTCGATGGAGAGGCAGGCCCAAGTCGACGCCGTGCTCGATCGTTTCTTCAGCCTATCCAAGAACCGCGCCGCGAAATTCGGAGCCGAGTATGTGGGGCTCTGGAAGAAACTCGAATCAAGCGCATCCGGCGGAAAGAGGTTCCGACCGCGCATGGTCATGGCCGCGTACGAGGGCCTCGGCGGGCTGGATGCCGATGCCGCCGCCTACGTCGGCGCCGCGTTCGAACTGCTGCACACCGCCCTCATCGTGCATGACGATGTCATCGACCGGGACTTCAGCCGCCGTGGAATCCCCAACGTGTCCGGCAGCTACCGCGACATCGCAACAACGGCGGGCATCCCGATCCCGACCGCCGAGCACCGGGGCATGTCGGCGGCGGTCATCGCGGGCGACCTGGCGCTGTTCAACTCGTACCGGCTGATCGACCTGAGCGGCGTCGACGCGGGCATCCGGGGGCTGCTGCTCGAGATCCTCGACGACGCCCTGTTCGCCTCCGCCGCCGGCGAGCTCATCGACGTGGACTTCTCTGTCGCGGCGACGATGCCGTCGGTCGAGGAGGTGCTCAGAATGGAGCGGCTCAAGACGGCGGTGTACTCGTTCGAGGCGCCACTGCAGGCTGGTGCGGTGCTCGCCGGGGCCCCGCAGAGCGTCGTCGACCGTCTCGGCCGGTACGGCTGCGAGATCGGCATCGCCTACCAGATCGTCGACGACCTGCTCGGGGTGTTCGGCCTTGAGGAGCAGACCGGCAAGTCCACCATCGGCGACCTGCGCGAGGGCAAGCGCACCGTGCTCATCGCGCACGCCACGACCACCGAGCACTGGGCCGAGATCCGCCCACTCGTCGGCAAGGCCGACCTGAGCCTCGCCGAGGCCACCCGCATCCGCTCCGCCCTCGAGGCGTCCGGCAGCCGCGAGTTCACCGAGAGCCTCGCCCGCGAATACGTGGCGCGGGCGCTGATCACGATCAACGACCCGGAGATCCCCGCGCCGATGCTGGCCGAGCTCGAATCCGTCGCCAGGGGCGTTTTGAGCAGGGTCAAGTGACGCGCGACTCGCTCTACGACCGCGTCGCCGAGGAAACCGCCGGCATCGTCATCCGCCGCTACTCCACCTCGTTCGGCCTCGCGTCGCGGCTGCTCGGCCCGGCCGTGCGCCAGCACGTCGAGAACATCTACGCCCTCGTGCGGATCGCCGACGAGATCGTCGATGGGGCGGCGGATGCGGCGGGCGCCGACCGCAGCACCGTCGCGCGCATCCTCGACGAGCTCGAGCGCGACACCGACGAGGCCATGCTCACCGGCTACAGCGCCAACCTCGTCGTGCACGCCTTCGCGCTGACGGCGCGGGACACCGGCTTCGGCACCGAGCTCACCGCGCCGTTCTTCGCGTCGATGCGCGCCGACCTCAGTGCGACCGAGCACGACCAGGCGAGCTTCGAGACCTACGTCTACGGATCAGCCGAGGTTGTGGGGCTCATGTGCCTCAAGACCTTCCTTGTGGGTGTGAACGTGACTGCCGACGACGAGGCCACCATGGTCACGGGCGCGCGGCGGCTCGGCGCGGCTTTCCAGAAGGTCAACTTTCTGCGCGACCTTGCCGCGGACTTCGAGCAGCTCGGCCGCAGCTACTTCCCCGGCGTCGACGTTGCTTCGTTCACGGAGGCCGACAAGGTGCGCCTGCTCGACGACATCGACGCCGACCTGGCCGTCTCGGCGAGCGTGATCCCGATGCTGCCGAGATCGTCGCGTCGGGCGGTAGCGCTGGCTCAAGGCCTTTTCGCGGAACTGTCTGCCAGACTGCGAGCGACACCGGCCGACCGGCTCGTGCGCTCCCGGGTGCGCGTGCCGAACCCGGTGAAACTGAGGATCGCGGCCACGGCCGCATCGGGCCGAGTGCCACGAATCGAAAGGGTTGCCAGATGAGCAGCATCATCGTCATCGGCGGGGGGATCAGCGGCCTCGCCTCTGCGGCGCTACTCGCGCGCGAGGGCCACCAGGTGACCCTGCTCGAGGGCCGCGACGAGGTCGGAGGACGCGCCGGATCGTGGGACCACGAGGGCTTCCGCTTTGACCTCGGCCCCAGCTGGTACCTCATGCCGGAGGTCTTCGACCACTTCTACAAGCTGCTCGGCACGAGCGCGGCGGAGCAGCTCGACCTCGTCACCCTCGACCCCGGCTACCGGGTGCTCTTCGAGGGCCAGCAGTCGATCGACATCACCTCTGACCGGGAGAAGAACCTCGAGATCTTCGAGGCGATCGAGCCCGGTTCGCGTGTGCGCATGGAGAAGTACCTCGCCTCGGCCTACGACACCTACGAGATCGCCAAGAAGCGATTCCTCTACACGAGCTTCGCCGACCTGCGGCCGCTGCTGCGGCGGGACGTGCTCTCCCGGCTCGGCAAGCTCGCCCGCCTGCTGCTGCAGCCGCTGTCGACGCTCGCCGCGAAGACCGTCAGGGACGACCGTCTGCGGCAGATCCTGGGCTTCCCGGCCGTGTTCCTCGGCTCCTCGCCCTTCATCACGCCGAGCATGTACCACCTGATGAGCCATCTCGACCTCGCCGACGGCGTGCTCTACCCGATGGGCGGGCTGATCAAGCTCATCGACAGCATCGAGGAGCTCACCCGCGAGGAGGGCGTGACGATCATCACGGGGGCGCGGGTGACCCGCATCCTGGTCGACACCTCCCAGCCCGGCAAGCCGACGGCCGCCGGCGTCGAGTACACGGATGCCGCGGGGGCACCCCAGGCACTCGAGGCGGACATCGTCGTATCCGCCGCCGACCTGCACCACACCGAGACCACCCTGCTGCCCCGCGAGCTGCAGACCTACCCGCAGGAGTACTGGGACAAGCGCACCCCCGGCCCCGGCGCGCTGCTGCTCTACCTGGGTGTCGAGGGCCGGCTGCCCGAGCTCGAGCACCATAACCTGCTCTTCACGAAGGACTGGAAGAAGGGCTTCGACGCGATCTTCGGCGATACCCCCTCGATCCCGAACCCTGCCTCGCTCTACGTCTGCAAACCGAGCGGCGTCGACCCGACGGTCGCCCCTCCCGGCTACGAGAACCTCTTCGTGCTCGTGCCGATCCCGTCCGACCCGACGATTGGGCACGGCGAGATCGACGGAGACGGCGACCCGCGCATCGAGGCCGCCGCCGATCACGTGATCGAGCAGATCGCCAGCTGGGCCGGCATCCCCGATCTCGCCGACCGCATCGTCGTGCGTCGCACGATGGGCCCCGGTGACTTCGCCGACGACCTCAACTCGTGGCGCGGTACCCTACTCGGGCCCGCGCACACCCTCAAGCAGAGTGCCCTGTTCCGGGCCGGCAACGTGAGCAAGAAGGTCGACGGTCTCTACTTCGTCGGCGGGTCCACGATTCCCGGCATCGGCCTGCCGATGTGCCTGATCAGCTCCGAAGTGCTGCTGAAGCGGCTGCGGGGCGACGTGTCGACGGAGCCGCTGCCCGAGCCCCTGGTCAGCTCGCTCGTGGCGCCGGCGCCGGCATCCGACCTCCGCTAGCCGCGTGGGAATCCTCTACCTCGCCGCGCTCACCATTGCCCTCACCGGCATGGTCGTGCTCGACCGCCGCTTCGGGCTGTTCTTTTGGGCGGATGCGCGCCGGGCCGCCGTCGTGCTCGTGGCCGGGGTCGCGTTCTTCCTGGTCTGGGACCTGCTCGGCATCGGGCTCGGCATCTTCTTCCGTGGCGAGACCTCGTTCATGACCGGGCTGGTCATCGCGCCGGAGCTGCCGATCGAGGAGGTCTTCTTCCTCGCCCTGCTCTGCTACCTCACGATGAACGCGTATGCGGCGGCGGGGCGGATGCTGGCGCGGATGCCAGCGCGGATGCCGGCCGACCGGCGCGGAGCCGCGTCGTGACCTACTGGGCGCTCAACGTGTTCTTCCTCGGTGCCGTCGCGGTCGTCGCCGTGCTCGCGGTCCTGCGCGCGTGGCGGTCGGGGTCCCGCGGTACTGGGGCCCGGGGTACCGGGGGCGGCGGCGCTGGGGGAGCCGTCGCCGGGCGCATTGTCGCCGGGCCCGCTGTCGCCGGGCCCGCCGTCGCCGGGCGCATTGTCGCCGGGCCCGCTGTCGCCGGGCCCGCTGTCTCCTGGCCCGCTGTCGGGATCGCCGCGGCACTGCTGCTGGTGATGACCGCGGTGTTCGACAACATCATGATCGGTGTCGGCCTCGTCGGCTACGACGAGACCCTCATCTCGGGCGCGTTCATCGGCATCGCGCCGCTCGAGGACTTCGCCTATACGGTGGCCGCGGTGGTGCTGCTACCGTCGCTGTGGGCGCTGCTTCCGGTGTCGTCGGGCTCGGCATCCGCCGGGACTGATTCGCCGTCGGCCTCGCCGTCGGCCTCGCCGTCGGCCTCGCCGTCGGGAGGTGACGCATGACCGCACTTCGCACAACGACCGTGCTGAAGAGCCTGTTCGTGTCGTCGCGGCCGCTCAGCTGGGTGAACACCGCATTCCCCTTTGCTGCGGCGTACTTCGTGACCACGCGCGAGGTCGACCTGCTGCTCGTGCTGGGCACGATCTATTTCCTGATTCCGTACAACCTCGCGATGTACGGAATCAACGACGTGTTCGACTACGAGTCCGACCTCCACAACCCGCGCAAGGGCGGAGTTGAGGGTGCGCTGCTCGATCCTCGGGTGCATCGGGCGACGCTGGTCGCCGCGGTTGCGACAAACATTCCGTTTCTGGTGTATCTGTTCGCTGTCGGCTCGCCGGTGTCCGCGCTCGTGCTCGCCGTGAGTGTGTTCGCGGTCATCGCCTACTCCGCGCCGCGGCTGCGGTTCAAGGAGCGGCCGTTCCTCGACTCGCTCACCTCGAGTACCCACTTCGTCTCGCCCGCAGTGTTCGGCCTGGTGATCGCCGGGGCGACCTTCAGCCCACAGCTGCTCGCGATCCTGATCGCGTTCTTCCTCTGGGGCATCGCGTCGCACGCGTTCGGTGCGGTGCAGGACGTGGTGGCGGATCGCGAGGGCGGCATTGCGTCGACCGCGACAGTGATCGGGGCCCGCGCGACGGTGCGGCTGGCGTTCGTCGCGTACGTGCTCGCCGGCATCCTGCTGCTGACGCTCGGCCTGCCGGGCGCGATCGCATCGGTGCTCGCCGTGCCTTACGCGCTGAGCGTTCTGCCGTTCTGGTCGATCGCGGATGCCGATGCCGGCAGCGCGAACCGCGGCTGGAAGCGGTTCCTCTGGTTCAATTTCGTGAGCGGCTTCGTGGTGACGATGCTGCTGATCGCGTGGGTGTCGCTGTAGCGGTACTCGCCGGGCTTTTGGCCGTGCCGGTCACTCGCGCGGGTGCTCGTCAGTTGCGTGGTGGTAATCGCACCCACGCGGCTGAACGGCGACCGCACAACCGGTCACTCGCGCGGGTGCTCGTCAGTTGCGTGGTTGTAATCGCACCCACGCGGCTGAACAGTGACCGCGCAAGCTGCCGAGGTACGCCGTTTCTGCTGGTTGAGCAGGTCGCGCAGCGACCGTGTCGAAACCTGCTCACGAGTGGGCCGGTTTCGACACGCGCGCCACGGCGCGATGCTCAACCGGCGGTGGGCTCCATGCGCCGCTCGCCCGGCTCGGTCCAGCCGAGGTTGCGCGACATCCGCTCGAGCGACCGTATCGTGACGTTGTACTCCTCGGGGCTGAGCCCTTGCGACATGTCCGCGCGGATGCGGGCGACGACCTCTGAGATGCGCTCGAACGCGGTCTCGCCGCGCGGGGTGAGTGCGAATCCGCTCGGGGACGCGGCCACCCAGTCGCTCTCGACGAGCTCGTCGATCTCGCCCGCCGTGGTGCCGTCGGTTCCGAGGAAGGGGGAGAGCGCGTCGTTCAGCTCCTCCCGTGTCGCCGGGCCGCGACCGAGCAGGTTGAGCAGCTGCCACTGCCGCCGGGTCACCCCGTGCTCGTCGAGCGTGCCATCGAAGTGCTCGTCGATAAGGCGGTCTACGAGCTTGAGCCAGTATCCGATCGGACGTTGATCAGTCATACCCCCAGCGTAGGAGATGCCGCTTTCATAATTCAGGAGTGGACAGTGGCAAAGTAGATAAAAATGTGCGGAGCCCGCCCGCATCCGCCGCCCCACGGCCCACAGCGCGCGAAATCGGCGTCCAGGCCGGCGTCTCCTCCTGAATACCGGCAGCCGGCCGGCCTGACTCCTGAATACCGGCAGCCGGCCGGCCTGACTCCTGAATACCGGCAGCCGGCCGGCCTGACTCCTGAATGATGAAAGGGTCAGTGCCGGCGGCGGGGAAAGAGCCGCAGGATGGCGCGGATGCCGATGACGACCTCCATTGCGGCGGCGGGCCGCAGCCAGGCCGAGCGGGGAACATCCAGCATCCGCCCCGTCGTGATGCTCGCGGCGGCGATCGCGACCACGGGCGCTGCCCACGCGGCAAAGGTCAACGCCTTCACGGCGCGGCTCGGCTCGTGGCGCACGATGAACCAGGTCCAGAAGGCGGTGTCGGCGAGGAAGTCCGCCTGGGTGCCGAACGGGGTGACCGTGCCGGTGGCGCGGGCGATCTTGCCGTCGGCGAAGTCGGTGGCGAGTGAGATGACCGGCAGCGACCGGCCCAGGCGGTCCTCGAGCGCCGGCAGGGTGCCGCGGATGAGCGTGAGTGCGTTCGGGATGCCGATCGACCGCCGGTCACCGAGCATGCCCAGGTGGGTCACCGCCATGATCCAGCTGACGGCGATCCAGCCGAGTCCGCGCCGGTTCGAGAGGGCACCCGCCACCACATGGATCAGCGTCGACTCGAGCAGCGGCCGGGGGTTGATCCGCGCCTGGTGCACCGAGCGCATCGCAGCGAGCGCGATGAAGCGCGCCCACGCGCTCGGCTGCCACCTGCCGTCGCGAAGCACCTCGAGCAGCGAGTTGCTCGCCTCGCGACTGGCCGCCGCATTCATCCGATCCTGCTCGGTCGGCATCCGGAGCTAATCGATGCGGGCGGGCCGCGGCTTGACCGGCAGCATCAGGAGCAGGCCCGCGAGGAGCACGATCACGATGCCGATGATGCCGAACCGGGTGTCGCCGGTCATTAGGACGAACAGGCCGAACAGGCCGGGCGCGAGGAAGCTCACCGCGCGACCGGTGGTGGCGTAGAGGCCGAAGATCTCGCCCTCGCGGCCGGGCGGGGTGATCCGGGCGAGGAAGCTGCGGCTCGACGACTGCACTGGGCCGACGAAGAGAGTCAGAAAGAGCCCGGCAACCCAGAACCCGGACTTCGCGTCGCCGACGAACAGCACCGCGGAGCCGGCGATCACGAGGCCGCCGAGCGAGGCGATGATGATCGCCTTCGCGCCGACCCTGTCGTCGAGATAGCCGCCGATGAACGTGCCGATCCCGGCGACGACGTTCGCCGCGACACCGAAGATGAGCACCTCGGCGAAGCTGAAGCCGAAGACCTGCGCGGCGATGATGGCGCCGAGCGTGAACACGCCAGCGAGACCGTCGCGGAACACCGCGCTCGCGAGCAGGAAGAGGAGCACCTGCGGGCTCTTCTTCGCGAGAAGCCGGATGGTGCGGAACAGCAGCACGTAGCTGCCGAAGAAGCTCACCCGGTTTTCGCGCACCCGTGCGGGGATCTCCGGCACCGCGATGAGCACGGGGAGCGCGAAGACCGCGAACCACAGCGCGGCGACGACGATCGCGATCCGGATGTCGAGGCTGCCGCCGTCGCTTCCGCTGGGGAGGCCGAGCAGGCCGCCGCTGCCGATGCCGGCCACGCCGCCGATGAAGACGACGAGCAGCAGCACGAGCAGCACGATCCCGCCGACGTAGCCCATTCCCCAGCCGAATCCGGAGACGCGGCCCACTGTGGAGGGCGTCGAGACCTGGACGAGCATCGCGTTGTAGTTGACGCTCGCGAACTCGAAGAAGATGTTGCCGGCCGCCAACAGGGCGGCGCCGAGGTAGATGTAGCTCGGCACCGGAGCGACGAAGAACATCGCGCACATCGCCAGCACCACGAGGCCGGTGTTGATGGCGAGCCAGAGCTTGCGCCGGCCGGATCCGTCGGAGCGCTGCCCGAGGATCGGCGCGAGGAGGGCGATGAGCACGCCCGCGATCGTCAGGGCCCCGGCAACGACCTGGGCGCTTGCGGCCTGCGCAGCCTGCTCGCCCCGGGATGCCAGGATCTCGGGGTCGAAGAAGAGGCTGCTCGCGAGATAGGTGCTGAAGACAAAGGTCGTGACGACGGCGTTGAACGAGGCGGAGCCCCAGTCCCACAGCGCCCACGCCCGCACCCGGCCCTTCGGCACGGGTGTGTCGTCCATGAGGCCCTGCCCGACCGTGTTGACCGCGTCGTCGTCGGAGGGGAAGGGGGGCTCCGGCGCGGTGCCGTCAGCGGATGAAGGGTCGCTCATGATTCAGAGGGTAGTGCGCCCGGGCGAACGCAGGGGGATGCGCCGCTGGTGAATCAGGGGAGAGTGCCCGTGACGACGTGGATGTGCCCGCCCCGCAGCACGGTGTGCTCGGCATTCGCCGCCTCCCGCTCGGGCGCCCGCCACGGCCGCGCGGTGATATCCGCACCCCCCGCCGCGCAGGCGAGCCGGGCGAGCGGGGCGAAGACGGCGGCGGCGCCGGTCGGGAGCGCCATATCGACGATCCCCGCGCGTGCGCCGGGTCGCGCGACGCTGCGGAGGAGTTCCCAGGCCGGCATCCAGTCGTCGAACACGCTCATCGCGTAGCTCGAGAACGCAGCATCGACCCGCGGCCTGCCGCCCTCGCGCAGCGCGATCGACGTGATCTCCGCGGGGTCGAGCAGCAGCACGTCCGCTTCGAGGAGCGACACGTTCGCCCAGCCGTTTCGCCTCACGCGGTCGCGGGCGACGGCGAGCATCGAGGGGCTCCGGTCGAGGCCGATCACGTGCCCCTCGGCGCCCACCCGATCGAGAAGCAGCGGCAGGTTGAGCCCGGTGCCGCAGCCGAGGTCGAGCACGATGTCGCCGCGCCCCGGCTGCAGCGCATCGATCCCGGCGACGCGGCCCACGCGGTAGACGAGGCGCTCGCCGGAGAGCACGTCGTAGAGCCGCGCCCCGGCCGTGTACCGCTTGAGCATTGGTTTCCCCCGCGCCAGCTTCGAAGTCCGCGCAGATCCGGCGGTTACGATCCCCAGTATGGAAGAACGCGCTGAATGGGAACTGGTCGTCATCGGCGGAGGTTCGGCGGGTCTCGTCGCGAGCCGCACGGCCGCGAGCTTCGGCGCCGACACCCTGCTGATCGAGGGGGACCGCCTCGGCGGCGACTGCCTCTGGACGGGCTGTGTTCCGTCGAAGTCGCTCATCGCCGCGGCATCCGCCCTCACGATCGCGCGCAACTCCCCGCACTTCGGGGTGGAGGCGGACGCCGTGGAGCTCGACTTCGCCGCGGCCATGCGGCACGTGCACAGTGCGATGCACACGATCGCCCCGGTGGACTCGCCCGAGGTGCTCGCGCTCGCCGGGGTCGAGGTGCTGCGCGGACACGCTCGCTTCACCGGCCCGCGGTCGCTGAACGTCGAGGGGAGGGAGATCGGTTTCGGACAGGTCATCATCGCCACGGGAGGCTCGCCCGCGGTCCCGAAGATCGACGGAATCGGCAGCGTCGAGGTGCTCACGAGCGCGACGGTGTGGGACCTCACCGCGCTGCCGGAACGCCTCGTCGTGCTCGGCGGCGGAGCGGTCGGATGCGAGATCGCGCAGGCGATGGCGCGATTCGGGTCGGTCGTGACGATCGTGCACCGCGGGGACAGGCTGCTGGTCAAGGAGGCGCCGCGCGCGAGCGCGATCGTGCAGGCGGCGCTTGAGGCCGACGGGGTCACCGTGCTCACCGGGCGCCAGGCGGCCTCGATCTCCGGCGACGGCGACGGCGACGGCGACCGTGACCGCCGCGGCCTCGGCGGCGGCGACGGTGACCGTGACCGCCGCGGCCCGGGCGGCGGCCGTAGCGGCGCGGTGACCCTCGATGACGGCACCGTGGTGCCGTTCGACGCGATCCTCGCCGCGATCGGTCGGGCGCCCAACACGGGCTCGCTCGATGCGGACCGGGCGGGGGTCGAGCTCGATGAGGCCGGCAACGTGGTTGTCAACGCTCGGCTGCGTACTGCGAACCCGCGCATCTGGGCGGCCGGAGATGTGACCCCCCTGCCCAAGTTCACCCACACGGCCGGGATGAATGGCAGCATCGCCGCCTCGAACGCGGTACTCGGGCTGTTCCGCACGATTGACTCCACTGCGGTGCCGCGGGTGACGTTCACGCATCCGGAGGTCGGCTCGGTCGGCATCGTCCAGGCGGATGCTGCCGCGCAGGGCCTCATCGCGCGCACGATCGAGCACGAACACGTCGACCGGGCTATCGCCGAGGGTGCGATCGGCGGCTACACGCAGCTGCTTGTGGACAAGAGGGGGAAGATTCGCGGCGCGACGATTGTCGGCCCGCGGGCGGGGGAAAGCCTGGGCGAGGTGAGCCTCGCGATCTCCCGCGGCCTCACGACGAGCGACATTGCGGGAACGACGCACGCGTATCCGACCTTTAGTGACGCCGTCTGGAACGCCGCCGTCGCCGACGTGCGTGCCCGGCTCAACCAGGGCGCGACGAAGGTCGCAACGACGGCACTGAGGCGGCTGCGCCGGTGGCGGCTGCGCCGGTGGCGGCTGCGCTGAGTCCGGCAGCGTTGGCACCGCATCCGTCCCTTCCCCGTGCCAAATGAAGGCTATTCCGGCGCTCCGGACTGAGTGTGGTGCGATCGGGCGTCGACTGTGGTCTGAAGTGCCTTCATCGGGCATGGGGGGCGGAGCGGCGGGAGTCGGAGCGGCGGGAGTGGGGCCGCGCGCCCGGGTGCGCTCTCAACTGGCAGGGTGCGCCGAGTACGGAGTTCTGGCTGTTGAGACGTGTGGAGGAGCGACCACTATTGCGTAGTCGGTGCATCTGCGCGGCTCAGCGGAGGCTGCGGTAGTGCGCGAGGGTGCGCTGCTCAACTGGCAGGGTGCGCGAGGGTGCGCCTGGGTGCGCTGCTCGACTGGCAGGGTGCGCCGAGTACGGAGTTGTGGCTGTTGAGAGGCGTGGGGGAGCGACCACTATTGCGTAGTCGGCGCATCTGCGCGGCTCAGCGGAGGCTGCGGTATCCCACGACGATGCGCTGTACGGCGCTCACCGCCACGAACACGCCCCAGACCACGGCGATCTGCCAGGCGAGAAACGGCACGACGAGCCACAGGCTGTGCACGATGATCGTCTCGGTCCCCTCGGCGATGCGGCCGAGGAACGAGAGCGAGCGTCCGTCATCGATACGCCGCCCGGTGCGCTCGGCGGTCGACGAGAACGCGAGGAACGCGCTGCCGTTCACGTAGTAGGTGAGCAGCACCAGCGCGAACGGCCACCATGGGGCGTCGAATGCGACGCTGGCTCCGACGGCGACCCCGAACACGGTCGCGCCATAGACGACGAAGTCGCTGACGATGTCGAGGAAGCCACCCGCCTCGCTCGATCCGCCGGCTCCTGCATCCTCGCGCGAGCGCCGCAGCCGGGCGAGGGACCCGTCGAGCCCGTCGAGGATGCGGGAGGCAAGCCACAGCAGGAGGGCGAGCCACCAGAGGGTGAGGGCGGCGGCAAGAGCGCTCGCGAGCCCGAGCACAAGCCCGGCGATGGTGAGGCGGTCGGGGCTGATCCAGGGCCGGTCGATGGCGGACGCGACCGAGGTGAGCGGCTTGTCGATCAGGCGGCGGACGTGGGAGTCAAGCATCCGGCTCACCCGGGACCGGCGCCTGGGCCGGCGCCTGGGCCGGCGCCTGGGCCTGGACCTGCGCCGGGGCCGGGACCTGGGGCTGGGTTGGCGCTGGGCTTGGGGTCTGTGTCCGAGTCTGGGGTGGGACTGAAGCGCCGCCGCGCCGCATCCGGATCCCGACGATCGCCCCCGCGATGCTCAGAGCGCCCAGGGTGCCGACCGCAACATAAAGCCCTGGGCCGGGCTCAAAGCCGAAACCGCCGACCGCGACGAAGGCGAGGGTGCCGGGGATGATGCCGAGCATCGTGCCGATCGCGTAGTCGCGGCGACGCACGGAGGTGAGCCCCGCGGTGTAGTTGATCACGGTGAACGGCAGCACAGGAATGAGACGCGCACCGATGATGCTGGCGAGGCCGCGGCGGCGGAGGATCTCGTCGATGCGCTCGACCCTCGCCCCGGTGAACCGCTCGACGGCGTCTCGACCGAGTCCCCGACCGATAGCGAACGCGAGCGCGGCACCGAGCAGCGCGCCGAGGTAGACCAGCAGCGCGCCGAGCGCGAAGCCCCAGATGATCCCCGCCGCGATGCTCAGTACGCTCTTCGGCACGGGGGCCAGCGTCGCGAGGCCGTAAACGAGGGCGAAACCGATTGCGCCGGGCCAGCCTGCGGCTTCCGCCGCGGTCCTGATCTCATCCAGGCCGGGCAACTCCAGAGCGACCCCAACCGACACCGCCACGGCTACGAACGCCAGAAAGGCGGCGAGCTTCAGGAGAGCCCTGCGCCGGGCGCTCGTGTCGACACGAGCGTTCATGTCGAACCTCCGCCTGACATCAGATACCCACTGTAAGTGGCTTACTGTATCCGAGTGATCTGTTCGGGCAAGAGCACCCCCACCGACCGAGCATCACCTTCAAGGAGCCGAACGCCGTGACTCAGTCCTCCCTTCGCCGAACGTCGCTGACGCGCCGGGCGAAGGTCGCCGCCGCCGTGGGCCTCCTCGCCCTCACCGGATGCTCCGCGCCAAACTCCGAGGCCGCGACGCACGATTTCGCCAGCTGGGACGAGGTCGTGAGCGCAGCCGAGGGGCAGACCGTGCAGCTGTGGATGTATGGCGGCGACCAACAGGGCAACGCCTATATCGACGACGTGCTCGCCCCCGCCGTCGCCGAGCAGGGCGTCACCCTCGAGCGCGTGCCCGTCACCGACACCGCCGACGCCCTGAACCGGGTGCTCTCGGAGCTGCAGGCCGGACGCACCGCTGACGGCACGGTCGACCTGATCTGGGTCAATGGGGCCAACTTCTCCACCGGCAAGGAGGCCGGGGCATGGCTGTGCGACTGGACGAGCCTGCTGCCGAACATGGACAAGACCGCGGTCGACGACCCGCTGCTGAGCGACGACTTCGGAACCCCCGTCGACGGATGCGAGGTGCCGTGGCACAAGGCGCAGTTCACCATCGCCTACAACTCGGACATCATCGAGAACCCGCCGACGAGCCTCGCGGGCGTGCTCGACTGGGCCCGCGCGCATCCGGGACGCTTCACCTACCCCGCCCCGCCCGACTTCACCGGATCGGTGTTCACCCGCCAGGTGCTCTACAGCGTCTCCGGCGGCTACGAGAATGTTCCGCTCACCTACGACCAGGAATCGTTCGACGAGCTGTCCCCAGCGCTCTACGAGAAGCTCGTCGACCTTGCCCCCTCGCTCTGGCGCGCCGGCGACACCTACCCTGCGAGCTCCGACGAGCTCAACCAGCTCTACGCCGACGGGCAGGTCGACATGACCATGACCTACGGCCCGGCCACCCTGACCGACCTCGTCGCGGGTGGCGTCTACCCTGCCGGGACCAGGATCCTCACCCTCGACGAGGGCACCGTTGGCAACGCGAGCTTTCTCGGCCTGCCGTCCAACGCCGAGTCCCGTGCCGGAGCGATGGTCGTCGCGAATACGGCGCTCTCGGTCGAGCAGCAGGTCGCGAAGGCCGACCCCGAGGCCTGGGGCCAATTCACGGTGCTCGACTACGACTCCCTCGCATCGGCCGAGCAGGCGCTGTTCGATGCGCTGCCGAAGTCGCTCGTGGTGCCGAGTTACGACATCCTGTCGACGAACGCGAACCCCGAGCTGTCCGCCGCGTGGGTGCCGCCCCTTGACGAGGGCTGGCGAACGAGAGTGCTCGGCGCCCGCTAGGCGACCGGTCCACGCATGAGTCTCGCGCCGCTTCGGGGCCGCACGGCTGCGGCCGGGCGGCCGGGGCTGCGCGGCACGCTGCTCATTCTGCCCGCCGTCGTCCCCGCCCTGTTCGTGCTCGGCGGCGGAATCGGGGCGGCCGTCGCGCAGAGCCTCGGGCTGCTCCCGCTCATCGGCCCGGTGCGGTTGAGCCTCGACGCCTACACGGCGCAGTCCGGCGCGCTGCCGGTATCGATCGCGGTGTCGCTCGGCATCGCGACGGCATCCACCGCGATCGCCGCGGTCGTCGGCTTCGCCGCGGCCCTCGTGATCGTCTCCGGCCGCTGGGGCGGGCGGATCGTCGCGGCCATCAGCGCTGCGACCGTGACGATGCCGCACCTCATCGGCGCCGCCGCGATCGGCCTGCTCCTCGCCGACTCCGGCCTGCTTCCCCGGCTCCTCGGCATCGACGCGGATGCCTGGCCCCGGCTCGTCGGCGGACCGTGGTGGGTGGCCGTCGTCGCCGAATACGCGTGGAAGGAGTCCGCCTTCGTCGCGCTCGTCGTCGCCGGCACCCTCGCCACCCGGGTCGCGAGCTTCGACGAGACGGCGGCGCTGCTCGGCGCCGGACGCCTCGCGCGGCTGCGGTTCGTGATGATCCCGCTCTGCCTGCCCGCCCTCGTCGTTTCGTCCACGATCGTGTTCGTCTATACGCTCGGCTCCTACGAGGTCGCCTGGCTTCTCGGCCGCAGCTACCCCGAACCGCTGCCGGTCATGGCGCTGCGGCTCTTCGGCTCGATCACCCTCACCGCCCGCCCCGAGGCTGCCGCCGTCGCGGTCGTCACCACGGCGATCTCCCTCGCCGTCGTCGCGCTCGCCTTCCTCGCCCTGCGCCGCACTGCGCTGTGGAGGTGAGTGCGCGATGAGCCTCCAGGCCCGTTCCCTCACCGCCGACCCCCAGCGGGCGGATGCCGGTCGGCTGCGCCTTCCCGGAGACCCCGGCTCCCGGCTGACCGACTCGCGCGGCGCCGGCCGGGTTGGGCGGGTGCTCAGCGCGACGCTGCTCGCCGCCTGGTTCCTCGTGCCGCTCGTTCCCCTCGCGCTCTGGGCGTTCGCGGACCGGTGGTCGTTCCCGGAGGTGCTGCCCACGGTGTGGGGAATCGACGGCCTCGAGTCGGCAATCGCGCAGGGTGCCGTGCCCGCCTTCTGGCGTTCGCTCGCGCTCGGCCTCGTCGTCGCTGCGATCGCGACGCCGCTCGGCGCCGCGGCGGCACGGGCGCTCACCATGGGCGTGGTGCGCTGGCCGCGCGCCGTCGGCCTCGTGCTGCTCGCACCGATCGCACTGCCGCCGTTCGCCGCCGTCATGGGGCTCAACGTGGTGCTGCTGCGCGCCTACGTGCCGCCACTTGTCGGCCTCGTGCTCGTTCTCGTCGTCATCGCGCTGCCTTACACGACCTTCGCGATGCGCGTCGCCTACGCGGCCCACGACATCCGGTTCGAGGAAGAGGCACGCACCCTCGGGGCCTCGCCGTGGACCGTGCTCTGGCGGATACACATCCCGCTCGTCGCCCCCGCCCTCGCCCGGGCGGCGTTCCTTGCGTTCCTTGTCGGCTGGAGCGACTACATCGTGACGGTCATCATCGGCGGCGGCGCCGTCGTGACCCTCCCACTCGTGATCGCCTCGAGTGCCGCCGGCATCGGCAACGACTCGGCCGTCGCAATCCTCTCGCTCACCGCGATCCTGCCGCCGCTCATGCTGCTCCTGCTGCTCGGTCTCGCCGGCCGCCGAGGCGCCGGCCGCCGAGGCGCCCGCCCCCGCCGGCGCCGACCCGCTCCCGATCCGATCGGCCCGCGCACTGCCCGGTCCCGACTGCACGAGACTGGAGCCACCCGATGACCTCCCACCTTCTCCTCGATGGCGTGTCGAAGCGCTTCTCGAACGACCACGCGCCCGCGCTCGACGCCGTGACCCTGGATGTCGCCGCGGGCTCCTGCACCGCGATCCTCGGACCGAGCGGCTCGGGAAAGAGCACGATCCTGCGGGTGATGGCCGGCCTCGACCCGGTGACGTCGGGCCAGGTGCTCGTCGACGGCGTGGATGTCGCTGGCCTCGCCCCCGAGCGCCGCGGGATGGGCATGGTGTTCCAGCGCCCGCTGCTGTTCCCGCACCTGAGCGTGCTCGACAACGTCGCCTTCGCCGACCGGGTCTCCGGGGTGCCGCGCGCGGTGGCCAGGGTGAACGCCGAGCTGTACCTCGACATGGTGCAGCTCGGTGGCTATGGGCGGCGGTCGGTGCGGGAGCTCTCCGGCGGGCAGGAGCAGCGCGTCGCGATTGCGAGGGCGCTCGCGGCGCGGCCGCGCGTGCTCCTGCTCGATGAGCCGTTCAGCGCCCTGGACCCCGAGCTGCGCTCCGACATGCACGCGCTCATCGACGACATCCGTTCCGCCCTGTCGCCGACGATCGTGCTCGTCACCCACGACCGCGACGAGGCGTCGGCGGTTGCCGACCGGATCGCTGTGCTGCACGAGGGCGAGCTGCTGCAGCACGATACCGTCGATGGCGTCTACACCCGGCCGGCGTCGCTGCGCGTCGCGCGGCTGATGGGCGGACTCAACGAGGTGCCTGGGATCATCGTGGACGGCGCTCACGTCTCGGCGCTCGGGCGTGTTCGGCTGGATGCTGGGCGCGACGTTTCCGATGGCCCCGCGACGCTCGTCGTGCGGCAGGAGGCGGTCGGCGTGCGGGCGCTCGGCGGGGATGCCTTCGGCGCGGATGCGTTCGGCCGGGATGCGGCCGCTGGCGACGTCGTGGGAAAGGTCACAGGCATCCGTCATCTCGGTCCGCGCCGACTGCTCACGATCAGGTTCGGCGCTGCGGGTGCCGAGGGTGCCGCCGGCACCGCCGACGTCGAGCTCAACGCGGAGCTGCCGCCCGGACAGGGCGTCGCGGTCGGGTCGCGGGTTGCGGTGACGCTCCCGCCAGCGGCGGTCTCGACAGTGCGGGCGTAACCGTACGCTACTGGCTCGCCTTGCCGGTCGAGCGCACGGCCGTCAGGCCATCCGGACGCGACACGATCGCCGGGTCGGCGGCGCTGCGGCCGATGAGCGGGAGGAGCTCACGCAGCCCGATGTTCTCGATCGGGTCGAGCACCGAATGCTGGGTGCAGGCGGGAACGGTGCGGCCGTCTTCGGGGTGGCTCATCGCGTACATGCACGAGCCGAGGCGCTCCTGCGTCTCCTTGATCTTCGGGTCGTCGCTCGTGATGCCCTGCTCCAGGAGGGCCCAGGCCGGGGCGACCTCGGCCGCATCCATGAAGTTGTGCACAACGAAGGTCTTGAAGCCGAGCTTGCCCGCGCGGGCCGCGCGGATCATGGCGCCGGCGCCTCCGGCGCGCTTCACCACCCGGCGGGCCAGCCCGATGAGCGGCGGAATGTCGCCGGGGTGGCCGGCGATCGCGCGAATGATCTTGATCGTCAGGATGTGCTTCGGCACGTCGCCGAAGATCATGCCGCCGAAGTGGTCGAGGAACCGGTCGCGCGCCGCGATGTCGCGCGGGTCGTCAGCATCCAACAGCACGGCGAATCGGCCGTCGACGCGCATCCCCACGGTCGACCTATTGCAGCGGGGATCGCCGAACTGGGTCGCCTTCCACGGGATCCTGTGGCCGGCGCCCTCCTCGATCTTGTCCCAGACCGCGTCCATCGTCACCTCGGTGAAGTCCTCCTTCCAGCGGCGGTCGTCGCCGATGAAGGCGGCAGGTTGGAACGACATCATGTTGTAGGGCATCTCGAGCACATCGCGAGTGACGCTCGCGACCTCGCCGACGTTCGAGGGCGTCACCGTCATGTTGTGGGCGAGGTAGGAGCTGACCCCGTGCTGCTTCTTGAGGTCGACGAACATTCTCGCGAACGTCTCGCGGAACGGGTTCAGCTCGGCCTCGTTACGGGGCCGCACCGCACCGCGGCGGCCGCGCATGAGCGAGTCGAAATGGGCGGCGAAGGAGACCTTTGTGAAGCGGGGCTGGCCGTTCTCGTCGAGTACGACGTCGAGCAGGTAGTCGTAGGAGAAGTCGCCGTGGGTCATCGACATCGGCTCGCGGCCGAACTTGCGCATCGTCAGCAGCGCCTCGGCGTGGTCCTTGGCCGGCAGCAGGCTCACCTCGCCGCCGATCAGCTGCGCGTGGGCGCGGGGGCCGCGCACCTGATGCAGAAACTCCATCTGCTCGTGCACCTCAGAGAGGGTGTGCTCGCCATCGACGCGCACCTTGTTGGCATCGGCGGAGTGGTAGCAGGGGGAACAGGTCAGATCGCACTTGGGGAACACGCCGTGGGTGCCCTCGCAGCCGATGGCGCACCGGCCGAGCAGCTGGTTGTCGGTCTTGACGTGTTCGGGCAGGTCGGCCCAGCGCCTGTCGAGCACGATTCGCGAGTGGGGGTGGATCGGCCGGGTGGCGAGCTCGAAGGCGCGGAGTGACCTCGCGGCGATCATGGGTTCCCTCCTCGCCCTTCGCTCATGCTGGCGCGTGTTCGTTGATTCCTATTGTGGTGCCACGGGGGAGGATGGGGACATGTCGAACACTGAGCCGCGACCCTGGACGGCGAACTACCAGCCCGGCGTGCCCACCGAAATCGAGCTGCCGACCGAGTCGCTCGTCGAGATGCTCGAGCGGTCGGTTGCCGAGGCCGGCGACCGCCCGGCGATGGAGTTCTTCGGACGCCGCACGAGCTACACCGAACTCGGCGAGCAGGTCGACCAGGCGGCCGAGGGTCTGCGCCGCCTGGGGGTGCGCCCGGGCGACCGGGTGGCCCTCATTCTGCCGAACTGCCCGCAGCACGTGGTCGCGTTCTACGCCATCCTGCGCCTCGGCGCGGTCGTGGTCGAGCACAACCCGCTGTACACCGCGCGAGAGCTGCGCCACCAGTTCGAAGACCACCAGGCCCGGATCGTGATCGCGTGGGACAAGGTCGCTGCCTCCCTCGCCGGCCTCCCCGCTGACGTCGAGATCGACCACGTCGTCTCCGTCAACCTGCTCGAGGCGTTTCCGGCCCTCAAGCGCCTCGCTCTCCGGCTGCCGGTGCCGCGCCTGCGCCAGTCCAGGGCGGCGCTCTCCGGTCCGGCGCCCGGCACGATCCCCTGGAAGAGGCTGCTCGGCCACGGGCGCATCGACCCCGCACATCCGCGCCCCGCCGTGGGAGACCTCGCCGCGATCCAGTACACCTCCGGCACCACCGGCCGGCCGAAGGGGGCCATGCTGAGCCACCTCAACCTGTACGCCAATGCGCTGCAGGGGGAGGCGTGGATGCACGGCGCCGAGTACCGCAAGGAGGTGTTCTATGCGATCCTGCCGATGTTCCACGCGTTCGGCATGACGCTGTACCTGACGTTCGGCATCCGCAAGCAGGGCCTGCTGGTGCTCTTCCCCAAGTTCGACGCCGACCTGGTGCTCGATGCCATGAAGAAGTCGCCGGCGACGGTGTACTGCGCGGTGCCGCCGATCTACGAGCGCACCGCCATGGCCGCGAAGGAGCGGGGAATCTCGCTCCGCTCGTGCCGGTTCTGCATCTCCGGGGCGATGAACCTGCCCAGCCACGTCGTCGAGCTGTGGGAATCGGTGTCGGGCGGGCTGCTCGTGGAGGGATACGGGATGACCGAGTCGTCTCCGGTCGCGCTGGGCAACCCCTTCCACCCCACCCGCCGCACCGGCACCATCGGGGTGCCATTCCCCTCGACGTCGATGAAGGTGGCCGACCTTCTCGACCCCGCCGTCGAGGTTCCGCAGGGGGAGCCGGGCGAGCTGTTGATCGCGGGCCCGCAGGTGTTCCAGGGGTACTGGAACAACCCCGACGAGACCGCGAAAGTACTGCTGCCCGGCGGCTGGCTGCGCACGGGTGACATCGTGACGGTCGACACCGACGGCTTCACCACGATCGTGGACCGCGCGAAGGAGCTCATCATCACCGGGGGCTTCAACGTCTCGCCCTCCGAGGTGGAGTCGGTGCTGCGGCTGCACGACACCGTCTCCGATGCGACCGTGTTCGGCAAGCCGCTGGATCGTGGCGGCGAAATGGTCGTGGCGGCGGTCGAGTTGCGGCCGGGGTCCGCGCTCGACGAGGAGGCACTGCGCGCGCACTGCCGCGAACATCTCGCGGCGTACAAAGTTCCGCGCCGCATCGTGGCCATCCAGGACACCCCACGCTCCCTCCTCGGCAAGCCCCTGCGCAAGCAGACCCGCGAACGGGTGCTCCCGACGCTCTGAGCCGGGCGTTCGCGTCAGAACTTGAAGGCGAGCTCCGCCGGGTAGTCGCCGAGCGCCGTGAGCTGGGTCGCGGCCTTCTGCAGGTGCGCGAGGGTGAGGCCGATCGTGCCCGGCCCGAAGCTGATGCGGGAGACGCCGAGCTCGGCGAGGCGCTTCAGCGGCACAGAGGTCGGGTTGGAGATGACCGAGATCATGCCGTCGATCTCGTCGAGGGCGCGTTTGACCTTGTCTTCGGTGCCGAGCCCGAGCACGAAGGCGACGTCGGCGCCGGCGGCGAGGTAGGCGTTCGCGCGCACGATCGCGTCATTCCAGTCGTCGGGAGTGCCGGCGAGGGAGTCGACGCGCGCATTGATCACGAGCGGAACGCCCGACTTGTCGGCGGCCGCGCGGGCGGCGGCGACGCGCGAGACCGCGGTGTCGAGATCGAACAGGGGTGCCTTCGGCTGGCCGATGCTGTCTTCGATATTGATTCCGGATGCCCCGGCCTCGATGAGCCGGGCGACGTTGGCCTCGACGCCCGCGGCATCCGGGGAATAGCCCTTCTCGAAGTCGACGCTCACGGGCAGCTCGACGGAGCGGACGATGAGTGCTGCGACGGCGATCGCCTGGTCGACGCTGAGGCCCTCGCCGTCGGGCACGCCGTGCGCCTCGGACACCGAGTGGCTGGCCGTCGCGAGGGCCTTCACACCGGGGGCGGCGGCGACAATTCGGGCCGTGATCGAGTCCCAGACATTGGTGACGATCAGCGGGGTACCGGGCACGTGGAGCGAGCGGAGGAGTTCGGCCTTCTGGACGTTAGTTTCGTGAGTCATGCTTCCACCTAACCGAGAGTGCGCTCGGATAGTTACCTGATGGAGGAGGTTCACAGGCAAGCAGAACTGTTCGGATAGCCATTGCGTGCCTGAATGTTAGCTACTAACATTTCTGCCATGACCAAGGCCCAGCGCACCAGGGAGCGTCTCGAACGTGCTGCGATGGACCTCTTCGAGCAGCGCGGGTACGACGCTGTCACGGTCGGCGAGATCGCCGCGGCCGCCGGGGTGACGGAGATGACCTTCTTCCGCAACTTCGCGGGCAAGGAGGCGGTGCTGCTCGACGACCCGTACGATCCGGCGATCGCCGAGGCGGTCGGCGCCCAGCCCCGTCACCTGCCACCGATCGTGCGGGTCAGCGCGGGAATCGCCGCGGCATGGCGCGGCCTCCCGGAGCCTGACTCCGAGTACACCCGCCGTCGCATCCGCATTGCAGCCGGCAGTCCCGCCCTCCGCGCTGGAATGTGGCGCAACAACGCGCACACCGAGCGAGTGATCGTCGACCGGCTCATCGCGGACGGCGTCGACCCGCTCGCGGCGAGCGTCGCGGCATCCGCCTGCCTCGCCGGTCTGCTCGCGGCCCTGCTCGACTGGGCCGGCTTCGAGGGCGATGCGGGCGCGGGCGGCACCCTCGGTGCGAGGATCGAGCGGGCACTCGCAATCGTCGCCGGGAGCCCATCGTGACTCCGCGGCTCGAACTGCGCGGCGTGCGCAAGATGTACGAGGGCGGCGACGGCGTGCTCGGCGTGGACCTCACCGTGATGCCGGGCGAGATCCACGCGATCGTCGGCCTCAACGGAGCGGGCAAGTCGACGCTCATGCGACTCGCGTTGGGCATATCGACCGCGGATGCCGGCTGGGCCGGCATCGACGGAGTGCCGGTTCCCGCCGCGCGGTGGGACATCTGGGCAGGCGTCGGCCACCTGCTCGAGACGCCCCTCGCCTACCCGGAACTCACGGTGCGGCAGAACCTGCGGCTGTCGGCGCGACTGCACGGGCTGGGCGGACCCGCCGCGGATGCGGCGGTGTCGGCGATCATCGCCGAGCTCGGCCTCGAGAAGTACGCCTCCCGTCGGGCCGGGCGCCTGTCGCTCGGCAACCGCCAGCGGGTCGGCCTCGCGGCTGCCCTGCAGCACTTCCCGCGGCTCGTCGTTCTCGACGAGCCGAGCAACGCGCTCGACCCGGCCGGCGTCATCCTGCTGCGCGAGGCCATCGCGTGCCGCGCTCGAGCCGGCGCAGGCGTGCTGATCTCGAGCCACCACCTCGACGAGGTCTCCCGCATCGCCGACCGGATCACGGTGATCAACGGCGGCCGCGTCGTGGGAGAGCTCGATCCGGCCGGCACCGATATCGAGCGCGCATTCTTCGCCATCGTGCGCGCGGACGACGAGCCTGGTTCCCGCGCGGACCATGACGCCCTCGCCCCCGGCGGTCGCGAGCCCGGCGGCCGCGCCGATCGGGAGGCCGGGCGATGACCCGCTCACGCCTGATCGGCGCCGCCCTCGAGGCAGAGTGGCTCAAGTTCCGGTCCGCGCTCGTGCCCCGGGTCGCGACTGCGGCGCTGGTGCTGGGAATCGCAGCGCTCTCCTCCTCGTTCGCCCTGGTCGCCGGCCAACCCGAGTCGCTCATGGCGGCGAAGCTCAACGCGCTTGTTGTCGGCACCGGATGGACCGCGCTGGTCTCGCTCGCCTCCCAGATCACCGCGGTCGGCGGTCTGCTGGGCTTCGGCGTCGTGCTCGCCTGGCTGTTCGGGCGCGAGTTCGCCGATGGGGTGATCGCTGGTCTCTTCGCCCTGCCGGTGCGTCGCGGAACAACCGCTGCGGCGAAGCTGCTCGTCTACGCGGGCTGGGCCCTGGCCCTGTCGGCAGCACTCGTCGGCGTGATTCTCGGGATCGGTCTGGCGCTCGGGTTTGGCGCGCCAACGTCAGCGGATGCCGGGTCGATGGCGAGACTGTTCGTGATCGCGCTCCTCACCGCCGGGCTCGCGCTGCCTGCCGCCCTCGTCGCCACGATCGCGCGCGGCTACCTCGCGCCCATTGGCTCCGTGATCGCGCTCGTCGCGATCGCGCAGATCGCCGTCGTGCTCGGCGCCGGCGGATGGTTCCCCTGGGCGGCGCCCGGGCTGTGGGCCGGGCTCAGCGGCGTCGACGCCACGAGTCGGGTGACGCTGCTGCAGCTGCTGCTCGTCGTTCCCGTCGCGGCAGCATCCGTCGCCCTCACGACGCGTGCATGGGCGCGGCTGCAGCTCTGAGCGGCGGTCGGCCTGAGGAACCTGTGAGTTGAGCCGCGTCGACTCAAGTTTTCCGCCCCCGACTTGACAGCCGCCAGAGCGCCCTGCAAACTTGACACAGCGAGGCTCAAGTACCCCTCGCGACCGACCAAGAAGGAGCACTGAGCACATGGCTCGAGCAGTAGGAATTGACCTCGGAACCACCAACTCGGTTGTCGCCGTTCTCGAAGGTGGAGAACCGACCGTCATCGCCAACGCCGAAGGCTTCCGCACAACCCCGTCCGTCGTCGCGTTCACGAAGGATGGCGAGGTGCTCGTCGGTGAGACCGCGAAGCGCCAGAACGTCACCAACGTCGACCGCACCATCTCCAGCGTCAAGCGCCACATGGGCACCGACTGGAACACCAGCATCGACAACAAGAAGTACACCGCGCAGGAGATCTCCGCGCGCATCCTCGGCAAGCTCAAGCGCGACGCCGAGCAGTACCTCGGCGAGCCCGTCACCGACGCCGTCGTCACCGTTCCCGCGTACTTCAACGACGCCGAGCGCCAGGCGACGAAGGATGCCGGCGAGATCGCCGGCCTCAACGTGCTCCGCATCATCAACGAGCCGACGGCCGCTGCGCTGGCCTACGGCCTCGACCGCGGCAAGGAAGACGAGCTCATCCTCGTCTTCGACCTCGGTGGCGGAACGTTCGACGTGAGCCTGCTCGAGGTGGGCAAGGACGACGAGTTCTCCACCATCCAGGTGCGCTCGACCGCCGGCGACAATCGCCTCGGCGGCGACGACTGGGACAGCCGCGTCGTGGACTACCTGATCCAGAAGTTCAAGGAGACCACGGGCGTCGACGTCTCCAAGGACAAGATCGCGATCCAGCGCCTGAAGGAGGCCTCGGAGCAGGCGAAGAAAGAGCTGTCGTCGCAGATGTCGACGACGATCCAACTTCCCTACCTCTCGCTCACCGAGAACGGACCGGCCAACCTCGACGAGCCGCTGACCCGCGCCAAGTTCGAGGACCTCACCAAGGACCTCCTCGACCGCACCAAGAAGCCGTTCCAGGACGTCATCAAAGAAGCCGGAGTCTCGGTGGGCGACATCGCCCACGTCGTGCTCGTCGGCGGATCGACCCGCATGCCCGCCGTCGCCGAAATGGTGAAGAGCCTTCTCGGCGGCAAGGAAGCCAACAAGGGCGTCAACCCGGATGAGGTGGTCGCCGTCGGCGCCGCCCTCCAGGCCGGCGTGCTGAAGGGCGAGCGCAAGGATGTCCTGCTCATCGACGTCACCCCCCTGAGCCTCGGTATCGAGACCAAGGGCGGCATCATGACCAAGCTCATCGAGCGCAACACCGCCATCCCGACCAAGCGCAGCGAGACCTTCACCACGGCCGACGACAACCAGCCGTCCGTCGCGATCCAGGTCTTCCAGGGCGAGCGCGAGTTCACCCGCGACAACAAGAACCTCGGAACCTTCGAGCTTCAGGGCATTGCTCCGGCGCCGCGCGGCATCCCGCAGGTCGAGGTCACCTTCGACATCGACGCCAACGGCATCGTGCACGTGTCCGCCAAGGACAAGGGCACCGGCAAGGAGCAGTCGATGACGATCACCGGCGGCTCGTCGCTGCCGAAGGAAGACATCGAGCGCATGGTGCGCGAGGCCGAGGAGCACGCAGCCGAGGACAAGGAGCGCCGTGAGGCGGCCGAGACCCGCAACACGGCCGAGCAGCTCGCCTACTCCACCGACAAGCTCATCAAGGAGAACGACGAGAAGCTGCCGGACGACGTCAAGACCGACGTGCAAGCCGATGTCGACGCGCTGAAGAGCGCGCTCGCCGGCGAGGACGACGCGGCCATCAAGACCGCGTTCGACAAGCTCAACGAGTCGCAGCAGAAGATCGGCCAGGCTCTCTACGCGCAGAGCCAGGCCGCTCCGGAGGCCCCGGCCGACGAGTCCGCCGACACCGACACTGGCAGCGACGAGGACATCGTCGACGCCGAGGTCGTGGACGACGAGCCAGAAAAGAAGTAGCCGATGTCAGACAAGAAGAAGAACCCCCAGGACGGCGAGCCGGTCGAGCCCGAAACGGCGCCGGAGCAGCAGTCGGAAGACGGCGACACCGCCGTCGTCGAGGGTGTCGACGACCTCATCCAGGCCGAGGATGCCGATGTCGAAACCTCGCTGAGCGAGGAGGACGTCGACCTTCTGGCCGAGGCCGAACGTGACCTCATCGCCGACATGCGGAACGACATGAAGCGGGCCCAGGCCGAGCTCGTGAACTTCCGGATGCGCGTGGAGCGCGACCGGGCCGCCAACCGGGAGGCGGTGATCGCGGAGGTTCTCCGCTCGCTGCTTCCTGCGATGGACGACCTGGTTCGCGCTGAGAGCCACGGCGACCTCGTCGAGGGCACCCCGCTCGCCCTCGTCGCCCAGAAACTGCGCGGCGGGTTTGAGAAGTACGGGCTGCGTCAGGTGGGGGAGAAGGGCGAGCCCTTCGACCCCAACTTCCACGAGGCCCTCGTGCAGCTGCCGTCTGCCGACGTCACGGTGAACACCGTGGCCGACGTCATCGAACCGGGCTACGCCCTTGGCGACCGCCTCATCCGCGCCGCCAAGGTCGCCGTTCACGTTCCCGCCGAATAGGAATCGAATGGCTAGCCAGGACTGGTTCGACAAGGACTTCTACGCCACGCTCGGCGTCTCGAAGGATGTCTCGGCTGCCGATCTGAAGAAGGCCTACCGCAAGCTCGCGCGGCGGTATCACCCGGATGCGAATCCGGGCGATTCCGCCGCCGAGGCCAAGTTCAAGGAGATCAGCGAGGCCAACGCGGTGCTCGGCGATGCCGAGCAGCGGGCCGAGTACGACCAGATGCGCGCGATGGGACCCGGACGTCCCCGCTTCACAGCGGGTGGCGGCGGCCAGGGAGGCGGGTTCGACGACGTCTTCGGCGGCAGGTTCGGCGCGGGCCAGCGCCCCACCTATTCGACGGCCGGGGCTGGTCCCGCCGGCTACGACGATCTGTTCGGCGGGCTGTTCGGCGGAGGCGGCTTCGGCCAGTCGACCGGCGGCTTCCGCGGAACCGGTGCGCCGACCAAGGGGCGCGACTACACGGCATCCACCGCTCTCGACTTCGCCACGGCGATCAAGGGCGACACGATCCGGTTGCAGCCCTCGGACGGCCGGCCGCTGAACGTCAAGGTGCCGGCGGGCGTCATGGACGGGCAGAAGATCCGCGTACGAGGCAAGGGCGAACCGAGCCCCGATGGCGGAGCGCCCGGCGACCTCGTGCTGACGGTATCGGTGCGTAAGCATCCGGTGTTCGAACGGGACGCGATGAACCTGCGGGTCGACGTTCCCGTGACGTTCGTCGAGGCGACCCTCGGTGCGACGATCGAAGTGCCGACCCTCGGGGGCGACCCCGTGCGATTGCGTGTTGCCCCAGGCACCCCGAGCGGGCGCGTGCTGCGAGTCAAGGGCCGCGGTGTCGAGACTGCCAAGGGAACGGGCGACCTGCTCGCGACCGTGCAGGTCGCAGTGCCATCGCACCTGAACGCCGCGGCGGAGAAGGCGCTCGCCGAGTTCGCCGCCGCGCTCCCGCAGGAGAACCCGCGTCTGGACCTGCTGGACCGCGCGAAGATCTGAGGCCCGCGATGGATGTGAATACCCCGATCTTTGCCATCGCGATGGCGGCCGAGCTCGCGGGGATGCACCCTCAGACCCTCCGCCAGTACGACCGGCTCGGGCTCGTGAGCCCGGACCGCACCGCCGGCAAGTCCCGCCGCTACTCGATGCGCGACGTCGAGCAGCTGCGGGAGGTCGGCCGGCTCACGGCGGAGGGTCTCAACCTCGAGGGCATCCGGCGCATTCTGACCCTCGAGGACCAGGTGGCGCAGCTCGCGGCACGGGTGCGCGAGCTCGAGTCTGCGCTTGCCGACGAGATGCTCCAGCGGCCGGGGCGGCGCGTGTTCGCCGCGAAGGAGTCCGGGTACGTGATCTCGCTCCCGGCCGGCACCCGGGCGCAGCGCAGCAACGAGCTCGTCGTCTGGCGGCCGGTGCTGTTCGACTGACCTGAGTCGACTGACCCGAGCGGATGGACCCGAGCGGATGGACCCGAGCGGATGCTGGGTGGGCTCGCCCAGCGAATCCGGGGTCGTCTACGGTGGACTGATGCTCGAATCGACTTCGTCCCCCGCCCGCGCCCACCAGCTGCCAGAGGGGTCCTCCGGCTGGGTGCGGGTGCGGGGCGCCCGGGAGCACAACCTGCGTGGCGTCGACGTCGACATTCCGCGTGACTGCCTCGTTGTCTTCACGGGCGTCTCGGGGTCGGGAAAGTCGTCGCTCGCGTTCGGCACGGTGTTCGCCGAGGCGCAGCGCCGCTACTTCGAGTCGGTCGCGCCCTACGCCCGCCGCCTCATCGACCAGGTCGGCGCGCCCGAGATCGACTCGCTCGACGGACTGCCGCCGGCGGTCGCCCTCAAGCAGTCCAGGGGCGGCACGAGCTCGAGGTCGTCGCTGGGCACCATCAGCTCCCTCTCCGACGTGCTGCGGCTGCTGTTCAGCCGGGCGGGGAGTTACCCGGCCGGGGCCGCCCACCTGCCGGCCGCCGCCTTCTCGCCGAACACGGTCGTGGGCGCCTGCCCGACCTGCCATGGCCTCGGCGTCGGGCGCAGCACGACCGAGGAGCTGCTCGTGCCGGACCCGACGCTCTCGATCAACGACGGCGCCATTGCCGTGTGGGCGAGCCGGGGCTGGCAGGGCGTCAATTTTCGGCGCATCGCGAGCGAGCTCGGCTACGACATCGACCTCCCGTTCCAGGAGTTCTCCCGGGAGGACCGCGACTGGCTGCTCTTCAGTGATGAGGAGCCGACAGTGCGCGTCAACGTGCGCGAGGGCGGTAACGACCGGCCGTACAACGGCACCTGGTACTCCGCCCGCAACTACCTGATGCGCAACTACGCGAAGACCGAGTCGGAGTCGCAGCGCCAGCGGCTCGAGCCGTACATCGTGGTCGGTGCATGCCCCACATGCAACGGCAAGCGGCTCGGTCAGGCGGCCCTCTCGGTCACCTTCGGCGGATTCGACATCTCCGAACTCGCCCGGATGCCGCTCTCCCGACTGTGCGAGGTGCTCGATGCCGGACTGGATGCGCAGTCCCACGGCGTCGACGAGCACGGCGCGCCCGCAGCATCCGCCGCCCGCGCGCTCGTCAAGGACCTCGGCGTGCGGGTCGAGGCGATCGTGCGCCTCGGCCTCGGCTACCTGTCGATGGACCGGTCGAGCGTCAACCTGTCGCCGGGCGAGCTTCAGCGCATCCGCCTCGCCAGCCAGCTGCGGTCCGGGCTCTTCGGGGTGCTCTACGTGATGGACGAGCCGTCGGCGGGACTGCACCCGGCCGATGCCGCGGCGCTCTACGAGGCTCTGCAGCAGCTCATCTCCGCGGGCAACTCCCTCTTCGTGGTCGAGCACGACCTCGACATCGCCCGCCGCGCCGACTGGCTCGTCGACGTCGGCCCGCGGGCCGGCAGCGAGGGCGGGCGCGTGGTGCACAGCGGACCGCCGCACGCTCTCGAGCACGTGACGGACTCCGTCACCGCCGGGTTCATGTTCCCCGCCGACGGGCCCCGCCGGCACGAGGCGCGCACGGCCCAGTCGTGGCGGCACTTCGCCGACCTCTCCCGCAACAACCTGCAGAACGTCTCGGTCGACATCCCGATGGGCGTGATGACGACCATCACGGGGGTCTCCGGGTCGGGGAAGACGTCGATGCTGGCCGACATCATCGAGCGCGTCGACGCTCAGAACGACGTGGAGAACACCCCCCAGCGAATCATCTCGATCGACCAGAAGCCGATCGGGCGCTCGCCGCGGTCGAACCTCGCGACCTACACCGGGCTGTTCGACACCGTGCGCCAGCTGTTCGCGAAAACGGCTGAGGCCGAGCAGCGCGGCTTCACCGCCAGCCGCTTCTCGTTCAACGTCGACGGCGGGCGCTGCCCGACCTGCAAGGGCGAAGGGTTCATCAGCATCGAGCTCGTCTTCATGCCGGACAATTACTCGCCGTGCCCGACCTGCGAGGGATCCCGCTACAACCCGGAGACCCTCGAGGTGCGGTTCGAGGGGGCAAACATCGCGGAGGTGCTCGGCATGACGGTCGAGGATGCGCGGGAGTTCTTCGCAGCGGTGCCCCCGGTGCGCCGCGCCCTCGACGCCCTGACCGACGTCGGTCTTGAGTACCTGACCCTCGGGCAGCCAGCCACCGAGCTGTCCGGGGGAGAGGCTCAGCGCATCAAACTCGCAACCGAATTGCAACGACCGACCCGCACCGGCACGATCTTCGTGCTCGACGAGCCCACCGGCGGGCTGCATCCGGCCAATGTGCGCTACCTGGTCGAGGTGTTCGAGTCGCTCACGGCCACCGGCAACACCGTCATCGCGGTCGAGCACAACATGGACGTCGTCGCGGCCTCCGACTGGGTCATCGAGCTCGGGCCGGCCGGCGGCGACCGCGGGGGCAGGGTCGTCGCCGCGGCCACCCCTGCCGACCTCCTGCACCACCCGGACAGTGTGACCGCGCCCTACCTCGCGCGGGCCACCGGCTGACCGCCGCGCCTGCGCTCACCGCTGTCATTATTCAGGACCTACGGCCGGGGGTGGTTGTCATTATTCAGGAGTCTGGCCCGGGGGTGGCTGTCATTATTCAGGAGTCTGGCCCGGGGGTGGCTGTCATGATTCAGGAGTCTGGCGACAGAAGGCAGCCTTTTCAGCCCGGTAACTGCCACATTGGCCACATCCGCCGCTTTGGCCCCGGCTGGTCCTGAACGATGAACCGAGCTGGCACCCAGAACTCCTGAATGATGGATGCCGTCTGCTGCACTTTCTCCTGAATGATGGATGCTGTCTGCTGCAGTAACTCCTGAATGATGAAAGCAACCAGCAACCAGCAACCAGCAACCAGCCACCGGCTACTGGCTGAAGGCGGCGTCGAACGACGACGTCGGCGGCTCGAAGTCGAACGACTTCAGGAAGGCGAGAGCCTCCGGGGCGCCGCGCAGCCGGTCCATCCCGGCATCCTCCCACTCGACCGAGATCGGTCCGGTGTAGCCGATCGCGGTGAGCGCGCGAAAGCTCTCCTCCCACGGCACATCGCCGCGACCGGCCGAGACGAAGTCCCAGCCGCGCCGCGGGTCGCCCCAGGGCAGGTGCGACGACAGGATGCCGTTGCGTCCGCCGCCTATCCGCATCTTCGTGTCCTTGCAGTCGACGTGGTAGATGCGGTCGGCGAAGTCGGAGATGAACGCTACCGGGTCGACCTGCTGCCACATGAAGTGGCTCGGGTCCCAGTTGAGCCCGAATGCCGGACGGTGCCCGATCGCCTCGAGTGTGCGCACGGTGGACCAGTAGTCGTAGGCGATCTCCGAGGGGTGCACCTCGTGCGCGAACCGCACGCCGCACTCGTCGAAGACGTCGAGGATCGGGTTCCACCGGTCGGCGAAGTCCTGGTAGCCGGCCTCGATCATCGTCGCCGGTACGGGCGGGAACATCGCGACGTACTGCCAGATCGACGACCCGGTGAAGCCGACGACCGTGTCGACACCGAGCCGCTTCGCGAGCCTGGCGGTGAGCTTCATCTCCTCGGCCGCGCGCTCGCGCACGCCATCCGGGTTGCCGTCGCCCCAGACTCGCGGGCCGACGATCGACTGGTGGCGGAAGTCGATGGGGTCGTCGCAGACGGCCTGCCCGGTGAGGTGGTTCGAGATCGCCCACACCTTGAGGTTGTTGCGCTCGAGGATGTCGAGCTTGCCTTGGATGTAGTCGTCGTCGTCCCAGCGCGAGGCATCGAGGTGGTCGCCCGACACGGCGATCTCGAGCCCGTCGTAGCCCCACTGGCCAGCCAGCTCGGCGACCTTCTCGAACGGGAGGTCGGCCCATTGGCCGGTGAAGAGGGTGAAGTTGCGAGGCATGGAACGATTCTCCTAAATGGTGGTGGACGCGGCGAGGTCGACCCGGACACCGCGGGCGGCGGCGCTCTGTTCGACGGCGGCGAGCACCCGCTGCACAGTGAGGCCGTCGGCAAACGACGGCGAGGGCGCGGAGCCCTCCGCGATCGCCACGAGGAAGTCACGGATCTGATGGGTGTGGCTGTGCTCCCAGCCGAGCACGTGGCCGGCCGGCCACCAGGACCCGGCATACGGATGCTCGGGCTCCGTGACGAGGATGCGCCGCCAGCCCTGCGTCTCGGCGCTGTCGCCCGCGTCGAAAAGATTCAGCTCGTTGAGCCGCTCGAGGTCGAAGGTGAGGCTGCCGCGGCTGCCGTACACCTCGATTCGCAGGGCATTCTTCGCGCCGAGCGCGACACGCGACACCTCCACGGAGGCGATCGCGCCGGCGCCCACGGGGCCGCCGGTCAGTCCGAGGGTGGCCCAGGCGGCGTCGTCCACCGTGACCGGTTCGTCGCCCGATGGCCCCGGCCGCGAGTCGACGAAGGTGTGCAGCCGGCCGGAGGCGTCGCTCACCGAGGCACCCTCGCCGAGCAGGAAGTGGATCTGGTCGATCGCGTGCGAGGCGATATCGCCGAGCGCGCCGGAACCGGCCGTCTCGGCGCGCAGGCGCCAGGACATCGGGGCATCGGCATCCGCGAGCCAGTCCTGCAGGTAGCTCGCGCGCACCTGGCGCACCTCACCGAGCCGCCCGTCGGCGATGAGCTGGCGGGCGAGCGCGAGTGCGGGCACGCGGCGGTAGTTGAACCCGACCATCGAGCGGATGCCGCGCTCGGCGGCGGCGCTCGCCGCGGCGACCATCGCCTCGGCCTCGTCGAGGCTGTTCGACAGCGGCTTCTCGACCAGAACGTGCTTGCCGGCGGCGAGGGCCGCGACCGCGATCTCGGCATGCAGAGCGCCGGGGGCGCAGATGTCGACGATGTCGATGTCGTCGCGTGCGATCACCGCACGCCAGTCGGTGGAGTGCTCCTGCCAACCGAGCCTCCCGGCCGCCGCGGCGACCTGCTGCTCGTTCCGTCCGACCAGCACGCGGCGCTCGACCGCAGGCACGTCGAAGATGGCCCCGACGTTGCGCCAGGCGTGCGAGTGCGCCTTGCCCATGAACTCGTAGCCGATGACGGCCACACCGAGCGGCGTGCTCGTCACGCGACAGACCCGACGGCACCGGACAGCGTCGAGGCGGTGGGGTCCCAGTCCTCGGGCAGGGCAGGGACCGCGTCGATGCGGCTCGCGACGTCGACGAACGCGCCCGTCTCGATCGATTCGGACACGGCGAGCATGGTGTCGAGCACGTGGAAGGCGAGCTCGCCCTGTGCGCGGTGCGGGCGTCCCTCACGAATGGCGCGCGCCATCTCGAGCACGCCGACGCCGCGGCCGGCGGTCGACCCGGTGGCCGGGGCGGTCGTCCACTCTGCGTCGCCGGCCCGCCGGATGCGCAGGTCGCCGTCGAAGTGGTTCGGGTCGGGCAGCGAAAGGGTCGCCTCGGTGCCGGTGATCTCGACGAAACCCATCCGGGTCAGCGGCGACTCGAAGCTGAAGGTGCTCTGCGCGGACTGGCCACTCGCGAATTGCACGAGCGCGCCGACCGAGGTTGGCACGGTGACGTCGAAGTCCTCGCCGGACTTCGGCCCCGTCGCGATCGTGCGGGTGGACCGGGATTGCGAGCCGATCCCGGCGACGCGGCTGACCGAGCCGAACGTCTGGGCGAGGGCCGTGAAGTAGTACGGGCCCATATCGAACAGCGGTCCGGCGCCGTCCTGGTAGAGGAAGGCGGGGTTGGGATGCCACGCCTCCGGCCCGGACGCCTGGAACATCGTGATCCCGGTGAGCGGGGTGCCGATATCGCCGCGCTCGATCATCCGGCGGGCGGACTGCAGGCCGGCGCCGAGGAACGTGTCGGGCGCGCAGCCGAGGCGCAGGCCCGCGGCGGATGCTTCGGCGAGCAGCATCCGTCCACTCTCGCGGTCGAGCGAGAACGGCTTCTCGCTCCACACGTGCTTGCCGGCACGCACGGCGGCGAGGGCGACCTCGACGTGGGCGGACGGAATGGTGAGGTTGATGACGATCTCGACGTCGGGGTGGTCGAGGGCCGCGGCGATGCCGCCGTGCACCGGGATGCCGTACTCGGCGGCGCGGGTGGCCGCAGCCTGTTCGAAGAGGTCGGCGATGACGTGCACCGTGACATCGGGAAAGCTCGTGAGGTTGTCGAGGTACTGCGTGCTGATGACGCCGGCGCCGATGAGGGCGACGCCGACGGGCCCGGTGCGGCTCATGCGCTGACCGCGCTGACCGCGCTGGTGCCGCGCTCGGCCGTGAGGAACGCGAGGCTCTCGGCGAGCCCCTCGAAGATGTCGCCGGCGTAGGCGTCGAACTCGACGACTCCGACTTCGAGGGCGGATGCCGCGGCGATGACCTCGCAGATGGCGATGTTTCCCTGGCCGGCGGGCAGCTGGGCATCCTTGTCCATGCTCACCGGGCCGTCCTTGATGTGAATGAAGCGCACGCGGTCTCCGAGACGGGCGAGTAGCGCGACCGGGTCCTCGCCGCCCACGGCCGCCCAGTAGGTGTCGACCTCGAGCACGACGGCGGGGTCGAGGTGCTCGGCGAGTACTTCGAGGCCGGTGCGGCCGTCGAAGCGGGCCTCGATCTCGAACTGGTGGTTGTGGTAGCCGACCCGGATGCCGTACTCGGCCCCGACCTTGGCGGCGGCGCCCAGCGCGACGGCCGTCGCCGCGATGTCTTCGACGCTCGTCCAGTTCTCGGCCGGGTGGTGGGGGTCGATGACGGTGCCGATTCCGAGGTCGCGGGCGGCGGCGAAGATGGCGTGCTGGTCGCCGGTCAGCAGCGGCGCGTGACCGGAGGGAGCCGTGAGGTGGTTGGCGCGGAGCGCGGCTCCAAGCTCCGTCGCGGTGGCGACGAAGTTGTAGGGCTCGACCCGGGTGAATCCGATCGTTGCGATTCTCGCGATGGTGCCGGCGAGGTCGACCTCAAGCGCGTCGCGCACCGAGTAGAGCTGCACGGAATAAGCCTGGGGGTCTGACACGGGGATTCTCCTTGATGCACGTCGATGTGCCCGACCGTCGCGGGGCAGCTGCAAGCCTGTGCCTACTTCTGTCGAATGTCAAACAAAAGTCGGGTGTGCTTCGGCATCGAGCCCTCAGTGAGCGCGCAAAAGATGCTAGAACTGAGCCATGTCGTCCTTCGCCGCGTCCCCGGCCGCCGTGGGCGGCTCCTCGCGCGCCGGCGACCTCTTCCAACTGCTTCGCGACGGTAGGCCGCGCACCCGCGCCGAGCTCGCGATCACCACCGGGCTCGCCCGCTCGACCGTCGCCGCGAGAGTGGACCTGTTGCTCGCCTCCGGCCTCGTCGCCGCCGTGGGCGAGGCCGCGTCGTCGGGTGGCCGGCCGCCGTCGCGCTTCGCGTTCAATCCGGGCGGCCGGGTCGTGGTTGCCGTCGACATCGGCGCCACCCACGGCGTCGTCGCCCTGACCGACCTGGCCTGCACGGTCATCGACAGCCACCGCCGCGAGCTCGACATCGCCGCCGGGCCCCGGGTCGTCCTCGACTGGGTCGTCGCCCAGACGCGGGAGATCCTGTCGGCGAACAGTCGCGCCTTCGGTGATCTCGCGGGAATCGGCATCGGGCTCCCGGGTCCCGTCGAGCACACCTCCGGACGCCCGACGAGCCCGCCGATCATGCCCGGCTGGGATGGCTTCGACGTCGCCGGCTTCGTGCGCGAGCAGCTCGAGGTGCCGGTGCTCGTCGACAACGACGTGAACATCATGGCGCTCGGCGAGCAGGCGACTGAGTGGCCGGAGCACGACAACCTGCTGTTCGTGAAGGCCTCGACCGGAATCGGGGCCGGCATCATCAGCAGCGGCCGACTGCAGCGCGGCGCGGTCGGCGCGGCCGGCGACCTCGGCCACGTGCGGGTACCGCACGCCGAGGAGGTCGTGTGCCGCTGCGGCAACACCGGATGCCTCGAGGCCGTTGTCGGCGGCCCGGCGATCGCCGCCGGCCTTCGGGATCGCGGGGTGCCGGCATCCACCGTTCGTGATGTCGTCGAGCTCGTCCGCGCCGGTGACCCGGCGGCGATCGCGGCGGTGCGCCAGGCCGGGCGCGACATCGGCACGGTGCTGGCCACCTGCGTGAACCTGCTCAACCCCTCGATCATCGTGATCGGCGGTGGGCTGGCGACCGCGGGGGAGCACCTACTGGCCGGCATCCGCGAGGTCGTCTACCAGCGCTCCCTGCCGCTCTCGACGGCTCAGCTGCGGATCGTCGCATCGCGCGCGACGGATGCTGCGGGTGTGCTCGGCGCCGCGATGATGGTGATTCAGTCCGTGCTGAGTGCCGACGCGGTCGAGCGGCTGCTGTCCGCCTGACTTTCATAATTCAGGAGTGGCTGCTGATTGCGGCTTTCATAATTCAGGAGTCGGTGGCACCCAGAGGGACGGATGCTGCGCGCTCGGCAGCATCCCAGCCAGAAAAGGTGACTTTCGGCCGCTGACTCCTGAATAATGACAGTCGCCCGGGCCACCGCCTCCTGAATAATGACAGTCGCCCGGGCCGCTGACTCCTGAATAACGACAGCGGCGGGCCGGAGTGTGACGCCGTGTTGCGGCCGGCCGCACGCGAAACCGCGACGGGGCGCACCATGGAATGTATGCCCCGACAGATTCGCTTCAATGCCTTTGACATGAACTGCGTCGCTCACCAGTCCTCCGGGCTGTGGCGCCACCCAGAAGACCGGTCCGCGAGCTATACCGACCTCGCCTACTGGACCGAGCTAGCGAAACTGCTCGAGAAGGGCCGCTTCGACGGCATCTTCCTCGCCGACGTCCTCGGCACCTACGACGTCTACGGAGGCACGAACGAGGCAGCGATCCGCAACGGCGCGCAGATCCCCGTCGCCGATCCCCTGCTCGTGATTCCGGCGATGGCCTACGTGACCGAGCACCTCGGCTTCGGGGTCACCGCGGGCACCGCCTACGAGCATCCGTACCCCTTCGCGCGCCGCATGTCGACGCTCGACCACCTCACCAAGGGCCGTGTCGGCTGGAACGTCGTCACCGGCTACCTGCCGTCGGCCGCCCGCAACATGGGCAACGACGACCAGCTCGAGCACGACGACCGGTACGACCACGCCGACGAGTACCTCGAGGTGCTCTACAAGCTCTGGGAAGGCTCCTGGGAGGACGACGCCGTCGTGCGCGATCGCGAGACCGGCGTGTTCACCGACCCGAGCAAGGTTCACCACATCGGCCACGAGGGAAAGCACTTCAAGGTTCCGGGCATCCACCTCGCCGAGCCGAGCCCGCAGCGCTCTCCCGTGATCTATCAGGCCGGCGCATCCAGCCGTGGAATCGCGTTCGCGGCAGGCAACGCCGAGGCGATCTTCGTCGCCGCGTCGACCAAGTCCGTGCTCAAAGAGACCGTCACGAAGCTGCGGGATGCGCTCGAGGGAGCCGGTCGCGACCGCTACTCGGCGAAGATTTACACGCTCCTCACGATCATCACCGATGAGACGAGCGAGAAAGCCCAGGCCAAGTACCTCGATTACCTGAGCTACGCGAGCGAGGAGGGCGCCCTCGTCTTCATGTCGGGCTGGATGGGCGTCGACCTCTCGGCGTACGGTCTCGACGAGCCCATCGGCAATGTCAAGAGCAACGCGATCCAGTCGACGGTGGCGAACTTCCAGGCCGCGAACGACGACGGCAGCGAGTGGACCGTCGGCGACATCGCCCGCGCCGGTGCGATCGGCGGGCTCGGCCCGTTCATCGTCGGTTCGGCGAGCGAGATCGCGGACCAGCTCGAGGAGTGGGTCGAGGAGACGGATGTCGATGGCTTCAACCTCGCCTACGCGATCACCCCGGGCACCTTCGAGGACGTCGTGAATTTCGTCGTCCCCGAGCTGCAGAAGCGCGGCTCCTATCCGACCGAGTACGAGGAGGGCACGCTGCGGCAGAAGCTGCACGGTCGCGGCGACCGCCTGCCGGACGAGCACCGCGGCGCTAACTACCGGGTCGGTGTGGCGGCGGTCTGAGTTGGGAGAGGGGCCGACCGCGCTGAGCGGATGCCGGAGCTTGGCTGACACTGAACCCGCCAGCTATCCGAGTTCCGGGGCATTCGTGCACCGGCGTGTGACTCTGGGAGACGTAACAGTTGAATCCGCGTCCGACGAGAGGCCCCCTCACTCACCATGAGCAACGAGATCAGCTTCAACCTGTTCGAGATGAACACCGTCGGGCACATTTCACACGGGTTGTGGGTGCATCCCGCGAACAACCGGCATCGCTTCAACGACCTCGACTTCTGGATCGAGCAGGCGAAGCTGCTCGAAGCGGGGTTGTTCGACTCGGTGTTTCTCGCCGACGTGATTGGCGCGTACGACGGCTACCGCGACGGGCCGGAGACGGCGCTTCGCGAGGCCGTGCAGATCCCCAGCAACGACCCGCTGCTCGTGATCCCGGCGATGGCCGCGGTCACGAAGCACCTCGCCTTCGCCGCGACCTTCTCGACCACCTACGAGCCGCCGTTCGCGTTCGCCCGCCGGTCGAGCACCCTCGACCACCTCACCAAGGGACGCTTCGGCTGGAACGTGGTTACCTCGTACCTGCCCAATGCCGCCCGCAACTTCGGCCTCGCCGACGAGGTCGGCCACGACGACCGGTACGAGCTCGCCGACGAGTACCTCGACGTGCTCTACAAGCTGTGGGAGGGCTCGTGGGATGACGACGCGGTCGTCATCGACCGGGAGCGCCGCGTCTACACAGACCCGGCCAAGGTGCGCGCGATCGATCACGTTGGCCGCCACTTCTCGGTCGCCGGTCCGCACCTCTCCCAGCCGTCGCCGCAGCGCACCCCGGTGATCTTCCAGGCTGGCAGCTCCGACCGGGGCCGCGCCTTTGCGGCCAAGCACGCCGAGGGTGTGTTCGTCGGCGGCCGCGACCTGGGCATCTACCGCGAGAACGTCGCCGACATCCGCCGCCTGGCTCAACTGCACGGGCGCGACCCGAGCCACATCAAGACATACGCCTCCGCCGTGATCATCGTCGGCAGGGACAGTGACGACGCCGAGCGCAAGGCCGAGAACTTCCGCGAGCTCTCCAGCGCCGAGGGCTACCTCGCGCACGCCGGCGGTGCGGGAATCGACCTCGCCGCCTACCCGAAGAACGCGGTGATCGCCGAGATACTGCGCGCCGAGGCGAAGGCCGGCCGCGACAACGCCCAGTCCGGGCGCCGGCAGTACACCGACACCACGACGGTCGGGCAGGCGCTCGAGGAGGTCACCCGGTTCGACCGCGGGCCTTTCTACGTGGCCGGGTCGCCGGTGCAGGTGGCGGATGCGATCGAGGGATGGGTGCGCGACACCGGCCTCGACGGGTTCAACCTGCGCCAGTTCCTCACGCCGGGCACCGCGGAGGACTTCATCGAATATGTCGTGCCCGAGCTGCAGCGCCGCGGTCTGTATCGCACCGCGTACGAGGAGTCGACCTTCCGTGAGCGGCTGTTCGGGGCTGGCCACACGCGCCTCTTCGATGAGCACCATGGGGCCAGATACCGCGGCGGGCGCAACCTGAGCGAGGGCGCGCCCGTAGGGTAGTGGGGTGCCAGAGTTCACTTTCGACGCCCTCCGGCGCTACCCCGATGTCGAGGCGGACAACCTCTTTGCCGTCGACGCGAGCGATCGGCTGATCCTCGACGAGGCTGCGCCGCATCTTGCGTCGGCCGGCACCGGGGAGGTTGTGGTGATCGGCGATCACTACGGTGCCCTCACCCTCGGCGCAATCGCCCAGCACGGTGCGACCGCGGTGCGTGTGCACCAGGACCCGCTGAGCGGCGAGCTGGCGCTCGCCCACAACGCCACGTCAACCGGCCTCGAGGGCGAGCACACCAACCACGAGCTCGGCGAGGAGCTGCTTGCCGGCGCCCGCGTCGTGCTGATGCAGCTGCCACGCAGCCTCGCCGCCCTCGACGAGATCGCCGGAGCGATCGCGCGCTTCGCCGACCCCGAGGTCACCGTCGTCGGCGGCGGGCGCCTCAAGCACATGTCGATCGCGATGAACGAGATCTACGGCCGCCACTTCGCCGACGTGCGCGCGTCGCTCGGCCGCCAGAAATCCCGCGTCATCATCTCCCGGCTGCCCACGCCCGGCGACAGCATCTACCCGGTGCGCGAGTTCAACGTCGACCTCGGCCTCTGGGTCTGCGCGCACGGCGCCGCGTTCGCCGGCACCAAGCTCGACATCGGCACGCGCTACCTCCTCGGTTTCCTGCGTGAGATGAATCCGGATGCCGTGACCGCCGTCGACCTCGGCTGCGGCACCGGCATCCTTGCCTCCGCTCTCGCCCGCGCCCGGCCCGACCTCGCGATCCTCGCCACCGACGAGTCCGCCGCAGCCGTTGCATCCGCCCGCGCGACCGCGCTCGCCAACGACCTGGCGTTCACCGTCGTGCGCGACGACGCTCTCTCCACCCAGCCGGACGGATGCGCGGACCTCGTGCTGCTCAACCCGCCGTTCCACGTCGGGTCGGCGGTGCATCCGGGAGTCGCGCTCAAGCTGTTCGAAGAGGCCGCGCGGGTGCTCAAGCCCGGCGGCGAGCTCTGGACAGTGTTCAACTCGCACCTGTCCTACCGGGCCGCGCTCACCCGCGCGGTCGGCGCCACCCGGCAGGTCGGCCGAAACGCCAAGTTCACGGTCACTGTCTCGACGCGCTGAGCCGCGCCGTCGTTCGGGGTCGGCGAGGTGACTTTCTGGTCGACCGGCCGAGTGCCGGGGGCTGTCCGGGGTGCTGCACAACTTCCGGGCGTATCAGGACCTCGACCTCGACCTCGGGCACGCCGAGAGCTGACGCGACCAGCTGGTTGAGCAGCGGGCTCTGGCGCGCCTGTCGCCCCTACTTGGGTGCCTGCGTCTTCTCCTCCACAGGCCGTACTCCAGGAGGGTTGTCCACAGGCAATATCCCCGATCAGGGTGTGGTTTGGTGTCGGTTGGAATGTCGGTGGTGCCTGTCACTATGTGGGTATGTCCAAAGCAACCGATCCCCTCATTGACAGCGCTGACGCGTTCGCGTCGGTGTGGGCTGGTGCGCTCGCCGGGTTCGGCGCCCGGGTCGGCGAACACCCCGATGCCCGGCCGCCCGATGCGCCCGGTGCGCGTGGAGCGGCGCCCGGCGCAACCGCCGGTGGCGCGTTCGGACTCGTCTCGGTCGCTCCGTCCCAGCTGGATGTGGAGACCATGTCCGATGCGGGGCTGGTGCGGGCGATCCAGTCCGGCTACGACCTCAAACGACACGTCGACGCCCTGCTGGTGCGTGCGGCGGGGGAGCTGAGTGTGCGCTCGCGCCCCTCGCTCGGGCAGGGCGGCCTGGCGAAGTCTTCCGGGCATACCTCTCCCGCCTCCCTGATCACGGAACTGGGTCGGGTGACTCTGGCCGAGGCCGGCAGAACAGTCCGGCTGGGTGAGGCGACCACCGCACCGGTGTCCCTGCTCGGGGAGCGCCTCCCCGCCCCGTTCCCCCTGGTCGCGGATGCGGTGAACAGCGCGGTGGTGCAGGTGGATGCGGCCCAGTCGATCATCACCTCCCTGACCCAGGCCGCCCCCCGCGCCCTGCCGGTACACCTGGTCGCGGCGGAGGAGGAACTGGTCACCTTCGCCGCGTCTCATCCGGCGGACACGGTGCGGAAGCTGTCGATCTCCTGGCGGGACGCGCTCGATACCGATGGGATCGCACCGCGGGAGGAGGCGCTGATCGCGGCCCGGTCGCTGCGCTGGAGCAAACAGGGCAACGGTTTGGAGCGGTGCACGATCGACCTCGACCCCCTCGGCGCCGGATATGTGCGCACCATGATCGACGCGATGGTCGGCGACGCCCTCCGCGCCGTCCGCTTCGACACCGACCCGACAGCGACCGCGACCGGGGATCCAGACGCCTGCGGGGCAGATCATGTGGAGCTTCCCGATCCGCGGACGATCCCCAGGATCGCCGCCGACGCTCTGATCGATGTGGCCCGGCACATGATGGGCTGCACCACCGCACCCGGACCCCTCCCACACACCACCCTGATCATCCGGATGACGCTGGAACAGCTCCAATCCGGCCTCGGCGCAGCACACCTCGACGGAGTCGAGGACCCCATCACGGCTGGTGCCGCCCGCAGGCTTGCCGCGGACGCGGAACTGATCCCCGCAGTCCTCGGCGGGAACAGCCAAATCCTCGACCTCGGCACCGGGAGACGACTATTCACCCGCGCCCAACGAATCGCATTCGCCGAACGCGACGGCGGCTGCGCCATCACCGGCTGCGGCAGACCACCCTCCTACACCGAAGCCCACCACATCCACTGGTGGTCCCACGGCGGCACAACAAACCTCAACAACGGAATCCTTCTATGCACCGGACACCACCACATCATCCACAAAGGATGGACCGTACAAATCACCGACAACACCCCCTGGTTCACCCCACCCACACACATCGACCCCACACGAACACCCAAACGCGGCGGAAAACTCCCCACACCAGCACTGCCATGACCACAGGCCGAGCACGGCCAAGTTTCGCCACAGTCGCTGCGCGACCTGCCCAACCAACAGAAACAGGTACGCGACCGACTCAACCAGCCGAAACAACTACGCGACCCCAACCCATCGCAACCCATCACCAGCGGAGGCCGCGACCCGACGCACGCGGCCGAACCACAGCATCCATCCCTGACGCCTTTTCCTCCCGCTACAACAGGCGCAACCCGCGCGCCCACCCAACCACCCCCTGGCCGCAAGCGGGTCCCTCTCTGTCAGGCTGGTGTGAGACATCCCGGGTTATGCGGGGTGTCTTGGGAGAGGGCGGGGAACGGACGTAATCATGTTGGAAGAATCAGGGCCACCGGCCCCGCATATTGACCCGGCTCAGAAGCCGGTCCGGAGGACTTACCCGGCCGAATACCGCGCTCGCGTGCTGGCAGAGTATGAGGCGGCCCCCGCGGGTCGAAGTCCGCGGTCCTTCGACGCGAGGGGATCTATCAGACCCTGGTAGCGGAGTGGGCGAAAGCCCGAGACGCGGAAGCGGCTGGGACCACGTATCGGCGGGATCGCGCCCCGCGATCGAAGGAGTCCTCGGCGGCTGCCCGGGCGGTGAAGTTGGAGGCCGAGAACGCTCGTCTGCATCGCCGGCTGGCGCAGACCGAGGCAGCGTTGGACGTGATGGGAAAAGCGCACAGGCTCTTGGAGCTGCTCTCGGACAGCAGCCCCTCGAGCCAGCCCGGGACGGGGCAGGACAAGTGACTGCGGGAACGGTCCTCGATGACGCGTTCACTGCGCTGATCGGATTGGCGGTCACGGTCGTGGCCGCGTGCGCGTTGACCGGCCGGTCGCGGGCGACCCACTACCGGCGGATCTCCCCGCCGGTCCGGAAGATCGATCCGATCCCGCAGGCAGCACGGGCCAAGCCGCCATCGACCCTGTCCGAAACGGAACGCGGACAAGTCCTCGCGGTCATCAACTCTCCCGCCTACCAGGACCTGTCGATCTGTCAGATCTGGGCACGGGAGTTGGACGAGGACCGGTACCACTGCTCGATGTCGTCGATGTATCGCATCGCCAGGGCTGCCGGGCAGACGCGGGAACGGCGGCGTCTGGCGACGCATCCGGCGAAGGTCAAGCCCGAGCTGGTCGCTTTGGGCCCGTCGCAGGTGTGGTCGTGGGACATCACCAAGCTCCGCGGCCCGCGCAAGGGCGTCTGGTATCACCTCTACGCCCTGATCGATATCTACTCGAGGTACTCGCCCAGCCATGTCGTCTGCGCTGCCGAGGACTCGGTCGTCGCCCGCGACTTCATCGACGACGCGATCGGCCGCAACGGCACCGCCCCGCACACCGTCCACGCAGACCGGGGCACCTCGATGACCTCGAAACCCGTCTCCGCACTGCTGGCCGATCTCGGGATCACCCGCACGCACTCGCGCCCGAGGGTGTCCAACGACAACCCGTACTCCGAGGCGCAATTCAAGACCCTGAAATACGTTCCCGACTTCCCGCACCACTTCTACTCGCTGGCCGAGGCGAAGCAATTCTGCGACGGATTCTTCACCGACTACAACCACATCCACCATCACTCCGGGATCGGCTGGCACACCCCAGCATCCGTGCATTTCGGCACCTACCAGGACATCGACCAGCAACGCTCGGTCACCCTGAACCGGGCCTTCAACGAGCACCCCGAACGCTTCACCCGACGACCCCGCCCGCCACAGATCCGCACCGAGGTCTGGATCAACGAACCCCAGAAAGAGGCCCTCCCGATCAACGACCAAACCACGCAAACAGTCTAGAAAGCACATGTCTCACTTGACTTGACAAATTCCGGGTTTCGACACGGTCCCTTCGCGACGTGCTCAACCAGCAGAACAGCCACGCGACCTGCTCAACTACCAGTGTTCGCGGGCGCTATTACCTCCCTCGTTGGGCGCGCGGGATCCAATCGTCACGCGGGCGCAGAGCGGATGCTTCGGCAGCGCGTTCGCTGTAGGCGAGCGCAAGGGGGTCACTCTTCCGCGGAACCACCCCTAAACTTGAGTCGACACAACTCAACTTTGGGAGAGGCGATTCATGGCCAACATGCAGGGCGCACCCGGAACGAACGACGAACAGAAGTCGGCGCTGCAGCAGTACGGCGTCGACCTCACCGAGATTGCCCGGCTCGGCAAGCTCGACCCCGTGATCGGGCGGGATGCCGAGATCCGCCGGGTCAGTCAGGTGCTGACCCGACGCACCAAAAACAACCCGGTGCTTATCGGCGAGCCCGGCGTCGGCAAGACCGCCGTCGTCGAGGGCCTCGCCCAGCGGATCGTCGCCGGCGACGTCGCCGACTCGCTCAAGAACAAGCGACTCGTGTCGCTCGACCTCGCGGCACTCGTCGCCGGCGCGAAGTATCGCGGCGAATTCGAGGAGCGACTCAAGGCCGTCCTCGCCGAGATCAACGCGGCCGAGGGCCAGATCATCACCTTCGTCGACGAGCTGCACACCCTCATGGGAGCGGGCGGCGGCGAGGGCTCGGTTGCGGCATCCAACATGCTCAAGCCGATGCTCGCCCGCGGCGAGCTGCGCCTGATCGGTGCGACGACCCTCGACGAGTACCGCCAGTACATCGAGAAGGATGCCGCGCTCGAGCGTCGCTTTCAGCAGGTGTTCGTCGGCGAGCCGAGCGTCGAAGACACGATCGCGATCCTGCGCGGCCTCAACCCGCGCTACGAGAGCCACCACGAGGTGCCGATCTCGGATGCCGCGCTCGTCGCCGCCGCCACCCTCTCCAACCGGTACATCAGCGGACGCCAGCTCCCCGACAAGGCCATCGACCTGATCGACGAGGCCGGGAGCCGTCTGCGGATGGAGATCGACTCGGCCCCAGTCGAGATCGACGAGCTGCGCCGCAGCGTTGACCGGCTGCGCATCGAGGAGCTCGCTCTGAAGCGTGAGAAGGACGACGCGTCGAAGGCCAGGCTCGAGAAGCTGCAGGAGGACCTCGCCGTCCGCAGCGCGGACCTCGCGCGGCTCGAGGAGCGCTGGAACAAGGAGAAATCCGCGATCAACCGCATCGGAAATCTGAAGAAGCGCGCCGAAGAGCTGCAGATGCAGGCCGACCGCGCCCAGCGCGAAGGTAACCTCGCCGAGGCCAGCCGCCTTCTCTACGGGGAGATCCCGATCATCGAACGCGAGCTGCGCGAAGCGGAGAACTACACCCCCGACGAGGACCCGATGGTCGGCGAGGAGGTCACCGCCGAGGACATCGCCGCGGTGATCGCCGCCTGGACCGGCATCCCGATGGGACGCCTCCTGCAGGGCGAGACCGAGAAGCTCCTGCACCTCGAGGGCGAGCTCGGCAAGCGCCTCATCGGGCAGAAGCCCGCCGTGCGGGCGGTGTCGGATGCGGTGCGCCGGTCCCGTGCGGGCATCTCCGACGTGGACCGCCCGACCGGATCCTTCCTGTTCCTCGGTCCCACCGGAGTCGGCAAGACCGAACTCGCGAAGGCCCTCGCCGAGTTCCTCTTCGACGACGAGAAGGCCATGATCCGCATCGACATGAGCGAGTACGGCGAGAAGCACTCCGTCGCCCGCCTGCTCGGTGCCCCTCCCGGCTACATCGGTTACGAGCAAGGCGGGCAGCTGACCGAGGCGGTCCGCCGTCGCCCGTACTCGGTCGTGCTCATGGATGAGGTCGAGAAGGCGCATCCGGAGGTCTTCGACGTTCTGCTGCAGGTGCTCGACGACGGGCGCCTGACTGACGGTCAGGGGCGAACGGTCGACTTCCGCAACACGATTCTGATTCTCACCTCGAACCTGGGCAGCCAGTTCCTGATCGAGCCGGCGCTGAGCGTCGAGGAGAAGCACGAGGCGGTGCACGCGATGGTGCGAAAGGCGTTCAAGCCGGAGTTCATCAACCGCCTCGACGACATCGTGATCTTCTCCTCGCTGACCAGCGCCGACCTCGGCCAGATCGTCGAGCTCGATATCGACAAGCTCTCGCGTCGGCTCGCGGGCCGCCGGCTCGAGCTGGCCGTGACCCCGGATGCCAGAGCCTGGCTCGCCGAGCGCGGCTACGATCCGCTGTTCGGGGCGCGGCCTCTTCGCCGCCTCATGCAGCGGGAGATCGACGACCAGCTCGCGACGGCGCTACTGGGCGGCGAGATCCGCGACGGCGACACCGTGCTCGTAATGCTGCGGGGTGACGGCCTCGCCGTCGTGAAGGCCGACGAGGGCGTGCCGCCGCACACCGAGATCGAGCCGGTCGAGACGCTGGAGTAGCGCGGCGGTGCTGGCGGGCGCGCGCCGGACGTCTGGCCGCCCCGCCCCTCTGGCCGCCGCGCCCCCCTGGCCGCCGCACCCCTCTCGCCGCCCCAATCCGCCCACCCCGCCCCTTCGGCCGCGACCGCCCGCATGCCCGCCCCCGTCCTGCCGCCTCGCGCACGTCGTCGACGGTCGGCGGATGCGGCGTGGTGAGCGCTGTCCGACCCTAGATCGCGCCACGCGGCTGGTACCCTGACGAGCGATGTCTGACACACGAGTGGCCGAGCGCCCCGAGCCCCTCGTCGCCCCCAAGGCTCCGGCGCACTTCCAGCCGCACATCCAGGGACTACGCGCGATCGCGGTGCTCCTCGTGGTCCTCTACCACTTCTGGCCCGGCCGGCTGAGCGGCGGGTACATCGGCGTCGACATTTTCTTCGTCATCTCCGGATTCCTCATCACCGGCCAGCTCACCCGCGAGCTGAAGCGCACCGGAACGATCGCGCTCCCCGCGTTCTGGGCCAAGCGCGCCCGGCGCCTGCTGCCGGCGTCGATCACGGTGCTCATCTTCTCGACCCTCGCGACACTGTTCCTGCTACCGCTGTCGGGCATGGTCACCTCCCTCCGCGAGATCCTTGCGAGCACCTTCTACGTCGAGAACTGGGCTCTCGCCGCAGGGTCGGTGAACTACCTCGCGGCCAGCGACGATTCGCTCGTGCAGCACTACTGGTCGCTCTCGCTCGAGGAGCAGTTCTACGTCTTCTGGCCGCTGATCCTGATCGGCGCGACCTGGCTGGGTGCCAAGTACTTCGCGCGTAAGCAGTGGGGCTTCCTGTTCTCGGTCGTCGCCGCGGTCAGCTTGCTCTCGCTCGTCACCTCCGTGCTCTACACGGCGTCGAACCCGGCCGAGGCCTACTTCGTCACCTTCACCCGCGTCTGGGAGTTCGGCGTCGGCGCGCTCCTCGCCCTGTTGCCGAAGTTCCGCCCGCGCGGCGCGGTGCTGCCGAACGTCATCGGCTATGCCGGGCTCGCCGCGATCGTCTACGCCGGCTACTTCTATGACCGCGAGACCCCGTTTCCCGGCTACTACGCCCTGCTCCCGGTGCTCGGCACCGCCGCGATCATCGTCTCCGACCGGCAGGAGCGCTGGTTCGACATCGGACGGATGCTCGGCGGCCGCATCCAGCGATTCATCGGTGACATCTCGTACTCGCTCTACCTGTGGCACTGGCCGCTCATCGTCATCGCGCCATTCATCCCCGGTTGGGGCCTCGGCACCCTCAATCGCATCGCGCTCTTCCTCGCCTGTTTCCTGCTCGCCTGGCTCACCAAGAAGTACATCGAGGATCCCGCCCGGAGCTGGACCTACCTCACCACCCGCCGACCCCGGGTCACCTACGCCTGGTCGCTCGGCGCGATGGCGCTCGTGGCGCTCCTCGTCGCGGGGACGTTCGCGATCCAGAACCCCAGGTATCAGGCCTCCGCTACCCAGCTCGAGCAGATCGCCGAGAACCCCCCGGAGTGCTTCGGTGCGGCCAGCTCGACGGGGTGCGAGAACCCCGAGCTCGCGGCATCCGTGATCCCGAGCCCCGGCTTCGGCAACGCAGACAGCCCCTCCCGCGATGAATGCTTCGTGCAGCTCAATGACTCCGCCGTCGTCGGCTGCCAGTTCGGGGCGACGGATGCGGATGCTCCGCGCGTCGCCCTCATCGGCGACAGCCACGCGTACCAGTACATCGAAGCGATGATCGACCTCGCCGAGCAGAACGGCTGGGCGCTCACGACCTACCTCAAGGGCGCGTGCCCGTGGACGACCGCGCAGGTCGGCGGCCCGAGCGGCGCATTCACCTCCTCGTGCGCGGCGTTCCAGAACAACCTCGCTGCGGAGCTTGCCGAAGTCGAACCCTACGACGCGATCTTCACGGCCGCCCTTGCGGCCACCCCGATCGTCGGTGCCGACCCCGTGGTCGCGGCCGTCGACGGCTACGCCGACGCGTGGGCGACGCAGGCCAAGGGCGCCCCGATCGTGACGATCGTCGACAACCCCGACCTCGCCGACGACCCGAACAAGTGCCTGCAGCGCAACGACCCCGCCGCCTGTACCGTGCCGCGCGATGACGTGCTCGCCGAGGAGGACCCGCTCGCCATCGCGGCGGCGGCAACCCCCGGCGTCATCCTCCTCGACTTCACCGACACGTTCTGCGCGGCCGACGAGTGCTTCGTCGTGATCGCCGGCGCGAACGTCTACCGCGACCAGGATCACCTCACGGTGACCTTCGCGGGCACGATGGGCCCGTTCATCGGCGAGGCGATCACCGCGGCGTTCGCCCGGTAGCTGCCCCGCTGCGCTGTGCCTGTGCCGGTGCCTGAGCTGTGAGCCTGCGGCTCTGCCCGCCGCCCGAGCGGGCGCGCTGTGACCGCGTTTGCCCGTTGCACCCGCGGTCACGCGTTGCTCCCGCGCCTGGGCTGGTGCGCTGTGACCGCGTTTGCCCGTTGCACCCGCGTTAGCGCGCTGAGCCCGCGCAGCGACGTCTCCCTGAGCACCGTCTTGCGATGCGCGGGTGGTGCGCGTCCACGCGGGTGGTGCACCACCCGCGTCCGCGCGCGGCCCCGGCGCGACGTGAGTTCTCCCGCGCGTGCGCGTGACGCGCGCGCGACGGTCCGCCCGCGTCCGCGCGACGGTCCGCCCGCGTCCGCGCGACGGTCCGCCCGCGTCCGCGCGACGGTCCGCCCGCGTCCGCGCGCGGCCCCGGCGCGACGTGAGTTCTCCCGCGTGTGCGCGTGACGCCCGCCCAACTGCCCACCCTCTGTGACCCCACCTCCCGGAGACACGACTCGACGATCCGGACAGGTGGCCGCGCCCAGGTGGCGCCGCCCGGGCGGGTCGCCAGGCCGGACGATCCCGGCGCAGCCCTACTCCGCGCTGACCGACTTCGCCTCGCGGAACCGGCGGATGGCCGCGTTCGTCGACGGGTCGTGGTCGAGGGCCGAGTCGTCCTCCGCGGCGAGGTCGTCAGCGATCCGCCCGGCGAGCACCTTGCCGAGCTCGACCCCCCACTGGTCGAACGAATTGATACCCCACACGGTGCCCTGGGTGAAGACCTTGTGCTCGTAGAGCGCGATGAGCTGACCGAGCACGAACGGCGTAAGCGTCGGGGCGAGGATGGTGTTGGTCGGGCGGTTGCCGGGGAACACCCGGTGCGGTGCGACACCAGCATCCACCCCCGACGCGAGCACCTCTTCGAGGGACTTGCCGAACGCAAGCGCCTCGGTCTGCGCGAACATGTTCGCCATGAGCAGCGCGTGGTGGTCGCCGACCCGGCGCACCGGGCGTAGGAAGCCGATGAAGTCGCACGGCACGAGCTTGGTGCCCTGGTGGATGAGCTGGAAGAAGGCGTGCTGCCCGTTCGTCCCGGGCTGGCCCCAGACGATCGGGCCGGTCTGCACCTCCACCGCCTCGCCGTCGAGGCCGACCGACTTGCCGTTGCTCTCCATGTCGAGCTGCTGCAGGTAGGCGGGGAAGCGGGCCAGATACTGGCTGTAGGGCAGTACAGCATGGGTCTCGGTGCCCCAGAAGTTGTTGTACCAGATCCCGATCAGGCCCATCAGCACCGGGAGGTTCTGTTCGAGGGGCGCGCTGCGAAAGTGCTGGTCCATCGCCCGAAACCCGGCGAGCAGGTCGGCGAACCCGTCGCGGCCGATCGCAATGAGCAACGAGAGGCCGACGGCGGAGTCCATCGAGTAGCGGCCGCCCACCCAGTCCCAGAAGCCGAACATGTTCGCGGTGTCGATGCCGAACGCGGCGACCTCGGTGGCATTGGTAGACACGGCGACGAAGTGCTTCTCGACCGCCGCGGGGTCACCGAGACCCTCGAGCAGCCAGTCGCGGGCGGTGCGCGCGTTGGTGAGCGTCTCGAGGGTCGTGAAGGTCTTCGAGCAGACGATGAACAGCGTCTCCTCGGCGTCCAGATGCAGCAGCGCCTCGTCAATGTCGCCGCCGTCGACATTCGACACGAATTTCAGCGTGAGGTTGCGGTCGCTGTAGGCGGCGAGGGCGTCGTAGGCCATGGCCGGACCGAGGTCCGATCCGCCGATGCCGATGTTCACGATCGCGCGGATGCGCTTGCCGGTGTGTCCACGGAAGTCCCCCTGGCGGATGCTGTCGGCGAAGTCGCCCATCGCGTCGAGCACTGCGTGCACGGGCGCGACGACATCCTCGCCCTCGACGATGATCCTCTCCCCGCGAGCCGCGCGCAGTGCCACGTGCAGCACCGACCGGTTCTCGGTGACGTTGATGCGCTCGCCCGCGAACATCTGCTCGATGCGCTCGGGAACTCCGGTCGCCCGGGCCAGATCGCAGAGCAGACCGATGGTCCCGGTCGTGAGCAGATTCTTCGAGGCGTCGAGCACAAGCCCGCCGGACTCGAAGGTGAGATCGTCGTTGCGCGTGGGATCGGCGTCGAAGAGGGAGCGGATGCTGTCTCCCGCGACCTGCTCGTGATGGCGCGACAGCGCCTCCCACTCGGGTCGCAGTTGAACCGCGGTCGTCTCTGGCTTCGACATCGCTGTCACCTTTCCCGTGCCCGTCGCTGTTGCCGCTGGCATCCGATTCGCGCCCGCGGCCGTTGGGCGGACGTCATTCACCAGCTTGCCAGTCATCGGCGTCGAGCGCGCGGGCTGGCCGGGCATCTCTCGTCTGCATGGGGGAGGATGGAGTGGCCGGGGGTCGTCCGGGCCCCGACCGCGTTGCCGACTATCGGAGACCACCATGCCCTCACGCCCCGCCGTTATCGTGTTCGACGTCAACGAGACCCTGAGCGACATGGCGCCGCTCGCACAGCGGTTCGACGACGTTGGGGCGCCGCCGCAGCTCGCGGGCGAGTGGTTTGCCGCGCTCCTCCGCGACGGGTTCGCGCTCGCCGCCGTGGGCTCGAGTGCCCCGTTCGCGACCATCGCCGCCGAGCTGCTGCGCGCGCGCCTCGCCGGTTTCTCGCTCGACCGCGAACCCGGCGATGCCGTGAGCTACATCCTCGGCGGGTTCCGCGAGCTCGGGCTGCACGCCGATGTCGCCCCCGGCGTCCGCGCGCTCGGGGCGGTCGGGCACCGGCTCGTGACCCTCACCAACGGTTCGGCGCAGATCGCCCAGAAGCTCCTCGGCGATGCGGGGCTCGTAGACCAGTTCGAGGCAATGCTCACGGTCGAAAACGCCCCGGTCTGGAAGCCAGCGCGCGCGGCCTACCTTCACGCCGTCGTGCGCTGCGGGGCCGCCCCGGCCGACATGCTGCTCGTCGCGGTACACCCGTGGGACATCCACGGCGCATCCCTCGCCGGCCTCCGCACCGCGTGGGTGAACCGCAGTGGGGCGACCTACCCGAGCTACTTCGCCGCCCCGGACCACGTCGTGACGGGCATCGACGCTCTGCCGGCGCTGGTCGGCTGACGGATGCGGCGGGGATGCGTGGTGCCGGGTGCCGCGCGGGTCGGCTGACGGATGCGGCGAGGTCGTGTGGTGCCGGGTGCGGCGGAACGGGTGCTTCCGGATACCGCGGCTCAGCGCGACTCTGACCGCGGCCGGCGCGGCTCGGGTGCCGGCGGAACCGCCTTGGCCAGAGCGATGTCGGCGAGCGCGATCTCGACCGGACCCCGCTTCGTCTCGACGACACAGTTCGTGTCGTCGACGGAGGAGAGAAGGCCGAGCGCATCCGTCATCATGCCCTCAATGCGGTAGCGCACGACGATGCGGGCACCGGGGGTGGTGCCGGACACGAACCGTGCGGCATTTGCGCTCGCCGGACCGCTCGCCTGGCCACTCACGGGACCGCTCGCCTGACCAGTCACCGTACCGACCCGACTGCCCCGACTGCCCCGGCCGCCGCTACGACGCGAGTTCGCGCGTCAGCGCAGCGGCGAAGGCGTCGATGTCGGCCTCGGTGGTGTCGAAGGCGCACATCCAGCGCACCTCGCGGGTGGCCGGGTTCCAGTCGTAGAACCGGAAGGACTCGCGCACCCGGTCGGCGACTCCGGCCGGCAGGATCGCGAAGACCGCGTTCGCCTGCGTCTGCTGGGTGAGCGTGACTCCGTCGATGCCTTCGACGGCGGTGCGCAGCCGCTGCGCCATCGCGTTCGCGTGTGACGCGGACCTCAGCCACAGGTCCCCCTCGAGCAGCGCGATGAGCTGCGCCGAGACGAACCGCATCTTCGAGGCGAGCTGCATGTTCATCTTGCGCAGGTAAATCAAGCCCTGCGAGACATCCGGATTCAGCACCACGATCGCCTCGCCGAACAGCAGCCCGTTCTTGGTGCCACCGAAGCTCAGGATGTCGACCCCGGCATCGGTCGTGAACTCCCGGAACGGCACCCCGAGCGACGCGGCGGCGTTCGAGAGCCTGGCGCCGTCCATGTGCAGCGTCATGCCGCGCTCGTGCACGTGGTCGGCGATCGCGCGCACCTCGGCCGGTGTGTACGCGGTGCCGAGCTCGGTCGATTGGGTGATGCTCACGGCGAGCGGCTGCGCGCGGTGCTCGTCGCCCCAGCCCCACGCCTCGGTGTCGATGAGTTCGGGGGTGAGCTTGCCGTCGGGAACGGGCACGGTCAGCAGCTTGAGTCCCGCGATGCGCTCCGGCGCGGCGTTCTCGTCGGTATGGATGTGCGCGTTGCCGGTGCAGACGACGGCGCCCCACCGCGGCAGGATCGACTCGAGGCTGAGCACGTTCGCGCCGGTGCCGTTGAACACCGGGAATGCCTCGACCTGCTCGCCGAAGTGCTGCTGCATGACCTCCTGCAGCCTGGCCGTGTAGACGTCCTCGCCGTAGGCGACCTGGTGGCCGCCGTTCGCAGCGCCGATAGCGGCGATGACCTCCGGATGCGCGCCGGCGTAGTTGTCGGAGGCGAAGCCGCGGTAGGTCGTGTCGTGAAGCTGGGTCATGACACCAGTGTGCCATTCGCCGCTGGGCTGCTGCTGCCGTGCCCGTGCGTGCGGCGATTCGCGGATGCTGCGGTCGTGGCGCGCGCCGGCACTCGCCGTGTCGCGGCGCCCAACGCAGGAGTTTCTGCGCCACGCCGTCTCGTTTGGCGCGATGAGTCGGAGTGTTGCAGATTCTCCTGCCGAAGCGCGCCATCAGCGCGAAACTCAGCTGCCGAATGGCGCCACACCCCGCTACCGGCGCAGCGCTTCCCCCCGCTACCCGCGCAGCGCCTCGCGGAGCTTCACCCTCGTGCCGGTGCGCAGCAGCGCGTTCGAGTAGATCCGCGCACCGACCACAATGACGAACCCTGTGGTGACTGCGAGCACGAGGAGCGACACGAGCGGCTCCCACCACAGCGCCTCGCCGAGGAACAGCCGCATCGGCATCCCGACCGGTGCCGAGAATGGGATGTACGACATGACCGTCAGCACCGTGGGGTTGTCATTGAAGAAGATCACCGCGAGGTAGGGGAGCATTACGAGCGTCGTGACGGGGGAGATCACGGCGCCAAGATCCTCCTGGCGCGACACGAGCGAGGCCGCCGCCGCGAACATGGAGGCGAGCAGCACGAACCCGAACACGAAGAACACCACGAACCACGTCGCCGACGGGCCCACTTCGGCGAGCACGGAGCTCTGCCGCGTGATGAGCAGTCCGATCGACCCGAACAGCGCAATCAGCAGAGTCTGCCCGAACGAGAGGATGCTGTTGCCGACCACCTTGCCAGCGAGCAGCAGCCGGGCGGAGATCGTCGCGAGCAGCAGCTCGACGATGCGAGTCTGCTTTTCCTCCACGACGCTCTGCGCGATCGTCGAGCCGAAGGTGATTGTGGAGAGGAAGAAGACGAGGCCGAAGCCGAGCGCGACAAGGTAGGCGAAAAACGGATCCTGCTCTGCCGGATCGAGGATCCGCACGTCGGGCGCGATACTGAGCTGGGCAATGAGGCCGCCGGGCGCCGCGTCGAGGCCGATCACGGTGATCCCGAGCGGGGAGACCTCCGAGTTGGAGACGATTCCGGCGTCCACCTCGCCCGCGCGCACGAGCTCCTCCACCTCGGACACCTCGCTTACGAGGGTTTGGGCATATCCCGACATGTCGGGCAGCGCGTTGATGACCGAGCGCTGGATCGCGACTTTCGGCAGCTCGGCGTTCGCGCTCGCGATGCCGCCCACGACGATCGAGCCGAGCACAATGGCGAGCAGGATGCCGGTCGACACGAGAAAGCTCCGGCTGCGCAGCCGCGCAATGACCTCCCGGGCGGCGACGAGGCGGATGACGTTCGCCGCCGACAGCTTCGGCCGCGGGGCGTCGACGGGGCTGGGCGTGGCGTGCGCAGTCATTGGATGACCTCCCGGAAGATCTGGGCGAGCGACGGCCGCTTCCGTACGAAGCCCCTGACGGTGTCGGCGGCGATCGCCCGGCGGAGCACATCCTGGGCGAACGGCGGGGCAGCCACGTCAAACAGGGCACGACCGCTGGCGAGCTCGACGACGCGCACCCCGGGCACCTCGCGCACCCAGCTGGCGTCGCCGGCCACGAGAAGCTCGTAGCGCTGCCCGGAGTGCTCCTCGCGCAGGCCCTCCCTCGACCCGGTCGCGCGGATGCTGCCGTCGGCGATCACGACGAGGTCGTCGCAGAGTCGCTCGACGATGTCGAGCTGGTGCGAGGAGAACAGCACCGGGGCACCGGCATCCGCTCGGGACTTGAGCACCGTGAGCACGGTCTCGACGGCGATCGGGTCGAGGCCGGAGAACGGCTCATCGAGCACGAGCACTTCGGGATCGTGCACGAGGGCTGCGGCGATCTGAGCACGCTGCTGGTTGCCGAGCGACAGGCTCTGCACCGTGTCGCCTGCTCGCTCGCCGAGGCCGAGTTGGTCGAGCAGATCCGCGGTGTTGCGCTTCGCTGTGGCCCTGTCGAGCCCGTGCAGCCGGGCCAGGTAGACGAGCTGCTCGGCGACGCGCATCTTCGGGTACAGGCCGCGTTCCTCCGGCATGTAGCCGAACCGGCGTCGGTCCTCCGGGAGCAGGTCGTCGCCGTCGAGACGCACGGTTCCGGTATCCGCGCTCAGCACGCCGAGGATGATCCGCATCGTCGTGGTCTTGCCCGCGCCGTTGCTGCCGACGAATCCGGTCATGCGTCCCGGCAGCACATCGAAGGTAACGTCGTGCAGCACCTGCCGGTCGCCGAAGGACCGGCCGACCCCGCGTAGCTCGAGCATCCACGCCTCCTAGCGTTCCCTCAACTTTAGGTGGAGGAGGGTGTCGTGACGATCAACGCTCAGGCGCAGGTGTCTAGGCTCGCAGCATGAAAGCAACTGTGATCCATGGCGCCCGCGATGTCCGACTCGAGGAGGTGGCGAGCCCGGTCTTGAGCACCGGGGGAGACGCGATCGTGCGTGTGGTCGCGGCGTGCGTCTGCGGCTCTGACCTGTCGCCCTATCGCGGCGTGACCCCCGTCGAGGAGCCGACCCGCATCGGTCACGAGTTCGTCGGCATCGTCGAGGAGGTTGGGCCGGATGTCGCGCGCATCAAGGTCGGCGACTTCGTCATTGCCCCGTTCTACGACTGCGACATGACCTGCGCGAACTGCCTCAACGGAGTCAGTGCGTCGTGCCTGCACGGCGGCTGGTGGGGCAACGGCGACCGGATGGGAGGCTTCGCCGACGGAGCCCAGGGCGAATTCGTGAGGGTGCCGCACGCCGACGGCACGCTCGTTGCGACGCCGGAACAGCCGGACGCCGCGCTCGTACCGAGCCTGCTGGCGCTCTCCGACGTGATGGGCACCGGCCACCACGCGGCCGTGTCGGCCGGAGTGGGCGCCGAAAGCACCGTGGTCGTGGTCGGTGACGGCGCGGTCGGACTCTGCGCGATCCTTGCCGCGCGTCGCCTCGGAGCCTCGCGCATCGTCGCGATGTCCCGTCACGCCGACCGCCAGGCGCTCGCCCGCGAGTTCGGCGCGACCGACGTGATCGAGGAGCGCGGTGACGAGGGCGTCGAGCAGGTGAAGGCGCTCTTTGACGGGCTCGGCGCCGACTGCGTGCTCGAGTGCGTTGGCACCAAGGAGTCGATGGACCAGGCGATCCGCTCGGCCCGTCCCGGTGGCATGATCGGCTATGTCGGTGTGCCGAACGGCGGCGCGGAGCTGCCCATCCGTCGCCTCTTCGGCACCAACGTCGGAGTGAACGGCGGGGTCGCGCCGGTGCGCAACTACATCGAGGAGCTGCTGACGGAGGTGCTCGCGGGCACCCTCAACCCCGGCCCGGTTTTCGACCTCGAGCTCCCGCTGTCCGAGGTTGCGGAGGCCTACGCCGCGATGGACGAGCGCCGCGCGACGAAGGTGCTGCTGCGGCCGTAGCGCACTATGCGCCCCGCATCCGCCCGCATCGCCCCTCATCGCCCCTCATCGCCCCTCATCGCCCAGCAGCGCCTCTCAAATGCGGTGAGAGTACGTGAAATGGTGCCTGCGGATGCTGAGGAGCAGCCGTTTCGCGTACTCTCACGATGCTGCGGGCGGCTGGGTCCTCACTGCCGGATGCGTGAGGCCGGCCAGCGGCTACAGCCGGATGCGCTGCCCGTTGAGCACGAAGGCTGGCGCATCCCAGAGCGAAACGACCCGCTCGGCGAGCATCTCGACGGGGGTGAAGCCCTCCTCGTCACCGAGCGCCTTGACCACGAAGGACACCGCAGCCGAGTTGCCCGGCTTCGCCCACGCGCTCGCGATCGACGCGACCCAGGTCTCCGCGGCGCCCTTCAGGGTCGCGTAATTCGCGTTGCCCCAGGTCGGCTTGTCGACGGCGGTCGAACTGACGATCGCGAGCCGACCGGCCTCCGACGCCCCGAGGTCGTTGCGCAGTGCGGCGGAGGTGTGCCGCAGGGTGGTCATGACCCGCTCCTCGAGCCAGACCCAGTCACGGTCGGCGTGCCCGGAGCGCCAGCCGCCAACGAGGTGGATGAGACCGTCGACCGAGCCGACCTCGTGGTGGACGGCGCGCACCAACTCCTCGACCGCGCCCCCATCGGCGAGGTCGCAGACGAATCGGTGCTCGGCGCGCACGCCGGCGAGCTTGTCCATCTTCGATCCCACGGCGACCACATTGGCCCCGGCGTCGGCCAGCGCCGCGCACACCGCGTGACCGGCCTCACCCGTCGCGCCCGCGACCATGACCGTGCGGCCGAAGACACCGCGAACGGCGGCATCCGTTTCTGTAACGTTCGACATGTTCTCCACCTTCGATTCAGAAGTGCCTGATCCGAGCGTAGCCACCACGCGGGGGTGTGGGAGGGGCCTTCGGACCTCAGGTCGACGGCCCCCGCCCGCTACGCGCTTTCCGCCGTGATCCCCGCGGTCGACTCGATGACCGCGGCCATCTTCTTCGAGAGGGCCTCATAGAACATCGAGAGCGGGAATTCGTCATCGAGCACGGCATCCGTCAGTCCCTTGGCCGGACCGTCGAGCGGCAGCTCGCGGGTTGCCCACTTCGAGGCCGGATGCGGCGTCAGCGTCGCCGCGACGAGGTCGTACGCCGCGAGCCAGTGCGCCACCTTGGGACGGTCAATCGAACGCCAGTACAGCTCGTCGATCTGGGCACCGAGGGCCACAATTACGTCGGGCACGTCGGCCCAGTCGATCGTGAGGCGCGTGTCGGTCCAGTGCAGCACGTGGTGCTGGTGCAGCCACGCGAACAGCAGCTGCCCGCCGACGCCGTCGTAGTTGCGCACCCGGCTGCCCGTGAGGGCGAACCGGAAGATGCGGTCGAACAGCACCGCGTACTGCACGAGCTTCGCGTGCTCGCGCGTCACATCGTCGGTGTCCTCCGCGCGGGACATCCGCACCGCCTCCCGGTACGCGGTGAGGTCGCAGCGCAGTTCCTCGAGCGAGTAGAGGAAGTACGGCATCCGCTGCTTGATCATGAACGGGTCGAACGGCAGGTCGCCGCGCATGTGCGTGCGGTCGTGGATGAGATCCCACATCACGAAGGTCTCTTCGGTGAGGTGCTGGTCGTCGAGCAGCGCCGCCGCGTCCTCCGGCAGTTCGAGCCGGGTGATGGATGCCGCCTGGCGCACGACCCGGCGGAACCGGGCGGCCTCACGGTCGGCGAAGATCGCGCCCCAGCTGAAGGTGGGGATCTCGCGCATCGCCACCGTCTCGGGAAACAGCACCGCCGAATTCGTCTCGTAGCCGGGGGTGAAGTCGAGGAACCGGATCGGCACGAACAGCTTGTTCGAGTACTCGCCGGCTTCAAGCTCGGCGACGAACTCGGGCCAGATGACCTCGATCAGAACCGCTTCGACGAGGCGGCTGCTGCTGCCGTTCTGGGTCACCATCGGGAACACGACGAGGTGCCGCATCCCGTTCACGCGGGTGTGTTGCGGCTGGAACTCGGTGAGTGCATTGAGGAAGTCGGGAACCCCGAACCCGCTCGCCTCCCACCTGCCGAAGTCGTCGTCGAGCGCCGCGAGGTAGGCGGCATCGTGCGCGAAGAGCGGCGCCAGATGAATCACGCTGCGGCGGATCGTCGCGACGAGTGCGCGGACCTGTGGGTGGGCGGCCTCGTCGGGGATGCTCCCGTCTTTCAGCTGGTGCGCCTGCAGGGCGGTCGCTGCCGCCTTGAGCTCCTGCCAGGCGGGGTGCGCGATGAGCTCGGATGCCGAGGCGCCGGCCTCGTCTTCGAGAACCTCGGGTTCCCCGACGACTGCTGTGCTGGTGCTGATGCGTTCTGACATGGGTGGACCTCCGATCCTCGTGAGTTGTGGCCCGGGCGCAACAAAAACGCCCTTCGTTCCGAGCCTAACGAGCAATCCGCGCTTTTTGCTTGCGATCGGCGCTCGAAACACGCGTCGGAGGAGGTCTCGGCGGCCGTGCGCGCGCGCCGTCAGAGCCCGTGAAGTCAGAGACCGTGCAGCGCGAGCCATCCGCCGAGCACCCGGTTGAACGCCTCGGGGCTCTCGACACTGGGCAGGTGGGCGGCGTCGGCGAAGCGCGCGCTCGTCACCCCCGGGATCGTGGCGGCGAGAAATTCGAAGGCCGCGAGCTGCTCGGTGACGTCGCTCTCACCGACAGTGACGAGCGCCGGCATCCGCAGGTCGAGCAGCCGGTCGAACGCCGGCGGATCGAGGTGCTCGGGCCGGGGCCGCTCGCCGACCCTGGCGAGGTTGGTGCGGTTGAGCGAGTAGGCCAGGTCGACGAATTCGGGGTCGAGCCGGGTCTGGTCCCTCGTCGGGCCGATCGACCAGAGTCGCACTTCGAGCTCGTTGAGCGCCGCCCAGTCCTCCGCGGCGAAGGCGCGGTCCATCGCGTCGAGAATCTCGTGCTCACGGGCGGACGGCTCCAGGTCGGGGAAGCCGCTCGGGCCCGAGCCGACCGTGGCGAGGCCCGCGACCCGGTCGGGGCTCTCGAGGGCGAGGTCGATCGCGATTCCGCCGCCTCTCGAGCATCCGACCACGGTCGCCCTGGCGATGCCGAGGTGATCGAGGAGGTCGCGCGCGTCCTCCCGGTCGGAGAAATCGACATTCCGCGTCGAGGTATTGCCGAACCCCCTCGTGTCGTACCGGATGACGAAGTGGTCGCGGTCGAGCATCGGCACGAGGCCGTCCCACATGCGCAGGTTGGCGACTCCCGCGTGGATGAGCAGAACGGCGGGGTCGGATATGTGGCCGGCGGTCTCGTAGTGGAGGACGGCTCCGTTGACGTCGAGTTGTGGCACGTATCGAGGTTATCGCGGCGGGTGGGAGGTGCGCGAGGAAGTCTTGCGCGGCAGCGCAGGCCGGCAGTGCGGCTGCGGCAGACTGGAGCCAGCGCGCGTGCAGCCGACGCATCGTGAGCCAACACGTCGAAGGGGGAGCATGCAGGGGATACTCACCGGGTTCGGCATCATCGGGTCGGTCATCGCCGTCGGCTACATCGTTGGCCGTACCGGGATCCTTGGCCCGCACGCGCGCTTCGTGCTCAGCCGGATCGTGTTCTTCGTGCTCTCCCCGTCGCTGCTCTTCACCGTGCTCGCGGATGCCGACGTGAAGGTGCTCTTCTCGTCGCTGCTTGTCGTGGCGGCGATCACGGCGGTCGCGTCGTTCGTCATCTACGGAGTGGCCGCGTTCGCGATCTGGCGCCGCCCGCTGCCGGAGGGGGCGATCGGTGTCGCGGCGTCCGGCTGGGTCAACGCGAACAACATCGGTATTCCCGTGGCGGTGTACGTAATCGGCGACGCGGCAAGCGTCGCTCCGGTGATCATGCTCCAACTCATCGTCTTCACCCCGATCCTGCTGACGATCCTCGACGTCGCCACGAGCGGTCGCACCTCGGTTGCGCGTGTGCTGTCGCAGCCGCTGCGCAATCCGATCATCATCGGCTCGGTGCTCGGCGCGATTCTCTCCGTGACGCAGGTGGAACTTCCGGATGCCGTCATGGAGCCGTTCCGGCTGGTCGGCGCCGCCGCGGTGCCGGTGGTGCTGATCGCGTTCGGGATGTCGCTGCACGGGCAGCGCGCGCTCGCCGCGGGCACGCAACGCCGCGACGTGATTCTCGCCTCCTCGATCAAGCTCGCGGTCATGCCGCTCCTGGCCTGGATGCTCGGCCGGTTCGTGTTCGGCCTCGACGACGACCAGCTCTTCGCGATCGTCGTGATGGCTGCGCTGCCGACCGCGCAGAACGTGTTCAACTACTCCCAGCGGTACGACCGCGGCGAGATCATCGCGCGCGACACGGTGCTCATCACGACGATCGGCTCGGTTCCCGTTCTGCTCGTGGTCGCGCTGCTGCTCAACTGAGCTAGAAGATCATCGGGCGGTCGTCGTCTTCGAGGCTGCCGAGATCCACGTCGACGACGACGGGAACGTGGTCGCTGGGCGCGTCGCCCTTGCGCTCGTCGCGGTCGATCCGCCCCGCGGTGACAAGCTCGTCGAAGCCGTGGGAGCCGAGGATGAAGTCGATCCGCATGCCCTCGTTGCGCGGGAACCGCAGCTGCTGGTAGTCCCAGTAGGTGTATCCCTCGACCCCGCGCGTGCGCAGCGCATCGATGAGTCCGGCCTTCTCGAACGCCGCAAAGGCGTCCCGTTCGGGCTGGCTCACGTGGGTGTGCGCCTCGAACAGCGCAATGTCCCAGACATCGGTGTCGAGCGGGGCGATGTTGAAGTCGCCCATGAGGGCGAGAGGCTGGTCCGGATGCTCGGCGAGCCAGCCCGAGGTCTCCGCGGCGAGCTTCGCGAGCCAGTCGAGCTTGTAGGGGTAGTGCGGATCGGTGAGCCCACGCCCGTTCGGCACGTACAGGCTCCAGAGCCGCACCCCGTTTACCGTCACTCCAAGCGAACGCGCCTCCTGCGGTAACGCGCCGCTCTCGTCGGGCTTGCCGAAGCCGGGGGCGGAGTCGAATCCGCGCGTCACGTCCTCGATCGGCAGCCGACTCGCGAAGGCGACGCCGTTCCACTGGTTGAGACCATGCAGCACGACGTCGTAGCCGGCTTCGTCGAACGGCGCAAAGGGAAACTGGCTCTCCTTGCACTTGATCTCCTGCATCGCGAGCACGTCGATGTCTTCGCGCACGAGCCAGTCGACGACGCGACCGACTCTCGTTCGAATCGAATTGACGTTCCAGGTCGCTACTCGCATGCGTTAACGCTACCGGCGACGCGCTGACTACCCGCACCGCACCCCTTTGTCAATCGGCCTGCGCCGGGCGGCGCACCGATCTACGGTCGAGTCATGGTGCGCCGCAATCGGTCCGAGAATCACTACTCCACAACGGATGCGCTGGAGTGGTTCCTCTCGTCGGAGGCGGCCACGGAACTTCACCGGCCCGTTGATTCCCTCCCGGACCCCGCGCCGGACCCGCACCCGGACCCGGCGCCACCACGCCACCGGACACCGGCAGCACGCCACCCGGCTCCGCGGCCACCAGCATCCTTCGACCCGCACCTTGTCGCGTTGTCAGTTCCGGCCCGTCCCAGGGCAACCTCCGGCAAACGCCACCCGACGCTGCGGATGGCGGAGGTGATCGTCGCGACCGCGCTCGTGTTTCCCCTGTCGGTCGGCGCCGTGGCGGCCATTGTCGACAAGGGAATGGACGCGGAGTACGTGAGCCTGCCCGAGGGTGTGACGGCACCTCGTTCGGAATCGCGTGAGCCACTCGACAGCAGGGCCAGCGAGAATGCGGCGGGCGACTCCGTGGCCGACGGAGAGGCCGTGATCGACGATCCCGTCGCGGCCGTTCCGCCAGCCGAGGCTGCGCGCCAGTATCCGGCCCTCCTGCCGTTGTGGCCCCAGCCCTCCGTGACGATAAGCCCGGCCGCATCGACGGATGCTCCAGGCGCGGCGCCCGAACCCGCGGCGCCCGGCCCCGTCACTCCGGGCCCTGCCGCGCCCGGCCCTGCCGCGCCGGGCCCTGCCGCGCCGGGCCCTGCCGCGCCGGGCCCTGCCGCGCCCGGCCCTGCCGCTCCAGCCCCTGCCGCGCCCGGCCCCGTCGCGCCCGGCCCCGCCGGTCCGGGGCCCGCGACGCCCGACCCCGCCGTGCCGGGCGCGCCGACGGCCCCTGTGACTCCGCCAGCGGATCCGGCAACTACCCCGCCGCCGGACCGTGTGCCGGACCCACCGGCCGCCCCGATCCCCGCGGCCGACCCCGCCACGACCCCGACCAGCCCGTCTGGGACAGTTCCCAAAGACGAAAAAGTGAAGAAAGAACCCAAAGGCACCGGGGCGGAAGCCGCCTAGGCGGAGCTCACCGGCGAAACCTGACCTGGCCAGCGACCCGGCGGGTGGAGCGCCCAACCGTCGCGCGGGCGAGGAGGTTCGAGCGCACCTCCACTCTCTCGTCTAATGTGAGTGTCGTGACAGACGCGCGCGCCAAACTCATCGACGCAATTTCAGCGGAGGCCGTGTTCCACGGCGACTTCACGCTGACAAGTGGCAAGAAGGCCACGTACTACGTCGACCTCCGCAAGGTGAGCCTCGATCACCGCGTCGCGCCGCTCATCGGCCAGGTCATGATCGACCTGATCTCCGAGATCCCCGACGTCACCGCTGTCGGCGGAATGACGATGGGGGCAGACCCTGTCGCCGCAGCCATCCTTCATCAGGGAGCCGCTCGAGGGCTGGCCTACGACGCGTTCGTCGTGCGCAAGGAGCCCAAGGACCACGGCCGGGGCAAGCAGGTCGAGGGCCCGGACCTCAAGGGCAAGCGCGTCATCGTGCTCGAGGACACCTCCACCACCGGCGGCTCCCCGCTCGCCGCGATCGCCGCGCTCAACAAAGTCGGCGCGATCGTCGTCGCCGTTGCCGTCGTCGTCGACCGCAACACCGGAGCCAAGGAGATCATTGAGGCCGCAGGCTATCCGTACTACTCCGCGATCGGCCTCGCAGACCTGGGGCTCGACGGATGAACCGGCAGGACCAAGACCCCCACGATTGGCTGACCGCCCAGTTCGACGACGACCTGGACGACGAGAACGCGGGAACGGATGCTGCGGATGCCGACGCCGTCGACTCGACCGCGGCGACCGGGGCATCCTTCAGCTGGGGGTTGCGACCGACCGCCAGCCCGCTCGAGCGTGAGCCCGACGTGGTGGTGCCCGAGTCGTTTTTTCCCGCACTGAAGGCGGAGCTACCCGCAGTCGAGCCGAACGATGTCGCCGCACAGACCGTCGCCGCGGCGCCCGTGTCCGCTGCGGCGCCCGTGTCCGCTGCGACGGCGGCCGCGCCTCCGCAGCCTGACCGCCCGTTCTATCCGCCGCCGCCCGCAATCTCGCCCGCAATCTCGCCCGCGACGCAGCGCGGGAGTGAGCCGTTCGCCGAGCCGTTCGCCGACCCCGTATCCGCACTCGCGTTCTCCGCCGACCCAATCCAGCCAGCTGGTGTGACGGGGGCCACTATATCGATTGCGGAGGTCCTCGATGCCCCGTCGCCGCGTCGCGCAGCGCGCGAGGCGGCGGCCCGCGACGAGGCCGCACGCGAGGAGGCGACCCGCGATGACATCCCTGCCGCCCAGGCGGGAGCGGACGAACCCGACGAGGACGGGATCGACGACCCTGTCGACCCCCACGCGCCGTTCACCCCGCGGGCACAGGCGCCGCTCACCCCGACCGTCCCCGTCGTGCCGCCGACGGTTCAGGTCGCAGCCAATCCCGTTGCTGCCACCGGCGCGGCGCGCTTCGATGTGCCGATAGTGCCGACGGCCGAGGGCCCCGCTATCGCCGGTCGCGCGCAGTCGGTCGCGAGTCGCGAAGCCGGTACGAAGGCTGCGCCGTCTCGCACGCGGAAGATCCTGCTGCTCGTCGGCATCGTGCTGCTCGTCGCACTGGCGATCGTGCTCACGTTCGTACTCGCCCAGCCTGCGGATGCCGCGCACGTCACCGGCGCGCTCGACGTTGCCGTCGTCCGCGCGGAGTCCGTGGGGCTCGCCAGCTTCTGACCGCGCGGTCCACACGCCCGAACGGGGGGCTCACGTGACTAGACAGGTTCGTCTATTCTGAAAAAAATCTCGCGAAAAGCGAGAGTGCCCCGCAGTTCGAGGAATGGATTCTGTCGTTTTGGCCACTCAGTCTGTTCCACACATCCGGCGCGCGGCACCCACTTGGCGCAGGTTCGGCGGGTTCGTCACCTCGCTCACGGTGCTCCTCACGGTGCTCGTGCCGGCGGCCGGCTCGGCGGCCAGCGATTTCGTCATCGACGAGGGCACCCTGGTCGAGGTCGAGGGCACGCTGTTGGTGCTGGCCGGACAGGAGTCAGCCGAGGACCACGCCGCACACGATGTGCACGGGCCGCGTGAGCTGACGACGCTGCTGCCCGATGAGATTCGCCTGGTCACCGACGACGGGACCTCGATCCCGCTGGGCGGTGGGCTGCCCGAGAACGTCGAAACCGGCGACCGCTTGCGCGGAACCCTGTCGGTTCCCGCGGACTCGATCGGCGCAATCAACAACTCCATCGCCGAGGCGATCGCAGGGGAGACGCGGCAGGGGATCGTCGACCACGACTCCGTGGTCGGGCAGGAGATCATCGACGCGAGTGAGGCGCTCGACACCCCGCTCGTCGTCGACGACGCGATGATCACCCCGGAGACCAGCGCGGCCATCTCGGCCGTCGCTCACACCCTTGAGGTCATCGTCGTCACGCTTCCCGCCGACCCTGCCAACATCGTCGCGTCCGACGGCGCCCTGCAGACGCTCACAAGCAGGCTCAGCGGGTTCTGGAACTCGCAGACCAACGGGCAGGTCGCCAGCTTCTCGATCACCGGTTCCGTGCGACGCGTCGTCTCCGCCAACGCCTGCAATCCTCAGGCGATGTGGGATGAGGGCGCGGAGCTCTTCAACGCACCGACCACAACGTGGTGGATGTCCGCCGGCCGGCACATGCTGGTCGTCGCACCGAACGAGTGCGGCGGCGGCACGGGCAAAGGCACCGTCGGGTCCGTGCCCAGCGGCGGGCTGGCGTATGCCGCCTACTCTGCGCCCACCTTCGAGCAGACGGTGGGTCACGAGCTCGGCCACAACCTGAGCCTTCGCCACTCGAACGCCATGCAGTGCGACGAGGTGACCGCGTGCGCCGACACGGAGTACGCCGACTTCTACGACGTGATGGCCGCGGGATATGCCTTCAACGGCGTGGGTAACGCGCAGCTCCCGGCCCTCAACGTCACGCAGAAGAAGCGCGTCAACGGCCTGGGCAACGATCTCGTCACTGTGTCCCTGCCCTCGACCGTGGCAGCTGCCTCGACCGCCTTCACGCTGAACCCGGCCTCGGCGACATCCGGGATTCGCGGACTCGAGGTCGTCGACCCGACCACCGGAGCCGTCTACTACGTGGAGTACCGCTCCGGCACGGGCATCGACGCCAACTCGATCTATTCCCGTGCCGTGGTGCCGGGCTACGCGCCGGGGCTCCGGATACTCAGAATCCGCGACAACAACACCTCGGCCGCGCTCACCCTGGCGAACTCCACCTATCGCAACCACTACCTCAAGCCGGGGCAGTCCCTCACGTCGCTCGGAGACGGCGCCAACATCCTTTTCACGTCGAGCGGGGCGACTGCACAGGTCGTCGTCACCCTCGGGATAGCGCCGAAGGCCATGAACACCGCCACGCCGACCATCTCCGGAACAGTCAAGGTCGGCGCGCGACTCACCGCGAACGCGGGAACCTGGTCGCCGGCACCGGTGTACCTCTCCTACCAGTGGCTCCGCAACGGGACCGCCATCAGCGGAGCGACATCCAACACCTACGTCCCGACCCTCGCCGATGTGCGCAGCAAGATCAGCGTGAAAGTCACCGGCACCAAGTCTGGCTACGCGTCCGTCAGCCGGTGGTCGGCATCCACCGTCACGGTCCCGCTTGCCGTGCAACGATTCGGGGGAGCCGACCGCTACGCAACCGCGATCACCATGTCGCGCACCTTCGCTCCCGGCGTCGGCGTGCTCTACGTCGCGCGGGGAAGCGACTACCCCGACGCGCTGAGCGCGGCTCCGGCCGCCGCCGCTGCCGGCGGAGCGCTGCTGCTCGTCACCACCACCGAAATTCCAGCAGCCGTGAAGGCCGAGATCGAGCGGCTGAAGCCGAAGAAGATCATCGTGGTCGGCAGCACCGGTTCGATCAACGCCGCCGTCTACACCCAGCTGGCAAAACTTACCCAGTCAATCACCCGGCACGGCGGCGCCGACAGGTACGCGTCGTCGCGGGTCATCGTCGACGCCGCGTTCGGAGTCACCGGCGTCGACCGGGTCTACCTGGCGACCGGACGGAACTTCCCCGACGCTCTCTCCGCGAGCGCCGCCGCCGGGGCTAACAACGGTGCCGTCATCCTCGTCGACGGTTCCACCGGCACGCTGGATGCGGCGACCATCGACCTGATCCGCAAGTTGAACCCGACGGACATCGTGCTGGCTGGAGGGCCGGCCGTGCTCTCGACCGGCATCGAGAACTCGGCCAAGGCGCTGAAGCTGCCGGGCGGAACACTCCGCCTGATGGGCCCCGACCGGTTCTCGACCTCCCTCGCGCTCAATGACAACGCTTTCACGACGGCGAGCACCGTTTACATCGCCACCGGGTACAACTTCCCCGATGCCCTCGCGGGAGCGCCTCTCGCCGGAACGAACAACGCCCCTCTCTACGTCGTGCCGGGCGGCTGCGTCCCGAAGGCCACGGTCGCGGCAATCAACGAATACGGGGCGACGAAACTCGTGCTTCTGGGCGGCACCTCGACAGTGTCGACCGCAGTCGAGCGACTCGCCCCCTGCGCCGTCTAGCCAGCGGGAGACGAGCGCGGCCCTCCGACGCTAGACGACAGGCTCTTCCGGCATCAGATTGTCGTCGATCCCAACCGCGAACGGTTCGCCGTCGACCAGGTCGATGACTCCGTTCAGGATCTCGTCTGGGCGGAACGGATAGCGGTCGATCTCGGCCTGGTCGCTGATTCCGGTGAGCACGAGGATGGTGTGCAGCCCGGCCTCGATGCCCGCCACGATGTCGGTGTCCATGCGGTCGCCGATCATGCCGGTGTTCTCCGAGTGCGCGCCGATCTTGTTCATCGCCGAGCGGAACATCATCGGGTTCGGCTTGCCCACGACGTAGGGCTCCATGCCGGTCGCCTTGGTGATGAGGGCCGCGACGGCACCCGTCGCGGGCATCGGCCCCTCGGCCGACGGTCCCGTCGCATCCGGATTCGTCACGATGAACCGGGCGCCCGCGAGGATGAGCCTGATTGCGCGGGTGATCGCCTCGAACGAGTAGTTGCGCGTCTCGCCGATGACGACGTAGTCGGGGGAGGTATCGGTCATCACGAAGCCGGCTTCGTGCAGCGCCGTGGTGATTCCCGCCTCGCCGATCACGAACGCGGAGCCGCCCGGGCTCTGCGACGCCAGGAAGTCCGCCGTCGCGAGGGCGGACGTCCAGAGAAACTCCTCGGGAACGTCGAGGCCGGATGCCTTGAGCCGGGCGCTCAGGTCGCGCGGCGTGAAAATTGAGTTGTTGGTGAGCACGAGGAAGGGCTTGCCCTGGTCTCGCCACTGCTGGAGGAGTTGTGAAGCGCCGGGCAGGGGTTTGTTCTCGTGTACGAGCACACCGTCCATGTCGGTGAGCCAGCATTCGATTTCGTCGCGTTTTGCCATGGCCACATCGTAGCGACCGCGTGTTTCGAGCGGGTGGCGAGCTCGCATCCAAGCGCGGCCGCGGCAGCATCCACTTCGTCTAGGATCGTCGGGTGGATCTCTCATTTGAACTGACCCCCGACCTCGCCATCGCCTTCGTGACCCTCTTCGTTCTCGAAATCGTGCTTGGCGTCGACAACGTGATTTTCATCTCGATCCTCGCGAGCAAGCTCCCGGTCGAGCAGCAGGCGAAGGCCCGTAATCTCGGTCTCACCCTCGCGATGATCATTCGGATCGGGCTGCTGTTCGGTGCAACCTGGATCATCACCCTCACCGACGACGTCTTCACCGCGTTCGGCAGGGGCTTCTCGGGCCGAGATCTCATCCTCATCGCGGGCGGGCTGTTCCTCGTCTACAAGGCGGTCACCGAGATCCACGAGAAGCTCGAGGGCGCGGAGTCGCACGGCAGCGGCCGCATCAAAACCGTCACCTTCGGTGCGGTCATCGCCCAGATTCTCGTGCTCGACATCGTCTTCTCCTTCGACTCGGTCATCACCGCCGTCGGCATGGTCGACAACCTGCTCGTCATCATCGTCGCGGTCGTCTCGTCGTTCACCGTGATGCTCTTCTCGGCGAAGTACATCTTCACCTTCGTCAACCGGCACCCCACCGTGAAGATGCTCGCGCTCGCGTTCCTCGTGCTCATCGGCGTCTTCCTCATTGCCGACGGCTTCGAGGTCAAGATCGACAAGGCGCTGATCTACGGCCCGATGGCCTTCGCGATCCTCGTCGAGGCCCTCAACCTCGTTGCCAAGGCCCGCCAGGAGAAGCGCCGCGGCGCGATCGAGCCGGTGCACCTGCGCCACGCATACTCCAAGGCCGACGACCACGCCGCGGTCGCGGCCGCAACCTCGTCGGGTCCGGATGCCGGTGCCGTCGGCCTCTCGCGCAAGCCGGTCTTGGGCACGATCACCCAGACCGATGGGCATCAGGAGCCAGCCGGGCTCGGCTGATCCGCCCGCGCGCGGGTCTGATCCGGCCGCGCGCGGGGCTGATCCGGCCGCGCGTGGGTCGCGTGCGAAAGACGCATACGCTTCCCCTGTGACACTCGACAAGCCCGCACCCTCCATCGAACTGACCACGCAGGGCGTCGGCCCATGGGTCGGCGAGCTGCCCGACGACCCGCGCTACGACCCGGAGCTGATCGCCCGCGGCGACTCCCGCAACGTCGTCGACCGATACCGGTACTGGAGCATGGAGGCCATCGTCGCCGACCTCGACGAGCACCGGAACCCGTTTCATGTCGCCATTGAGAATTGGCAGCACGACATGAACATCGGCTCGATCGTGCGCAGCGCGAACGCCTTCGGCGCCGAGACCGTGCACATCATCGGCCGCAAGCGCTGGAACAAGCGCGGCGCGATGGTGACCGACCGCTACCAGCACGTGATGCACCACGACACCGTCGAGACGTTCGCCGAGTGGGCCGCGTCTGCCGGGCTGCCGGTCGTGGCGATCGACAACGTACCCGGCTCGGTCATCATCGAGACCTTCCCCTTCCCCGCCGCGTGCGTGCTGCTGTTCGGGCAGGAGGGGCCGGGGCTCTCGGATGCTGCCCTCGCGGCATCCGCGGACATCGTCGAGATCAGCCAGTTCGGTTCCACCCGCAGCATCAACGCCTCCGCGGCGGCCGCGGTCGCGATGCACGCCTGGGTGCTGCAGCACGTGCGCTTTCCGCGCTGAGCGGTACCGTGGCAACATGACGACCAACCTGCTCGGCCCCGCCGACACGCTCCTGCCGGAAGAGCCCGATGTGCTCGCCTCGATCGCCAACACCGGGCTGGATGCGGCCGACGTCGTCGTCGCGCACCCCGCCTCGCCGCTCGCCTGGGCGCTCCTGTCGAACAACGCCTACAACGCCGAGAAGATGATCGAGTCGTACGCGTTCGCGCGGGTCGGCTACCACCGTGGCCTCGATGCACTGCGAAAGGGCGGCTGGAAGGGCCACGGCCCCGTGCCGTGGTCGCACGCGCCCAACCGCGGCGTGCTGCGCGCGTTCTATGCGCTGCAGCGAGCCGCGGATGCGATCGGCGAAGAGGATGAGGTGGAGCGCCTCGGTGCCCTGCTGACTGACTCCGACCCGACGGCAGCCGCCGCGATCGAGGCGGAGCACCCCGGGCACTGACGCTTTCATCATTCAGGAGTGGGGGTCGGGCACTGACGCTTTCATCATTCAGGAGTGGGGGCCGGGCAACAGTTTTCATCATTCAGGAGTGGGGGTCGGGCAACAGTTTTCATCATTCAGGAGTGACAGGGGGGCCGGCGGGCGGATGCTGGGATTTCGAGCATCCGGCCCCTCTCCCCGCACTATTCCCGCGAGAAGTGGAGCATTCCTGCGGCCGCTCGGCGGTGAGCAGCAGATCACTCCTGAATGATGAAAGCGGTGGCCGGCCGAAAGCCCGGGTTATCCGGTCGCTGTCACCTCCAACTCCTGAATGATGAAAGGAGTGTTACCGGCGGGAGCGGCGCTCCGCGACGATCGTGTAGATGCTGCCCGCCGCGGCGATGGCGAAGCAGGCAAACCCGAACCACGAGACCGCCTCAGACGGGTCGCGGGCGAGCCGGATCGCGTAGAAGAGGGCGAGCACGCTCGCCGCGCCCCCGACGATCCAGGGGGCGACGATGCGCAATCGGCTGGGCTGGTTCTGGCTCGAGGTCACGCCCGATTCTCTCATTCTCCTCGGCGGGGCGGACCCCCGGGCAGGGGAGCGCCGACGTAGCGCGCGGCATCCTCCCACCCGAGTCCGGCGCACGACAGCGTCGTGATCACGACCAGCCGGTCGCCCTCCGCAGAGTTGAGCCCGAGGCGGCTCGCCTCGTCGAGCACGTTGAGTGCCGTGCCCTCGATGAGCCGCGCGAGGATCGGCGCCGGCACGTCCTGGCGGAAGGATCCGGATGCGACACCTACCGTCACGACGCGCTCCAGCACCTCGCGCAACGGCCGCAACACCTCGGCGATTCGCGCGCTATACGGGCCGCGCACCGCCAGCACTGCGGTGGCACGCACGTGCGAGACCTCGCCCCACAGGCGCGAGCCGATCGTGGCGATCGCCGCGCGTGGATCGGTGTCGTCGAGGGGCAGCAGGCTTGCCGCGATGCGGGCCGCGCCGGTGGCCAGTATCTCCTCGATGAGGTGGTCGCGAGTTGGGAAGTGGCCGTAGACGGCGCGGCGGGTCAGGCCCGCTCGGGCGGCGATCGCATCCATCCCGGCGTCGGGATCGACGCACAGCACGCTCACGGCCGCCTGCAGGATGGACAGCCGGTTGAGCAGCGCGTCGCGTCGAACCTGTCGAGGAGCGGGGCGGGAAACGGATGTCATGGTCGTAGCCTAACGATCTTGCACATCGGTGTGCAAGATAATAGGCTCGCGGCATGACCACCACGAACCAGCAAGCTCCCGTCTCGTCCGCCCCGACCATCAGCCGCCAGTGGCAGCTGATCCGGCGCCCCTCCGGCTGGCCGGTCGCCGACGACTTCCGCCTCGCGGAGATCGAGCTGCCCCCGCTCGCCGATGGCGAGGTGCGGGTGCGCAACGAGTTCGTCTCGGTCGACCCCTACATGCGCGGACGCATGAACGACGTCAAGTCGTACACCCCGCCTTACGTGCTGGGCGAGACGATGACCGGCGGCGCGGTCGGCCGGGTCGTCGAGTCCCGCTCCGACTCGCTCGCCGTCGGCGACCTCGTGCGCCACTTCCTCGGCTGGCGCGATCTGGCCCAAGCCGACGCCGCGGCGTTCGCCCCGACCGCGGAGGTGCCCGGAGTGTCGTCGTCCGCCTTCCTCGGGGCGCTCGGCATGACGAGCCTGACCGCGTGGGTCGGATTGCTGGTGATCGCGAACATGAAGCCCGGCGACACCGTGTTCGTCTCCGGCGCTGCCGGCGCGGTCGGGTCGGCCGTTGGCCAGCTGGCCCGACTGCGCGGAGCGAAGCGTGTAATCGGCAGCGCGGGCTCCGACGAGAAGGTGGCGCTGTTGACGGGCAAGTACGGCTTCGATGCGGCGTTCAACTACAAGAACGGCCACCTCGCCAGACAGCTCGCGGATGCCGCACCCGACGGCATCGACGTCTACTTCGACAACGTCGGCGGCGAGCACCTCGAGGCGGCCCTCTATTCGTTCAACGACGGCGGCCGCGCGGCTCTGTGCGGCGCGATCTCGGTCTACAACGAGACGGCAGCTCCGTCCGGCCCACGCAACCTGCCGATGATCACAACGAAGGGGCTGCGGCTCGAGGGCTTCACGATCGGCAATTACCAGCAGCACGCGACCGCGTTCGCCGCAGAGGTCGGCCCGCTGCTCGCATCCGGACAGATGGTCTCCGACGAGACCGTCATCGACGGCATCGACAACGCGCTCGAGGCCTTCTTCGGCCTGCTGCGCGGCGAGAACACCGGAAAAATGGTCGTGCACACCGGCGCGTGACCCCCGCGCATGCCTCCGGCGGGGCACGAGTGGCCCCGCCGGTAGACTGAGGTGCAATCCCCAACTCATCTCTTCGAAAGGGATCCCTCGTGCCAGCAATCGTGATCATCGGAGCCCAGTGGGGCGACGAGGGCAAGGGCAAGGCCACCGACCTGCTCGGTAGTCGCATCGACTACGTCGTCAAGTTCAACGGCGGCAACAATGCCGGCCACACGGTCGTGATCGGCAACCAGAAATACGCGCTGCACCTGCTGCCGTCCGGCATCCTCACCGACGGGGTCATCCCGGTCATCTCGAACGGCGTCGTCATCGACATCGAGGTGCTCTTCGACGAGCTTGAGGCGCTGACCGCACGCGGGGTGGATGTCTCGAAGCTGCGGGTGAGCGCCAACGCGCACATCATCACGCAGTACCACCGCACCCTCGACAAGGTCACCGAGCGCTTCCTCGGCAAGAAGCAGATCGGCACGACCGGCCGGGGCATCGGACCCGCCTACGCCGACAAGATCAACCGCGTCGGCCTGCGCATCCAGGACCTGTTCGACGAGAACATCCTGCGGCAGAAGGTCGAGGCGGCCCTCGACCAGAAGAACCACCTCCTCGTGAAGGTCTACAACCGCCGCGCGATCATGGTCGACGAGATCGTCGAGAACCTGCTCTCCTATGCGGAGCGGCTGCGCCCAATGGTCGGCGATACCGCCCTCGAGCTCAATCGCGCCCTCGACGATGGAAAGATCGTGCTGTTCGAGGGCGGCCAGGCCACGATGCTCGACGTCGACCACGGCACCTACCCCTTCGTCACCTCGAGCAACTCGACCGCGGGCGGCGCCTCGACCGGGTCGGGCATCGGCCCCGGCCGCATCGAGCGCGTCATCGGCATCGTCAAGGCGTACACGACGCGGGTCGGCGCCGGACCCTTCCCGACGGAGCTGTTCGACGAGTCGGGGGAGTTCCTGCGCTCGCGCGGTTTCGAGTTCGGCACCACGACCGGACGACCTCGCCGCACGGGCTGGTACGACGCCCCTATTGCGCGCTACTCGGCCCGCATCAACGGCGTGACCGACTTCGTGATGACGAAGCTCGACGTGCTCACGGGACTCGCAACTATCCCCGTCTGCGTCGCGTACGACGTCGACGGCGTACGCGTCGAGGAGGTGCCGGTGTCACAGTCGGACTTCCACCACGCCGTGCCGATCTACGAGGAGTTCCCCGGCTGGACCGAGGACCTCACCGGCGTGCGCGAGTTCAGCGACCTGCCCCCGAACGCGCAGGCCTACGTGCTCGCGATCGAGGCCATGAGCGGGTCGCGCATCTCGGCGATCGGCGTCGGCCCCGGCCGCGACGCCATAATCGCGCGGCACGACCTGCTCGATTGAGCCAGCCGCCGGCTGGCTATGCGCTGTCGTCGGTGAGGGTGGCGTAGACGACGATGTTGTCGAGGTGGGAGCCGGCGGTGTTGTCGAAGATGCCGCCGCAGGTGATCAGGCGTAGGGCGGCGTGGTCGGTGTTGCCGTAGACCCTTTGGGTGGGGAAGTCGGCTTTCGGGTATTGCTCGACCGCGTCGACGGTGAAGGTGGCTGTGGTTGCGTCGGCGCGGGTGATGGTGATTTCGTCGCCGGGGCGCATGTCGCCGAGGCGGTAGAAGACGGCGTGTCCGGCGTTGCTGGTGACGTGTCCGAGGATGATCGATGGTCCGAGCTCTCCCGGGGTGGGTGAGCCGCGGTACCAGCCTGCTGGGGCGGCCGGGTCGAGTGGGGGGACTTCGGCGGTGCCGTCGGTGTTGAGTCCGAGTTGCATCAGCGTTGAATCGACACCGATGGCGGGGATGCTGACCTGGGTGGGGCTCGAGGCGGGCATGATCGGGCCGGTGGTCTGTGTAGCGGCGACCGGTGGCGTCGGGGGCGGGGGTGTCGCGGTGGTGCCCGGGGGGGGGGGGCTGGCAGCGGATGCCGGTGGTTGTGGCGGCGAGTCGTTTGTGGTCAGTGCGAGGGCGATGGCGGTGCCGCCGCCGAGGAGGAGAAGCACCGCCGCGGTAGCCCAGAGGCTGCCGCGGCGGGACTTGCTAGGTTGCGCAGTCACTGATTCTCGATCGTGTCGATCCTCAGTTGCGTGCGGCGACGCGGCGACGAACGGCCACGACACCGCCGGCGGCGAGCAGGAGTCCGCCGCCGAGGGCGAGCATGCCCAGATCGGGGCCGGAGGTGTTCACGCCACCGGTCTGCACGCCACCTTCAGGCATTTCTTCCATCTGGGAGACGGCGAGCGCTCCGCAGAGGGCGGGTGCGGTGGCGGCCAGGGGCAGCTCGGGAACCAGGGAGCTCATCGCGTCCTGGGCTGCCTGGCTCAGTCCGGCCGGGTCGAGACCGTGCACGACGATGACGCCGGTGCCGGCCTTGAGGGAGGCGATGGTGGCGGCGTTCATGGTGAAGGTGCGCTCGAAGGTGAACGAGCTGCCACTCGGGGCGACGGTGAGGTCGGTTGCCGTGGACGCGTCGGTTGCGCCGTCCAGCGACAGGGTGGTTCCGATCTCGCCGTAGAAGGGCTGCCCCTCTGGGGTGTCGATGACGCCATCGCCATTCGCGTCAGCATCCGCCGGGGGACATACGCCCTGGGCGGCGATGTGGATGTGCTGCACGTGCGGGTACGGGGCATCGTTGAACGTCTCGGCGAGACCGCTCACCTCGCCGGTGACCGTGGCTTCGTCGCCGACGAGCTTGACCGTGTACGAACCACTGGCGCCACTGCCATTGATCGCGTCAAGCGTCGTCTGATACGTGACATCCTCTGTTGCTGCGAACGCGGGGCCAGCGGCGGCGACCGCCACCCCCAGCGCCAACGCGGGAACCAGCAGGAGTTTCGTCGTGTGCTTCATCGGGATTCGTCCTCTCTGACGAGTTGTGCGGTGCCCGTTTTCGGGCCACCTATGTGTCTGTTCGACACGGAACGCGATTCCGTTTGGCCTGTCCGGCACACGCGCCGGCAACTGCCGTCAACGAAAAGTTGACCTCAGACAATTCAGAATCGCAATCCACGCTACGTGGGCTGCAGACGCACGACAAGCAATCGGCGCAGCGATGCAGCATTCATTGAAAAATGAAAACTTTGTAACGATTACCCCCCGTTTGGGCGCCGGGCGACGTAAATTTACCTCGGGGACACATTCGTTGTCTTGAGTGAAATTTCACGCGTCCGTATGTCCGATGGAGGAACCTCTACATGCCTGTTCACAAGCGATCGAGAATGGGCCTGGCCGCCCTCCTCGGACTTGCCCTCGTAGCCACACCCCTGGCTACAGCCCCCGCCATCGCCAACACAGCCGGCACCGGCGTCGTCATCAACGAGGCGTACGTCAATGGCGGCAGCAGCGGTGCGACCTACCTCAACAAGTTCGTCGAGCTGTACAACCCGACGAACGCCGCGATCGACCTTGCGGGAACGAGCCTGCAGTACCGCTCGGCAACCGGCACCGTGAACCCCTCCAACGTCGTGACGCTCACCGGCTCGATCGCCGCCGGCGGGTACTACCTTGTGCAGGGCAGCAGCAACGCGACGAATGGCCAGACACTTCCCGCAGCGGATGCCTCGACCGGCGCGTCCTGGGCCGGGGGCGGCGGCACTTTCTTCCTCGCGAACCAGGCGACGGCGCTCACTGCGCCCCCGGTCGGCTCCCTCGTGGGCGACCCGGCGGTCATCGACCTGCTCGGCTTCGGCAGCTCCAACACCTTCGAGACGGCCCGCGCGAGCGCGGCATCCGTGATCCTGTCGCTCAACCGCACGGCCGGCGTCGACACCGACGTCAACGCCGCCGACTTCACCACCGCGGCGCCGACCCCGACGAACGCGGTCGGAACCGGCCCGGCACCCGACCCCGAACCCGAACCGCCGGTGCGCACTGACCCCATCGCCATCGCCACGATCCAGGGCACCGGCTTCGCCACCCCCATCGCCGGAACGACGGTGACGACGCGCGGCGTCGTGACCGCAAGCTTCCCGACCGGCGGCTACAACGGGTACTACATCCAGACACCGGGAACCGGAGTCGAGCTCGACGCCGCCTCCGACGGCATCTTCGTTTACTCCAGCGCGACAGTCGCCCAGGCGACGGTCGGCACCTACGTCGAGGTGACCGGACTCGTGTCCGAGTTCTACGGACTCACCCAGCTCGAGGTCGCGGCCGGCGGCCTGACCATCGTCGATGAGGTCGTCGCCGCTCCGGTTGCGGCCGACGTCGCGGTCACCTCGGATGTCGCACAGCGCGAGTCGCTTGAGGGCATGCTGCTCGCTCCGGCTGGCGCGTACACGGTCACCGACAACTACGACACGAACTACTACGGTTCACTCGAGCTCACGGCGGGAACCAGCCCGCTGGTTCAGCCGACGACCGTCGTCGAGCCGGGAAGCCCCGAGTACTTCACGATGCTCGCCGCCAACCAAGCCGCGGTCATCACTCTCGACGACGGTGCCACGACGAACTTCAACAGCACCGCCAACAAGGGGATCCCGATCCCGTACCTCTCGACAGAGAACCCGGTGCGCATCGGCGCGGCGGTGAACTTCGAGACCGCGGTGGTGCTCGACTACCGCTTCGGCGCGTGGGCCTTCCAGCCGACCGAGCAGCTCACGACCGCGAATGCCGCAACGGTTCAGCCGGCGACCTTTGAGAACACGCGCACCGCGGCCCCGGAGAACGTGGGCGGCGACGCCACCCTCGCAACCTTCAACGTGCTCAACTACTTCTCAACGACCGGTGACGAGCTCGGCACGTGCAGCTACTACAACGATCGCGTGGGCGACCCCGTGACCGTGCGGGGCGGATGCGGCGCGCGAGGCGCCGCCGAGCAGGAGGACCTCGACCGCCAGCAGGCAAAGATCGTGTCGGCGATTGGCGCGCTCGACGCGGATGTCGTCGGCCTCGAGGAGATCGAGAACTCGGCCGCGTTCGGCTTCGACCGTGACGTGGCGCTCGCCGAGCTCACCGCGGCACTCAACGCCGACGCTGGAGCGGGGACCTGGTCGTTCGTGCCCTCGCCCGCACTGGTGCCGGCCGATGAGGATGTCATTCGCACAGCCTTCATCTACAAGTCGGCCGTGATCGAGCCCGTCGGCGAGTCCGTCATCCTCGATGACCAGGTCGCGTTCGTCAACGCTCGCGAGCCGCTCGCCCAGGTCTTCCGCCTCGCGGGTGGAGACACGGAGAGTGAGTTCCTCGCGATCGTGAACCACTTCAAGTCGAAGGGCTCCGGCTCCGGCGTCGGCGACGTCGATGCCGGCGACGGCCAGGGGTCGTCGAACGGATCACGCACGCGCCAGGCGGTCTCGCTCGTCGCGTTCGCCGAGACGCTGAAGACCTCGTCCGAGGTGGAGCGCGTGTTCCTCCTCGGCGACTTCAACGCCTACCTCAAGGAGGACCCGATCGACGTTCTGGTGAACGCCGGATACGTCGACCTCGGAGCCACGACGGGCGAGGAGACGTACGCCTTCGGCGGCGCGATCGGCTCGCTCGACCACATTCTGGGCAACGCTGCGGCGGTCGCGGACGTCACGGATGTCGACATCTGGAACATCAACTCGGTCGAGTCGATCGCGCTGGAGTACAGCCGGTTCAACTACAACGTGACGAACTTCTACGAGGCGAACCCCTACCGGTCCTCCGACCACGACCCGATCCTCGTCGGGCTCGACATCGCAAGCGAGCCGGTCGAACCGCCAGCGCCGGTCAAGGGGAATCCGTTCGGTGCAAATGGTCCGGACAAGCCAGGCAAGCCGGCGGTGCCCGGCAAGCCACTGTTCCCGGGTAAGCCGGCGCATCCGTTCAAGTAACGCGTGAGGCAGCAGAGGGGGCGGGCCGTTCTGGCCCGCCCCCTCTGTCATCCGCCCCCTCTGTCATCCGGTCAGGCTGTCGTGCGGTCAGGCTGTCGTGCCGTCGGGGTGCCCCGCCAGGGTGTGCCGTCGCGTGCTGCAGCGCAGGGTGTGCAGTGCGCGGCCGCTCGGATGGCAGACTTCTAGGGTGACTGCGACAAGGCCCGCCCGAGATGTGCTTGAGGGGCGATTCATCCGCCTCGAGCCGATGACCCGCGCGCACCTGCCCGCCCTCTTCGCGGCTATCGGGCATCCGATCGTCTTCGAGAGCGGCTATGGCGGCGGACCGGCGGGTTACCGCGATACCGAGGCCGGGTTCCTCGCGTGGGCGGAGACCTATTACGACTGGGACAACGGCAACGTCTACGGGGTCTCCGTCGTGGGCGGGCCTCACGAGGGCGAGCTCGTCGGCACGACGACCCTGTCGGATTTCGCGCCGGAGCGGGAGTTCGCGCACATCGGCTGGACCGCGTACGACCCGCGTGTCTGGGGCACCGCGGTCAACGCCGAGGCGAAGTATCTGCTGCTCGGGCTCGCGTTCGGGCACGGCTTCGGGCGCATCCAGATTCTCGCCGACGCCATCAACGAGCGCTCCCGCGCCGCGATCTCGCGACTCGGCGCGACTTTCGAGGGCATCGCGCGCCGGCACCTCCCGCGCGCGGACGGGTCCTGGCGCGACAGCGCGGTGTTCTCGATCATCGTCGACGACTGGCCGCAGGTGCGTGCGCAGCTTGAGGAGCGGCTCGCCGCGCACGAGGGCCGTCCGGTGCTGTATCGGAGCATGCCGACCGCGGCACCCCAGCATCCGTAACACGACGACATATTCGGTCACGCGCGGACGACGGTGGAATACCGGGCAGTGCCCGCGGTTACAGCCCTAGTGACCATTCAACGATTCCCCCTGCGCAAGAAGCTCCTCTCCACCGTCGGTGCCGCCGCCATCGCCGTCTCCCTCGCCGCCTGCTCGGCCGGCGCGAGCGACGCACCGGATGCCGGTGCGGAGGCATCCGACGGACTCACGCTCGCCGAGGTGCAGGAGAGCGGCGAACTCGTCGTCGGCACCGAGGGAACCTATCGTCCCTTCAGCTACCACGAGGGCGGATCCGGCGCGCTGACGGGTTACGACATCGAGGTCGTCACGGCCGTCGCCGAGAAGCTCGGCGTCGAGGTCACCTTCGAAGAGACCCAGTGGGACGCGATTTTCGCGGGCCTGCAGTCCGGACGCTTTGACATCATCGCCAACCAGGTCTCCATCAATGACGAGCGCGAGGCCGCCTACACGATGAGCGATCCGTACACGGTGTCGCCGGGCGTGCTGATTGTCGCGGACTCGAACACCGAGATCGCCTCCTTCGATGACCTCAGCGGATTCTCGAGCGCCCAATCGCTCACGAGCAACTGGTACGAGGTTGCCGTGGGCTACGGCGCCACCGTCGAGGCGGTCGAGGGCTGGGCGCAGGCCGCCGAGCTGTTGACCCAGGGCCGCGTCGACGCGACCGTGAACGACGAGCTCACCTTCCTCGACTTCGAGAAGACCGAGGGCGACACCGGGCTGAAGATCGTCGATGAGACCGACGACGCGTCCCTCAACGCCTTCGCGCTGCCCAAGGGCAGCGACGACCTCGCCGCCGCGATCAACGAGGCGCTCGCCGAGCTGCGGGCCGACGGCACGCTCGCCGCGATCTCCGAGAGCTACTTCGGCTCGGACGTCAGCGAGTAGGTTGGGGGTCCGCGGCGACGCGCGGAACGATCGCGAGAGAAGCCGCTGAATGGATTGGGAACTGTTTTGGGTCTCACTGTGGCCCATCGTGCGTGGCGGTCTGGTCGGCACGATTCCACTGTCGATCGCGTCCTTCGCGATCGGCCTCGTGATCGCGCTCCTCGTCGCGCTCGCCCGCATCTCCGGCATCCGCGTGCTGTCGGGGATCGCCCGGTTCTACGTCTCGGTCATTCGCGGCACCCCGCTGCTTGTGCAGCTGTTCGTGATCTTCTATTGGCTGCCGTCGCTCGGGCTGCTGATCGACCCGTGGCCGAGCGCTGTCATCGCCTTCTCCCTCAACGTGGGCGGCTACGCGGCCGAGGTGATCCGGGCCGCGATCCTGTCGGTGCCGAAGGGGCAGTGGGAGGCCGGGCACACGATCGGAATGTCCCGCACGACCACGCTGCGGAGAATCATCCTGCCGCAGGCCGCGCGGGTGTCGGTGCCGCCGCTGTCGAACACCTTCATCAGCCTGGTCAAGGACACCTCGCTCGCGTCGCTCATCCTCGTGACCGAGCTCTTCCGTGAGGCGCAGAAGATTGCCGCGTTCAGCCAGGAGTTCGTCATGATCTATATGGAGGCGGCACTGGTCTACTGGGTGTTCAGTCTGGTGTTGTCGACCGCGCAGTCCCGAATCGAGAAGAGGCTCGACCGCTATGTCGCCCACTGAATCGCCGTCGCGCGCATCCACACCGGGTTCGACCCCGCTGCTCGAGGTGCGCGGGCTCGCCAAGTCGTTCGGCGACCACGAGGTGCTGCGCTCGATCGACTTCACTCTTGATACCGGCAAGGTGCTCGTGCTGATCGGTCCGTCGGGATCCGGCAAGACGACGGTGCTGCGCTCGCTCAACGGCCTCGAGCAGCCCGACGCCGGAACCGTCTCGGTTGCCGGCGGCGAAGTCGCGATCGACTTCGCCGGGCCGGTGTCGGCGGCGACACGGCTCGCCCTCCGCGACCGCTCCGCGATGGTGTTCCAGCACTACAACCTCTTCCCGCACCTGACGGTGCTGCAGAACGTCACCGAGGGTCCGATCGTGGTGCAGAAGCGGGCGCGGGCGGATGCCGAGGCGGAGGCCATGGCGCTGCTCGAGCGAGTGGGCCTCGCCGACAAGCGCGATGCGTTTCCGTTCGAGTTGTCCGGCGGCCAGCAGCAGCGGGTCGGCATCGTGCGCGCCGTCGCGCTGCGCCCGCAGCTCCTGCTGTTCGACGAGCCCACCTCGTCGCTCGACCCCGAGCTCGTCGGCGAGGTGCTCACCGTCATGAAGGAGCTCGCCGAGGAGGGCTGGACGATGGTGGTCGTGACGCACGAGCTCGTGTTCGCCCGTGAGGTCGCAGACGAGGTGCTCTTCCTCGACGGCGGAGTGATCGTCGAGCGCGGTGCTCCCGAGCGGCTGTTCACGGCACCGACCCAGGAGCGCACAAAGCAGTTCCTCAATCGGTTGCTCTTCCCATTCTGAGTCGCGCGAGGCGGCCCCGCCGTTCGCGGCGGCTCGGGGCCGTGCCCTAGATTTGACCCATGACGGATCCGGGAACCTTCGACAGCGCCGAGAAGCTCCAGAGCCTGCGCCGCAGCATCGACAACATCGACGCGGCCCTCGTGCACTTACTCGCGGAGCGGTTCAAGTTCACCCAGGACGTCGGCTGGCTCAAGGCGACCTCCGGGCTGCCAGCATCCGACCCCGCCCGCGAAGCGGTGCAGATCGCGAGGCTGCGGGCGCTCGCCGAGGAGTCGCGGCTCGACCCTGCCTTCGCGGAGAAGTTTCTGAACTTCATCGTCGCGGAGGTCATCCACCACCACGAGGAGATCGCCGGAACCGGCTCGATCGACACCCACCGCACCTAGCACGTCTCTTTTATTATTCAGGAGTAGTTGGGTGCTGCGGCAACCGACCCGTGAGGTTAGCCGCAAATGCGGCAGATTCTGACTCAGAATGCCGCAAATGCGGAATGACCGCCCCACCGCTCCTGAATAATGAAAGTCAACCGGGGGGATTGGCTACAGCAGCGCCCCGAAGTGCTCCGCCATCGTCGCGGTGTGCACCGCGCGCAGCTCCTCGATCGACACGGTGAAGTGATCCTGCACCTCGAGCTCGCCCGACTTGTCGGTCACGCCGATGCGCAGCACCGGGTAGCCGCGGCCCTCGCACAGCCCCTGGAACTTCACGTCGTCCTCACGCGGCACCGACACGATCACCCGTCCGGTCGACTCACTGAACAGCGCAGTGGCGGCATCCACGCCGTCGCGTGACTCGATCTCGGTGAGCCACACGCGGGCACCCACGCCGAAGCGCATCACGGCCTCGGCGAGGGCCTGGCCGAGACCGCCGTCAGCGAGGTCGTGCGCGGCCGCGATGAGGCTTCCCGTGCCGCCGGCCTGGATCAGCGCGGCGAGGTTCATCTCCGCGGCGAGGTCGACCGCGGGCGGGCGTCCGCCGAGGTGGTCGTGGATGACGCCGGCCCAGGCCGAGCCGTCAAGCTCGAGCGAGGTGGTGCCGAGCAGATAGATGTTGTCGCCCTCGTCCTGCCAGCCCGACGGGATGCGCCGGCCCACGTCGTCGATCACGCCGAGTACCGCGACGACGGGCGTCGGGTGGATCGGCACGTCGCCGGTCTGGTTGTAGAACGAGACGTTGCCGCCGGTGACGGGAATCTCGAGCTCCATGCATCCGTCCGCCAGGCCCTCGACGGCCTTGGAGAACTGCCACATGACCTCGGGGTTCTCCGGGCTGCCGAAGTTGAGGCAGTCGGAAACGGCAACCGGGGTGGCGCCCGTGACGGCCACATTGCGGAACGCCTCGGCGAGGGCCAGCCGGGCGCCCTGGTATGGGTCGAGCTGGCAGTAGCGTCCGTTGGCGTCGGTCGCGACGGCGAAGCCCAGTCCGGACTCCTCGTCGACGCGCACCATTCCGCCGTCGTCCGGGAACGACAGGGCCGTGTTGCCCATGACGTAGCGGTCGTATTGGTTGGTGATCCAGCTCTTGTCGGCGAGGTTCGCGCTGCCGAGCAGGGTGAGGAACTGCGAGCGCAGCTCGTCGGGAGTCGTCGGGCGGGGGAGAGCGGATGCCGTGTCGGCCTGCAGCGCGTCGATCCAGGCCGGGTAGGCGACCGGGCGGTCATAGACGGGGCCGTCGACGGCGACCGTTCGAGGCAGAACGTTGACGATCTCCTCGCCGCGCCAGTTGATGATCAGGCGGCCGGTGTCGGTGACCTCGCCGAGCACGCTGGTCTCGACGTCCCACTTCGCAGTCACCGCGAGGAAGCCCTCGAGCTTCTCCGGGGTGACGATCGCCATCATGCGCTCCTGGCTCTCCGACATGAGGATCTCCTCGGCGGTGAGCGACGGGTCGCGCAGCAGCACGTTGTCGAGCTCGACGAACATGCCGCCGTCGCCGTTGGAGGCGAGCTCCGAGGTCGCGCAGGAGATGCCGGCGGCGCCGAGGTCCTGGATCCCCTCGACGAGCTTGCCCGCGAACAGCTCGAGGCAGCACTCGATGAGCACCTTCTCGGCGAACGGGTCGCCGACCTGCACCGCGGGGCGCTTGGTCGGGCCGCCGGCGGAGAACGAGTCGGAGGCGAGAATGGATGCCCCGCCGATGCCGTCGGCGCCCGTGCGGGCACCGAACAGCACGACCTTGTTGCCGACGCCGCGCGCGTTGGCGAGGTGCAGGTCCTCGTGCCGAAGCACGCCGACGGCGAGGGCGTTGACGAGCGGGTTGGCCTGGTAGACCGAGTCGAAGTAGGTCTCGCCGCCGATGTTCGGCAGGCCGAGGCAGTTGCCGTAGAAGCTGATGCCCGAGACGACACCGTGCACGACGCGCGCCGTGTCGGGGGAGTCGATCGCGCCGAAGCGCAGCGCATCCATCACCGCGACCGGGCGGGCGCCCATCGAGATGATGTCGCGCACGATGCCGCCGACGCCGGTGGCGGCGCCCTGGAACGGCTCGATGTACGACGGGTGATTGTGCGACTCGATCTTGAACGTCACAGCCCAGCCCTCGCCGACGTCGACGACTCCCGCGTTCTCGCCCATGCCGACCATCAGGTTTGTGCGCATCTTCTCGGTCGTCTTCGAGCCGAACTGGCGCAGGTAGTTCTTCGAGCTCTTGTACGAGCAGTGCTCGCTCCACATGACCGAGTACATCGCGAGCTCACCGCTCGTCGGGCGCCGGCCGAGAATCTCGCGGATCGCCGCGTACTCGTCAGGCTTGAGGCCCAGCGCGCCATAGGGCTGCTCCTTGTCGGGAGTGGCCTCGGCGTTCGCGACGGAGTCGGGGGCGGGACGTGTGGGGGTGTTTGCGGCTGCGCTCACGTGGACAGGACTCCTAGATCGGTGGGTGCCGTACCTGCCGATCCTACCGGGGGCACGCCGCGCGCTAATTTTGATTTACTCAAAACAAGTGCTTGACTGCCAGAGATGACTTTGGCCCACATTTCCCCCGCTCCTCGGGAGCTGCTGCGGGATGCCGGGCTCAAGGTCACCGCGCCCCGGCTGGCCGTACTGCTGGCGGTCGAACAGGCACCGCACTCCGACGCCGATGCGCTCTTCGCGGCCGTGCGCCGCGGGCTGCCGGGCACCTCGCTGCAGGCCGTGTACGGCGTGCTCGGCGCCCTCACGACCGCGGGCCTCGTGCGGCGCATTGAACCGGCGACGTCGCCCGCGCTGTACGAGCGTCGGATCGGCGACAACCACCACCACGTCGTCTGCACCTCGTGCAAGGCGGTCGAAGACGTCGACTGCGTGCACGGCGCGGCCCCGTGCCTCACGCCGTCGTCGAGCCACGGCTTCGTCGTCGAGGCCGCCGAGGTCACCTTCTGGGGCCTGTGCCCGAGGTGCCAGGCGCTTCCGGGGGCTGCGCGCGCAGCATCCGCCCCGACCGTGCGGTAGCACCGCCCACTCGCTCTTCCACTCTGCCCCACCACCACAGTTAGGACATCCATGTCAGAGGACACCACCGCCCGCGCCACCACCACCCAGACCGGCACCCCGGTCGCGAGCGACGACCACTCGCTCACGGTCGGCACGAACGGCGTCGCGGCGCTGCACGACCGTTACCTCGTCGAGAAGCTCGCGCAGTTCAACCGCGAGCGCATCCCGGAGCGAGTCGTGCACGCCAAGGGCGGCGGAGCGTTCGGCCACTTCGTCGTGACCGAGGACGTCTCCCGCTTCACGCGCGCGGCCTTTCTGCAGCCCGGCACCTCGACCGAGATGCTGCAGCGGTTCTCGAGCGTCGCCGGTGAGCAGGGCAGCCCCGACACCTGGCGTGACGTGCGCGGCTTCTCGCTGAAGTTCTACACGACCGAGGGCAACTACGACATCGTCGGAAACAACACCCCGGTCTTCTTCATCCGCGACGGCATGAAGTTCCCCGACTTCATCCGCTCGCAGAAGCGCCTGCCCGGCACGGGCCTGCGCGACGCCGACATGCAGTGGGACTTCTGGTCGCTCTCGCCCGAGTCCTCGCACCAGGTGACCTACCTCATGGGCGACCGCGGCCTGCCGCGTTCGTGGCGCGAGATGCCCGGCTTCGGATCGCACACCTTCCAGTGGATCAACGCCGAGGGCGAGCGCTTCTGGGTCAAGTACCACTTCAAGTCCAATCAGGGCAATGTCGAGATGGGTGGGGCCGAGGCCGAGCTCATCGCTGGCGCCGACGCAGACTTCTACCGCCGCGACCTGTCCGACGCCATCGAGGCAGGCAACTTCCCCTCGTGGGACATGCACGTGCAGGTCATGCCGTACGAGGAGGCGAAGCACTACCGCTTCAACCCGTTCGACCTCACCAAGGTCTGGTCGCACTCGGACTACCCGCTGATCAAGGTCGGCACCTACACGCTCGACCGCAACCCGGAGAACTTCTTCGCGCAGATCGAGCAGGCCGCGTTCTCGCCCGCGAACACCGTGCCCGGCATCGACATCAGCCCCGACAAGATGCTCATGGCCCGCGTGTTCTCCTACCCCGACGCCCAGCGCTACCGCGTCGGAGCGAACTACGCCGAGGTGCCGGTCAACGCGCCGATCTCGCCGGTCAACTCGTACGCCCAGGACGGCGCGACGAGGCACGGCTTCAAGCCCGCCTCCGAGCCGGTTTACGCGCCGAACTCGCGCGGCGGTGCGGTGGCGGATGCTGCGGCAGCGGGAGTCGGATCGTTCGAGAACGACGGTGAGCTCATGCGCTCCGCCGCGGCGCTGCACGCCGAGGACGACGACTTCGGCCAGGCCGGAACGCTGTACCGCGACGTGTTCGATGCGGAGGCCAAGGCGCGCTTCCTCGACACGATCAGCGGAGCGGTCGGCGGAGTCGTCGATGCCGGCATCCGCGAGCGTGCGATCCAGTACTGGACCAACGTCGACGCCGAGCTCGGGCTGAGCCTGCGGGCCAACCTGACCGCTCCGGTCGCGGTCGACGCCCGGTAGCGCGCATCCACTGCTGAGGGCCCGTCCCCGTCGCGAACCGCGTCGGTGGCGGGCCCTCAGGCATTCTCCCGGTTGACGCGGGTGTTGTTCACTCGCGTGGCTGTAATCGCATGCACGTGAGTGAACGGCGTGCGCGCGAGCGCGGAGCAGCGCAGCGCAGCGTGGAGCAGCGCAGCGCTAGCCGGCTGCGTAACTGCCCGGCACGTGCGAGAGTGAATAGTGACCAATCCCGCCCTCCCCACCGCCCGATCATGACCGACGTTACTGACCTCGCCGCGCTGCAGCGCCGCACGGTGCGCGTGCTTGTTGCCGGTCAGATCCTCGGCGGGCTCGGCATCGGGTCGACCCTCGCGATCGGTGCGGTGCTCGCCGCGCAGATCTCCGGATCGGATGCCTGGTCGGGCTCAGCCGCGACGCTCTCCACGCTGGGGGCCGCAGCCGCCGCGATCCCCCTCGCTCGGCTCGCTCAGCGCCTGGGGCGCCGACCGGCCCTCGCCACGGGTGTGCTCGCCGCCGCGGCGGGCGCCATCATCACCGTGATCGCGGCGGGCGTGGAGAGCTTCCCGCTGCTCCTCGTCGGCTTCGGCCTGCTCGGGGTCGGCACCGCGGTGAACCTGCAGTCCCGGTTCGCGGCGACGGATGTCGCGAGTCCGCAGCGCCGCGGACGTGACCTCTCCATTGTGGTCTGGTCGACGACGATCGGCGCGGTTCTCGGCCCGAACCTGTTCGGACCGGGGGAGCTCGTCGCCGAGGCGTTCGGCATGCCGCCGCTCACCGGGTCGTTCGCGATCGCCGTGCTCGCGCAGGTCAGCGCGGCTGTGGTGTACCTCTTTGGGCTTCGTCCCGACCCCTATCTCGTCAGCCAGGATGCGCAGCGCGCCCAGGACCTCGTCGATTCGGCCGAGGCCGAGCGCAACGGCCCCGCGGAGCCGCACACCGAGTCGCAGACGCGGGACCTCGCATCCGCCGCCGCCCGCTCCCGCACGCTGCTGGTCTTCGCGATCGGCTCCATCGCGATCAGTCACGCCGTCATGGTCTCTGTCATGGCGATGACGCCGGTTCACCTGACTCAAATGGGGTCGTCGCTGACCATCGTGGGCCTGACAATCAGCCTGCACATCGCCGGCATGTACGCGCTGTCGCCGCTGTTCGGCTGGCTCAGCGACCGTGTCGGACGGATCCGCACGATCCTGATGGGGCAGGGGATGTTCGTCGTCGCGCTTGTTCTAGTGGCCCTCGGCGCCGAGAGCCCGACTCTCGTGACCGTGGGGCTCATCTTCCTGGGCCTCGGCTGGAGTGCCGCGACCGTCTCGGGTTCCGCGTTCGTCGCCGACCTCGTGACAGGTCCGGCCCGCGCGCGAATCCAGGGCCGCACCGACCTCATCATGAGCCTGTCGGGCGCCGGCGGCGGGGCGCTCGCCGGTCCCGTGCTCGCACTCATCGGATACGCCGGGCTCGCGTGGGCGGCGGGCGTGCTCGTGCTCATCGTGATTACCGCTGCCAGTATCGTGGCCCGGACGCCGAAGCAGCCCGTGCCGGTCGACCAGCTCGCAGATTAAGTTCTCGCGGCAGCGCGGCAGCGCGGCAGCGCGGCAGCCGGGTTGCGCGACAGCCGAGTTGCGCGACCCCGCGGCTGCTGCGCTGAGCAGCGGGCGGTGCGGCTCAGACCGCCGCGAGCGCCGCGATCGCCGAGGTGAAGATCGTCAGGCCGTCGGTGCCCGACCGCATTGCGGCATCCGTGTCGGGGCCGAAGCCCTCCTCGATCGCGTGTTCCGGATGCGGCATGAGGCCCACGACGTTGCCGCGCGCGTTCGTCACGCCGGCGATGTCGTTGATCGAGCCGTTCGGGTTCACCCCGAGGTAGCGGAAGGCAACCTGGCCCTCACCCTCGAGGCGCGCGATCGTCTCGGCATCCGCGACAAATCCGCCCTCGCCGTTCTTCAGCGGGATCGTGATCTCGGTACCGGGCGCGTACCCGTTCGTCCACGCTGTGGAGGTGTTCTCCACGCGCAGCTTCTGGTCGCGGCAGATGAACGTGCCGTGGTCATTGCGGATGAGCCCGCCGTCGAGCAGGTGCGCCTCGGCGAGCATCTGGAATCCATTGCAGATTCCGAGCACCGGCACGCCGCGGTTCGCGGCGGCGATGACCTCCGCCATGATCGGCGAGAGACTCGCGATCGCACCCGCGCGCAGATAGTCGCCGTAGCTGAAGCCGCCGGGCAGCACAATCGCGTCGACGCCGCGGAGGTCGTGCTCCCCGTGCCAGAGGGCCACGGGGGTGGCGCCGGCGAGCCGGACGGCGCGCTGGGCGTCGCGGTCGTCGAGGCTTCCGGGAAAGGTGACGACGCCAATGCGCATCAGGATGCCTCGACGGGCGTTCCCGCGACGAGGGCGCCGTCGGTCTGCGATCCGGATCCGACGAAGTGCACGCTCACGACGTCTTCGATGACGGAGTTGGAGAGCATCGTCTCGGCGAGCTCGCGCACCTCAGCGAGGGTCGCCTCATCCGCGTCCCCCTCGAAGGCGATCTCGAACCGCTTGCCGAGCCGCACATCGGTGAAGCGCGACCTGCCGAGACGATGGAGCGCGCCAGCGACGGCCTTGCCCTGAGGATCGAGCAAAACGGCCTTGGGCATGACCTCGACGACGATTGTGGGCACCGATGACTCCAGAGGCATTCGTGGGAATTGGAAAGCCAACTCTACCGCGTCGGCAGTGCCGAATCCGGATACCGTGGGGCCGCTTACCCGGTAGTGCTGGCCTCAGCGGGTAATGTCGAGACCTGACTGCGAGACCTGACTGAGAGGGGCGACATGTTCAAAAAATCACGGAGCACCCAGATTGAGGATCCGGCAGACGCGGACGCACGCACGAGCATGCCCACGAAGCTCTGGAGCGACTCGCTCGGGCGGTCTGCCATCCGGTCCGCCCAGGTGCTGCTGCTGCTCGCACTGGCCGTCGCGGCGGTGTACTCCTTCATTCAGCTCAAACTTGTCGTCATCCCAGTGATCATCGCGCTGATCCTCGCGTCGGCGCTGACCCCACTCGTCTCCTTGCTGGAGAAATGGATGTCGCGCACCCTCGCCGCGATTATCGCGCTGCTGCTCGGTGTCTCGGCGTTCGGCGGCATTGTCACGGTCGCCGTCGTCGGGGTTCAGTCGCAGTTCGATGAGTTGGTACAGTCCGTCAGCACTGGCATCGACGAGATCATCGCGTTCGTCGAGAACGGGCCGCTGCCGATCAACCAGCAGCAGATCGACGACGCCCGCGCGGCGATCATCGACTTCGCGACGAGCAGCCAATTCGGATCGGGGGCCCTCGCCGGGGTCACGACCGTCATCGAGGTCATCACCGGCATCGTGCTGGGACTCTTCGTGCTGTTCTTCTTCACCAAAGACGGCCCGATGATCTGGTCGTTCCTGATCAAGCCACTCAGCCCGGTCAAGCATGTCAAGGCCGACCGCGCTGGCTCGCGGGCGGTCGAGACGCTCGGTGGGTACGTTCGCGGCACCGCCATCGTCGCCTTCGTCGATGCCTTCTTCATCGGGCTCGCGCTCGTGATCCTGCAGGTGCCGCTCGCGCTGCCGCTTGCCGTCATCGTATTCATCGGCGCGTTCATCCCGATCGTCGGTGCCACGCTCTCGGGTGTGATCGCGGCGCTCGTCGCGCTCGTGACCGTGGACGTGACCGCCGCGATCTGGGTCCTCGTCGTGGTGATCGCGGTGAACCAGCTCGAGGGCAACCTGCTGCAGCCCGTCGTGCTCGGCAAGTCGATCAAGCTGTACGCGCTCGTCGTGCTGCTCGCGCTGACCGCCGGAACGATTCTCGGCGGCATCGTCGGCACGCTGCTGTCGGTGCCGATCGCGGCCGTCACCTGGGCGATCATCAAGTCGTGGAACGAGCCGCTGACGGCCACGGAACTCTCCCACGTCAGGGAGCGCAAGTCCGCGTCTGACGCGAAACGAGGCTCGCGAGCACTCGACGCGAGGTGAGCGCAGCGGGGTAAGTTCCGAGGGGTGAGCGCCGAGGGGTGAGCCGCGCGGGGTGACTCGCTCGGCGCCCGTCGCAGCCCACCGGCGTCAGCCCGGTCGCACCTCGTGATCGGCGCGCGCCGCGGTGTGCTCGATCAGCTGCGCGTTGGCCTCGTCGGGTCCGAGCGCCCAGGCTGCAGCATCCACCGACGACTTGCCGTACCGCTCGTGTCGCGCGATAAGCCGTTCGATTCGGATGTCGCGCTCGAGTTCCACGAACAGGGTGAGGTCGAGCAGCGGGGCGACCCTCTGCCAACCGCCCTGATCGAGCAGCAGGTAGCTGCCCTCGACGACGATGACGCGGCGGTCGTGGGCGATCGAGACGGTGCCGGGGGTGGCCTCCTCGACGTCGCGGTCGAAACCCGGAGCGGTCACCGTGCCCGTGGCGGCGGGCAGTTGCTCAAGCAGTGCCACGAAGCCGTCGACGTCGAAGGTGTCCGGGGCGCCCATGCGGTCACGCCGGCCGAGCTCGACGAGCCGGGACTGCGGAAGGTGGAATCCGTCCATTGAGACGAGCTGAGCGCTCGCGGAGAGGGTGTTCAGGCGGGCGACGAGCGCCTCGCCCACGGTCGATTTGCCGGCGCCTGGGGATCCGACGATGCCGACGATGGTGCGCCTGACCGGTCGGGTCGCGGCAGTGATCATGGCCGCGACCTCGTCAACGCTGCGGAGGATCGCCATGGCACCAGTCTGCCGGGTGAGCGCCGCGCCTAGTGCAAGCCGAAGTCCAGTCCGGGTGCTGAGTCGAACACGAATCGGGCCCACAGCCGGTAGCCGAGCGAGCTCGGGTGGAAGTCGTCGCTCGCGAAGAATCCCTCGACGTAGGGCGGAGGTGTCGGAATCGCAACGACACCCTCGAGGTCGCCCACGGCGAGACGGGCGCCCATGTCGAGACTTCCCGCGTGCCGGGCGAGGGTTGCTCGCAGCGGCTCGGGGAGCAGTGCGAAGCGGTCGAACCGGGGCATAAGCGACACGAGCACCGCTGCGTCGGGCGACGCCGCACGCAGTGCGAGCACGATCGCCCGCACGTCGCGAGTGAAGGCCGCGCGGGAGCGCAGTCCGAGCGCGTCATTGGCGCCGATGGTCAGCAGGGCGAGGTCGAAGGGAACGGATGCGGCCGCGCCGACGAACCGGTCGAGCACGTGCTTCGCGGTGGCGCCGTTCTCGCCGATCGCACGCCACGTCGTGCCGCGCTGCCAGCGCTCGGCGATCTCGTGCGCGATCCATCCCGGCAGTGCGTCGTCCTGGGTCTCGGCGCCGACGCCTGCAGCAGTCGAGTCGCCCAGCACGAGAAGCCGCAGCGGGTCCGGCCCCGGCCGGGAGCCGGTCCACGGCAGCGCAGCATCCGGAAGCCGGGGGGTGTCCCTGCGGAGCTGCCGCGCCTGCGTCACGAGCACCGGCGCGAGGGGAAGCGCGGCCAGCCGGGTGAACTGAAAGGGTTTCACGTCGCCGAGGTTACCCTGATGAGGTTGCGCCACGGGTCGTCGAAGCTGAGCGTCTGCCCGTCGTGGCCCACCTCGTGCCCGAACCGGGTGAGCCGCTCGTCGAGGGCGCCGAGGCTGTCGGCATCCGGCACTACAACGTTCACGATGCCGAGCCCGAGCGCCCTCGTGCGCGGGCCGGCGCCACGGCTATTCCAGGTGTTCATGGCCATGTGGTGGTGGTATCCGCCCGCGCTCACGAACAGCGCCTGGTCGCCGAACTGCACGGTCGCCTCGAAGCCGAGCCGGGCGACGTAGAACTCGCGGGCGGTGGTGATGTCGCCGACCCGGAGGTGCACGTGGCCGACGGTGGCGCCCGCCGCGGGCGCGCCGTCGGCGGTCATCGCGGTACCGGTGTCGGCCGCGGCGGATGCTGCCCCGCGGAGGTTCTCGCGCAGGTACGCGTTCGGGTCGAGCGGCAGGGTCGCCATCTGGATCTGCCCGTCAGCCCAGTTCCAGCCGGAGCGGGCCCGGTCGAAATACAGCTCGACCCCGTTGCCCTCTGGGTCGTCGAAGTAGAAGGCTTCGCTCACGAGGTGGTCGGCACTGCCGGTGAACGCTCCGGGTGTCGCTGTCGCGATCGAATAGACGGATGCCGCGAGGCTCGCCCTCGTCGGGAACAGGATGGCGGTGTGGAACAGCCCCGCCGAGCGCTGTGCCGCGTGGGTCAGGTCGGGCGCGTGCTCGAGCACCACAAGGGGAGTGGCCCCCCGACCGAGGGCGACCGTCGAACCCACGCTGGTAATCACCTCGAGCAGCACCGCGTCGCGGTACCAGTGCGTCATCGCATCGAGGTCGGAGACGAGCAGCGTGACCGTACCCATTCTGGTGTCGGCGGCGAGCAGGTCATCCGTTCTCATGCCCGTCTCAACCTTCCCGGTCGCGGCAATATTTCACCGTGCCGGCGTGGGCCGTGGGCCGTGGGTCGCGAAAAGAATTTCCATCCGGGTGCATCCAAATCGGTGGCTCCGTAAGAAGTAGTTCATGTAAGCCCCAATACCACCGCCCCTCGCGGGCTCGAAAAAGGAGAACAATCGTGAAATCACGTCTTGCAGCCGGCGGAGCAGCCGGAGCAGTCCTTGTCGTGGCACTCGCCGCGCCCATGTCGGCCGCCGCCGCCGAAGGCGACGCGCAGCTCTCGGTGCTTCACGGCATCCCCGGAGTCACCGTCGACGTGTGGGTAAACGGAGACCTCACCCTCGACGACTTCGCCCCGGGCACCCTCACCGACCCGCTGATGCTTGCTCCGGCGACCTACTCCGTCGCGATCACGGCGTCGAACGCGACGTCGGCCACCGACCAGGTCGTCCTCGGCCCGATCGACCTGCCGCTCGCAATGGACGGCAACTACACCGCCGTTGCGCACCTCAACGCAGCGGGCGAGCCCGCAGCGGCGTTCTTCACGAACGACGTCTCGGCAACCGCAGCCGGTGAAGGCCGACTGACCGTGCGCCACGTGGCCGCGGCACCCGCGGTCGACATCCTCGCGGGCGACGCGCCCGTCATCGAGGGCCTCGAGAACCCCAACGAGGAGATCCTGAACCTGCCCGCGGGCGTCGTTCCGGCATCCGTCGTCGCAGCCGGCACCACCGAGCCGGCTCTGCTCGGCCCGGCCGATGTCGACGTTGCCGAAGGTGTGAACACCATCGTCTACGCCTACGGCAGCCTTGAGGACGACACTCTCGCGCTCGCGATCCAGACGATCGACGGGCTCCACACTCCGCCGGCAGGAATCCCGGCGGGCCAGACCGGCGCTGCAGCAGCTGCCGAGACAGCGCAGAGCACGTGGATCGGCCTCGGAGCGTTCGGGCTGCTCCTCGCCGCTGCGGGCGCGCTGTTCGCCACCCGTCGGACCGCCGCGCGCCGCTAGGCGATCGGATCCACGGATGAACAAGGGCAGGGGAGGGGTTGGCATGAAATCCGCACTGATACTCGTGCTGACCCTTCCCCTGCTCGCTGGCTGTGCTGCCGCCGGGGCGCCCGTCGCCGCGGCGGCACCAGAGCCGACGCAATCGTCCTCGCCGTCTCCCTCGTCGTCGGCGGCCGTTCCGGAGATCGCAACCAGGGACGCGAACATCGGCAGCGCGCAGACCGCCGCAACTGTAGCCCCAGTGCGATTGTCCATCCCCCAACTCAACATCGACATGCGAATTGACGCCATGGGCCTCGACGGCGACGGCGCCATGGCGCTGCCCGACAATGCGTCGGATGCCGGCTGGTACAAGTTCGGCCCTGGCGTCGCCAACGACGCGGGAGCCACCGTCATCGCCGCGCACGTCGATTCCCGGCACGACGGCATCGGCCCGTTCAGCCGACTGAAGGACGCCTCGACCGGAAGCATCATCTCGGTGGCCGGCAGCGATGGCTCGACCGTTGACTACGTGGTGACCGAGGTGCGGTCCGTAGGAAAGATTGATGCCCCGATGGCGGAGGTATTCGACCGGGCCGGCGATCCGCGGCTCACCCTCGTGACCTGCGGCGGCGATTTCGACTCGAGTACCGGCCACTACATCGACAACATCATCCTCACCGCCGTCCCGGCCGGTACGTGACATGTTCCCAGCCCTCGTCAACCTGTTGGGCATTACTACTGAGCGAATGGCGTGTATCGGCCAATTGGAGATACCGTGATGGAGGGCACCACGGCGATCGTGGCGCCGGCCCCGTATCGACCAGCCGCCAGGACCCCCGTGACTGATTTGCTGCAGGATGACGACCAAGCGTCGCTGACCGCTGAGTTCATGGCGGGCAGCGAACGTGCGCTTGCGGAGATGTACGAGAGGTGGGCGCGGCTTGTCTATGGGATGGCCCTCCGCTCGCTCGGTGATGTGACCGAGGCGGAAGACGTCACCCAGAAGGTCTACGTTTCAGCCTGGCTGGGGCGGCACACCTTCGATCCGACGCGCGCACGGCTGGCCGCCTGGCTGGTCGGGATCGCCAAGAACACCATTGCCGACGCGCACGCCAGGTCGGCTCGTGACCGCCGCAAGCGCGAGGCGATCATCGCGACGCTCGACGACGACGTGATCGATTGGTCCGAGGATGTCGCCGATCGTCTCGTGATCGCCGACGAGCTCGCACTGCTTGCCGAGGCGCCGCGCAAGGTCATGCACCTCGCGTTCTACGACAACCTCACCCACGCCCAGGTAGCGGCCAGATTGGACATGCCGCTCGGCACGGTGAAAAGTCATATCCGTCGAAGTCTTGATCGGCTCCGAACACGATTGGAGGTGAATGACGATGAACAGTGAACCGAACCACAGCCCGAACCACAGTGACCCCGAAATGCTCGCTCTGCTGGCGATGGGCGAGACCGTGCCCGACGCCGAGGCGCAGCACGTCGCATCCTGCGAGGCCTGCGAGCAGGACGTGGCCGAGCTGCGACGCGTCGTCCACCTCGCGCGCGCGGGAACGTCGGGTGGTTTCGCCGAGGCGCCCAGCACAGACGTGTGGAGCCGGATCAGCGCGGACCTCGGTCTCGCGGGTGGCATCGTCCCCGAGTCGATTCGTCGGGCGGATGCTGCGGCGGATGGTTCGTCTGTCGCGGATGCCGCCGTAGCGGGATTGGCGGTCGATGATGCGGCTTCGTCTGGTTCGGAGCCGCCCGCTGGACCGGCAGCGGATCCCGCGGAATCCGATGCCGAGCCGCCTGCGATGCTTCGCACCGAGCCCGACGCGGCCGCGCTTTCCGCGCACGCGGCCGTACACGCGGCCGCACCCGCAGGGCAGCCCGTTCTGCATGCGGTTCCCCGTGCATCCGATTCCCCTCCGCTCACCGGTATCGAGCGCGCCCACCGACACCGCGGTGCGGCCAAGCGTGGACGTTGGATTCCGCTGGCCGCGGCTGCGGCTGTTGTCGTCATTGTCGGGGGAATCGCCATCACCGCCGGTCTGCAGCAGGGGCCGTCGGTCGAGGTTCTCGCCGCGGCGGAGCTCGACGCCCTCCCCGACTGGGAGGGTGCGACAGGCGAGGCGGTCGTCGAGGTGAGCGACGACGGCGAACGTAACGTCGTCGTGACGATGGCGACGGATGGCGACGTCGACGGATACCGCGAAGTGTGGCTGATCTCCGAGGACCTGTCGGCCCTCGTGAGCATCGGCGTGCTCGAGGGTGGGGACGGCCGCTTCGTGATCCCCGAGGGCATCGACCTCGAGGACTATCCGCTCGTGGATGTCTCCGACGAACCGCTCGATGGCAACCCCGACCACTCGGGCAACTCCATCGTGCGGGGAACGCTCGAATCCTGAGCCAGATCCCCACTGGTCAGGTAGGTCGCGCAGCACCTTCTGCCGGTTGAGCAGAATCTCGCACCCCGCTGCTTGAGCAGGTCGCGCGCTGTTTCTGCCGGTTGAGCAGGTCGTGCAGCGACCGTGTCCAAACCCGTCCGCGGCCAGCGGATGGTCGAGCGGGCGCGCTGGTTGCGCCTGATGGTGGTGGGACGAAAAGACGGCAGGGATGGATGCGGGTGGGCGCGCGGGTTGCGCCTGTTGTAGCGGGAGGAAAAGGCGTCAGGGATGGATGCTGTGGTTCGGCCGCGTGCGTCGGGTCGCGGCCTCCGCTGGTGATGGGTTGCGATGGGTTGGGGTCGCGTAGTTGTTTCGGCTGGTTGAGTCGGTCGCGTACCTGTTTCTGTTGGTTGGGCAGGTCGCGCAGCGACTGTGGCGAAACTTGGCCGTGCTCGGCCTGTGGTCATGGCAGTGCTGGTGTGGGGAGTTTTCCGCCGCGTTTGGGTGTTCGTGTGGGGTCGATGTGTGTGGGTGGGGTGAACCAGGGGGTGTTGTCGGTGATTTGTACGGTCCATCCTTTGTGGATGATGTGGTGGTGTCCGGTGCATAGAAGGATTCCGTTGTTGAGGTTTGTTGTGCCGCCGTGGGACCACCAGTGGATGTGGTGGGCTTCGGTGTAGGAGGGTGGTCTGCCGCAGCCGGTGATGGCGCAGCCGCCGTCGCGTTCGGCGAATGCGATTCGTTGGGCGCGGGTGAATAGTCGTCTCCCGGTGCCGAGGTCGAGGATTTGGCTGTTCCCGCCGAGGACTGCGGGGATCAGTTCCGCGTCCGCGGCAAGCCTGCGGGCGGCACCAGCCGTGATGGGGTCCTCGACTCCGTCGAGGTGTGCTGCGCCGAGGCCGGATTGGAGTTGTTCCAGGGTCATCCGGATGATCAGGGTGGTGTGTGGGAGGGGTCCGGGTGCGGTGGTGCAGCCCATCATGTGCCGGGCCACATCGATCAGCGCGTCGGCGGCGATCCGAGGGATCGTCCGCGGGTCGGGGAGCTCGACGTGATCTGCCCCGCAGGCGTCCGGGTCGTCGTCGCCGGCAGCACCGTCGGCCGCGGTCGGGTCGGTGTCGAAGCGGACGGCGCGGAGGGCGTCGCCGACCATCGCGTCGATCATGGTGCGCACATATCCGGCGCCGAGGGGGTCGAGGTCGATCGTGCAGCGCTCCAAACCGTTGCCCTGTTTGCTCCAGCGCAGCGACCGGGCCGCGATCAGCGCCTCCTCCCGCGGTGCGATCCCATCGGTATCGAGCGCGTCGCGCCAAGAGATCGACAGCTTCCGCACCGTGTCCGCCGGATGAGACGCGGCGAAGGTGACCAGTTCCTCCTCCGCCGCGACCAGGTGTACCGGCAGGGCGCGGGGGGCGGCCTGGGTCAGGGAGGTGATGATCGACTGGGCCGCATCCACCTGCACCACACCGCTGTTCACCGCATCCGCGACCAGCGGGAACGGGGCGGGGAGGCGCTCCCCGAGCAGGGACACCGGTGCGGTGGTCGCCTCACCGAGCCGGACTGTTCTGCCGGCCTCGGCCAGAGTCACCCGACCCAGTTCGGTGATCAGGGATGCGGGGGAGGTATGCCCGGAAGACTTCGCCAGGCCGCCCTGCCCGAGCGAGGGGCGCGAGCGCACACTCAGCTCCCCGGCCGCACGCACCAGCAGGGCGTCGACGTGTCGTTTGAGGTCGTAGCCGGACTGGATCGCCCGCACCAGCCCCGCATCGGACATGGTCTCCACATCGAGCTGGGACGGAGCGACTGAGATCGCGCCGAACGATGCTCCGGCGGTTGCACCGACCGAGACGGCTGCAGCCGCTGCGCCGGATCCTGCTCCACGAGCATCGGGCGGCCGGGCATCGGGGTGTTCGCCGACCCGGGCGCCGAACCCGGTGAGCGCACCAGCCCACACCGACGCGAACGCACTAGCGCTGTCAATGAGGGGATCGGTTGCTTTGGACATACCCACATAGTGACAGACACCACCGACATTCCAACCGACACCAAACCACACCCTGATCGGGGATATTGCCTGTGGACAACCCTCCTGGAGTACGGCCTGTGGAGGAGAAGACGCCGGCGCAATAGCGCGGGATTTCGACACGCGCGCCAGAGCGCGCTGCTCAACCAGCAGCAACCAGCAGCAACCAGCAGCAACCAGCAGCAACCAGCAGCGACCGGCAGGGGCGTGCTGAATATCCGCGCTACCGCCGCGTCAGCCGCTCGATCAGCTCGCGATAGCGCGCGGCGGTCTGCGCCACGATCTCCGCTGGCAGCGGCGGCGGAGGCGACCCGTCGATCGAGGTCGGGTCCCAGTTCGCCGCGAGCCAGTTGCGCACGATTTGTTTGTCGAAGCTGTCGCCCCGGTTTCCGGACTCCCACACCGCGGCATCCCAGAATCGGCTGCTGTCGCTCGTGAGCACCTCGTCGCCGAGGGTGATCGCGCCCGTTTCGGGGTCAGTGCCGAACTCGAACTTCGTATCGGCGAGGATGATCCCGCGCGCGGAGGCGATCACGGATGCCCGACGGAAGATCTCCAGGCTCCTCTCGCGCAGTGCCGTGGCCACGTCTTCGCCGACGAGTTCGACCGTGCGCTGGAAGGTGATGTTCTCGTCGTGGTCGCCGAGCGTCGCCTTGAACGCCGGCGTATAGATGGGCTCGGGCAGGCGGTCGCCGTTCTCGAGTCCGGCCGGAAGGGGAACACCGCAGACGCTCTGGGTCTGCTGGTACTCCAGCCATCCGGATCCCACAAGATATCCGCGCACAACGCACTCGATCGGGAACATGTCGAGCTGTTTCACGAGCATCGCGCGGCCAGCAACCGACTCCGGCAGCCCGACGGATGCCTCCGGGTCGTCCGCGACGGGGGCCACGATGTGGTTCGGGATGCCGTCGAGCTGGGCGAACCACCACAGACTCAGTTGGGTGAGCAGGGAGCCCTTGCCCGGGATGCCCGGTTCGAGGATGTGGTCGAACGCGCTCACCCGGTCGCTCGCGACCACGAGCATCCGTCCAGGGTATTTCGGCGACGAGTACAGGTCGCGCACCTTGCCGGAGTAGTGGTGGGTCCAGCCGGGGAGATCAGTCGCGTCGGTCACGCCCCCCATTATTCACCGCCGGAGAGGATGCCCACTGCAGCGGAGGTCGCCGCCTTAACCGAGGTCGCCGCCTTAACCGAGGCCGAAGGTGCCGGCATCCGTCCCCCACCTGACCTACTCTGCGACGCGCGCCGCGATGTCGGTGCGGTACTGCCCGCCTTCGAGCTTGATGATCTCCAGCGCTTGATACGCGCGCGCCCTCGCTTCGGTGAAGTTCGGGGCGGTGGCGACGACGCTGAGCACGCGGCCGCCGGTCGCGACGAGGTCGGTGTTGTTGAGGGTCGCGGTGGCGGCGTGGGTGATCGTGATGCCGGGCAGCGCGAGGGCCTCGTTGAGTCCCGTGATGACGCGTCCGGTGATCGCATCCTCCGGGTATCCCTCGCTCGCGAGCACGACGGTGACGGCGACATCGTCGGTGAACTGGGGGCGCGGCAGCGAGCCGAGGCCACCCGTCGACGCGGCGAACAGCAGGCCGCTGAGCGGGGTAATGAGGCGCGGGAGTACAGCCTGCGTCTCGGGGTCGCCGAAGCGGGCGTTGAATTCGATGACGCGGATGCCGTGGTCGGTCACGATCAGACCGCAATACAGCAACCCGATGAACGGCGTTTGCTCCTGCGCGAGCTGGCGCACGGTCGGGATCGCGATCGTGTCGATGACCTCGTCGACGAAACCCTCCGGCAGCCAGGGGAGCGGCGAGTAGGAACCCATTCCACCGGTATTGGGGCCGATGTCGCCGTCGAAGAGGCGCTTGTAGTCCTGGGCGGGGGAAAGCGGGAGCACGCTGTGACCGTCGCTCAGCAGGAACAGCGACACCTCCTGCCCGGCGAGAAACTCCTCGACGAGCACACTGCCGTGGTGCAGCCAGTACTCGGCGTGCGCGATGGCGGCGTTGCGCTCTCCGGTCACGAGCACGCCCTTGCCCGCCGCAAGCCCGTCGGCCTTCACGACGTACGGGGCGCCGTACTCGTCGATGGCCTCGATGGCCTCCTCGAGTGTGCCCGACCGCGTCGCACGGCCGGTCGGAACTCCGGCGTCATCCATGATCCGCTTGGCGAAGGTCTTGCTTCCCTCGAGCTGGGCGGCCGCCTTTCCGGGGCCGAACACGGCGATACCGCGGGTGCGCAGCGTGTCGGCGACGCCCGCGACGAGCGGGGCCTCCGGGCCGATGATGACGAGCTCGATGTCGTTGTCGAGCGCGAAGCCGGCGACAACCGGACCGTTCGTCGGGTCGAGGTGGATTACCGGAACATCCATCGCGATGCCGGCGTTCCCGGGTGCCGCGATGATGTCATGGCCCGCGTCCTCCGCGAGTAGTGCCGTGATGATGGCGTGTTCACGCGCACCGGAGCCAAGAACGAGGATTCTCACCATGCAAGGTTAGCGGGGCGGTTGTTACCGTATAACCATGGGCAGAGCAAAAATAGTGGCACTCGTCGGCGAAGCGGCGGTTCGGCAGGCGCTGCTGCCCGAAGCGGATCGGGAGACGACCGCCATTGCGGTGCGCTACCTGCTGCAGGTGCTCGCCGAGAACGCGCCCGGAGCCACAGTCGAGGTGCGGGTTCCGCCGTTCGGTGCGGTGCAGTGCGTCGAGGGTCCTAACCACACCCGGGGAACCCCTCCGAACGTTGTCGAGACGGACGCCGCGACCTGGCTCCAGCTGGCGACCGGCGGGATCGCGTGGACGGATGCTCTCCAGCGGGGCAGCGTCTCCGCCTCCGGTCAGCGCGCGGACCTCTCCGACGAGCTCCCGGTGCTGTGGCAGCGAACTCCCGTCTGAGTCGGCGACAATAGGGGCATGACCGACCAACAGCCCCAGGGCATCGACCCCGCGGGCAGCACTTCACCGGACGGCAGCACTCCACCGGCCGGCAGCGATCCGGAGGGCGCGGCATCTGGTACTGCGGCATCCGGCTCTGCGGCATCCGGTACTGCGGCATCGGGCTCCCCGGGTAGCTCGACGAGCGCGGGTAGCTCGACGAGCGCGGGTAGCTCGACGAGCGCGGGCAGCTCGACGAGCGCGGGCAGCGTGACCATGCGCCGTGCGCCGCGCTACCCGCGCTTCATCCTGCTCGGGGCGGGACTGGGTGCGATCGTCGCGTACATCCTCACGGCGGCGTTCCCGGTTGACCCGCTCGTCGGATTCGCCGCGCTGTTCGGCTACTTCGCCCTCATCGGCGTCTCGGCTGGCGCCGCGATCGGCGGACTCATCGCGATCGCCCTCGACACCGTCGCCACGCGCCGCGCGAAGACGATGGGCGCCGAGCGAACAGTCGTCGACCCGGCGCCGGAAGACGTCGAGGGTGACCTCGAAGACTGACCTTCGGCTTTCATTATTCAGCGTCTCAGGGGCGTTGCCCCTCCGTGGTGGTTGCTGAATTTCGGGTTGGGTCGCGTTGCGGGTCTGGCGCGGCGTCGTGCTCGGACGGATGATGGAGGTGCTCGCCACGGGGATGCCGGTTTTTCCTTGATGCTGAGAGCTTGTTATTCAGCGTGGCAGGAGGGGTTTTCTTACGAGAACTGTGGATTGTTGCTCCGAGCACGTGTGTCAGATTTCTGATTTTTCCTAACCTCTTCCGTGGTGGGCCCGTCAATATATGGGATGAGGAGGAAAATGATGGACGTGGTCCATGAGCGTGCTGCGGGGATGGATATCTCCAAGCGGGACGTGAAGGTCTGTGTTCGAGTGCCTGGGAAACGGCCCGGGACGTTCGAGCAGAAAGTTACTACCTGGGGTGCAACAACGTCGCAGGTGCTGGAGTTGCGGGAGCATCTCCTCGCGAACCGGGTGACAACGGTTGTGATGGAGGCGACCGGTGATTATTGGAAGCCGTTCTACTATCTGTTGGAATCGGTGCTGCCGGTGACGCTTGTCAACGCGCGGGATGTGCGTAATTTCCCGGGCCGGAAAACGGATGTCTCGGACGCGGGCTGGCTGGCCCAACTGGCCGCTCACGGACTGGTGCGGGCCTCGTTCGTGCCACCGGAACCGATCCGGGAGTTGCGGGATCTGACCCGGACCCGGGCCACGATCGTGCAGGAGCGCAGCCGGCATATCCAGCGGATCGAGAAGATCCTCGAGGACGCCGGGATCAAGCTGTCCTCGGTGGTGTCCCAGCTGAACGGGGTCTCGGCGCGCAGCATCCTCGATGCCCTGGTCGCCGGGGAACGCGACCCCGTGAAACTTGCCGCTCTGGCCAAGGGCCGGCTGCGGGCGAAGATCCCGGAACTGGTCGAAGCCCTCACCGGACGGTTTAGGGACCACCACGCGTTCATGGTGAACCTGCACCTCACCCAACTCGATCACAGTGCGACCCTGATCGATGAGATCACCGCCCGAATCGAGGTGGTGATGGAACCCTTTCGGGTCTTTCGAGAGACCCTCACCACCATTCCGGGGGTCTCTGTTCGTGTTGCGGACGTGATCATCGCCGAGACCGGCGGGAACATGCATATTTTCCCCAGCCCCGGACATCTTGCGTCCTGGGCCGGGGTCTGTCCGGGATCGAACGAGTCCGCGGGACGAGTGAAATCGACCAAAACGCGCCCCGGTAATGCGCACCTGAAGGCCGCCCTCGGGATCTCCGCCCTGGTCATCACCCGACAGAAGAACACGCACCTCGCCGTGAAATACCGACGGATCGCCGCTCGGCGCGGCAGCATCAAGGCGATCGTCGCCCTCGAGCACAGCATCCTTGTCGCCGTCTGGAAGATGGGCACCACCGGGGAAGCCTTCACCGAACTCGGACCGAACTACTACTCCAACCGCCACCCCGACCGAACAAAATCCAACGCCATCAACCAGCTCCGCACCCTCGGATACCAGGTGACCCTCACCCCCACCGCAGCCTAAAAACCGGTATTCACGTGTCAGGAGTTTGAGGCACGGCAGGCTTTCAAAATTCAGGAGTTTGGCTAGTTCCAGGCTTTCAGAATTCAGGACTTCGGATAGATCCAGGCGTTCAAAATTCAGGAGAAGCGCCCGAGCTAGGCGCAAAAACTGGGTCTAACGGATGCCTGCCTTCGGCGCTTCGGCCGATTTGGCAGCATCCGCCCCACAGGGTCCTGAATGATGACAGCTCGCCGGGCCGCTCACTCCTGAATGATGACAGCTCGCCGGGCCGCTCACTCCTGAATGATGACAGCTCGCCGGGCCGGTCAGCCCTGAATAACGAAAGCCCAGGGGCTAGCTGGCCTGGTTGCGCTCGACCCAGTTGAGGTATTCCGGCGACACCGAGCCAGTGACGTAGTCGCCCGTGAAGCAGCTCATCTCAAGCTCGGTGACCGACGAGCCGGCGGTGATCGCCGCCTGCATGTCCGCGACCTCCTGAAAGATCAGGTAGTCCGCGCCCAGCTCGGTGCGGATGTCGGGGATCTTCTTTCCGTGCGCCACGAGCTCGTGCCGGGTGGGCATGTTGATGCCGTAGACGTGGGCAAAGCGCACGGGCGGGGCCGCCGACGTGAAGGTGACCTTGTTGGCCCCGGCGAGGCGCGCCATCTCGACGATCTCCCTTGACGTCGTGCCGCGCACGATCGAGTCGTCAACGATGAGGATGTTCTTGCCGCGGAACTCGCTCCCCATCGCGTTGAGCTTCTGTCGCACGCTCTTCTTGCGCTCGGCCTGCCCGGGCATGATGAACGTGCGGCCGACGTAGCGGTTCTTGTAGAACCCCTCGCGGTACTCGAGCCCGAGCTTGCGAGCAACCTGCATGGCTGCGGGCCTGGCCGAGTCCGGAATCGGCATGACGACGTCGATGTCGCCGCGCGGGGTGTACTTCGCGATCGTGTCGGCGAGGCTGTCGCCGAGCCGAAGCCGCGCCTCGTAGACCGAGATGCCGTTCATGACCGAGTCGGGGCGGGCGAGGTACACGTACTCGAACGAGCACGGGATCAGCCGCGGTTTCGCCGCGCACTGCTTCGAGGTCATCTCGCCGTCGACGGCAATGAAGATCGCCTCGCCGGGCGCGACATCCCGAACCAGCTCGTATCCGCCGCTCTCGAGCACGAGCGACTCCGACGCGACAACCCACTCGTAGCCGACCATGCCCTTGGGGCGTCGCCCCAGAACGAGCGGACGGATGCCGAAGGGGTCACGGAACGCGAGCAGCCCGTGTCCGGGAATGAGCGCGATCGTGGCGTAGGAGCCCTCGACCCGCTCGTGCACGCGCTCGACCGCCGCGAAGATCTGCGAGGGGTCGAGGTCGGCGCCGGACACCTGCTGCTGCAGCTCGTGCGCGAGCACGTTGACGAGCAGTTCGGTGTCGGATGTCGTGTTGAGGTGGCGCCGGTCGATGTCGAACAACTCTTGGGTGAGCTCGCGCGTGTTCGTGAGGTTGCCGTTGTGCACGAGAACGATGCCGTAGGGCGCGTTCACGTAGAACGGCTGCGCCTCCTCCTCGTTCGAGGCGGATCCGCGGGTCGCGTAGCGCACGTGACCGAGGCCCATAGTGCCGGGCAGTGCGCGCATGTCACGCGTGCGGAATGCCTCCCGCACCTGCCCTTTTGCCTTCACCATGTGGAAGGTTCGGCCGTCGGCTGTAGCGATGCCGGTAGAGTCCTGGCCGCGGTGCTGCAGCAGGAGCAGGCTTTCGTAGACGAGTTGGTTGGCGGGTTCCGAAGAAACGATGCCGACAATGCCACACATTCGTGGGCGTGCTCCAGACCATAGAGTTGTACCGCAGCTGAATAACGCGGCGCCCACCAGTCTTTCACGCCCACGAACGGAACCGCGAATGTCGAACAGTTACAGTGCCGCAGGCGTGGATACCGCCGCCGGCGATCTCGCCGTCGAGCTCATGAAGTCGGCTGTCTCCGCAACGCACGGACCCGGAGTAGTGGGCGGTGTGGGTGGCTTCGCCGGCCTTTTCGACGTGTCGTTCCTGAAGTCGTTCGAGCGGCCGCTGCTCGCGACCTCGACAGACGGCGTCGGCACCAAGGTCGCCATCGCGCAGGCGCTCGACAAGCACGACACGATCGGGCTCGACCTCGTCGGCATGGTCGTCGACGACATCATCGTCGTCGGCGCGAAGCCGCTGTTCATGACCGACTACATTGCCTGCGGCAAGGTCGTGCCCGAGCGTATCGCGGCGATCGTCGCGGGCATCGCGCGCGGATGCTCCGAAACCGGCACCGCCCTCGTCGGCGGTGAGACGGCCGAGCACCCGGGCCTGCTCGGTCCGAACGATTACGACGTCGCGGGCGCAGCGGTGGGCGCGGTCGAAGCGGATGCCCTCCTCGGCGCGCACCGGGTGACCGACGGCGACGTCGTGGTGGCGCTCGAATCATCCGGCCTGCACAGCAACGGCTATTCGCTCGTGCGGCACATTCTCGCCGGACAGGACGCCGGCTACACCGACCACTCCGACGACCTCGGCGGCCTCATCGGCGAGGTGCTGCTCGAGCCGACCCGGCTCTACACGGCGCCACTACTGCGGCTGCTCGACGACCCGGTCACGGGCGACGGCGTGCACGCGCTCAGCCACGTCACCGGCGGCGGCATCGCAGCGAATCTCGCCCGCGTGCTACCGGTGGGCTCCTGGGTCGAGCTCGAGCGCAGCAGCTGGACTCCGCAGCCCGTATTCCAGGTACTCGCGGAGTGGGGCGGCCTCTCGCTCGCCGACACCGAGGGCACCTGGAACCTCGGCATCGGCATGATCGCCGTGGTGCGCGCCGACAAGGCCGCGATCATCGTCGACAGGCTGACCTCCTCCGGCATCCCAGCCTGGACGCTCGGCGTAGTCCAGACCGCCGCCCGTGACCTCACCGGATTCGAGCAGGGCGCCAAGGGTGTCGACGGCGGCGCCGTTCGCCTCGTCGGCGCCTACGCCTGAGTTCCCCGGATGCGGGGGTGGCTTGCGGATGCCGCAGGGTCTAGTTTTTTATAGATGACCGATCCGCAGAATTCTCCCGCCCCGCCGCCGCAGCCCGCCAGTGGCTACGACACCAACCCGTACCAGTCGACCGGCATCTCGCAGGCGCCGGAGCGCGGGCTCAGCGTCGCGAGCTTGGTGCTCGGCATCCTGTCGCTGTTCTTCGGGTTCACCGTCGTGGTGCCGATCGTCGGCCTCGTGCTCGGTGCGATGGGACTGAGGCGTGAGCCGGAGGGGCGCACCTTCGCCCTCGTCGGCGTCTGGATCAACGGCGCGATCCTGTTCCTCGGTCTGGTGGTGATCGTGATCGTTATTGTCGCGCTGAGCATCGGGATCTTCTCGATCCCGGGGTTCATCGAGATGAGCAACGCGGCCGTGCTCAACGCCTAATCGATCTCACCCGGCCACATTGCCAGCGCTGCAGTAGGAGCCCCTGCTGTGCACTTTGTGCGCAATGCGCAGCTCCGCCTCGTCGTCGTCGCCGACCTCGGGCCGGAACTGGTCGTCCGGGTTCCAGGCGAATCCGGCGTGCTCCGGATGCTGCCGCGCATGCCGCGTGAGGGCGAGCGGAATCAGACGCATCCGCTGGTCGACCCACTCAGCGGTCCACGGCCCCTCTGCGATGATCTGCTCCGCGGGACGGAACTCGTAGTAGATCGTTCGGCGCAGGCGATTGTTGGTGACCGCCTCCGAGCCGTGCACCACCATGACGTCGTGTACGAGCACGTCGCCGGGCTCAAGTTTGGTCTGCACGACGCCGGGGGCGTCCCAGCCGTACTCGTCAGCGAGCTGGCAGACGTCGACGGGCTTCGTGTGCGATCCGGGGGCGACGCGCAGTGAGCCCTCGCCGGGTCGCGCAGCGTCGAGGTAGACATCGACGTTGAAGATGCGGTGGTTGCGGGGGTGCACGGCGTCCTGGTGCCAGTCGATGGCAGCGCCGTCGCCCTCGTCCTTGAAGACGAGGGATTCGTAGGTGGGCACGAAATTCGGCCCGGCGAGGCTCTCCGCGATCCCGAGCACGGCGGGGCTGCCGAGAAGCTCGAGCGAGGCCGGCTCGCTCTTGCTGTGAAGGTAATCAATGCGGAACATCGCCCGGCCGCCGGAACGCTGCGCGAACACATAGTCGGGGTCGGGGTGCCCTGACGCGGCGGAGTCGCGGCCGGCCTCGATCCAGCGCGCCGCGGCATCCTGCAGGCGGAGCAGGAGGTCGACCGGAATGCGATTCTTGAGCACGAGGTAGCCCTGCTCATCGAAGGTTGCGATCTGTTCGGGGGTCAGGTGGTTCGGGGTGAGCTGGTGGGTGCTGGTCATGCATCCACGCTACGGACGTGATATTCGGGATTCATCCCGAATTTTGCGGCTTTTTTCCGGAATAATCAACTCATGTTTGGTGACCGCGCATCGTTTGGGTTCTCATGCTGGAGCGCGAACGCGGGGCGGATGTCGACCGCGCACCAGCACAACGACATCGAGGTGAACTTCAGCGCGTCGGACCTCGTCTACATGGTGGGTGGGCGACGGGTCGAGGTGCCGGCCGGGCGGGTCTCCGCGTTCTGGGGCGCGACACCGCACCAACTCGTCGAGGTGCGCGCCGAGTCGCCGATCACCTGGCTCACCATTCCGCTGGCCAAGTTCACCTCGTGGCGGGTGCCCCGCACGGCGGTGCGGGCGCTGCTCGGCGGCGAGGTGCTCGTCGCGCCCGCGGATTGGACGGTGGCCGACAGCGGGCGGCGGCTCGCGCCGTGGACGCAGGACCTGGCGAGCGGCTCCGAGTTCGCAGAATCCGTGGCGGCGCTCGAGGTGGAGGCGTTCCTCTCCCGGTTTGCACTGGTCGCCCAGCCGCAGGAGAGTGCCGCCGGTGCTCAGGGCGGTGCGGCGCCGGGTGGGGCCGCGTCTCCGCTGGCCGGGACCGACGACGCCGTGCGGAGGGCGGGCGACATGGCGGCCTACATCTCCGACAACTTTCATCGGCCGCTACGGGTCGCGCAGGTCGCCGGGGTGGCGCACGTGCACCCGCACTACGCGACCGCGCTGTTCAAGCGAGTCTTCGGCCTATCGATCCACGCCTACCTCGTGCGGTACCGGGTTGGGGAGGCGCAGAGGCTTCTCGTTACGCAGGACATCCCGGTGTCCGATGTCGGGCGGGCATCCGGGTTCTCATCGCACAGCACGTTCTACGCCAGCTTCACCGCGGCGTGCGGGGTGCCGCCGGCGAGCTACCGGAGGATACACGCGGGCGCCTCTTAGGCGCTCTGCGCCTCGGAAGAGTCTTCGCCCTGATCGTCGTCGTCATCTTCGTCATCGTCGGCGTGGGCGCCGAACGCGTTGGGGTCGGCGGCGACATCCGCCCACTTGTCGATGAGTTCATCCTGCTCGGGCGAGGAGTGAGTCAACTCACGTTGGAGCGCGCCGTAATTGGTGTCTGGGCTGAAATACTTCAGATCCCGGGCAACCTTGGTGTGCTTTGCCTTCTGGCGACCGCGTCCCATGGATGACCCCCTTACAATTCCAGCCCGCGCAGGGAAGGACGCGTCGGGCAGTGGCCAACAGGAATGCTATGAACTAACCCCTAACTTTAGCACTACGCGCCGACCTCACCGTGCCGCCCGTGCACAGGGTGGACACCGAGCGTCAGCTTTGCATTGCGCCGGGAGGCTTCGCGGTGCGGCGGCGACCGGTAGCGTAAACGGGTGACCTATGACCCGAGCCATCCCGGCGTCATCGTCATCGGCGCAGGACAGGCCGGACTCTCGGTCGCCTACTACCTTCAGAAACTCGGGCTGGTGCCCGGCGAGGATTTTCTCATCGTCGATCGCGGACCGGGAACGGGCGGCGCGTGGCAGCACCGATGGGAGGCCCTGCGGATCGGGTCGGCGCACCGCATCAACGACCTTCCCGGCATGAAAGAGCTCGGCCTGGGCTTCGTCGACGCGGACCGCCACGCCCCGGCCAAGGCCGTCGTGGCCGACTACTACCGCAAATACGAGGAGCACTTCGGGCTGCGCGTGGAGCGTCCGGCGGCCGTCGGCTCAGTGTTCAATCGGGGGATCGAGCTCGTTGTGCGCATCGTCGGCCCGGCGGGGGAGCGCGACCTGCCCACTCACGCCGTTGTCAACGCCACCGGAACCTGGGGTTCGCCGTTCGTGCCGTACTACCCGGGCCTGAGGACGTTCAGCGGCCGTCACGTGCACACGGCCGATTACGTTTCGGCCGCGGAGTTCGCCGGGCAGAGCGTTGTCGTGGTCGGCGGTGGCACCTCGGCGATCGGATTCCTGCTCGAACTCGAGGGGGTCGCTGGGCAGCTCGCCTGGATCAGTCGGCGCGACATCGAGTTTCTCGAAGAGGGTGACTTTGACCTCGAGGCGCGGGTCTCCGCGGTCGCAATGCAGGATCTCGCGGCGCGCGAGGGCCGCACGCTGCCGAGCATCGTGAGCGGCACCGGCGTGCCCAAGACCCGGCGCATCGCGGCCGGCATCGAGCGCGGAACACTCGTCGCCCGGCCGATGTTCACCGCGATCGAGCCGGATGGCGTGCGGTTCGCCGACGGCAGCTTTCAGAAGGCGGACGTGATCATCTGGTCGACCGGCTTCCGCCCGGAGCTGCGCCACCTCGCCCCGCTCAAGCTGCGCGAGAAGGCTGGTGGCATCCAGGTCGGCAATAGCTCAGCCTGGAAAGACGCCCGCATCTTTTTCGCGGGCTACGGGCCGCAGGCGTCCACGGTCGGCGCGAACCGGGCCGGACGCACGATCGCGCGCCAGGTGATCGCGACCCTCAGCAAACTCTGACAGCCAGCAGCCTCTGACAGCCAGCAGCTCCTGTCAGCCAGCAGCTTCTGTCAGCCAGCAGCTTCTGTCAGCCAGCAGCTTCTGTCAGCCAGCAGCTTCTGTCAGCCAGCAGCTTCTGTCAGCCAGCAGCCTCTGTCAGCCAGCAGCCTCTGTCAGCTTTCATCATTCAGGAGTGAATGGCTGCCGGGCCCAAGCGGACGCAGGAATGCTGCGTTTCTCGCCAGAATGTTGCGACGGAAGCGGGCGGATGCTCGATATCCCAGCATCCGCCCGCCGTCCAGCCCACCACTCCTGAATGATGAAAGCTACAGGGCGTCACCAGGCTGGAATTTCAGAGTTTCGGGCAACTCCCGCCCGGTGAGGTAGACAGCCAAGCGGCCGGGCTCAGCGCACCTCGATGGTCGCGCCCGAGGCTCTCGACACCTCGCCGTCGGCGTTGACCACGATCGACACTGCCGAGCCCGCGAATCGCAAACCCGTCACGCTCAACGGGGCGAGGGCCGACGCCGCGGGCGACACCCCGAGCACCCCGGCCACGGCATCCGGCGCGAGCCCGAGCACGCTCGACAGGATCGACACCGACGATGCGGCCGACCACGCCTGCGGGCGGCACGCCGCCGGATACGGCACGGGCGAGGAGAACAGTGCTGCGGGGTCGCCCGAGTGCAGCTCGGGAAGCCGGAAGTCGAATCCGGATGCCGCGGCGAGTAGCCCCGAGACGAGCACGCTGGCTTCTGCCGCGAAGCCCTCGCTCGCGAGGCCGGCGATCGCGATCGCGGTGTCGTGGGTCCAGACGCTGCCGCCGTGGTAGCTGAGCGGCCAGTATCCGGCCGAGTCAGTGCTCATCGTGCGCAGGCCGTAGCCGCTGCTCATCTCAGGCGAGACGAGATGGTCGGCGATCCGCCGCGCCTGGGCCGCGTCGAGCAGCCCGGTGCCGAGCAGGTGTCCGAGGTTGCTGGTGACGGTGTCGACGGGCCGCTTCGAGGCGTCGAGCGCGATCGCGGGGTAGGCCCCGGCGGGGGAGTCGATCCAGAACCCCTCGTTGAACCGGGTGCGCAGAACGGATGCCCACTCCCGCCAGGCGTCGCCACCGTCGACCCCGAAGTGGTCGAGCAGGTCGGCGCCGTGCGTCGCGGCCTCGAACGCGTAGGCCTGCACCTCGCACAGCGCGATCGGACCGTCGGCGAGGGTGCCGTCGCGCCACTGCACGGAGTCGCCCGAGTCCTTCCAGCCCTGGTTCGCGAGGCCGTGCCCGGTCTCGTCGACGTATTCGAGCAGGCCGTCACCGTCGGCGTCGCCGAAGTCCCGCATCCACTCGAGTGCCGCAACGACGTTCGGCAGCAGCTCGCGCACCTGATCCTCCGGCATCCCCCAGCGCCACGCGTCGTGCAGCAGGCAGACCCAGAGCGGCGTCGCGTCGACGGTGCCGTAGTAGAGCGGCGGCAGGTGGAGTCCCTCGCCGGGCATCGTGAGGCCGTCGCGGCGCATCTCGTGCATGATCTTGCCCGGCTGTTCGGCGGTGTCGGGCACCGAGGCGGTGCCCTGCAGGTTGGCGAGCACGCGCAGGGTGTCGGCGGCGAGCTCGGTGCCAAGGGGCAGCATCATTCGCGCGGCCCAGATCGAGTCGCGGCCGAACAGCGTGAAGAACCACGGGGCGCCGGCGGCGAGGAAGACCCGGTCGGGGTGGCTGGCGGGGCTGAGGCGCAGGGCGGCGAGGTCGTCGAGGGCGACGGCAAGCCAGCGGCCGAGTCGGTCGTCGGCGGCATCCACGGTGGGGATGCTCCAGGCGGCCGGCTCCTCGACGCCGTGCACGATCGCGCGCGAGTCGTTCGCGGAGAGGGTCCAGCCGACCGTGGCCGAGCCGAACGGGGGAACCGTGACCTGCCAGAGCACGCGCACTTCGCCCGGGCCGAGCACCGTGACGGTGGCCACCGGCGCGTCGATGAAGGCGCTGATCGTCTCGTTCGACCAGCGGATGCCGGTGCCGTCGACGCTCGCGAGCGGGGCAGGGTCGACCGCGCCACGCCCTGACTTCACGTTATCCATCTCAGCGAGGTCCAGTGAAAGCACGAGCTCGATCGTCGTGTTGATCTCGGTGTCGAGGTTCGACTCGAGTCGCAGGTCCTCCCGGATGCCCGATGTCGTCGCGGTGCGCGTGAGCAGCGAGCGAACCCGCGGGTCCGGCATCCGGTCGTCGAGGTGGCGCTGGAGGGCGACGAAGGTGACGGATGTCGCGCCGCTGGTGCTTGTCGCGATGGCCTCGCCGGCCTGGCCACCGATTCGCAGGGCGGCGCGGTTGACGAGGCGCATGTCGGAGAAGAAGATCCCGTGGATGCTCGCGGATCCCATTGAGCCGTCGGCCGCCGACCATGCCTGGGTCGGTGCCCGCAGCACGAGGGTCTCGGCGTGGATGAGCGGCTGGAGGGAGTCTGCGGAGCACTCGGGCGATGCGGCCTCGGGTGACGGCAGGGTGTTGGTGGGTACGGGGTTAGACATGGGCTGTCACGACTCCTCATTGATTGGCGTGAGCGATGGTCTAGTGCGAGGGGGGTGGAAGTCGCCGCAACTAGCGATTGACTTTTCCGGCCTCTGAGGTAACGTAGCACTCAGAATTTGATCGATCAAATTTTTTGGGACATCGAAAACACAGGCCACCGGCCAATTCTTTCGACACGGAACTTGAACGATCAAACCACCAATGATGTTGAGGCCAAAGGAGGCCGCATGGCCCAGCCAACGGTAGAAGACGTCGCCCGCGAGGCGAACGTGTCACGCCAGACCGTGTCGAACGTCATCAACACCCCGTCGATCGTGAAGCCCGCCACCCGCGACCGGGTGCAGCTGGCGATCGCCCGCCTCGGCTACCGGCCAAACCTCTCGGCCCGCCGCCTGCGCCAGCGGAAGTCCTCGACGATCGGAGTGCGTCTCGACCCCATCCGCAATGGAATCTCCGGCGCCGTGCTCGACGGCTTCGTGCACGCGCTCACCGAGCAGGCGGATGCGCGCTCGATGCGCGTGCTGCTGTTCACTGCGGCGAGCCCGCAGGATGAGATCGCGCAGATCCGGTCTCTGCACGAGGGGGCGGATGTCGACGCGTTCGTGCTGACGGCGACCTTCCACGGCGACCCGCGCACCGCGTGGCTCATCGAGAACGACGTGCCCTTTGTGACCTTCGGGCGCCCCTGGGGTATCGACGATATGGACGACCCGAAGCACCTCTGGGTCGACATCGACGGGCGCGAGGGCGTCAAGGATGCCACTGTCCGGCTCATCGACAACGGCGCGAAGCGCGTGGGCTGGGTCGGCTGGCCGCGTCCGTCCGGCACAGGCGACGACCGGCGCCGGGGCTGGGAGGAGGCGATGCGGGATCGCCTCGGCGCGAGCGACGCCGAACTCGCCGCGCTGAGCGTCGAATCCTATGACGGCGTGTCCGAGGCGACCGAGACCGTCGTCGACATGCTCCGCTCGGGGGACCTCCCGGATGCGCTCGTCTGCGCGAGCGACACCCTCGCGCTCGGGGCGCTCATCGCCGCATCATCCGCCGGTCTCACCGACCTGCCGATCATCGGATTCGACAACACGCCAGTAGCAGATGCCGTCGGCCTCTCCAGCGTCGACCAGGTACTCGATCGTGTCGCCGTCGCGACGCTCGAGCTGCTGCTCGGCAGCGACGGCAACAGCATCGTTCCGCGCGGAACGGATGCTGGCCCGTCCCACCGGCTGATCAGGCCGGCGCTCGTGCTCCGCACGCCCAACCACTTGCCGCTCTACGGGACCACCACCGAGAGGACAGCTCCCGCTGTCCGCGATCACCACCGAAAGGAAACATCATGAACAAGAAAGCATTGGGCGCAGCGGCCCTTGCGGTCGGACTGACTGCGAGCCTCGGGGGGTGCGCCGCAGGCTCCGACGGCGGAGGAGGCGACAGCGCCGCGGGCCAGGAGCTCAGCATCCTCATCGCCTCGAGCGGTGACGCCGAAACGCAATCCGTCACCGAGGCGGCCAACGCGTGGGCGGCGGACAACGACGCCACCGTCGACGTCATCGTGGCGAACGACCTCAACCAGCAGCTCAGCCAGGGCTTCGCGGGCGACAGCGCCCCTGACCTCTTCTACATGGGCTGGGATCAGTTCTCGACCTACGCGAGCAACAGCTATCTAGAGCCCTACGCGGCCGACCTGTCGACCGCGGGCGATTTCTATAGCGGCCTGGTAGACACCTTCACCTACGACAGCACGTTCACGTGTGCTCCGAAGGACTTCTCGACCCTCGGCCTCATCGTCAACACCGACGCCTGGGCCGCTGCCGGCCTCACCGAGGCCGACGTCCCGACCGATTGGGACAGCCTTGAGGCCGTCGCGACGACGCTCACCACCGATGCCCAAGTTGGGCTCTCGTTCGGCCTCGAGTACGCCCGCGCGGGCGCATTCATGAACCAGGCCGGTGGACAGCTCATCAGCGACGACGGACAGACCGTTGAAGCAGATACCCCGGAGAATGTGGCGGGTCTCGAATACATCCAGCAGCTTCACGAGGCCGGCGTCTACAAGACACCGTCCGAACTCGACTCCGGCTGGTCGGGTGAGGCTCTCGGTAAGGGTGCGGCCGCCATGGTGATCGAGGGGCCGTGGATCAAGGGAATCAAGAACGACTTCCCCGACACCAACTACGCTGCCTATGAGCTACCGGCTGGCCCGGAAGGCAAGTCGACCTACACCTTCACCAACTGCTGGGGAATCCCGCAGGGCTCCGACACCACTGAAGCAGCGACCTCGCTCGTGGAGTTCCTGACCTCCGATGAACAGCAGATGGCCGCTGCGGACGCGTTCGGTGTGATTCCCTCGACCGAGTCGGCCGCGGCTCTCTACGCAGAGAGCTACCCGGAGAACGCGTCGTTCGTCGCGAGCGCCGACTATGCAGTGAGCCCGGTCAACTTCGCCGGCTCGACGTCGGCGGTCGCCGACTTCAACTCGCAGCTCGAGACGCTCATCGGCGGCGACGCCCAGGGCATCCTCGAGTCGTTCCAGACGAGCCTGCAGGCCGCGCTCGACGAAGCCAACGCCCAGTAGGTTCCGCACCAGAAAAGGCCGGGCGGCGACGCGTTCGCCGCCCGGCCCCTCAGCGAAAGAGGAATCATGAGCAAGGGCATGCGTGCCGGCGAGGCGAAGTTCGGATACCTGTTCGTCGCCCCGGCTGTCATCATCATCGGGGTCTTCCTGGTGCTGCCGATCTTCCTGGCGCTCTACGTGAGCTTCAGCAACTGGAACGGTCTTGGGTCGCCGCTCGGCAACTCCGAGTTCATCGGCACCGAGAATTACCAGAAGGTACTGGTCGACGACGGGCTCAGCAAGAGCGACTTCGGTACCTCGATCCGCAACAACTTCTTCTACGTCATCTTCGTCGTGCCGGCACAGACAGCACTGGCGCTGTTCCTGGCCGTGCAGGTCAACCGGCGCGTGCTGCGCGGCCGGGGTTTTTTCCGCACAGCGTTTTATTTCCCGAGTGTCACGAGCTCGATCGCGATCACCACGATCTTCCTGTTCCTCTTCACGGCCTCCGGCGTTGTCAACTCGATCCTCGCCTTCTTCGGCATCAACGGGCCCAACTGGTTCAAGGACCCGAGCGGGATCATCCACAACTTCCTCGGCGTGTTCGGCGTCAATTCGGCGCCTGCCTTTCTCGACGTTCAGGGGCCGCTTGGAATCAGCTGGTGGCAGTGGATCGCCGGGCCGTCGGTTGCGATGTGCGCACTGATCGCTCTCGCCGTGTTCACGACATCGGGCACCTTCATGCTGCTGTTCCTCGCGGCACTGCAGAACATCGGTGCCGAGATCGACGAGGCGGCGCTCATGGATGGCTCCGGCCCATTCCGAAAGTTCTTCTCGGTGACGCTGCCGATGCTCAAGCCGACCTTGTTCACGGTGCTCACGCTCGGGCTCATCGGCACTTGGCAGGTTTTCGACCAGGTGTATCTGACCGGCGGCAACGGCGCTCCGGCGAAGACGCTGCTGACCCCCGCGTTCCTGGCCTTCTCGACATCGTTCAACGAGCTGAAGTGGGGTCAGGGCGCTGCGATCTCGTTCATCCTGTTCGCGATCATCGTGGCGCTCACCCTGCTGCAGCGCTTCATCCTGCGCGACCGTGATGTCGGCAAGAGAGCCGAGACCAACGCCACGCGGGCGGCCGCCGAGGTCAAGGCCGGCGCGGCGAGGGCCAGCGCGAGAAACGCCTCCACGAACACCGACACCACGAAGGCGGGCATCCGATGACGAATCTCACGCAGGCCGCGATCCTCTCCGAACCCGAACGGCCGGCAGCATCGCCCCGCCGGAAGGGAATCTCGCGCAAGATGCGCTCGTCGATCTTCGCGAGCTACCTGCTGCTCATTCTGCTCGCGCTCGTCTACATTTACCCGTTCCTCATCTCGGTCGCGGGAAGCTTCAAGACCGATGCCGACAGCACTGCCAACCCGCTCGCCCTGATTCCCCAGACCTGGTCTTTCGCGGCGTACGAGCGGCTCTTCACCGACGTGCCCCTGCCGCGCTGGGCGATGAACTCGACGATCATCACCCTGATCGTCACGCTCGGCCGAGTGTTCTTCGACTCGCTCGCCGGGTACGCCCTGTCGCGGCTTCAGTTTCGCGGTCGCAATCTCATCTTCGCCGGGGTCATCGCGGTCATGGCCGTGCCCGGTGTTGTTCTCCTGATCCCGCGCTTCCTGATTCTCAAGGAGCTCGGCCTCTATGACAGCTACGGGGGAATGATCATCCCGCTCATCATCGACGCGGCCGGCATCTTCATCATGAAGCAGTTCTTCGAGTCGATCCCGATCAGCGTGGAGGAGGCCGCCCGCATCGACGGGGCCGGCGTGTTCCGCACCTTCTGGACGATCGTGCTCCCAATGGCCCGGCCAGCGGTCGTGACCCTCGTGATCCTGAGCTTCCAGGGCTCGTGGAACGAGTTCTCGCACTTCATCGTGTCGCGGTCCGATCCGGACCTGAACACCCTGACGACCGGTGTGGCCGGGCTCGTGTCGGGCCAGCTTGGCTCGGGCAACCAGTTCCCGATTGTGCTCGCCTCGGCGATGCTCATGACGATCCCGGTCGCGGTCGTGTTCTTCATCTTCCAGAAGCGGCTGATGAACACGACGGAGGGTGCTGAGAAGGGCTGACTTTCATCATTCAGGAGTTGGGCTGACTTTCGGCATTCAGCTGGGTGGGGCTGACTTTCATCATTCAGGAGTTGGGGGTGGGAGTCGCCGGGTGGCCGGGGTTGTCAGGCCCACACAGCTTTCTTCATTCAGGAGTGATTTGCTGTGGACGCCCGGTACGCGCAGGAATGGTGCGTCTGCCGCGGAAAATGTGCGGCGAGAGCGATCGGATGCTCGAAGTCCCAGCATCCGCTCGCCGAGCCGGTCACCACTCCTGAATGATGAAAGCGGCAGCTGGCCAGCCGCTCCTGAATGATGAAAGCGGCAGCTAGCCAGCCACTCCTGAATGATGGGACTGCGACCCGGTCCCAGCAGCCCCAGCCCCAGCCCCGGTCCCAGCAGCAGCCCCATCCCCAGCCCCAGCTGCACCAGCAGCCCCAGGCACCCGCAGCAGCGGCAGCGTCACATTGACCATCGGCCCGATCAGCAGCGCGAAGGCGACCGTTCCGACGCCGACGGTGCCGCCGAGCAGCCAGCCGATCGACAGCACGGTCACCTCGATCACGGTGCGCACGATCCAGAACCGCACGCCCCAGCGGTCGTGGATGCCCGTCATCAGGCCGTCGCGCGGGCCCGGGCCGAACCGGGCGCCGATGTAGAGCCCGGTGGCGATGGCGAGGAGTGCGAGGCCGCCGGCGAACAGCAACACCTGGCTCCAGACCTCGGTCGCGAGCGGCAGCACGGCCAAGCCGACCTCGGCACTCGGCCCGATGAGCAGCACGTTGAGCACTGTGCCGACGCCCGGCTTCTGCCGGATCGGGATCCACAGCAGCAGCACGAGCGCGCCGATGATAATCGTCACCCACCCGAACGGGATGCCGGTGCGCAGCGATACGCCCTGGGAGAGCACGTCCCACGGCGAGACGCCGATGCCGGCCTGGATCATCATCGCGATCGCGAAGCCGTAGAGAAAAAGGCCAACGACCAGCTGCGTCACGCGACGGGCAAACACAAACGACATAAGAGCATCCAATCGCTCAATTGGTCTTCTCTCAAGAGGCCAATCTTCGTACACTGGCCTGATGTCCAGCATCTCAGCCCGCATATTGGATTTGCTCCTGCAAGATTGGCGTAGCAGCGCGCCCGCGTACACCGCACTCGCCGACCGCATCCGTCTGCTCGTTCTCGACGGACGCATCCCCGTCGGCGCCCGCCTCCCCGCCGAACGCGACCTCGCCCAGCGCCTCGGCGTGAGCCGCACGACCGTCAGCGCGAGCTACGCCGGGCTGCGCGAGGTCGGCTACCTCTCCAGCGTGCGCGGATCCGGCAGCATCGCGCGGCTGCCCGGCCGCGCGCCCGTGCCGCTCCACGAGCCGAGCGCCGGGTTTCTCGACTTCAGCAAGGCGGCCCTGCCCGCGAGCCCCCTGCTGGCGGATGCCGCGGTGCGCGCCGCGCAGGCCCTTCCGGCCTACCTCGCCGACACCGGTTTCGACCCGATCGGGCTGCCCCGGCTGCGCCAGGCGGTCGCCGATCGCTACGCCGCCCGGGGCCTGCCGACCGACGCCGAGCAGGTCATGATCACGATCGGTGCCCAGCACGCGATCGCGCTGCTCGCGCGGGTGCTGCTCGATCGCGGCGACAGCGCGCTGGTCGAGTCGCCGAGCTATCCGCACGCCTACGACGCGCTGCGGGGCGCGGGCGCCCGGCTTGTTCCGGTCGGCGTCTCGAGCGACGGCGGCTGGGACGAGGACGCCCTCGAGCAGGGCCTTCGCCGCACGAGCCCCGCGCTCGCCTACGTGATGCCCGACTTCCACAACCCGACCGGCCGGGTCATGAGCGCCGAGCTCCGGGAGCGGATGCTGGGACTCGCGGCCCTCCAGGGCACCACGATCATCGCCGACGAGACCATGGCCGAGCTCGGCATCGACGAGCCGGAGACCATGCCGCCGCTCGCCAGCTACGGCCCGGCGGTCTCGATCGGGTCGCTCGGCAAGACCGTCTGGGGCGGCGTGCGGATCGGGTGGATTCGCGCCGAGCCGCAGCTGATCCAGAAGCTTGTGCGCGCCCGGTCCGCCGGCGACCTCGGCACGCCGATCCTCGAGCAGCTCATCGCGATCGAGTTGCTCGGCCGGTACGACGACGTACTCGCGGGGCGGCGGGAGCAGCTGCGCCTCGGGCGCGCGTACCTCGAGCGCGCCGTTGGCGAGGCGCTCCCGCAGTGGACCGTGCCGCACGTCAACGGCGGCCTCACCACCTGGGTGAACCTCGGACGGCCGGCCAGCTCCCAGCTCACCCTCGCCGCCCGCAACGAGGGTCTGGTGCTCGCCTCCGGCCCGCGGTTCGGAATCGACGGTGCGTTCGAGCGGTTCCTGCGGCTACCGTTCAGCTATACCCCCGACGAGACCGACCGCGCGGTCGCGTCGCTCGCCCGGGCGTGGGGAGCGCTGTCGCGGCATCCGCTCCCGGAGCAGAATTATCTGGCCGCCGTCGTCTGATGGGCAGTCCGACCGCATCCGCCCAGCGAAGATGACAGATACTGGACCCCGTCGTCGAAAGGATTCCCATGAACAACCTCGACAGAATGCCCTGGCTCAGCGCCTACGCCGACGGCGTGCCGGACGAGATCGAGCCGATCAACCAGACGCTCGTCGACATGATCGACGAGGCCGTCTCCAACTACCGGCGCGACGTCGCGCTCGAGTTCTTTGGGGCGGAAACGACCTATAACGAGCTCGGCGACAAGATCGCACTCGCGGCCGAGGGACTGCGCCGGCTCGGGGTGAAGGCCGGAGACCGCGTCGCGATCGTTCTGCCGAATTGTCCGCAGCACGTCGTCGCCTTCTACGCGGTGTTGCGGCTCGGCGCGATCGTCGTCGAGCACAACCCGCTCTACACGGCGCGCGAGCTGCGCCATCAGTTCGAGGACCACGGCGCGCGAATCGCTATCGTCTGGGACAAGGTCTACGACACGGTGGCCGGCTTTCCGAAAGATATCCGGCTCGAACGCATCGTCTCGGTCGACCTCACCTCCGCACTGCCGTTCGGCAAGCGGTTCGCGCTGCGCCTGCCGATCCCGAAGGCCCGCACTGCGCGGGCCGCGATGACGGCGACCCCCTCCGGGCGCAACGTGTTCACCTGGGACCGCCTGGTGTCCGGACGTCGCCTGTCGAAGCGCCATCCGGCTCCCCGGCCGAGCGACACCGCGCTGCTGCAGTACACGAGCGGAACCAGCGGCACGCCCAAGGGAGCGATCCTCACCCACGCGAACCTGCGGGCGAACGCGGCGCAGGGGGAGGCCTGGGTTCCCGGGCTGAACCCGGGCAAGGAGACCTTCTATGCGGTGCTGCCGCTGTTTCACGCCTACGGGCTCACCCTGTGCCTGACCTTCGCGATGAGCATCGGCGCGCGGCTCGTGCTGTTCCCGCGCTTCGACGTCGACCTCGTGCTGGCTGCCGCACGCACGTCGCCGCCGACATTCCTGCCGGCCGTGCCGCCGATCTACGACCAGCTCGCCGCGGCCGCGGAGTCGCGGAATGTCGACCTGAGCAGCATCCGCTTCTCGATCTCGGGGGCGATGAGCCTGCCCCTCGAGACCGTGCGGCGCTGGGAGGCCGTGACCGGGGGGCTCCTCGTCGAGGGCTACGGCATGACCGAGTCCTCACCCGTCGCGCTCGGCAACCCGATGGGGCCGTCACGCAGGCCCGGGACCGTTGGCGTACCGTTCCCGAGCACCGAGATCCGCGTCGTCGACCCCGCCGACCCGACCATCGACCGACCCAACGGTGAGCCGGGGGAGCTGCTGATTCGCGGGCCGCAGGTGTTTCACGGGTACTGGCAGAACCCTGAGGACACCGCGCACACCCTCATGCTCGACGGCTGGCTTCGCACCGGCGACATCGTCACGGTCGCGCCCGACGGCTTCGTCACCGTTGTCGACCGGGTGAAGGAGCTCATCATCACCGGCGGCTTCAATGTGTCGCCGTCCGAGGTCGAGGCGGCGCTGCTCGCGCACCCGGATGTCACGGCCGCCGCGGTCGTCGGCCTCCCGCACCAGTCGGGCGGCGAGGAGGTGTCGGCGGCGGTCGTGCTGCGCGCGGGCGCCACCTTCGACTCCGCTGCTCTGCGCAATTTCTGCCGCGAGAGCCTCGCCGGATACAAGGTACCCAAGCGCGTCGTCGTGCTCGACGAGCTGCCCCGCTCGCTCATCGGCAAGGTCATGCGGCGCGAGGTGCGCGATGCGTTGCTGGCGGGGCGTGGATAACTCGGCCCACTCCCAACTGGGGCGCGCTACCCTCTAGGGGTATGTGCGTGGGTTTGGGATGCCGAACTGCCACCAATGAGCAAGGAGGGCGAGATGAAGGCTGCGCTGCGCCCTGCCCTCCCGCTCCTCATCGGGATCGCACTCGCGGCCGTGCTCGCGCTTGTCGCGATGCACTCGCTGGCGTTCGGAACCTCCGCGGCGATTGTCGGATCGCACCACTCGGTCGGCTACGCGACGGAAGCCGCGTACGACACCGATCACCAGGCGGACCTTGCCGTGCCCGATCACGACACCGCGACCGCGGACGCGCACGATCACGATCATGGCGCCGCGACCATCGACGCGCACGATCACGGCACTCAGACCGTCGACGCGCACGCGCACGACACCGCGACCGCCGACGCGCACGATCACGGCGCATCCGCGGTGTGCGCCTCGTCCGACGGCGCGGAGTGCTGCTCGTGGGTGGCCAACGCCTCGGGGGCGCCGACCATCACCCTCCACGCGTTCCCCGGAACGGTAGTCCCGGCCCTCGCGGAATCCACGCCGGTTGCTTCGCTGTTCGCCACGGAAGCCGCAGAGCGTCCGCCGTCACGCGCTCTTCTGTCGGTCATCCGCGTCTAGGCCAGCGCTCGCCACCGACATTGCCGAACCGACATTGCCGACCGAGGGCCCAGCCCCGTCGGCGCGACCGTACACTTCCCAGATACGAACGGACAACAACCATGACCAGCACACGCACCAGCACACGAACACGCACCGTACTCGCCGCATCTGCCGCCCTCGTTGCCGCCCTGACCCTCGCGTCGTGCGCGCCAACCGAACCCGCGTCGGTGAGCGAGCCCGCGGCATCCGCTCCGGAGACCGAGCTCAACGCGGCCGAACTCGCGGAGTTCAATGAGGCCGACATCATGTTCGCCCAGATGATGATTCCGCACCACAGGCAGGCCGTCGCCATGAGTGACACCCTTCTCGCGAAGACCGGGATCAGCGCGGAGACCGTGGCGCTCGCCGAGGAGATCAAGGCCGCGCAGGAGCCCGAGATCGCCCAGCTCAACGGCCTGCTCGTCGCCTGGGGATTCGACGAGATGACCGCTGACGACGACATGGCCGGCATGGACCACTCCTCCGGCATGATGACCGACGACGACATGGCGGCGCTCGATGACGCGACGGGGTCCGAGGCCGAGCGCCTCTACCTCGAGCAGATGATCGAGCACCACGAGGGCGCGATCATCATGGCCAGCCCCCAGATCATCGACGGCGAGAACGCGGATGCTGTCGCGCTCGCGGAAGCCATCGAGAGCGCCCAGCAGAAGGAAATCTCCGAGATGAAGAAGCTGCTCGCCGCTCTGCCGGCTGCCGGCTAGGGCGCGTCTGCTGGCTAGGGCGCGGCCGCTGGCCTAGGGCGCGGCCGCCGGCTAGGGCGCGTCTGCTGGCTAGGGCGCGGCCGCTGGCTAGAGCGCGTGTGCCGCGCGGGTGTTGTTCACCCGCGCGGTGGTTATCGCACCCGCGGGTGTGAACAACGACCGCGCGAAGTGTGGGGGGCACGAAGTTGGCTCTGAGGGATACCCCCTATGGGTATACGGGCGTAGGCTTGCCGTCATGAAAGCTCGCAACGACGGACCCGAGCGCGACACGCGCGACACGCGCTACACGCACGACGAGCACGACACGCACGACACGCACGACACGCACGACGCCCCGATGATGCCGGCAGGCGAGGGCCCGCACGCCAACGTCGATGCGCCCGCGCACGGCGACCACGGCGCATCCGTGGGCCATGCGGGCCACGGTGACCACGCCGCCCAGTTCCGCAGCAAATTCTGGTGGAGCCTCGTGCTCGGCGTGCCGGTTGTGTTCTTCAGCCCGATGTTCGCGGGCCTGCTTGGCTACGACATCCCCGACTTCGCCGGATCCACCTGGATCGCCCCCGTTCTCGGCACCGTGCTCTTCCTCTATGGCGGCTGGCCCTTCCTCACTGGCGGCTGGAGTGAGCTGACGTCCCGCCGCCCCGGAATGATGCTGCTCATCTCGCTCGCGATCACGGTCGCGTTCGTCGCCTCATGGGCCACGACCCTCCAGATCGGCGGCTTCGACCTCGACTTCTGGTGGGAGCTCGCGCTGCTCATCGTCATCATGCTGCTCGGGCACTGGCTCGAGATGCGGGCGCTGGGGGCAGCATCCGGGGCCCTCGACGCGCTCGCGGCGCTGCTGCCCGACTCCACGGACAAGGTGACGGATGCCGGTGTCGTCGAGGTCGCGATCTCCGAGCTGGCGCCGGGTGACGTGGTGCTGGTGCGTCCGGGTGCCCGGGTGCCCGCCGATGGCCGGGTCGTCGAGGGCGAGGCGGATGTCGACGAGTCGATGATCACGGGGGAGTCCCGCGCGGTCCACCGCGGCATCGGCGACACCGTCGTGGCCGGAACCGTCGCGACCGACAACACGCTGCGGGTCGAGGTGAATGCCGTCGGAGACGACACCGCGCTCGCCGGCATCCAGCGGCTGGTCGCCGAGGCGCAGCAGAGCTCCTCGCGCGCGCAGGCGCTCGCCGACCGGGCCGCGGGGTTCCTGTTCTACTTCGCGCTCGGCGCGGCGGTCATCACCTTTGCTGCCTGGATGGTGCTCGGCAGCCCCGACGACGCCGTCACCCGCACCGTCACGGTGCTCGTCATCGCATGCCCGCACGCGCTCGGCCTCGCGATCCCACTCGTGATCGCGATCTCCACGGAGCGTGCAGCCAAGGCCGGCGTGCTCGTCAAGGACCGCCTGGCCCTCGAGCGCATGCGCACCGTCGACGTCGTGCTCTTCGACAAGACCGGCACCCTCACCAAGGGCGAGCCGGCCGTCACGGCGACGGCCGTCGTCCAGGGCGTCACCGAGCGGGAGCTCATCTCCATCGCCGCGGCCGTCGAGTCGGACAGCGAGCACCCGCTCGCCCGGGCGATCGTGCGGGCGGCGGAGGTCGCGCCAGCGGATGCCGCTCCAGCGGGTGCTGCGCCTGCGGGTGCTGCGCCTGCGGGTGCTGCGCCTGCGGGTGCTGCGCCTGCGGGTGCTGCGCCTGCGGGTGCGGTTCCTGCGGATGCTTCTCCAGCAGATGCGGGCGTGCGGGCGGATGCTGTGTCCGCGGGTGCGGGCGTGCAGGCGGATGCTTCTTCCGCGGGTGCGGGCGTGCGGGTGGATGCTGTTCCCGCAGATGCGGGCGTGCAGGCGGATGCCGCGGTCGGCCGGCCCGGCCCAGACGGTACCGATCCAGGCGCCGCGGTTGCCTCGACCGCGGGCGCTGCACGCGGGGACGCCTCCGCTCCAGCATCCGCCCGCCCGGTCGCGACCGAATTCCGCTCGATGACCGGGCGCGGCGTTCAGGCGACGGTCGACGGACGCACGGTCGCGGTCGGCGGCCCCGCGCTGCTGACCGAGCTGGGACTCGACAGCCCCGCCGAGATGGCCGCCAGGGTCGAGGAATTCGTTGCGGCGGGCGCTTCCGTGCTGCACGTCGTGCGCGACGGATCGGTGATCGGGGCGATCGCGCTCGAGGACGAGGTGCGGGCGGAGTCGCGCGAGGCGATCGAGGCGCTGCACCGCCGCGGGGTGCGCGTCGCGATGATCACCGGCGACGCCCAACAGGTCGCGGACCGGGTCGCGCGCGAGCTCGACATCGACGAGGTCTTCGCCGAGGTGCTTCCGAAAGACAAGGATGCCAAGGTCGCCGAACTCCAGGCCCGCAAGCTGAAGGTCGCGATGGTCGGCGACGGCGTGAACGACGCCCCCGCGCTGGCGAGGGCTGAGGTCGGCATCGCGATCGGCGCGGGCGCGGATGTGGCGATCGAGTCCGCTGGCGTCGTGCTCGCGGGTAATGACCCGCGGGCGGTGCTCTCGGTGATCGACCTGTCCCGGGCGAGCTACCGCAAGATGTGGCAGAACCTCGCCTGGGCGACCGGCTACAACATCATCAGCGTTCCGCTCGCCGCCGGGGTGCTCGCCTTCGCGGGCTTCGTGCTCTCGCCGGCGGCCGGTGCGGTGCTCATGTCGGTGTCCACGGTTGTGGTCGCCCTCAACGCCCAACTGCTGCGCCGGCTCGATCTGAATCCGGAGCGGATCGTGAAGGAGTAGGGCGACTGTCGCCGCGCGCCTACTCGTTGCCTGCCCGCGCCTGCCCGTGCCAAATGAAGGCGAGTACTCCCGTTCGGGCTCACCGTGATGCGATCGGGGGTCGCCGCGAGCGGATTCGCCTTCATTTGACACGCAGGGGCACGCGGGGCACGAGGCCCGCGCGAACGCGGTCTGCCCGCGGAAACGTGTTCTGCCCGCGCGAACGCGCAGCGCCCGCGCGAAAGGCCGTGTCTGCGGCTCCGGCTGGTGTTCGCGGGTTGGGCGCGCCCGCGCGGGTGGTGGGCCACACGCGTTGGCGCGCAGTGCCCGCGCGGGCCGGTTTCTTCGGTGCTCAGGCTCCGTGGCGCCTGTTCTACTACCCGCGCAGGCGCGCAGTGCCCGCTGTTCGGCGTTGTGCCCGCGGATGCTGCGGGTCAGGCGGCTCTGTGTCGGCGCGAACGTCGCGTGCGGGCATCTTGGTCTCGTCGCGGTCGCCGCGCAACCCGCGCAACCCGCCGAACCCGCGCAACCCGCGCAACCCGCCGAACCCGCGCAACCCGCGCAACCCGCCGAACCCGCCGAACCCGCCCGACCTCCGCGACCGGCGAACCACAAAATACCCCTCGGGGGTATACTGAAACCACGCCCCGGAAGGAACCCCCATGCAGCACGGTTATGTCGCCAACAAAGAAGACCTGCTCAAGCGGCTGCGCCGCGCAGAGGGCCAGGTGCGCGGCATCCAGCGCATGATCGAAGAAGACACCTACTGCATCGACGTGCTCACGCAGGTGTCGGCGGCGACGAAGGCGCTCGAGACGGTGGCGCTGGGCCTGCTCGACGACCATCTCAACCACTGCGTCGCCGAGGCGGCAAAGGAGGGCGGCCAGGTTGGCGAGGACAAGATGCGCGAAGCATCCGCGGCGATCGCCCGCCTCGTCCGTTCCTGACCGGCACGCACAACGACCGCTGCGCGGCACCACCGACCGCACACCGCCACCGACCGCCGCACACCGCCACCAACCGCAAGCACACCGCCACCAACCACAACGACACCAAACGCACCACCACCAAGGGAGAAAACAATGACCACCACCGAATACCAGGTAACCGGAATGACCTGCGGACACTGCGTCGCCAGCGTGAAAGAGGAGTTCTCCGCGCTCGAGGGCGTCGAATCCGTCGAGGTCGACCTGAACAAGGGCGGCGTGTCGACCGTGACGGTCGTGAGTGCCGAGATCCTTCCCGCGGATGCCGCGACCGCCGCCGTCTCCGAGGCCGGCTACGAACTCGCCGGACCGCTCACCCTCTCATGAGCCTCGCCGACGTAGACCTCGAGATTGGCGGCATGACCTGCGGGTCGTGCGCCACGCGTGTGGAGCGCAAGCTGAACCGCATTGAGGGCGTCGAGGCGAGCGTCAACTACGCCACCGAGAAGGCGCACGTGCGCGTTCCGGCTGGCGTCGACCAGGCCGCCCTCATCGCGGCGGTCGAGTCCGCCGGATACACGGCGACCCTGCCGGCGCCCCCGCGCGCGGCGGAGACGGATGCCCCGAGCAACGCCCAGACGGCACGCGAGAATGAGGTCGACGCGCTGCGTCTGCGCCTCATCGTCTCCGCGCTGCTGGCGGCCCCGGTGCTCGTGCTGTCGATGATCCCGGCGCTGCAGTTCACGAACTGGCAGTGGCTCGCGCTGACCCTCGCCGCGCCCGTCGCGGTCTGGGGCGCGCTTCCATTCCACCGCGCAGCCTGGACCAACGCCCGGCACGGCGCCGCGACCATGGACACCCTCATCAGCGTCGGCGTGACCGCCGCGTTCACCTGGTCGCTCTATGCCCTCTTCTTCGGAATGGCCGGGGTGCCCGGAATGACCATGTCGTTCCAGCTCGTCACCGAGCCGGGCGGGGGAGCGCACGACATCTACCTCGAGGTCGCCGCCGCCGTCACGGTGTTCATCCTCGCGGGGCGCTACTTCGAGGCGAAGGCGAAGAAGGAGTCCGGGGCCGCGATGCGCGCCCTGCTCGAACTCGGCGCGCGCGAGGCGACCCTCCTGGTCGGCGACCGCGAGTCCACCGTCGCGGTCGATGCGCTCGTGCCCGGCGACACCATTGTCGTGCGCCCGGGGGAGAAGATCGCGACCGACGGACTCATCGTCGACGGAGCATCCGCCGTCGACGCCAGCATGCTCACCGGCGAGTCCGTGCCCGTCGAGGTCACCGTCGGCGACCGCGTCGTCGGCGCGACTGTCAACGTGGGCGGACGGCTCGTCGTCGAGGTCACTCGCGTCGGCTCCGACACAGAGTTGGCGCGCCTCGGCCGCCTCGTCGAGGAGGCGCAGACCGGCAAGGCCGAAGTGCAGCGCCTCGCCGACCGCGTCTCGGCCATCTTCGTTCCCGTCGTTTTCGTCCTCGCGATCGGCACCTTCCTCGCCTGGACCTTCTTCGGATCCTCGCTCACGGTCGCCTTCACCGCCGCTGTCGCGACGCTGATCATCGCCTGCCCGTGCGCCCTCGGTCTCGCGACCCCGACCGCGCTGCTCGTCGGCACCGGACGCGGCTCGCAACTCGGCATCCTCATCCGCGGCCCGCAGGTGCTCGAGCAGACCCGACGCATCGACACGATTGTGCTCGACAAGACCGGAACGATCACGACCGGCAAGATGAGCGTCGTCGACGTCGTGCTGGCGGATGCTGCAGTCGGCGTTCCGGCCGACGCGGGCGCGGTCTCGGGTGCCGGCTCATCCGCCGCCGCCCTCGACGAACTCCTCCGCATCACGGCGACGATCGAGAACGCCTCCGAGCATCCGGTCGCCCGCGCGATTGTCGCCGAGGCCCGCACCCGCGCGATCGAGCTCGGCGCCACCGAGTCGTTCGCCTCCCACCAGGGGCAGGGTGTGCAGGCCATCGTCGACGGCCGACTGGTCACAGTCGGACGCGCCGACTGGCTCGCCGCCGAGTGGTCGATCGAGCTCCCCGACGCGCTGCGCGACGCCGTGGCCGCCGCCGAGCTCGCGGGTAGCACCGCCGTCGTGACCGCGTGGGACGGGGCCGCCCGCGGAGTGTTCGTCGTGAGCGACACCGTGAAGGAGTCGAGCGCTGCGGCGATCGCCTACTTCAAGAAGCTCGGGCTCGAGCCCGTGCTGCTCAGCGGTGACAACGCAGGTGCAGCAGGGTCGGTCGCGGCATCCGTCGGAATCGACGACGTGCGCGCCGGCATCACCCCCCAGGGCAAGCTCGAGGCGATCCGCGAGCTACAGTCCCGCGGACGCGTCGTCGCCATGGTCGGTGACGGCGTCAACGACGCGGCGGCGCTCGCGGCGGCCGACCTCGGCATCGCGATGGGCGCGGGAACGGATGCCGCGATCGCGGCGAGCGACATCACCGTGATGAGCGGCGACCTTGTCGTGGTCGGCGACGCGATCCGGCTCGCCCGCCGCACGCTCGGCACGATCAAGGGCAACCTGTTCTGGGCCTTCGCGTACAACGTGGCGGCGATTCCGATCGCGATGCTCGGGCTGCTCAACCCGCTGCTGGCCGGCGCCGCGATGGCGTTCTCGTCGGTGTTCGTGGTGAGCAACAGCCTGCGGCTGCGCGGCTTCAAGGGTACGCCGCTCGGATCCCGCGCGCTGTAAGAGTCGGTGCGAGCGCTCGCAGTCGTCGACCCGCGCGAGCGCGAACGTCGACCCGCGCGACGGCACCACAGGAGATTCTGCGCCACGCCGAGCTGTCGCGCCAGCTTCGGCGGCGTGCCGCAGAATCTCCTGCGGAGGCTCACGCGCGCGAGTCGTCTCGCCGTCGAACCGCGCCCGACGCCCCAGTCTCGTCACTTGTCCAGCGTCTACCCACCTGCGTAGGTGGGCCCCAGGGCATCCACGTCGATTAATCAGGCCAACCCGCCGCCATCGCGATTACGTCCCCTCAACCACGGGCGCCGGATGCTGCCGCGCGCCGTTTCCCCTGAGTTCTGCACGCATCGCGGATGAGGTCGACCCGAGCGACCGTGGAAGTCGACCCGCGCGACCGCCCAACAGGAGATTCTGCGCCACGCCGAGCTGTCGCGCCAGCTTCGGCGGCGTGCCGCAGAATCTCCTGCGGAGGCTCACCCGCGCGGGTCGTCTCCCCACCAATCACCCCCACGGGAGTGCGCAGACTCTCAGTCACGGGTGACACAATTCACGAGGGGCACGCGGTCGTGCTCGTTAGTCGAGCGCCGCGGAGCGGCGCCGAGCCTCGGGAGACACTTCGTGCATTTTCTGTCGGTATTCAGCCTGCGCAACCGCGCACTGATCGCCCTCGTCACCATTGTCGTTGCCGTTTTCGGCTCGATCTCGCTCGGACTGCTCAAGCAGGAGCTGATCCCGAGCGTGTCCTTCCCCCAGCTGGTCGTCGTCACGCCGTACCCCGGCGCCGCGCCCGAGGTCGTCAACGAAGACGTCAGCACCCCGATCGAGACCGCGATCCAGGGTGTCCCCGGGCTCGAGGGCACCACTGCGACCTCGAACACCAACTTCTCCACCGTCTCGGCCACCTTCGCCTACGGCACCGACATCGCCACCGCCGACCAGAAGGTCACCCAGGCGATCAACCGCATCTCGTCGCTGCTTCCCGACGGCATCGACCCGCAGGTCGTCACCGGAAGCATCGAAGACCTCCCGGTGATCCAGATCGCCGTCACCAGCGACCTGTCGCCGAACGAGCTCACGGCCCAGCTCGAGAACTCCACGCTCAACGACATCCAGGGTCTCGAGGGTGTGCGCGAGGCCGACCTGCTCGGCGTCAGCGAGCAGCGCGTCCAGATCACCCCGGATGCCGCCGCGGTCGCCGCCGCCGGAGTCGACAACCAGGCCATCCGCGACGCCCTCGACGCCAACGGCACCCTGCTGCCAGCTGGCGCGATCACCGAGAACGACCAGACGCTCACCGTGCAGACGGGGGCACGCCTCGGCTCGGCCGACGAGATCGGGCAGCTCCCGCTCGTCGGCGCCACCTCCACCGACGGCAGCGTCGTCACGATAGCGAGCGTGTCCACGGTCACCGTCGCCGACGAGCCGGTCACCGGAATCTCCCGCGTCAACGGCGAGCCCTCGCTCACGATCGCGGTCACGAAGACGCCAGCGGGCAACACGGTCGCGGTGTCCGAGGCGGTGCAGGAGCTCATCCCCGAACTCGAGGATGCCCTCGCCAACAACACCCAGTTCACCGTCGTCTTCGACCAGGCGCCGTTCATCGAGCAGTCGATCGAGTCGCTGGCCACCGAGGGCGCGCTCGGCCTGCTCTTCGCCGTGCTGGTGATCCTCGTGTTCCTGCTCTCGGTGCGCGCGACCCTCGTCACCGCGATCTCAATCCCCGCATCGGTGCTCATCACCTTCATCGGTATGTACGCGGCCGGCTACACCCTCAACATCATCACCCTCGGCGCGCTCACCATTGCGATCGGGCGCGTCGTCGACGACTCCATCGTCGTCATCGAGAACATCAAGCGGCACCTCGGCCTCGGCGAGACCAAGCTCGTCGCGATCTCCACCGCCGTCAAGGAGGTCGCCGCCGCGATCACCGCGTCGACCGTCACGACCGTCGCCGTGTTCCTGCCGCTCGCCCTCGTCGGCGACATTACCGGCGAGCTGTTCCGCCCGTTCGCCCTCACCGTGAC